>CAZSBB010000014.1:0-123753 GCA_964605235.1 uncultured Phycisphaeraceae bacterium
AGGTGACACTTCTATTGAAAGCAAGCCCTGTCATTTCTATTGGAGTTCAACAGGAGCGAGCGTCGGTGGGGGGAAGGGGGATAAAAAAGGGGATAAGTACATTTATTTTGCGAAATAAATGTACTTATCCCCTTTTTTATCTGGCGCGGGTTCCGGGGGACGCAGTTTCCGGGGCCGGGATTCCGGGGGTTCCGGGGGCGCTCGCACAACGAGCCCTACGTCGTACTTGTCGGGCTTGCTGTGCGAGCGCAACCGCAACGTCGCATTACAATCCCGCGCAGCCCATTGCACCGGAGCCCTTGTCATGCCGCATCAGATCATCCAGCCGCCGACCGTGCATGCCACGCAGCAGGTGGGTTATTCCCATGTCGCCCGCGTCGGGTCCACGCTTTACATTGCGGGCCAGGTGGCGCTCGACCGCGACGGCAACCTGGTGGGCGAAGGCGACATCGAAGCCCAGATGCGCCAGGTGTACGCCAACCTGCGCGCCATCTGCGAATACTGCGGCGGGTCGCTGGCGAGCATCGTGAAACTCACCACGTACCTGACCGACCGCGCGGCGCTGGCGGGGTTTCGCAAGGTGCGCAACGAGACGCTCAGCGCGCCGTATCCGCCCAACACGCTGGTGTTCATCGACGGGCTGGCGGACCCGCGTTACCTGGTGGAGATTGAAGCGATCGCGGTGGTGGAGGGATAGCGCTGCATGCGGAGGCGCAAGCGTGGCCGGGGGTGCGGGGGGATTTCGACAGGAATCAGAACTTTCCGTCGCGGGCTTCGAAGTGCGTGGGTTTTTTCCACGTCGAGCCGCCGGTTTTGAGGTAGGCGGCAATGCGTTCGACCATTTCATCAACGCCCACCTGCGCGGGGCCGAAGGTCTTCCAGCAGAAGTCGCCGTTGTTGAGCAGGGCGGTGGCGGCTTCTTTGCCGGTGTAGGTGACGGTCTTGCCCAGGGCGCTGCCGATCTTGTCGCACAGGGCGCGGACGGTCAGTTGCGGGCCCGAGAGGTTCAGCAGCGTGGGGGGGGAGCCGGCGATGTCGAAGCAGCGCAGGGTCACGCGGTTGCAGTCGCCCGCCCAGACGACGTTGACGTAGCCCTGGGTGATGTCGATGGGGGTGCCGGCGAGGATTTGGGTCGCCAGGTCCACGATCACGCCGTAGCGGGGTTCCTGGGCATAGTTGAGCCGAATGGTGCAGACGCGCGTGCCGTTGGCGCGGCTGAAGTACTCGAAAATCCGCTCGCGGCCCAGCACGCTCTGGGCGTACTCGCCGATGGGGCTCGGCTCGATCGCTTCGGTCGCGCCGCCGGTTTCGGGTTTGAGGAACGGGTACACGTTGCCGCTGGAATACACCGCAATCGCGGCATCTTTCCAACGCTGCGCCACCACGCCCGGCACGTAGGTGTTGAGCAGCCAGGTCGTCGCCTGCTGCCCGCTGGCGGTGCCGAACTTCTGGCCGGCGAGGTAAACCACATGCGACGCGGCGGGCAGCTTTTCAACTGCCTTGGCGTCCGACAGGTCGCAGGGAATGCAGTGGATGCCGTCGGCTTCAAAGGCCGCCCGGCTCTTGGCGTCGGAGAACCGCGACACCGCCAGCACTTTTTTGCTGCTGCCCATCTGCTGCAGGGCACGCTGCGCGGTCAACGCCAGGCCATGCCCGATCTTCCCCCCCGCTCCCAGCAGGAGCAGGTCGGTTTGCAGATTCGCCAGGGTGCGGCAGACGCCTTCGTCCGGCTCGGAAATGCCCAGAACCACATCGCGTTCGGTAGTTGTCATAGGGCGGGCGATTGTAGCGAAACCCCGGCGGCAGTGGGCGACAGCACCCCGGGGGTATTAAAAAAGGGGATAAGTACATTTATTTTATAAAATAAATGTACTTATCCCCTTTTTTAATACCCTTTTTTAATACGGCTTCCCGCCCGCCTGCCGCCAGTATTCATATAGCTGCACCGCCTGGGCCCGCAGCACATCGCCCACCAGTTCCACCGTTGTCCCCCCCAGTTGTTTGAGCTGGGCGTTGGCGACCTTCAGTTCGTTGAAGCCGAACCGCGCTGCGTCCTCGATCCGGGCGGCAAAGACGATCCGCTTGATCCGCGCCCAGTGAATCGCGGTGAAGCACATTGGGCACGGCTCGGTCGTGGCGTAAATGGTTGCCCCCGTCAGGTGAATGTCGCCTACGCGCTGACAGGCGCAGCGGATCGCCTGCACCTCGGCATGGGCGGTGGCGTCACAGCCCCAGCGGACCTGGTTGTGGGCGGCACTGAGCACTTGCCCGTCGCGCACGATGCAGGAGCCGAAGGGCGACTGACCCAGCCGCACCCCCTGGCGACAGGCGTCCAGAGCAAGCTGCATCCAGTAGCGGTCGTCGCGCGTCATGTGGGGTTCCTGCCGGTTAGCTGGCGGGTCGGGTTCCGGAGGTACTTCCGGAGGTACTTCCGGGGGTACTTCCGGGGGCGGGGGGCAATTGATCCAGCATTCGCTGCACATAGCGCAGCGCGTTCAATTGCAGGCGAATCTCGTCCAGCACCGAGGCACGCTGGTCGGGGGACAGCGCCTGCGCCTGCGTGAACAGTTCGCCGATGCGCTTGAGATAGCCGGCGCGCTGCTCCCGCGCCCACTGCGCCAACTCGGCGAGCTTAGCGTCGTCGCCGGCCGCCTGGGCTTCTTCCTGTGCTTCACGGACTTCCATCATTTCCAGCAGCAGGTCCGGCGGCAAGCGCTTGTCGTCCCCCGCATCCGAGCCGCCCAGCAGCCGCAGCAGCGCCCCGGCACGCCGTTCCGGGTCCGCCAGCGTGCGGTAAGCCTCGTTCACGGCTGCGGCGCGCTCGGCGGCGTCCGCCTGGTCCAATGGATCGGTGAACCGATCGGGATGATGCTCGGCACTGCGACGGATGAACTGCTGATGCAGCTGAGCATCATCGAGCCCGAAGCCGGCGTCCAGTCCCAGGATGTCAAAGGGATCCGCCATCACGCCTGACCATAGAGCTGCTGGGTGTATTCGTCCAGTTTCAGATAGCGGCGGCTCGCATCGGCGGCGTAGAGCTTGCGCGCCTGCCGCAGCGCAGTGGGCGTGGGGGCGGTGGTCCAGGTCACGCCCGCTTCATAGCAATACAGACATTCGGTCAGCCGGGCGTACCACTGGCGCAGCGCCGCGGTGCTGTGGAACTGGGTTTCCATGAGCAGGTCAAAGGAATAGTCGCGCTCGCGGAACCCGCCGATGACGGCGAACACGGCGTTGGACAGTGGCTGGAGCTGGTAATCACCGCTGCGGGCGACGGACAGGAACTCGGCGGCGCTGAGCGGGGGGCCGGGCTTGCGGCCGCGCCGGGGCAGGGGGGCGAAGAGCTGCTTGGCGTCCAGGTCCACCAGGGTCCAGCGACCGGCGAGTTGGGCTTCCATGAGCTGGTGGCCACAGTCATAGGTATTGCGTTGGCTCACCTGACTGACGCCGATGCGCCGGGCGGGCAGGTCGAGCTGGCGCAGGAGGGTGACGGCAAACTGGGCGGCATGGCCACAGGTGACGATCAGCTTGCCCTGCTTGGCGAGGGTGACCTGCTGGTCGTGGGTCAGGCTCTGGTCGCGCGTGCCGTGGCTGACGATCCAGCTCAAGCTCGACAGCAGGCCCACGCGATCCTTGCGGTAGACCACGCGTTGCTGGTTGTCGATCCAGGGGTGGATGAAGCGGTACAGGCCCTCGCGCCGGCAGTCGTAAACCTGGTCATGGACGCGGTATATGCCCGGCTCGATGACCAGTGAATCCGGCAGCGGCGCCCCGCTGTGCCGACATGGCCGCAGGGCGCGAACGTCGGTCAGGTGCAGGTGGAACGCCAGCGGTTTTTCGATGACGGTGGGGGTAGCCATGAGGGCGGGTTCCAGGCGGTGACCGGTTGATCCCAGCAGGATACCGTGAGGTTGAAGTGTCGGACAGAGGAGGAAGGTGGCGGATGGTGAACGCCAGCCACCCGCCCACTGGCGTGGGCGGCTCGGAAGATTCCCAACGCGCGTCGGCATATCTGAGCCGCCCACGCCAGTGGGCGGGTGATGCGGGTGACACGGGTGCCGTGGGCGTTTCACCGCTCGTGCCCCCATTTCCGCCCCCATGTAAAACTTGACACCCCCCGAGATTGGCGTATTCTTGAGGATTCCACGTTTGCCGCGCCACGGTTTGGCGGGCAGGTGGAGCCTGAGGCCATGCGGATGCTCCAGCGAACCGCAAATGCAGTTGAGAAGGCTCGGACCCGGTGATGGGACGGCTGTCCCCCCACCAGTTCGACACCTTTTCGGCCGTGTGCCCCCGGCTGACGCCTTTCAGGGAGGATCCCATGAAGGGAGGCGACAGCATGGGCTAATGCACGGCAGCGGTGCATCCTTCGCTCGCTCCCCGGGAGTTGATCCCCCGGAGCGCGCCATGCGTCTTGGGCCACGTACGCTTCGGTCAGCGTTCGTGGCCTTGTTGTTTATCGGCCGAGCGGCGTCACCGGTGGTCGAGCAGTCGTATGTTCCACCACCTCCAACTGTCGAGACAACTGAGCACAACTGAATAGCTTCATCAACTGAATAGCACAGGAAAGAGTCCCGCATGAATCCCCAGGAAATGCTGCGTCTGATCGATGCGATCTCCCGTGACCGCAACGTGGACAAGGAAGCCCTGTTCGCCGACATCGAACAGGCCATGGTGTCCGCCGCGCGTAAGCACTTCAACGCCATCGACACCGAGGAGTTCCGCTGCGAGCTCGATCGCTTCACCGGGAAAATCCAACTCTGGCGCGGCGGGGAGGAAATCTCCCTCGTCTCCCTGGGCCGCATCCCCGCCCAGACCGCCAAGCAGGTCATGATCCAGCGTTTCCGCGAAGACGAACGCTCGAGCATCTACAACGAATTCATCAACCGCGTGGGCGAACTGACCACCGGCATGGCGCAGCGCTACGAGGGCGGCGCCCTGGTGGTGCAGATCGGCCGCGCCGAAGGCTTCATGCCCCGCAGCGAACAGATCCCCGGCGAACAGCACCAGGCGGGCGAGCGCGTCCGCTGCCTGATCCTCGACGTCCGCGAAGCGGGCAATCAGGTCAAGATCGTGCTCAGCCGGGCGCATCCGGACTTCATCCGCCGGCTGTTTGAGATCGAAGTGCCGGAGGTCGCCGAGCGCATCATTGAAATCAAAGCCATGGCGCGTGAGCCGGGCCATCGCACCAAGATCGCCGTCAGCTCCATCGACTCGAAGGTCGATGCCGTGGGCGCGTGCGTGGGCGTGCGCGGCAGCCGGATCAAGAACATCGTCGACGAGCTGGGCGGCGAAAAAATCGACATCGTGCGCTGGAACGAATCGAGCCAGATTCTCATCCAGAACGCCCTCAAGCCCGCCGAGGTCATGGAAATCAGCCTCTGCTTCGAGCTGGGTCGCGCCACGGTGGTGGTGAAGGAAGATCAGCTTTCGCTGGCGATCGGCAAGCGCGGGCAGAACGTGCGGCTGGCGGCGCGGCTGACCGGCTGGGACGTGGACATCCTCACCCCCGGCGAGTTCAGCAAGGGGCTGGACATCATGCAGGAGACCCTGGAAGCCACCAAGCTCCTCACCGAGGATCAGATCGACCGCCTGGCGGCGCTGGGCGTCGTGAGCGTGTTCGATGTCGAGGAAGTCGGCGCCGATTACCTCGTCGAGTCGCTCCAGTGCACGCCCGAGGAAGCCGCCAAGCTCATCACGATCACCTCGGAGCGCGCCAAGCAGGTCGCCGAGCAGCAGCAGAAGGAGAAGGAGGAAGCCGAGAAGCGTCGTCACGCCGAGCAGGAAGCCTTGCTGGGTCAACCCGGTGAAGCCCAGGCGGCGGCGGTGTTCGGCGACATTCTCGGCGGCGGCGGAGCCCCGGCCGACGGCGGCGGCGGCGACATCGCCGACATGCTCGCCCAGCGGCAGAGCGAACCCGACGCGGCGCCCGCGGCGGGTGACAGCGCGCCCAAGGATGAATCGGCGTCGTAAGGCAATGAATCGAGCCGCGCGCCGGCGCTGGACGTCGGCGGCGGGAGTGTGCTTCAGGTTGGTGGCGGATTGTGGGTGCGGTTAATGCGGTGCGGCGTACGGAGCTGCATAAAGGAGTGAGTCTTGAGTAAGGCCACGCGGGTATTCGAGATTGCCAAAGAGCTGGGCGTCACCAGCAAGGCGATCGTCGAGAAATGCAAGGCTGAAGGCGTCCCCGGCATCACCAACCACATGTCGGTGGTCAAGGTGGGTCTGCAGGCGACGTTGATCGAATGGTTCACCGTCACCGAGCAGCAGGACGCGCAGACCGCCGTGGAGACGGCCGCGCCCGTTGATCTGTCCAAGGTCCGGGCGCCGCGCCGACGCGCGGCCCGCAAGAAGGACGCCCAGGAGAGCGATGCCGTGTCCGCTGTTGCCCCTGTCGAAGAGTTGGAAGTCGTCGAGCCCGAGGAGCAGGTCGCGGCCGTCGCGCCCGTCGCTGTGCCCCAGGAAGAGGAACCCGTTGCGCCGATCGCCGAGCAATCCCCCGCGCCGGCGACGCCCGAAACCACGCCGGCCCAGCCGGCCGCCGAGCCGACGTCCGAACCGGTGACGCCGCCGATCGCCGCCTTGGCGACCCCGGCCGCCGCCGCGCCGCCCGCGGAGTCGGCTTCCCCGATGGGCAAACCCAACGTGCCCGACCGCCCCAAGGTGGTGTTGCCCGTGGGTGAGCGTCTGGCCAAGCCCAAGGATGCGGTGCTCAAGGGACCCAAAGTCATTCGCGTCGAGCAGCCTGATGTGGTGCAGGCGCCCCGTCCCCGTCGTCCCGCCGGCGCTGGTGGTGGGGGAGGTGGCGGCGGTGGTCCGCGCACGACTTCCTACGAACCGGATGTGCCGGGGATCACGCGCTCGCGTGGTCCGGCCCGCGGCCGAGGCGCTGGCGGCGCAGGCGCCGGTGGGGGTGGGGATGCCGAGGGGCCGGCCCGCGGCGGCGCCGCCGGCAACAAGCGGCGCAGCCAGAGCTCGCGCCGTTCGCGCAACAGCGATGTCATCGCCCTGGGTCCGGGCAAAATGAGCGAGCAGGACCTGATCGAACTGGACGCCCGCCTCAAGGGCGCGCCCGGCTTCCTCAAACAACGCCGCCGCGCCATGAAAACCAAGGGCGGCATGAACGTCAGCGCCTCCCCCGCGCAGGTCGGCGGCAAGGTTGAAATCGCCGAGCCCATCACCATCAAGGGCCTCTCCGCCGCCACCGGCATCAAGTCCGGCGACATCATCAAGTACCTGTTCAGCAAGGGCGTCATGGCGACCATCAACTCCGCCATCGACACCGAGATGGCCATGGAAATCGCCTTGGAATACAACATCGAACTGGCGGTCAAAGAACGTCAGACCGCCGAGCAGGCCGTCCTGCGGATCTTCGAAAAGCAGGAAGAGTTCGATGTCCGCCGCCGCCCGCCGGTCGTGGCCGTGCTCGGCCACGTCGACCATGGCAAAACCAGCCTGCTGGACAAGATTCGCAAAGCCGACGTCGCCGCCCACGAAGACGGCGGCATCACCCAGCATGTCGGTGCTTACCGCGTCACCATTGAAGGCTCCGAGGGTCAGCAGAAGACGGTCGTCTTCCTCGACACCCCCGGCCACGAAGCCTTCACCTCCATGCGCGCCCGCGGCGCCAACGTCACCGACATCGTGGTGCTGGTCGTTGCCGCCGACGACGGCGTGATGCCCCAGACCATCGAGTCGATCAACCACGCCAAGGCCGCCGGCGTCACCGTGGTCGTCGCCCTCAACAAGACCGACCTGCCCAACGCCACGCAGGAGAACGTCCACAAAATCTACGGCCAGCTCGCCGAGCATGGCCTCAATCCCACCGAGTGGGGCGGCGACACCGAAATCGTCAAAGTCTCCGCCCACACCGGCAAGGGCGTCTCCGACCTGCTGGAAATTCTTGACTACCAGGCGGAACTGCTCGACCTCAAAGCCGACTACGGCGGCCTGGCGCGCGGCACCGTCATCGAAGCCGAGATGCAGGAAGGCCGCGGCTCCGTCGCCCGGGCCCTGGTCGAGCAAGGCACCCTGCGCGTGGGCGACTTCATCGTCATGGGCCGGGCATTCGGCCGCGTGCGCGACATGACCGACCACCGCAGCCAGCCTGTCGGTGAAGCCGAGCCCTCCACCCCCGTGGAACTCTCCGGCATCGACATGCTGCCCGACGCCGGCGACAAGTTCTATGTCACCAGCTCGCTCAAGCAGGCGGAAGATGTCGCCCGCCAGTACCGCGAACAGGAACGCCAGCTCCAGCTCGCCAGCCAGACCAAAGTCACGCTGGACAACTTCGCCGAGACCATCAAAGCCGGCGCGGTGCGCGAGCTGCGCGTGGTGCTCAAAGCCGACGTGCAGGGCTCGATCGACGTGCTCAGGAAGAGCTTGTCGGAAATCGGCAACAACGAAGTGTCCGTCAAGGTGCTGCACGCGGCGGTCGGCGGCATCACCGAAAGCGACGTGCTGCTGGCGGACGCCTCCGACGCCATCGTGGTCGGCTTCCATGTGATCGCCCCCACGGCGGTGCGCGACATCGCCGACGAACGCAGCGTGGAAATCCGCCTGTACCGCGTGATTTACGACCTGACCGACGACATCGTCAAGGCCCTCGAAGGCATGCTCGAACCCGAACGCCGCGAGGAAAGCGTCGGCCAGCTCGAAGTGCGCCAGGTCTTCCGCATCTCCAAGGTCGGCAACATCGCCGGCTGTCTGGTGACCGAAGGCTCGGTCCAGAAGGATGCCCTGATCCGGCTGGTGCGCAACGGCGTGGTGGTCACCGACAACCGCGCGATCGAAGCCCTCCGCCGCGTCAAGGACGATGTCAGGGAAGTCCGTCTGGGCACCGAGTGCGGCGTACGCATCAAGGGCTTTGACGACATCAAGGAAGGCGACCTGATGATCTGCTACCGCAGCCAGACCATCGCCCGCAAACTCACCTGATTCACCCGGCGCGGAAGCATGTGATGATCGTCGGCATACTGCAGGTTGAACTGGTCATGGACGGACAGCCCACGCTCAAGGACAAACGCCGCGTGGTCCAGTCCGTCAAAGACCGTCTGCACCGCGAGCATCAGGTGTCCGTTGCCGAAGTCGCCGCCCAGGACGACCCCACCCGCGCCGTCCTGGGCGTCACCCTCGCCAGCAGTGATGTGACGCACTGCCAGAGCGTGCTGGACCGCATTCTGGAGAAATTGCGCCACAAACGGGATTGCTACCTGGCGGATCACGCCACGCAGATTCTCACTGGCGTCGAAGCCGCGCAAACCGAAACGGAATAACCACTCTCCCCACCCAGGACCCATGACCGAACGCTTAGCCGGCGAGCTTGCTTGCCGCGTCTGCCCCGGTCGCCCACCCGTGAGCCATCGCGTCGAACAAGTCGAATCCAGCCTGCAGCGCGCCGTCAGCCAGATCATCCAGCGCGAGCTGCACGATCCGCGCGTGCGCGGCCTGGTCAGCATCACCCGCGTCGATGTCGCCCCCGATTTCTCCCAGGCCCAGTTCTTTGTCTCCGTGCTCCCCGCCGAGCATGGCCCGCTGTCGGTGCAGGGGCTCAATGCCGCCGCGCCGCACATCCGCAAGCAGATCCGCCGGCTGGTGAATCTGCACAAGCTGCCCCGCCTGGAATTTCGGCTGGATGAAGGTTTGAAGAAAGAGGCGGAGGTGTACGCCGCCATCGCCCAGGGATTGCAGAAGGAAGCTCGTCTGGCGCCCGAACCGGACCCGGAGGCAGCCCCGTCAGGGGACCCCGCGGCTGCTGACGCCGCGCCGGCGGATGACCAGACGATGCAGGAGTAAGCCCGGTGAAGAACGAAGCCCAGTACGCCAAGCCGTTCGCGGCGTTGTGGAAGAAAATCTCCGCTGCCCACAAGGGTGAGCCGCGCCCCGCCGCCGCCGATCCGGTGACCCAGCTGGTCATCGGCTTCCTCGAGTGGAACAGCAGTTCCACCAAACGCGCCGGCGAAGCCCACGCCCGGCTCATGGCGCAGCTCGTGGACCTCAACGACCTGCGCGTCAGCCTGCCCCATGAGCTCATCGCCCTCATCGGCGCCGACTACCCGCTGGCGGAGGAACGCGCCATTCGCCTGCATGAAGTGCTCAACGAAATCTACATCCGCGAGCATGACATATCCCTGGCGGATGTGGCGAGCAAACCCAAGAAGCAGATTCGCCAATACCTCGACACCCTGCCCGGCATGACCAACTACGTCGCCAGCCAGGCGATGCTGCTCTGCTTCGGCGCCCATGCCGTGCCCGTCGATGATCATCTGCTGGCGCTGCTCAAGGAGCAGCAGGCGGTCGATCCCGAAGCCACCGTCGATGAAGCTTCCGCCTTCCTCGAACGGCAGATCAAAGCCAGCGACGGCCCGGCGGCGCACGCCCTGCTGACCGCCTGGTCCGATCAGCACAAACTCCGCGAAGACGTGGTGCTGCCGTCGCCCACCACCCCCGCCGGCCGCGCCGCGGCGCAACGCTCGACCAAGAAAACCAGCAAGAAAACCAGCAAAAAGACCACCAAGAAAACCACCGCCAAAACGTCCAAGCCGACGTCCAAAAAAACCACCAAGCAAACCACCCGGAAAGGCCGGCGCTGAGCTTTCCCCGCCGCGCCAGACAATCCCATGATGCAGCGCCAGAATGACAGTCTGCTTCGCATCGGCTTGCCCAAGGGCAGCCTCGAAGCCTCCACCATCGACCTCTTTGAACGCGCCGGCTATCGCATCAGCGTCTCCGGCCGCTCCTACTTCCCCGCCATCGACGATCCCCAGATCGAGTGCGTCATGTTCCGCGCCCAGGAAATGAGCCGCTACGTGGAAGACGGCGTCATCGACATGGGCATCGCCGGCTATGACTGGGTGGTCGAAAACGGCTCGGATGTCCACGAAGTCTGCGAGCTCGAATATTCCAAGGCCACCAGCAACCCCATCCGCTGGGTGCTCGCTGTGCCCGAGGAATCCGCCATCCAGAAACCCGAAGACCTCGCCGGCGGCATCATCGCCACCGAACTGGTCCACAGCGTCCGCCGTTATTTCCAGCAGCGCAACATCCCCATCAAGAAAATCGAATTCTCCTGGGGCGCCACCGAAGTCAAAGCCCGCCTCATCGACGCCATCGTCGACTGCACCGAGACCGGCTCCTCGCTGCGCGCCAACAAGCTGCGCGTCATCGACACCATCCTCACCAGCACCACCCGCCTCTTCGCCAACCACGACGCCTGGCGCGATTCCGCCAAACGCCAGAAGATCGAAGACCTGGCGCTGCTGCTTTCGGGCGCGATTGCCGCCCGGCAGAAGGTGGGCCTGAAGATGAACGTCCCCCGCGCCGCCCTGCCGGAAATCCTCGCCGTGCTCCCCGCCGAGAAAAGCCCCACCGTCAATCCCCTGGCGGATGGCGACTGGGTGGCGATCGAAGTCATCGTCGAGGAAAAAATCGAACGCGAACTCGTCCCCCGCCTGCACCGCGCCGGCGCCACCGGCATCTTCAGCTATCGCCTCAACAAGGTCATCGCGTAAACGTCCCCGGCAACTGGTCCTTATCCGCCAACATCATTTAGCCCCTGGCGACTCGCCGGGGGCTAAGTGAAATATCCTGCGCGCCAGCATCGGCCGGCCGGATGATCTTTCCCCGTCGGTTGCTACACTCGCCCGATGCTCGGTTCCTGGCTGCGGAGCTTCCATCCTGCCGCCCAGCCGCTGATGACGCGGCAGAGCTATCGTTACGAACTGACCACTGCCGCCCTGTTTCCCGTGGCGGTGGGCATGATCGAAGCCACCGTGGTCGGCGTGCTGGCGCGGAAAAGCTTTGATGTTTCCCCGCTGCTGTTTGCCGTCATCATGGCGGCGCCGATGTTCGCCAACGTCACCAGTTTCATCTGGGCCCGGCTGGCGCGCGGGCGCTCCAAGGTGCGCTGCATCGTCGGCCTGCAACTGGGCACGCTGGCGACGCTGGCGGGTTTCGCCCTGCTGCCCACCACGCCGCTGGGCGCTCAGTTGCTCACCCTGCTGGTCATCGTCGGCCGGTGTCTGCTGGCGGGCATCATCACCCTGCGCAGCACCGTCTGGCGCATGAACTATCCGCGCCACCTGCGGGGGCAACTCACCGGCCGACTGACCATCGTGTCCAGCATCGTCATGGCGGTGGTTCCCCTGCTTGGTTATGCGCTGCTCGACCGCGACCCCATGGCGTTCCGCTATGTGTATCCGCTGAGCATGTGCCTGGCGGCGCTGGGGGCGACCAGCTTTGGACGCATACGACTGCGCGGCGAACGCCAGCTGCTGCGCTACGAGGTGCAGCCCGACGCCCAGCCGCAGCCGCATGGTTCCCCCGCAACGATTTACGAGTATGACCCGCAGCAGCCGCGCGCCACCGTGTGGACGGTCTGGCGCACCGACCACCTGTTTCGCCGCTACATGTGGCTGCAGATGCTGCTGGGCGGATCGAACATGGCCGCCAGCACGGTGATCGTTTACATCATTTCCGACCTGACTGAAGCCCGACCCAACGGCTATGTCATCAGCATCGCGCTGACCACCACCATTCCGTTGCTGCTGGCGACGGCGACCATGCCGCGCTGGGCGCGGCATCTGGATCAGGTCAACATCGCCCGCTTCCGGGTGCTGCATTGCGTGAGCTTTCTGCTCGACCAACTGCTCTGCTGGCTGGGGGCGGTGTCCGGCTGGCTGAGCGTCTTGACCGTCGGTCGGCTGGCGCAGGGCGTGGCCCGCGGCGGCGCGGCATTGGCGTGGCATCTGGGCCACAACGACTTTGCCGCCCGGCATATGGTGGCGCTGTACATGGGCATTCACGTCACCCTCACCGGCATCCGCGGGGCGATCGCGCCCTTCCTGGGCATGCTGCTCTACGCCGGCTGGAGTGAATTCACCATCCCGCTCACGCCCTGGACCGTGCCCGCCTGGGCGGGGATGGGCGGCCACGTGTTTCTGGTCAATATGCTCGCCACCGTGATTTCCATGCTCGGCTTCCTGCACCTGGCGCGACGCATGGAAGTGTCCCGCGACACGCTGGCGGATGTCCCCGAACCTGGGTCATAATTGCCCGCAGCGGAAGCGGCCGACGTCCACGTTTTCCGTCCTGGAGCTGATACATGCCTGACCCCCGACCCAACATCATCCTCATCATGACCGATCAGCAACGCGGCGACGCCCTGGGCGCCGACGGCCATCCCGTGCTGCTGACCCCCAACATGGATTCCATCGGCGGGCTGGGCACGCGCTTCTCCCGCTGCTACTCCACTTGCCCTTCGTGCATCCCCGCCCGCCGCGCGCTGCTGTCAGGCCAGCACCCGGCGACCAACGGCATGGTCGGCTTCACCGGCGATCCGCAATGGAACCCTCCGCGCACGCTGCCCGGTGAACTTTCCAAAGCCGGCTACCAGACCTTCCTCGTCGGCCGAACCATGCACCAGGCGCCGGAGTTCCGCCGCTTCGGCTATGACCATATGGTGCTGGGCAGCGGTTACGAGCAAGGCGATGACTACGACGTCTTTCTCCGCCGCGAAGCCGGCGTCAACGACGGCCTGTGCAGCCACGGCCTGAGCTTCAACGGCTGGAACGCCCGGCCGTGGCATCTCGATTCCACCTTGCATCCGACCGAGTGGGTCACCAATCAGGCGCTGCGCTTCCTGCAAACGCGCGATCCGAACTGTCCCTTCTTCCTGACCATCAGCTACTACGCGCCGCATCCGCCGCTGTGTCCCCCCGCGTTTTACCTCGACCGCTACCTGCGCCAGGACCTGCCCACGCCCGCCTACGGCGACTGGACCAGCCCGCCGGAAAACGACGGCGTCGGACTGTCCATCGAATCCCCGCGCGTCCACCTGCGCGGCGAAGCGCTGCGCTCCGCCCAGGCCGGCTACTTCGGCCTCATCAACCACATCGACGACCAGATCTTCCGCATCCTCGCCGCCCGCGGCAGCAACCGTTTCGATCAGGCCAACACCGTCGTCATCTTCACCTCCGACCACGGCGAAATGCTGGGCGATCACTACTACTTCCGCAAATGCGAACCGCTCGAAGGCTCGGCGCGCATTCCCCTGCTCATCCGCGCCGGCGGCAACCTCGGCTTCAAAACCGGACAGGTTTTCAGCCAACCCACCTGTCTGGAAGACCTCATGCCCACCTGTCTCGACCTGGCGGGTTGTGCGGTGCCTGATGATCTCGACGGCCGGAGCCTCGTCCCCATCCTGCGCGGGCAGCAGACCGATTGGCGCTCGGTGCTCCACGGCGAACACTCCGCGTGTTACAGCAAAGAGCAGGCGAACCACTACCTCACCGACGGCCGATGGAAATACATCTGGCGTCCGACCGCCGGCAGCGAGTTGCTCTTTGATCTGCAAACCGATCCGCGCGAATGCCGCAACCTCGCCGTCGTCGCCGAGCATCAGGCGGACCTGCTGCTGTGGCGCGGGCGACTGATCGAACGTCTGCGCAATCGCCCCGAAGGTTTCACCGATGGCCAGCAGCTACTGGCGGGTCGTCCCTATCACGCTTTGCTGCGGATGCATCAGGCGACCGCGTGAAGCAGGGGATCCACCAGCGCCAGCACGGTAGCGCTGGTGAGCCAGGTCATCGGCTGCGGTGCTGCCGGCGCGAGCGTGAACACCCGTGGGCCGCGCGGCCGCCACTGCTGGGGATTGCTGGGGCCGAACAGCGCCAGCGTCGGCAACCCGAGTTGCGCCGCCAGTTGCGCCGGGCCGCTGTCGTTGCCGATGAACGCCCGCGCCGTCCGCAGTTGCGCCTGTAAATCCACCAGCGTGGGGCACACCACGGCCTGGAGCTGGGCGCGCTCGGCGGCGCTCCATCGTTCCAGTTCCACTTCACCCAGCACGCAGCGCACCGGCAAACCCCGCTGCTGGAGTGCGGTCTGCAATTGCACCCAGCGCGCTGCCGGCCAGCACTTGGCGCGGCCGCCGCTGCCGGGGTGCAGCAGGATCGGGCCATCGGGCTGCCAGCGCAACTCCGGATCGCGCCAGTTCACCGCTACCCCCTGCGCAGCCAGTTGCTCCGCATGCCAGGCGCATACATGCTGGCGATAGTCACCCGGCGGGCGCGGGGCGATGCAGACGAGCTGCGCCTGCGGGGCATGCTGACGAACGTGCGCCGCCCAGGCGTCGTGCCCATTGCTGACGAAGCTGAGGATGAGCTGGGCGCGCGCCAGCAGTTGGTTCACCGAGTGATCGACCGGGCTGGGGATTCCGGGGGCGAACAGTGTGGACCAGCAGGCCGCGTTGGCGTCGTAC
This sequence comes from uncultured Phycisphaeraceae bacterium, assembly GCA_964605235.1. GTDB lineage: Bacteria > Planctomycetota > Phycisphaerae > Phycisphaerales > Phycisphaeraceae > CAZSBB01. The sequence goes on from CAZSBB010000014.1 coordinate 15,254, forward strand.
GTCTGCACCTGCGGCAAACAGCTTTGCGCCAGTTGGCCGCGTTCGCCGGGGGCGATGAGGGTGACGGGCTCGGCGAAGCCGCGCAGCAGGGGCCAGAGCAAGACGCCGTCGCCCAGCGCGCCGTGATGGAAGACCAGAATGCGCCCGGCGGCATCGAGCATGATGAGGGTTACGTCTGCGGGTCGGCGCACAGGGCGGCAAGGATGTCGAGCGTCTGGTCGGCAGCGCCCAGGCGCGTGACCTCGTAGCCGTGGCTGTTGTCGCGCACGTGGCCGAACACCGCCACCCGCGCGGCCGCGCCCACGTCGTACACCGCGCTGGCGTCAGACATGGCGCTCTTGAGCACCGCCGACTGCACGGGGGCGCCCAGTTGTTCACCAATAGCGATGAGCCGGCGGACCAGGCGCGGGTCGTAGACGCACTTCATGTCCTGCGCCCACGTGGCGGGGGTGTTAATGTTGATGCCGCTGCCGGGCAGGAGGGGGCAGCCGTCGATGGCGAGAAAGACCTCGGGGCGTTCGCGTTGGGCGAGCACCTTGGCGCCGTGGCAGCCGCCTTCTTCATGGATGGTGAACGCGATGAGCGTGGGCCCGGCCGGCTGCTGTTTGGTGGTCAGCCAGCGGTCGAGCAGGCGCAGCAGGGTGACGACGCCCAGGCGGTCGTCGAAGGTCCAGGCGGCGACGAGCGGGTCGTCGGGGCAGCCGAGCAGCACCGGGCCGCGTCCTTCGCGGTGGGGGACGGTCGGGCTGCCGGGGCGCACGCCGTGGGCCGCGAGTTGCGCGGGGGTCAGGCCGGTGATCAGGCGCAGGTCAGCCCAGGTGACGCTGCGGGTGGCGGCATCGGCGGTGTGGGTGGAGCCGATGCTGGCGATGGCGGTGATCTCGCCATGATCACCCAGCACGGTCATGGCGCGTTCGCCCAGCTTGTAGGGCCAGAGCGCGCCGTTGCGATCGACGCGGAGCTTGCCGTCGGGTTCGATGGCGGTGACCACCGCGCCGATTTCATCCATGTGCGCCGCGAGCAACCACAGCGGGCGGGCGGGATCGCGCCCCGGCAGCCGCACGGTGACGTTGCCCGTGGCATCCTGCTCCGGGGTCAGCCCGCGCTGGGTGAGCCATTGCATGAGCCAGCGCGCCACGAGCGCTTCATGGCCCGGCGGTGAGGGCAGGGGCAGCAATTCGCGCAGCAGCGCCAGCGCGGGATGATCAGTGGTCAGCGTGGTCATCGGCAAGACTTTCCGGGGCCAGACCCTTGTTGATGTGCAGCAGCACGAGATAGCCCGCGCCCAGCAGATAAGCGATGGTGAACTGCGGAGCCGCCACCCAGACGCGCTCGCCGTCAATCAGGGTGAAGGCGAAGCGATTGATGGGGCCAAAGTCGGTCAGCGTGTAGGCGTGAATGAGCCCCAGCGCCGACAGCGCGGCGGCGGCGGTGAGCCAGGCGGCGGCCTTGAGCAGTTGACGTTCGATGACATAGACCAGCACGGCCGCGAAGAGCATGGAGGTCAGCAGAAAGCCCTGATGCAGCGCGAAGACGCCATGCAGGTACAGGCCGCCCTGGGCGAGGTCGCCGATGGCGTGGGTGACGGGGATTTTGCCCAGCCGCAGGGCGGGGCTGATGAAGATTTCCCACGCCCAGCTTGCGAAGGCGGGGATCAAGCCGAAGGCGACCGCCAGGGCGTGGGAGCGGGGGACGGTTTGAAAAGCCTGGGCGGTCATGATGATGCCGATCCACAGGAGGATGCCCAGGGTGGCTTCGAGGGGAACGAAGCGGAGTACGAGCGTGACGCCGCCGATGAGGCACAGGCCGGCGATGACGACGCCGTTGAGCAGGGAGTAACCGGCCCGGGCGCCCATGGCTTTCCAGCCGGGGTGGCCGATGTAGATGGTGGTGGGAAAGGGGCTGCCCAGCAGGGATGCGACCAGCGTGCCGATGCCGTTGACCAGCAGCGAGGGACGGGTTTCATAGCGATCGCCGCCGGCTTCGGCGCTTTCAAGATTCTGCAGTGAGCCGATGATGTTGAACAATCCCATGGGCACGATCACCGAGAGATACTGCCACGCCATCGGGTCCTGCAGCGGCGCCAGCAGGTCCTTGAGCGCCAGCGTCGGAGCGCAGAAGCTGAAGGTGTAGCTGGCGGCGCTGGGCTCCCAGTCCGTCAGACCCGCGGCGCGCAGGCCCCACGCCAGCGCCGCGCCGAGCACCACGGCAACCAGGCCGGCGGGCAAACGCAGCGGCAGCTTCATCCGCGCGGCATAGGCGAAGAGAATCACCAGCGTGGGCAGCACCGCAATCGCCGGCGCGGCGAAAAGCTGGAAGATGAAGTTCATGCTGATGAAGGTGATCGCCACGCCCGCCAAGGCCGTGAGCAGTGCCGCGCGGGGCGTGTGCCGACGCAGCCAGTCGGCGCAGAACGCGCCGGCGGTTTCCATCAGCCCTGAACCAAAGCAGGCGAACAAGCCCAGTTGAAACGCCAGTTGGGCGTTCTGGGTTTGCTGATACACCGGCGCCATCACCAGGAAGATGTACGCGAACAGGCTGGGCGTGTTGATGCCATAGGGCAGGGCGGTTACGTCGGTGCGCCCGGTGCGGCGCATCAGGTCGTAAGCCTGCCAGGCGTAGAACAGGTTGCCGATGAGGATCGACACCGCCGCCGCGGGGAGGATGCGGCCGACCACCAGTTCGGCGGGCAGCTTGACCACCGTGGTGCAGAGCACCTGGATCAGCATCAGTTGCAGCAGGTTGTCGATGAACAGGCCGAAGAAGCCGTCAATGTCGCCGCGAACGAACCAACGCATGAGTGGAGTCCTGCATGATGGAGAGGAACGGCAGGTCCAAGTTTAACCAAAGCCGGGGCGACGAGAATGTCTGGAACCGGACCTGGGTCTATGATGGCGGCATCAGCGCCTGGGCTGCTCGGGAAGGTCTGCCGCATGAACAAGAACCTGCCGCTTGAATCCCTGCGCGGCATCGCGGCGCTGCTGGTGGTGCTGTTCCATTTCAAGTTCAACACGCCGCTGGTCGACAACCCGCTGATCCATCACGCCTATGTGATGGTCGACCTGTTCTTCGTGCTCAGCGGCTACGTCATCGCCATGAACTACCTGCACCGGCTGGACTCCTGGGAGCAGGTCAGGCAATTCCAGATCCGGCGGTTCTGGCGTCTGTATCCGCTGCACCTGGCGACGCTGGGCTTCTTCGTGCTGCGCGACGCGCGCTTCGCCGTGAGCGCCCTGCTGGCGGGCAAGACCACCGCGCCGATACTCGAAGGGGCGTACCTGTACAAGCTGATGCACAACCTGCTGCTGACGCATGCGTTGTTTCTGGAGAAGCTGTCGTTCGTCTGGCCGAGCTGGTCGATCTCGACGGAGTTTTACACGTACATCCTGTTCGCGCTGGTGGTGTGGCGGGTGCGGCGCGGCGGGCCAATCGTGTGGTTGCTGATCGCCGGCGGCGCGGGTTACATCAACTGGCGGTATGGGACCGGGCTGCGGAGCAGTTGCGGGTTCGGCATTTTCCGCTGCATGTATTCGTTCTTCCTGGGCGCGCTGACCTGGCGCGCCGTGGAACGGGTGAAGCTGCCGCGGCAATCGGGCGTGGCGCTGGCGGTGCTGCTGCTCAGCGGCGTGGCGACAGTGTGGCTGCCGGGCGGGCGCGCTGAGCCGCTGCTGCCGGTGTTGTTCTGCGGGCTGGTCGCTGCGGTGGCGGCGCTGGATGAACGGGCGTGGCTGCGCCGCGTGCTGAGCATTCGGCTGCTGGTCTATCTGGGCACGATCAGCTACAGCGTGTACCTGACCCATGCAATTGTGATCGTGCTGTTCCTGGCGGTGCTGGGGCGCCTGGGCATTCCGGTGGCGGTCGCGCCCGAGGGCCACAATGTCTACATGACCTCAGCGCTGCAAGGCACGGGGCTGGTGCTGCTGGGGGTGGCGCTGACGCTGGGGGTTTCGCATCTGACCTATCGCTTCATCGAGGACCGCTTCCGGCATGGGTTGCGACGCCGCGCGGCGTAGCCGACGGCGTGAGGGGTTGAGGGTGCGGCAGCGCGATTTTCCGTTTTGTCGTTGACTGGTGGTCGAGTCCCCCGGCGGAGCCGGGGGCTAATGGGGTGATGCAACGGTGTGGGGACCGCTTGGCGCTATTGCATAACTTCCGGGGGGGGGCGCAAAAAAAGCCCCCTCGGGGTGGTGGGGATCCCGAGGGGGAGGAGGGAGATAGAAGCGGTTTTTGCAACGCGGGGGCATGGGTGGGACACGCTCATCCGCGAATCCGTGGCGATCCTCCGTGAGGCCGATATCCTCCGTGCCGCTTCGCTCTCCACAACTGCCCGCGATGAACGCGGGCGGGTGGGCAGGTTGTGAGTCAGTGCGTACGTGAACCTTTCAAACGAATACTTTTTTCACTACCGAGTCGCAGAGGACACAGCGTGAACGCATCAGAAAATGGTTGATGCCATGTTTTTCCTGCATTTCTCGGTGAGCATGACTCCGTGTTCTCTGTGGCTCTGTGGTGACTGATTTGGGGGATGACTTCTCAGCTGCACCCCATGGACGCGCCGCAGTTGAGGCACTTGTAGCAGGTGCCGGAGCGGACGGTGATGGTGCCGCAGGTGTCGCAGGCGGGGGCGTCGGCCTGCATCTGGCTCATGTGGGCCGCCAGTTGCGACTGAGCGGTTTGGGCGCCGTCGTCGCCGGTGGTCGCGCCGATGCGGACGGGAATGGTTTCCTCGTTGCTGTCGAGCGTGGCGTCATCGCCGCCCGCCAGGCGATTGCGTGGGGTCAAGCGACCGGCTGCGGATTTGCCGTTGCCATTGCCGCCGGCGATGCGGGCGGCGGTTTCGGCGGCGCCGTTGCCGGGCTTGCTCGCAGCCGGTGCGGCAGGCTTGGCGGGGGCTTCGCTGGTCTTGCGGGCGGGGCGTGGGGGCGCGTTGGCGGCCCGGTAGCCGGGGATGAACTCCATGCCCATCCAGCGGAAGATGTAATCGACCAGGCTCTTGGCGAAGGGGATGTCCGGGTTGTGGGTCATGCCCGCCGGCTCAAAGCGCTGATGGGTGAACTTGGCGACCAGCGAGTCGACCGGCACGCCGTATTGCAGGGCGATGCTGATCGACGTGCCCAGCGAGTCCATCAGGCCGCCGATGGTGGAACCTTCCTTGGCCATGGTGATGAACAGTTCGCCCGGCAGGCCGTCTTCATACAGCCCGACGGTGATGTAGCCTTCGTGGCCGGCGACGTTGAACTTGTGGGTCTTGGAACTGCGGGTGTCGGGCAGGCGCCGCCGCATCGGACGCTCGATGATGCGCTCGACGATCTTCTCCACCGGAGCCTTGGCAGCTTCGGGCGTGGGCGCGGCCGCGACGGTCTGGGCGACCTTGGCGACTTCCTTGGCGACCTCCTGCTGGCCGGCTGCGATGTTCTCGTCGTCGTCGACTTCCTCGTCGGCGTCGGTCTTGGTGTTCAGCGGCTGGCTGAGCTTGCAGCCATCGCGGTACAGGGCGTTGGCTTTGAGCGCCAGTTCCCAGCTCAGGCGATACGCCTGCTTGATGTCCTCGACGCTGGCGGAGTTGGGCAGGTTGATGGTTTTGCTGATGGCGCCGCTGATGAACGGCTGAGCGGCAGCCATCATGCGGATGTGCCCATCGACCTTGATGAACCGCTCGCCCTTGGGGCCGCAGGTGTTGGCACAATCGAACACCGGCAGATGCTCGCTCTTCAGGTGCGGAGCGCCTTCGACCGTCTGCGTGCCGCAGATGGCTTCGTTGAGCTGGGCGATCTGCGCTTTCTTGAGCCCCAGCGCCTTGAGCAGGTTGAAGCCCGGCTGCTTGGCTTGCTCGGTGAGGCCGAGGCGGGCGATGGCGTCATCGCCAAGGGTGAAGGCGTTGAACACGAAGGACAGTTCAAACACGGTGGGCAGGGCGTCGGTGAGCTTCTTGAGGTCGGCGTCGGTCAGGCCCTGCTTGCGGAGGAAGTCAGCGAACGTGCCGGACGACGCGGGCATGGGGACGTTCAGGTCCAGCGTGCCCAGGACGTAGGTGAGGATGTCCTGAATCTGGCTTTCGCTGTAGCCGAGCGCTTTGAGCGCGGGGCGGACGGACTGATTGGCGATCTTGAAGTACCCGCCGCCGGCGAGCTTTTTGAACTTGACCAGGGCGAAGTCGGGTTCGACGCCGGTGGTGTCGCAGTCCATCAGCAGGCCGATGGTGCCGGTGGGGGCGATGACGGTCGCCTGGGCGTTGCGGTAGCCATGCTGCTGACCTTCGGTGAGGGCTTCGTCCCAGCAGGCGCGGGCGCGGTTGAGCAGGTCGCCGGCGTTGGCGAAGTTTTCATGGCCGGTGGGCAGCGCGCCCAGGAAGCGTTCGTCGATGGAGACCGGCGCGGTTTCCAGCCCTTCGTAAGCGCCCAGGGCATGCTGCTGCGCCTGTTCGAGATCGCGCGGCACGCCGTACGCGGCGCGGCGGTGATTGCGAATGACGCGGAGCATGTGCTCCTTGTTCTTGTAGTAACCGGGGAACGGCCCGAGCTCGCCGGCCATCTCCGCGCTGGTGGCGTAGCTGCGGCCGGTGAGGATGGCGGTCAGAGCGCCGCAGATGGCGCGGGCTTCGTGCGAGTCATAGGGAATGCCCGCCTGCATCAGCACGGCGCCGATGTTGGCGTAGCCCAGCCCCAGCGTGCGGTATTCATAGCTCAGGCGGGCGATTTCCTTGCTGGGGAATGCCGCCATGAGCACGCTGATTTCCAGCACGATGGTCCACAGCCGGATGCCGTGCTCATAACCCGCCAGGTCGAAGTGACGTTTCTCGGCGTCGTAGAACTTGAGCAGGTTGAAGGAGGCGAGGTTGCAGGCGGTGTTGTCCAGGAACATGTACTCGCTGCACGGGTTGGAGGCGTTGATGCGCCCCGACGCCGGGCAGGTGTGCCACTCGTTGATGGTGGTGTCGTACTGCACGCCGGGGTCGGCACAGCGCCACGCGGCATAGGCGATCTCATCCCACAGGGCGCGGGCTTTGAGCGTTTTGGCGACCTTGCCGGTGGTCCGGCGGGTCAGGTCCCACTCGCCGTCTTCATCGACCCGGCGGAAGAACTTGTTGTTGATGCGGACCGAGTTGTTGGAGTTCTGCCCGCTGACGGTCTGATAGCTTTCGCCGTTGAAGTCGTAGTCGAGCTTGAGCGCCAGCCGGGCGGCGGTGTCGCGCTGTTCCTTGGACAGATGCTTCATGCCCTCGACCAGGGCGGCGACTTTCACTTCCTCGCGGACTTTCCAGTTGACGAAGGCTTCGATGTCCGGGTGATCGAGGTCGAGGCAGACCATCTTGGCGGCGCGGCGGGTGGTGCCGCCGGATTTGATGGCGCCGGCCGCGCGGTCGCCGATCTTCAGCCAGCTCATCAGGCCTGAGCTTTTGCCGCCGCCCGAGAGCGATTCATTTTCCGCGCGGAGGCGGGAGAAGTTGGTGCCGGTGCCCGAGCCGTATTTGAACAGCCGGGCTTCGCGGGTCCACAGGTCCATGATGCCGCCGGGGCTGACCAGATCATCATCCACGGACTGAATGAAGCAGGCGTGCGGCTGGGGGTGGGTGTAGGCGTCGTCGGCCAGACGGGTTTCGCCGGTGCGGGGATCGGTGAACCAGTGCCCCTGCGCCGGGCCGGACAGCCCGTAGGCGAAGTTCAGCCCGGTGTTGAACCACTGCGGGCTGTTGGGGGCGCACATCTGTTGCAGCAGCATGTGGGCGATTTCGTCATAGAACGCTTGGGCGTCTTCGGGCGTGCTGAAGTAGCCATGGGTCTCGCCCCAGTAGCGCCAGCAACCGGCGAGGCGATGCACCACCTGGCGCACCGAGCGCTCGGGCCCGGTGACGACTTTGCCCTTGTCGTCGCGGCGCAGCTCGCCCTGTTCATCGCGCTGCGGCACGCCGGCTTTGCGGAAGTACTTGCTCACCATGATGTCGGTGGCGAGCTGCGACCAACCCTTGGGCACTTCCGCATCGGTCATTTCAAACACGGTCGAGCCGTCCGTGTTGCTGATCCGGCTCGTTCGCTTGGTCCACTCGATGGTGGAGTAAACGTCGACGCCTTCCCTGGTGAACCTGCGTGCGATCTTCATGATGCTGCCTCAAACAAAACGTTTATGAACAACCCCGCGGCGTCCGTACCGTAGGGCGAATTTCTCGGTCAACCGTCGATCTGATCCGCTATTTCCGCAATCCTGTCCGCCAAGGCATCCAACCGCCGGGAAGGGGACATGGCGTGGTCCCAGGCGTCCGGGTTGTCCAGATGGAAGTCCGGGTTGGCTTGCGCCAATTGCACCTGCCGCTGCAACTCTCGCAAAGCCGGCTCCTCATACGCTTCACCCAGCAGCAGGTTCCACGTGCGTTCCGACTCGGACTGGTTGCGGCGTCCGCCCAGGCGCATCGGCGTCAAGGCGATCACGCCGTCTAGCACCGACTCGGGCAGACCATCAAACCAGCCTTGTTCCATCGCTTTCTGCAGCGAGCCCACCCCTTCGATGATCACCGCCGCCTGCAGCGCCGCACCGACCAGTATTTCCTCGCGAACGTCGTCGAAATCGCTCTGGCGTCGTGTTTTTCGGCTGGCCATACTGAGCATCCGCTTGCCGTTGTCGTTTCCGCACCAACTCCATGTGATCGCGCCGCGCGACGGCGCGGTTCGCCGTCCGCGCGCCGGGTCAGTCCACCCGGGGCAAGGTCAACCCCGCTTGATCCTGGTACTTGCCGCTCTTGTCCGCGTAGCTGACCGCGCAGATGCGGTCGGCTTTGAGAAACACCATCTGGGCGATGCCTTCGTTGGCGTAAATCTTCGCCGGCAGCGGCGTGGTGTTGCTGATTTCGATGGTCACCTTGCCGCGCCATTCGGGCTCCAGCGGAGTAACGTTCACGATGATCCCGCAGCGGGCGTACGTGCTCTTGCCCACGCAGATCGCCAGCACGTCGCGCGGCACGGCAATCACTTCCACCGTTTCCGCCAGGGCGAAACTGTTGGGCGGAATGATGACGTGATCGCGCCCGGTTTTGACGGTGTCGATGGTGACGAACATGTCTTCGCCGAAGTTCTTCGGATCGACCACCGCCTGCCCGCCGGAGGGGGAGACATCGGTGAAAATCTTGAACAGCGTTCCGACGCGCACGTCGTAGCCGTAGCTGGAAACGCCAAAGCTGACCCGCCCTGGTCGCTTGACGTTCTCGGCGAACGGTTCGATGGTCACCAGTTCGCGGATCTGTGTGTCGCAAAGCACGCCCATGCCGTCCATTCCTCCCAGGCGCCGTGTCGTGCGGCCTTCGCCGCGCTGGCGTTCTGCTTGCTGCTGATTGTCCGTGTCCACTAAAGGTTAGGCCGGGTTCCGTCTCCGCATGTCACCACCTTGCGATGCTGGGGTCTTCGCCTCAGCCGCAGCGGGATGAACTGAAAATTGCCGGGGGTCTGTTGACCGAAAGGCCCACCCAAGGCAACCGTCGTCGACACAACCTCCACCAGACGCACCACCCACTCCAACCGACTGAACTACACCTTTAGCTGCGTCATTCCGGGGGGCTGTCCGGGCAAACCGATCGCCTGCCGCCCCTGAACGGGCTTCATATTCCTCGAAAAAAGGCTTTCGAGGACAGCTGGCGCCGGTTAAATCTCTCTTGCCCCACGTTGTGACGCGAAGGCCCATGTTACCCCTATATCTTGTATTCGCAAGCCGAAACTTCACAAAATCTGGGGCGTTTTTTCCCCCAACTGCTCTAACCGATGCAATTATGCAGTCTTAATCATGCGCTCATTTTTTTGGGTGTGCCCGGTGCGTCTGCGCAACTGACAACGGACGACAGGTTTTCCACAATCCGCGCCGCCTCGACGGGCTTTGGATCAGCCTGAACCAGGATTTCAATATCCTGAAATGAATAGGTTTATATAAAGAAGTAATAATGGTCTGAAAAGCCCGGAACGCTGGAATGATCGCTCGCCGCAGCCCGTCCACCGCCGGCAAAACGCACTGATGACCCGCTCAGCAAGGCGACTTAAGCACCGGCCAGCTCGGCTTCAATCGCCTGCTTGACCGCCGCCGTCGCTTCGCTCAGCGGAACCCCCAGCTTCGCCCCGGCCGCCCGGGCGTGACCCCCGCCGCCGAACCGGCTGGCAAGGTTCGACACATTCACCGCCCCGGGCGTCGGCTTGCTCCGCAGGCTAACCCGAATTGGCCCCGCCCCCTCCGCCGGCTCGCACAGCAATGCCACCACCTGCACCCCCGCCACCATCTGCGGCACATCCACAAAACGGTCCGTCTCCTCCGTCCGCGCCCCCGTTTCCACGAAATCCCGCTGCCGCAACTGCATCACCGCCGCCCGCCCCTCCGCCAGCAGTTCCAGCGAGTCCAATGCCCGGATCAGCAACTGCAATTTCTCCGGCCGCTCCGACTGCTCGCTCAAGGCATACAACTCCGCATGGTCCACCCCATGCGCCAGCAGCCGCGCCGCCAGTTCCAGCGTCGCCGGGCGCGTGTTGGAAAAACGAAACCAGCCGGTGTCCGACGCAATGCCCAGGTACAACGCTTCGCTGATGACCGCCTCCGCCAGCAGGTCGCGCGCGCCCTGCAACTGCGTGATGAACTGGGCGACGATCTCACAGCACGCCGCCGCCTGGGCGTCGATGTACCGCCACGCGGCCGGCACGTCGCCCGCCAGATGGTGGTCGATGATCAGCATGTTTTCACAGCGCGGCTCCAGCGCCGCGCGCAGCTCGCCCAGTTGCGACCACGCGCCGGTGTCCAGCACGATCACCAGGTCCACTTCCGGAGCCCGCCAGTTCCGCTCGATCACCTGCACACACGTTTGCCCGCGCACTTTGGTGAAGAACTCCGCCACCGGCGGCGCGACCACCGCGGTGACTTCATGATTCAGCTTCAACAACGCCTGCGCCAGCGCCAGGACGCTGCCGAAGGCGTCGCCGTCGGGTTTGGCGTGGGTGGTCAGCAACACCCGTTTGGCGCCGGCAATTCGCTGGGCGGCTTCCGCCAGCGTCAGATTCGATGTGTAGCTGTCGCTCACCTAGGCGCTCCTTCGCTCGGGCGGAAGTTGCGGTTCACGGGTCAGCAGCCGGCACGTCGCGGCGACATCCCGGCGCAACTGCTCCACCAGCAGCGTGGGGGTGGGAAACGGCCGCTGTTCCCGCAGAAAACGGGTGAAATACAGCGTCACCGGCTGGTCATACAAATCGCCGGCAAAATCCAACAGGTGCGCTTCGAGCACCAGCGCCTGCCCGGCAAATGTGGGCTTCATCCCCAGGCTGATCGCCGCCAGCGCCGTAGCGCCATCCGCCAGCCGCGCCCAACCCGCATACACCCCCGCGCCCGGCAAGGCGTGACCCGCCAGAGCGTTCAGGTCCAGATTCACCGTGGGAAAGTTCAGCGTGCGCCCGCGCTGTTCGCCGCGCACCACCGTTGCCGTCAGTTCATAGGCGCGGCCCAGACATCGCTGCACATCCGCCACCCGGCCGCGCGCCAGCAGCCAGCGCACCAGCGAGCTGTGCACCGGCGTCACCAGCCCATCATGCAACGCCAACTCCCGGGCGGGGCAGGTTTCCACCGCAAACCCATGCTGCGCGCCCAGCTTGCTCAATAGCGCCAGATCGCCGGCGCGGTTGTGCCCGAACCGGAAGTCCAATCCTTCCACCACCGCCACCGGCTGCATCGGCAGCAACACCGCGCTGACGAACTGCGGCGGACTCATGTTCAACAGCTCATGCGCCGGCGTCAGCGTCACCACCTCATCCGCGCCCGCCTCGCGCAGCAATTCCACCTTCCGCGCCGCGGTGCATAGCCGCAACGGCGCTGCCTCCGGCTTGAGCACCGTCTGCGGCGCGGGTTCAAACGTCAACGCCACCACCCGCGCCTCGGGGGCGAGTTCCCGCGCCCGCGCCAACAACGCACGATGGCCGGCATGCACGCCGTCAAAATTTCCAATGGTGATCACGCAACGACGACTCATGGCGTGGACAGCATAGCGGGCAATGCACCCCCGGACCATGAACCACATTGCCGGCGCGCGTCCCGGGTTCACCCCGCAATCTCTGCATCAATCCGGTTGCCGCGCCAGCCATGGAGTACCATACCCCGCTCTATGGAACAGATGACCCCCAAACAAATCGTCGCCGCGCTCGACGAATACATCATCGGCCAGCAGAACGCCAAACGCGCCGTCGCCGTGGCGATCCGCAATCGCTGGCGCCGCCAGCAGCTGGACGCCGACCTGCGCCGCGAAGTCACCCCCAAGAACATCATCATGGTCGGACCCACCGGCGTGGGTAAAACGGAAATCGCCCGCCGCCTGGCGCTGCTCACCGCCGCCCCGTTCATCAAGATCGAAGCCAGCAAGTTCACCGAAGTCGGCTACCACGGCCGGGATGTCGAATCCATGGTCCGCGATCTGGTCGACCAGTCCATCGCCATGGTGCGCGGCGAGCAGGCCCAGAAGGTGCAGGCCCGCGCCAATGATGCCGCCAACCATCGCCTGGTGGACCTGCTCCTGCCGCGCTCCGACCGCCGCGCCGACGGGGGCTACATCGATCCCGAGCAATCCCAGCAGCGCATCGAGCACACCCGCCATCGTTTGCTGGAACAGGTCCAGTCAGGCCGCATCGACGACCGCGAGGTGGAGATCAACATCACCTCCCGGCCGGCCGCCAACGTGATGTTCGCCAACATGGGCATGGACCAGATGGACCCGGAAATCAGCAGCATGTTCGAACGGCTGATTCCCGAGCAGACCCGCACCCGGCGCGTCACCGTCGCCGAGGCGCGGCGAATCCTCACCGAGCAGGAAACCGACAAGCTGCTGGACAAGGAAAAGATCACCAGCGAAGCCATCGAACGCGTGCAGCAGAACGGCATCATTTTCCTCGATGAAATCGACAAAATCGCCACCCCCGGCGGCAAGGGCGACGGCGGCGGGCGCGGCCCGGACGTCTCCCGGCAAGGCGTGCAGCGCGACTTGCTGCCCATTGTGGAAGGCACGACCGTGACCACCCGCTACGGCGTGGTGCACACCGACCACATCCTGTTCATCGCCGCCGGCGCGTTTCACAGTGCAGCGGTGAGCGACCTGATGCCGGAACTGCAGGGCCGGTTCCCCATTCGCGTGGAACTGTCGCCGCTGACCCGCGACGATTTCGAGCGCATCCTGACCGAGCCGGGCAACGCCCTGACCCGCCAGCAACAGGCGCTGCTGGGCGTGGAAGGATTGCAGGTGGAGTTCGAGCCGGCGGCGATCGCGGCGATGGCGGATGTCGCCGCCCAGGCCAACGCCACGCTGGAAAACATCGGCGCCCGGCGCTTGATGACCATTGTGGAGAAGGTGTTCGAACAGGTGAACTTCGACGCCCCCGAGCGCGTCGCCGGCGGCGACAAGCAATTCACCGTCACCGCCGACTTCGTGCGCCAGCAGGTCGCCGCCGCCCTGGCGGATGAGGATTTAAGCCGCTTCGTGCTGTAACCCAGCCCGCCGCGCAGTCCAACGCATCGCGCCGTCCAGCGTGCTGCGCTGTCAGGGCCAGCGCATATGGCCCTGTAGCAACAACTCCCACGCGTGAGCAACAAGTTGCAGCACCGCCGCAGGAGAATGACGCCTGGATAGCAATTCCTCACCGACGGCTTGCGGTGGCGCACCAGTCATCACGGCGACCATGTAGCCATGCTTCCGGGGACTTCCGGGAGCTTACGTGGGGCTTACGTGGGGCTTACGTGGGGCTTACGTGGGGCTTCCGGGGACCTCCGGGGGGACTACCGGGGGGGTGTAATGTTTTCGACCCCGACAGGGGTCGTGGGAAGTAGCCACGGGTGGAGCGCAGCGAAACCCGTGGTTGAGGATCGCGTTCGATTCCGATCCGTCCCGGAGGGACGGCGGAAGCATCCTTCATCCCTGCCGGGGTGAGGAGATGCAAGTGCGCTCTTTCCCACGAGTTTCGCTGCGCTCCACTCGTGGCTACTTTCCTGCGCCCCCTTCAGGGCCGAAGCGCATGCACCGCAAATAGATGGGCAACAGCAAGCCCTGACGCGCGGTGATCCATCAGCACGGGTTGATCATCCATATGCGCTGGCCCAGGCTGCACTGTCCAGCCTGTCGCTCTGTCCAGCCTGCTGCGCCGTCCAACCCGTCGCTGGACCCAGCCCGTCAGACTATCCAACCCGTCCATGCCGCCAGCGCCAGCAGGCTGGCCTGCAGCGGTTAGTAAACCCCCAGCGGCGCCGTCCAGAGCCGTCGTGCCGCCCGGCCCATCCACGTCACCTCACCTCACCTCGCCTCGCCTCGCATCCCCTCACCCCGTTGCTGCCAACCAGTTCAGCCTCATCACGCCATCCATCCCCCCCTCCGCACACCACCTGCCTGGCGTTAAAATGTGTTTTCAATTAAAACACATTTTAAGGACTGCTCCCCAGAGCCAGCTCGACTGACGCGCCGGTGATCTGCTGCTCCGCCCGGTACGACTCGGCCACCCGCCTGCAACATGAGCCAATGACCAAATCCGTTATGCCTAAAATGTATTTTCAATTAAAATACATTTTAGGCAATGCGTACATCATGTGCCGGGCCGGTATGGCATGGTTTAGCCCGCCATAGCTCAGCTCGGTTCAGCACGGTTCGGCTCAGCACACCCAGGGTCATCTCAGCACGGCACAGCACAGCACAGCACAGCACAGCACAGCTCAGCTCAGCACAGCTCAGCTCAGCACAGCTCAGCTCAGCTCAGCACATTACGGCCCGTTTCGTGCGGGGGCGCTCGATCTAATCGTATTATTGGGTCGGTCCACGTGTTGTGTGCGCGAATGATGATGTGGTGGGGAACCAGTAGATTCTGTTTTCAATTAAAATACATTTTGAAGTTCATGCCCTCTGGTGCGAGAGTTATAAGGTGCTGCGCCGGCAACACGAGCAGCAACAACATCACGAATACCAATACCAACTCCACCACCACCACCACCAACAACAATAGCAACAACAACAGCATCGCAGGCAGGCGTGCGGGGATTGTGTGCCTGGCGGAGACGGGAATACGGTGGCGACCATGGGGTTCAGGCGGGCCTGAGCAATGAGCGCATGGTGCCGGGTGGGGCTACGACGCCGCCGACTGGATATGGGCTATCCGTTCCCCATCTCTTCCATCCGTGTTCATCCGTGTTCATCCGTGGCAATAAAAATGCTTCACTTCCAGGTCGCGGCGGCGGCGACGGCATCGCGCTGGAACTTGCCGCAGACCAGTTCGCACAGGTCGAAGATCATCGGCTCGGCGATGGCGTAATGCACATGCAGGCCCGCGCGGCGGCGGCTGACCAGGCTGGCCTGGTGCAGCAGGCCCAGTTGTTTGGAGACCGCCGCCTGGCCGATCTCCAGCTCGGCGACCAACGCGCTGACGGTGTGGGGGCGTTGTTTGAGCAGTTGCAGAATCCGCAGCCGCGACGGGTCCGCGAGCATCTGGAACAGCCGGGCGATCGCCTCCAACTGGGCGTCGTCGAGCAGGCAGGGGCGGGCGCCGGCGGGGGTGGCCGCTGCCGGGGTGGCTGCGGTTTTCCGCAGGCGTGTGGCCTTCCGGGGGCGGGAGGCGAGGCGGGGATGGGAAGCGGGGGCGACAGACATATTTTGATTCCCATATTGCTATTTGGTAATATAGTGATACAATGCCGGTCACCCGCTGTCAAGGAGAATCGTCATGACCACTTCCGCTGCTGCTGCCGCCCGGCGCGTGCTGATCGTCGGCGGCGTGGCTGGGGGCGCTTCGGTCGCCGCCCGGGCCCGCCGTCTGAGCGAGGACGCCCAGATCATCATGTTCGAGCGTGGGCCCCACGTGAGCTTCGCCAACTGTGGGTTGCCGTATTACCTGGGCGGCGAAATCGCCGAGGCCGGCAAGCTGCTGGTGCAGACGCCCGAGGGGCTGCGCAGCCGATTCAATCTGGATGTGCGCCCGCGCACGGAGGTGTTGAGCATTGATCGGGAACGGCGCAAGCTGCGGCTGCGCGATCTGGAACAGAACCGCGAGTATGAGGAAGCGTATGACGATCTGGTGCTGTCCACCGGCGCTGCGCCGCTGGTGCCGCCGATCCCCGGCATTGACCGGCCGGGCAATTTCACGCTGCGCAACGTGGTGGACACGCTGGCGATCGACCAGTGGATCAAGGATCACCGCGCCCAGCGCGCGGTGGTGGTCGGCGGGGGGTACATCGGCCTGGAAATGGCGGAACAGTTGCACCGGCGCGGGCTGAAGGTATCCATCGCCGAGGCGCTGCCGCAGGTCATGGCGCCGCTCGACAGTGAGATGGCAGCGTACCTGCACAACACGCTGCGCGAGCATGGCATCGAACTGCACCTGGGCGATGCGGTTGCGGGCTTTGAAGCTGACCCGAGCGTGGCGGCCTCCGTCGTGAAGCTCAAGAGTGGGGCAGCCCTGCCGGGTGATGTGGTGATCCTCGGGCTGGGCGTGCGCCCTGAAAGCAAGCTGGCGCGTGAGGCTGGTCTGGAACTGGGTGAGCGCGGCGGCATCCGGGTGGATGAATACCTGCGCACCAGTGATGAGCACATTTACGCCATCGGCGACGCCATTGAGGTGCGCAATCGCATCACCGGGCTATGGTCGATGGTGCCGCTGGCGGGGCCGGCGAATCGGCAGGGGCGCATCGTGGCGGACAACCTGCTGGGCAAGCCGCGCACCTATCCCGGCACCCTGGGCACGGCGGCGCTGCGGCTGTTCGAGTTGACGGCCGGCTGCACCGGCGCGAACGAACGTCTGCTGCAGCAAGCCAAGTTGCCGTATCAGGCGGTGCACCTGCATCCGGGTCATCACGTGGGCTACTACCCCGGCGCCAAGCCGATCGCCATGAAGCTGTTGTTCGATCCCGGCAGCGGACGGATTTACGGCGCGCAGGCGGTGGGCGAAGCCGGCGTGGACAAACGCATTGATGTGATCGCCACGGCGATTCTCGCCGACATGACGGTCGAGGAGCTGGCGGAACTGGAGCTGGCGTACGCTCCGCCGTTTGGGGCTGCGAAGGACCCGGTGAACCTGGCGGGCATGGCGGCACAGAACATTCGTGATGGCTTGGTGGAAGTGGTGCAGTGGCACGAGGTCGCCCAGTTGGGGGCGAGCGTGCAGATTCTGGATGTGCGTGACCCCGGCGAGCGGCAGCGCGGGGCGATTCCCAACTCCATGCACATTCCTTTGCCGGAGCTGCGGGAGCGTTTAGGTGAACTGCCGCGCGACAAGGAATTGCTGGTGCATTGCCAGTCGGGTCAGCGTTCGTACTACGCGTGTCGTCTGCTCAGTCAGCGCGGCTTCCGCTGCAGGAATCTGACGGGTTCCTACAAGACCTGGCAGACGGCGACCAGTGGGAAGGGGAACTAACCATGAGCGTCACGATGATTTCAGCCCAGGAATTGGCGGCGTTGCAGCAGCAGGGCGCGGCTGTGGATTTGATTGATGTGCGTACGCCGGCGGAGTTCGCCGCCGTGCATGCGGACGGGGCGCGGAACGTGCCGTTGGACACGGTGGGGCTGGACTGTCTGACCGCCGGGCGCCGGCCGTATGTGATCTGTCACAGCGGCAAGCGGGCGCAGCAGGCGTGCGAGAAATTGCTGGCGGCCGGCTGTGCGGAAGTTGTATGCGTGGAGGGAGGCACACAGGCGTGGACGGCGGCGAAGCTGCCGGTGGTGCGCGGCAAGGGCGCCATCTCGCTGGAGCGCCAGGTGCGCATCATCGCGGGCCTGCTGGTGCTGCTGGGCGTGGTGCTGTCGCGCCTGCATCATCCGGCCTGGGTGGTGCTGAGTGGCTGCGTCGGCGCGGGACTCACCTTCGCGGGCGTGACGGACACGTGCATGATGGCGTCCCTGCTGGCGAAGATGCCGTGGAACCGCAAAGCGTGAGGCGTTTGGTGATTTGGTGATTTGTTGATTTGGGATTTGTTGATGTGGGATGCGGTGATGGGTCGCGGCTGGCGGCGCGTCAGTTGTTCTGGGTGACCTGATCGATGATCTGGCCTTGCGGGTCGATCACGGTGAAGGTGCGCCCGGCGGGGGTGATGACGGTTTCGATGAAGTGATGAGCGCGCTGGGTGCGAGCCAGGTAGTTGGTGCTGTCGGCGGGGCGCGGGGGACGATGCGCCACGCCCCAGGCGCCGTCGCCGAGGTAGAGCACGCCGGCGGGGTCGGGTTGGCCGGCGCGCAGCGGATGCGTGCGTTTGTAGGCGTGGTCGTGATTTTCAAACGCGGCGTTCAGGCGGAATTGCTCGAACAGCGGCGGCCAGTGCTGACGCACAGCAACACTGCGTTCGTCGGTGAATTTGCGCACCGAAGGCCAGGCGGGCACGTGATAGAAGGCGAAGCGGTGGGGGACCGCCCGGCGCTGAACGAGGGTTTGCTTGAGCCAGTCGGTTTGCGTGCCGGCGACGGGCGTGACGTGGCCGGAGTCGAGGATGATCAGGCTCAGGTAATTGCCGAAGTCCAGCACGTGGTAGGCGCGGGCTTCGAGCAGGGGGAACAGCGTGGTCATGAAGGGCGCGGCGGCAAGTTGCTGATCGAATCCGCCGGCGACTTCATGGTTGCCCATGGCGCACAGCAGGGGGATGGCGCGGTTGCCGGGGGCGCGCATGTGGGTGGACCAGATGTCGAGGAACGCCAGCCAGCGGCCTGAATCTTTGCCGTTGGCGTAAGCGATGTCGCCGCCGAGCACAGCAAAGAGCGGATCGCGCGCCGCCGCCTGCCGGGAGATTTGGATGCATTCGTCGGTGACGTCGGCGTCGCCGCCGGTGACGAAACGCAGGCTGTCCCGCAGCAGGCCCGGCGCGGTGCGGAAGCGCACCGGCGCCATGGGCTGGTCATTCATGGCTGGGGTGGTCAGGCGAAACTCATACCGCGTGTCGGGGGCGAGGTTGCGCAGCGTCACGCGACAGCGTTGCAGGTTGGAATGAGGAAAGGGCGTCCGTCCGGCCGGCGCGGGTTGCCAGGCAGCATCGGTGTCGGCGGCGCGCCAGGTGAAATCGGCGGGCAGTTCGTCTGCCCGTTGCAGCCACTGCACATCCATGCTGGTGACGGGATCTTCCGCCCAGGTCAGCAGCAGCGTGCGCTGCGGATCCACGGCTTGATAAGTCGGCGGGCTGAGCACAGCGGCAGTCGGCGCGGCATCGCGGGCGCGGTCACCCACCAGCAGGCGCACATTGGTGAAGCACGCGGTCCCCCTGGTGCAAAAGAGCTGCACGTTGCCAGTGGTGAACGGCTGGGCGAGGCGTTCGGTCGCCAGCAGAACGCCATCGACCCACAGGCGGCAGACGTCGCCGTCGATTTGCGCGATGACATGGTAGGAGCGGTTGAGTTCGAGGCGCCAGGCGGCGCGTCGGCCGGAGTACGGCGGCTGGGCGATGCCGGTCCACGTGTTGTTGTTGCCGCCGACGTGGAACACGACCGGGCCGAGGATGCAGGAGAGATCGCCGATGCGGTCCATGTCGCCCGCGGCGAGCATGCGGGCGTCGTAGCTGAGGCGCACCGCTGGGGCGTGGACGGTCTGCTTGAACTTCGCCTGGAGCTTGCCGGTGGGGTTGGTCAGACCCTGTCCGGGGTCGATGGTCGTGCCGTCACCCAGTGCCCAGGCGTCTGCATCGGCGGAGCTGCGCAGGTCATCGGCATAGAGGGGGCGCCAGGCTGCGGCGTCCGGCGCGGCGGGAGCGGTCGTCTCAGGTGTGGCGATGGCTTGAGCCTGGGCGCCGGCAACCCACAGGGTCGACGTTACCCCCAGCAGGCACGCCAGCATTCCGACCCACCACAAACGCAAAAGACAGCGCGGCATGTGCGAGTTCCAGGGAGCGCCGGCGGCAGCGCTGCCTCAGTTTACCTGCGGGGGAGCGGCTCCGGTGCAGGCGGCCGCAAGTTAAGTGCAAACGTTTTAGTGATTATGCTTTATGGCGCGGTTGACCGTGAAGTCCTCACCTGGGTGGCGGGGTTGCATAATCGGATAATTTAATCCGAAACTTATTGGCGTGTCCGGCAGGTGGGGGTATATTGACAGTCAGTTGGTCTGAGCCATCCCTCCGACGGGCGCGCCGTCAAGGCTAATGCGGCCAACTCGGCAGTTGTCTGGTTGACCCCCAGGCGGAGGGATGGAAACGGCTGTCTGGCGACTTGGACCACGCTTGCGGGGGAGTCCTCGCCGGAGGGCGAGAGAAGGGGTTGTAGGCAGCGGTTCAGGTTAAGGCATGACGCGTGTGTCGGCCGGGCGTGTGTCTCGGATGAACCGAGGCGATCACGGGCGGCCACATCGGCGTTGGGCGACGTCAGTGCGACTGACGCAGCATCCTGGTCGCCATCTCCCGCCGGCGTTCCAGGTTTTCACCCCATCCCACCACGCGCCGCCACAGCATTTGCAGGGAGCGGCGGAACGTCCGGCAGCAACCCCATGCCACGGCCCCGCCCGCCCCC
Organism: uncultured Phycisphaeraceae bacterium; assembly: GCA_964605235.1. Taxonomy (GTDB): domain Bacteria; phylum Planctomycetota; class Phycisphaerae; order Phycisphaerales; family Phycisphaeraceae; genus CAZSBB01. Next base: position 35,694 of record CAZSBB010000014.1, read on the forward strand.
ATGCGGGAGGTTCACATGGCACGCGGCATCGGCTGGACTCGTCGGCAATTCCTCAACCATCCCCGGAAACTCGCCCGCTCCCCGAAGCGCGCCCGGAAGTTCGATCAGCGTTCCAGTCACACCGGGTGGGCGCAGCCGTGCTCCGACACCCAGCGCTGGCTCGAAGCGCTCGAACGCCGGATCCTGCTCAGCGGCGACCTGGCGGTCAGCGTCAACCTCGCTCCCGCCAGCGCGAATCTCAATGACGAAGTCACCCTCCGCTGGACCGTGCAGAACGTCGGCGATGCGCCCGTCAGCAGCAACAATGGCTGGCGCGACAACGTCTATCTCTCCGATGACCAGACCCTCATCCCCTGGGGCATGCCCGGCATGGCGGATGAGCTGCTCTTCAACCTCGACACCGCTTCGCCGTTGACCCTCAACCCCGGCGAAAGCTACACCGCGGAACACACCTTCAACCTCAGCTTTCTCAAGGCGGGCAGTCGCTATCTGCTTTTCCAGACCGACGCCAACTACACCGTCGATCAGCAGCGCGACAACAACATCGCCGGCGTGGCGATCGACCTGACCGCCCCGGACATCGACCTGCTGGTCTCCAACCCGCAAGGCCCCAGCAGCTCTGACGCCAGCACCGATATTCATGTCGAAGTCGATGTCACCAACATCGGCTCCCTGCCGGCGCCCGGCGGCGAGTGGGGGCCATGGACCGATTCCATCTACCTGTCCACCGACACCACGCTGGACCTGGAACACCACGGCCCCGGCGGTCCCGGCATGATGGACCTCTTCATCGGCGAGCAACAGGCGCCCATCGAACTGCCCCTCGCCGCCGGCCAGGGGTATCACTACGCCATCGACATCCCTTTGCCCAACGTCGCCCCCGGCGACTACTACCTGCTGTTCGTCGCGGACGCCTGGTCCGAGCAACTGGAAACCAACGAAAGCAACAACGTCGCCTTCCTGCCCATCACCATCAGCGCCCCCGACGCCGACTTCCAGATCGACACGCTGAACCTGCCCACCACCGGCACGCTCGGCGGTCAGGTGCTCATCGACTACACCGCCAGCAACCATGGCTCGGACCCCGCGGGCGCGGACTGGTATGACACGCTTTACCTCACCCCCGACGGCACGCTCAACAATGCCGTCTATGTCGCCACCTTCGACCACAGCGACATCGCCCCGCTGGGCGCCGGCCAGAGCTATCACGTTTCCCAGCAGGTCACCATTCCCACCAACGCCAGCACCGGCAACCTGCAGTGGCTGCTGCAGATCGACGCGGGCAACCAGCAGTCGGAAACCAGCGACGCCAACAACAGCGCCGTCGGCGCCATCACCATTGCCGGCCCGGACATCAACCTGACCGTCAGCGATGTGCAGGCCCCGGCGCAAGTCAGCCCCGGCGACAGCTACTACATCCAGTTCAACGTCAACAACATCGGCTCGGTCAATGCCGCCGCGAACTTCTGGTACGACTACATCTATCTGTCGAGCACTGGCCAGATCGACGGCAGTGAAATCTTCCTCACCAGCAGTCTGCATACCGGCGGACTGAACGCCGGCGCCAGCTATCCCGTGGGCCGGACGATCACCATTCCCCAGGACGCCAGCGGCGACCTGGCGCTGCTGATTGTCGCCGACGCGGCGCACCAGCAGGCCGAATCCAGCGAAGCCGACAATGTTCATGTCCACTGGTTCCAGGCGGGCGCGCCGGACCTGCGCATCAGCAGCGTCACGGCGCCGGGCAGCGCGGTGTGGGGCAATCAGGTCGATGTCTCCTTCACGGTGTTCAACGACAGCGCCAACGACAGCAGCCCCGACGGCTGGTACGACCGCGTCTACCTGTCCAACGACCAGACCTTCGACGGGAGCGATCTGCTCGTGGGCAACACGCAGCGCACCGGCGCGCTGCTGGCGGGCGGCAGCTATGACGTCAATCTGTCCTTCACCACTCCCACCAATCGCAGCGGGCAGCAATACCTGCTGTTCGTCACCGATGCCGCCGGCGCCGAAACCGAATCCGATGAAACCAATAACGTGCTGGCGCGGGCGCTCACGCTCACCGCTCCTGATCTGACGCCCACCGGCGTGACCAACCCCGCGACCGCCATCCCCGGGGAAACCGTCACCGTCGGCTGGACCGTGCTCAACCAGGGCGACGGCGTCGCCAACGGCTTGTGGCAGGATCGCCTCTACCTTTCCGCGGATGATCAGTTCGACCCGAACGACACCCTGCTGACCAGCCCCTACATGTTCAGCGCGCCCCCGGTCGCCCCCGGCGACAGCTACGCCTTCAGCACCGCCGTCACGCTGCCCGGCAGTGCGACGGGCAACATGTATCTGATCCTCGTCACCGACGCCGGCGCGGGCCTGCCGGAATCCAACAACGACAACAACACCGTCGCCAGCACCATCGCGTTTGAAACCCTGGACCTGGCGCCGCAGCAACTCGAGGCGCCCGCGCAGGTCAATCTGGGGGAAGCGTTCGACGTGGCGTGGCTGGTGCAGAATCTCGGCGCTGCCGACGCCGATGCCGACTGGTTCGATCGGCTGTACCTCTCCAGCGATGCGGTGCTCGACGGCAATGACCAACTGCTCGCCACCGTCAATGCCGCCGACGTCAGCCCCCTGGCGGGCGGCGCCAGCTATCCGCTGCAGACCAGCGTGACGCTGAGCAATGTTGCCGCGGGCCAGTGGTATCTGCTGCTGGCGGCCGACGCGCACAACCAGCAGTTGGAAACCGATGAAACCAACAACGTGCTGGCGCAGGCGGTCACCGTCACCGCGCCGGACCTGGTGATCGACAGCCTCGACGCCCCCGCCACGGGCGCGTGGGGCGAGCAGCTCGCGTTGCAATGGCTGCTGCACAACGTGGGCAACGGGCCGGCGGGCGGCAGTTGGCAGGATTACGTGTATCTGTCGAATGACATGACGCTCAGCGGCGATGACGTGTATCTGGGCTACAGTCCGGTCACGCCGGCGGGAGCGCTGGAACCGGATCAGACGCTGAGCAACGGCGTGGTGGTCACTTTGCCCACCGGCCGCACCGGCCCGCAGTATCTGCTCATCGTCGCCAACGCCAACCAGAGCCAAGCCGAGAGCAGCATCGCCAACAATGTGTTCGCCCAGCCGCTCACGCTCACCGCGCCCAACCTGACCCTCGAGCAGTTCACCGCGCCCGCTGCCGCCGCCGTGGGCCAGACCATCACCCTCACCTGGGAAGTGCGCAACACCGGCAATGCCGCCGCCGCCAGTCAGTGGTGGGATCGCCTGTACCTGTCCAGCGATGCCGTGCTCGACGTGGGCGACACGCCGGTCACCGGTTTCCGCATTGACGACGTGCAGCCGCTGGCGCCCGATGGCACGTACACCCGCACGCTGCAGGCCACACTGCCCGCCAGCGCCGAAGGTTCGTTCTATCTGCTCTTGCAGGCGGACGGCACCACCTCGCAGCCGGAGGCGGATGAAACCGACAACGTGCTGGCGCGGCCCATCGACCTGACCGCCCCGGACCTGGAAGTGACCGCCATCACCGCGCCCGTTAGCGCCGACTGGGGGCAGAACATCGCGTTCAGCTGGACCGTGACCAACACCGGCACCGGCATCGCCCATGCCGACTGGCTCGACCGCGTGTATCTCTCCGCCGACGCCGTGTTCGACGGCAACGACACCCTGCTGACCAGCCGCAGCGCCGCGACCGAATCACCCCTGGCGCCCGCCGCCGCCTACACCTTTGACGGCAGCGTCACGCTGCCCGGGGCCGTCAGTGGCGACGTGTATCTGCTCTTTGTCACCGACGCCACCGGCGTGCAACCCGAAGCCGACGAAAACAACAACGTCGTGGCCCACGCCCTCACCATCGCCAGCACCGATCCCGCGCTGCTCGACGCCCACGCGCCCAGCGAAGCTTCCATCGGACAGACCATTGCCGTGGACTGGACCGTCGGCAACGTCGGCGCCGGCACACTGCACCGCAACTGGAGCGATGTCGTCTACCTCTCCACCGACAACCTGCTTGATGGCAACGATGTCGCCATCGGTTCGCTGTGGAACGCCGGCAAAACGCCGCTGGCGCCCGGCGGACAGTACACCCAGCAGGCGCAGGTGACGATTCCCCAGCAACTGGTCGGCGGCGACTATTTCCTCATTTTCGCCACCGTGCCCGCCAGCGGCAATCAGCCCGACAGCAATCCGGACAACAACACCATCGCCACCCCGCTGCATCTGAGCAGCGCCGATCTGCAGATCACCACCGCCGTGGCGCCGGACACCGGCGCGTGGGGGCAGTGGATTGATGTGCAATGGGCGGTGAGCAATCTGGGCCCCGGCAGCGCCCCGGGAAGCTGGGTGGATCGGGTTTACCTGTCGACCGATCAAACGCTCGACGGCAACGATACGCTGCTGAGCAATTACTACGTTTACAACAGCCAGCCGCTGGACGCCGCCGCCGGCTATGCCGTGCAGCGCAACGTTTACCTGCCCGCCGCGCCGCGCGGCGCGCAGTACCTGCTGTTCGTCGCCGACGCGACCAACAGCCAGACCGAGTTGGAGGAAACCGCAAACAACATTCTCGCCCGGCCGTTCACCCTCACCGCCGCCGACCTGCAGGTGACGCAACTGAGCGCGCCGTTGACCGGAGAATTCGGCTCCACGCTCGATGTGCAGTGGACCGTGCACAACGCCGGCGACGGTCCCGCCACGGGCACCATCATTGATCAAATCTGGCTCAGCACCGATCCCAACAACCTGGCTGGGGCGCGCCTGCTGCACACCGCCAGTCATGACGCCACCGCCACGCCGTTGGCGCCGGGCGCGGACCTGCAGCGCCAGGTCGAAGTGGTCTTGCCGCTCGATGCCGGCCTCAGCGACGGCACGTACTACGTGGTGCTCCAGAGCGATCGCTACAACAGCGTGCGCGAGATCAACGAAAACGACAACCAGGCGAGCAGCGCCATTGAAATGTCGGTGCCCCAGTTGCCCGACTTGTCGGTCACGGTGGTCACCAGTCCCGCCACTGCCCGCGCGGGACAGCCCGTCGAGCTGACTTGGACGCTGACCAACAACGGCACCGCCGCGACCACCGGCCCGTGGACCGATTACATCTACATCAGCGCCGACGACGCGCTCTCCGGGGGTGATCGCCGGGTCGCCAGCTTCCGCTTCGACGGCGTGATCGCCCCGGGCCAGTCCGTGCAGCGCACGCAGAGCTTCCTCTTGCCGCTGGATGTGTCGGGGCTGCGCTATTTCGTGGTCGAAACCGACGCCAAGGGCGAAATCTACGAGCACGCCCTGGAGAACAACAACAGCCAGGCGAGCACCAATCCCACCGACATCGAAACCGTTTTCGCCAACCTGATCGTCAGCGACCTCACCCCGCCCAGCGAAGGGCATTCCGATCAGCAGGTGCTGGTGCAATGGCAGGTCACCAATGTGGGCAATGCCGCCACCAGCAGCAGCGCGTGGCACGACGCGGTGTATCTGTCGCTCGACGGCACGCTCAATGGCTCGGATGTGCTGCTGGGCACGGTCGCCAACGCCAGCTATCTCAATCCCAACGAAAGCTACAGCCAGAGCCTGCTGGTCACGCTGCCCACCGGCGCCGATGGCGATTACCAGTTCCTGGTCGTCACCGACTACCGCGACAGCGTGGAAGAACAGGACCGCGAGGACGACAACCTCACCGCCAGCGCCCCGGTCACCATCGCGCTGACCCCGCCGCCGGATCTGCTGGTCACTTCGATCATGACGCCCACCCAGGCGTTTTCCGGGCAGCCCGTCACCGTGAGCTGGACCGTGCAGAACGTCGGCAACGGCGACACCGTCGGCAGTCTCTGGTACGACCGGCTGTATCTGTCGCAGGATGACGTGCTCGACGGCGGCGACCGCGACTACGGCGCGTTCTCGCACAGCGGCGCGCTCACCAGCGGCGCCAGCTACACCGTCTCGCGCCAGGTCACGCTGCCCGAGGGCATCAGCGGCGACTGGCACTTCATCGTCGTCACCGACGCGTACAACTATGTCTTTGAACACGTGCTGGAGAACAACAACACCCAGGCGGCCGGCACCCCGCTGCAGGTCAACCTCACGCCTCCAGCCGACCTGGAAGTCGACAGCCTGATCATTCCCGCCACCGCGATTGCCGGGCATGCCCTGACGGTCAACTATCACGTCACCAACTACGGCTCCACCGCCACCACCGCCAGCGTTTGGCGCGATGAGGTGTACCTCTCCCTCGACGGCGCCCTCGACCCGCAGACCGACATCCTGCTGGGCCATCACCAGCACAACGGGCGGCTCAGTGTTGACGATGGCTATGACGTGAGCCTCAACCTGACCCTGCCGGAAAACCTCGCGGGTTCCTACACCGTTTTCGTGCGCACCGATGTCAACCAGGCCGGCTACGAAACGGATTACACCAACAACACGCTCGGCTCCACCAGCGCGGTGGTCATCGCCAACCAGCCGGCGAACCTCGTGATCACCGCTGCTGATGCGCCCACCACCGGGCAGGCGGGCACCGTTGTTCCCGTCACGTGGACCGTGCGGAACACCGGCGTCGGCGCCACCCCCGGCAAGCCGTGGTACGACCGTGTTTACCTGTCCGCCGATCTCACGCTCGGCGAAGGCGATCAACTGCTCGCCAGCGTGCAGCGCACCACGCCGCTGGCGGCCGGCGCCAGTTACAGCGTGTCGCGTGCGGTGACCCTGCCGTGGGATGTCGCCGGCGCGTTCTATCTGCTGGTGGTCACGGACGAAGGCAACGTGATTCCCGAAACCGGGCATGAGGACGACAACCTCTCGGCCGCGCTGCCCATCACCATCAGCCGCAAGAATCCCGACCTGCAGGTCACCGCGATCACGGCTCCACAGACGGGCGCTTCGGGCACGAACCTGCAGGTGAGCTGGACCGTCACCAACGAAGCCAGCCAGCGGGTGTTCAATGATGTGTGGTACGACGCGGTCTACCTGACGCAGAACGGCGTCATTGACGAGAGCAGCATTCGCGTCGGCACGGTCAAGCACACCGGCGCGCTCGCAGCCGGCGCGGCGTATGACGTGACCACCGCTTTCACGCTCCCCGCCAGCCTGACCGGCTCCTACACGCTGGTGGTGCGCACCGATGACTACGGCAACGTGGTCGAAGCCGACGAAAGCAACAACGCGACCGCCGCCGACGACGCCACCAGCGTCACGCTCAGCCCGGCGGCGGACTTGCAGGTGACCAACATCACCATCCCCGCTCAGGCGGTCGCCGGCCAACTGCTCAACCTTTCCTGGACCGTGCACAACGCCGGCGCCGGCGCGGCTGCGGGCGGCTGGGATGATGTGGTTTATCTTTCGCGCGACATGTTCCTGGAGCGCGGCAGCGACATTTACCTCGGCTATGTCACGCACCCCAGCACGCTCAACAGCGATGGCTCCTACAACGTGGGAACCACGCTGGAACTGCCGGCCGGCATCAGTGGGCCGTTCTATGTCATCGTCGTCACCGACAGCAACAACCGCGTGTACGAACGCGATCAGGACGGCAACAACACCGCCGTCAGCGATCAGGCGCTCGACATGCTGCTGCCCCAGCCGCTGGACCTGGTGGCGGGCACCATCACCATTCCGCCTTCGGCGATCCCCGGCCAGGATTTCGCCCTGACTTATCACGTCAGCAACGCCGGGCCCAATGACGCCATCGGTTCCTGGTACGACGCGCTCTACCTGTCCACCGACGACCAGTGGGATGTGGGCGACCTGTTCTTCGAGCGGGCGCAGCACAGCGGCGGCCTGGACAGCGGCGAGACGTATGAGCAGACCGTCACCGCGGCGCTGCCGGGCCTGCTGCCCGGGACGTACCACGTCATCCTGCGCACCGACATTCGCAACCAGTTGCCCGAGTCGGACGAAACCAACAACCTGGCGGCGTCGGTCGATCAGTTCAGCGCTTCAGCGCCCACGCTGACGCTGGGGCAGGCGGTCGCAGGCACCTTGCCCCAGGGCCGGGCGGTGTTCTATGCCGTGGACGTGGCGGCCGGGCAGACGCTGCGCATCTTCCTGGACGGGGCGTCGGACCTGAGCGCCAGCGAACTGTATGTGCGCCTGGGCGACATGCCCTCGCGCGGCACGTTCGACTATCGCCAGAGCGAACAGCTCGCCGGCGACTGCGAAGTCATCGTGCCCACCACCGAGGCGGGCACCTACTACATCATGGCGTACAGCGTGGCGGCCAATCCGGGCGACGACGGCTACAGCCTGCTGGCGGAAACGATTCCCTTCTCCGTGCGCGCGATCGATCCGATCAGCGTGGGCAACACCGGGCCGGTGACGCTGCGCTTCAGCGGCGCGCACTACGAGCGCGACACCACTTTCAATCTCATCGCCAGCAACGGCGCGGTCATCACGCCCACGCGCGTGCTCATCCGCGACGCCAGCACCGCCTACGCCACCTATGACCTGACCGGCGTGGCGGTGGGCGCGTATGACGTGCAGGCGATCCGCAGCGACAACCAGATTGCCCTGCTCGAAGACGGCGTGCAGGTGACGGTGGGCGCCGGCGCTGACTTCCAGGTGGCGGTCAGCGGCCCGCCGGCGGTGCGCCCGGGCCGGCAGTATGTGTTCAATGTGGTTTATGGCAACCTCGGCGATGCCGACATCCTCGCCCCGCTGCTGCTGGTCAACTCGCCCACCGGCACGCCGTTTGGCAGCAACGTCGCCATGCTCGACGGCGATCAGGTGGTGCAACTGCTGGCGCGCGGGTTCGACGGCCCCGCCGGCACGCTGCGCCCCGGCGAGCTCTACAGCATTCCCATCATCTACACCACCGGCGTGGAGAACATCACCTTTGAAGTGCACACCGTCTTCCCTGACGACCCCCGCCTGATCGACTGGGCAGAACTGAACGACTGGCTGGCGGGCATGGTCAGCGGGCATGACCTGACCGCAACCCAATGGCAGCAGACCCTTGCGGCCCTGCAGTCAGCGGTCGGCACGACCTACGGCGACTGGATCAACATGCTCGCCCGCAACGCGCGCCTGCGTCTGAGCAGCGGAGCCGGGCAGCATGAAATCTCCCCGCTGGCGCAATTGGAAGTCGAACGCGCGTTGGCGTCCATCGGCGCGTCCATCACCGGCGCGGCCGTCAGCAACGACCTGCGCGTCGATCTCTCCGCTCGGCAGGTCACCGCCCTCAACCTCGACACCGGCGAAACCTTCCACACCACCAGCCTGGAAGATGGCTCGTTCATTTTCCCCGTGGTCACGCCCGGCGACTACGAGCTGCGCTTCGACGGCGCCATCGTGGCGGGCGGGAGCAACGTCACCGTGCTGGCGGACACTCCACTGACGGGTGTGCAACTGGACCTGCAGGCGGGTGCGACGCTCAGCGGCAAAGTCACCGCCGCGGAGACGGGCTTACCGTTGCAGGACGTGGTGCTGGTCATTTTCAATGACGCGGGCCAATCGCTGTCCACCATCACCGATGTGCAGGGCCGTTATCGCTTTGAAGGCTTGGCGCCCGGGACGTATCAGGTGGCGACGCTCGCCGCCGGGCGGGCGCTGCCGTTGCAGGACGTGGTGATCGCCAACACCGATCCGATGACGCTCAACCTCAGCACGCCGCGCGGCGGATCGCTCGCCGGCCAGGTGGTGCTCGCCGCCGGTGGTCCGACCGACGGCACGCTGCGCGTCACCGCCCAGCGGGATGACGGTCTGGGTCTGGACAGCACCTATTTCATCGCCGGCCCGCAGCCGGGCTTCAGCCTGCTCAATCTGCCGCCGGGCAGCTATGACCTGCATCTGACGCTGGCGGGCTATCAGCCGGTGAACCTGTTTGATGTGGTGCTGGGTCTGGGCGAAGCGAAGCAACTGGGCAATATCAATCTGGAGCGCGCCGCCGAGGTTCATGGCGCGGTGCAGTCGCTGGTGCCGGGCGTGGAGCCGGGCGAAGTGGTCGTGGGCCTGTTCCAGAACGGCGTGCAGGTCACGGGGACGACGCCCGACGCGACGGGCGACTTCATGTTCGTCGACCTGGCGGCGGGCCTTTACCAACTGGCGATTGCCGACCTGCCCGCCTGGCCCAGCACGGTCATCGACGTGGTGGTGACCGCCGGCGAAGTGTTGACCGATCAGGACCTGGTCATCGCCGGCGGCGCCCAGGTGCAGGGCGTGGTGCGGCTGGCGGAGGACAACTCCCTGGCTGCCGGGGTGCCGGTGTATCTGCGCGCCGCGGACGGCACGGAGCACAGCACCATCACCGACAACGCGGGGCACTACCAGTTCTTCGGCGTCGGGCTCGGGGCGCAGCGCGTGTACCTGACGCTCGCGGGCGTCGGCAGCAGCGTGGACGTGAATGTGCTGGATATTGAAACCGGCGACTACACCGCCAACCTGACCATGCCGCGCCCCCACGCGCTGACCGGGCGCGTGGTGGACGCCCAGGGCAATCCGTTGGCAGAAGCCATCGTCGGCTTGTACGACGGCGAGCAACTGCTGCTGGAAACCATCACCGACACCCAGGGACAGTACGCCTTCGATGTGGTGGGCACGGGTGACTTCATCGTGCGCGTGCGCGGCGTGGGCAGCAACTTCATGCCGCAGAATGTCACCCTTGGCGGCGCGGATCTGGCGCTGAACGATTTCACCGCCGGCAGCGCGCAACTCACGCTCAACCTTTTCTCCGGCGGGCAACCGGAAACCAACGCCCAGGTGATGCTCTTCGAACGCGCCACCGGCCTGCTGATCGATGTGCTCAGCCCCAACGACCTCGGCCAGGTCACCTTCGGCGGTTTGACCGCGGGTGAATACCGCCTGCAGGTGATCGCCGGCAATCGGGGCGGCTTCACCCAGGACCTGGCGATGACCGGACAGAACCAGACGCTGAACATTTCCCTGCAGGCAGCGCGCAGCATCGCCGGCATCGTGCGCGACGGCAATGGTCAGCCCGTGGCGGGGGCGCAGCTCCTGCTGGTCGATCCCCTGCTGCTGCAGAATCGCCAGGTGGCGGTCAGCGCCGCTGACGGTTCATTCGAGTTCGTCGGCGTCACCCACAGCAGCGTTGATCTGCTGGTGCTTGCCGCCGGCATGCAGGCGCATGTCGAAACGCTCGGCGCCGGCGCCAGCGCGGACGTGCAGGTCACGTTGACCGCCAGCACGCGCACCCTCACCGGCCGGGCGGTGGACGGTGCGGGCCTGGCTTTGGCGCGCGCCAGCGTGGTGGCGCTGGACGCCAGCGGCCGACCGGTGGGTTTGGCGCGGACCGACGCGGGGGGCAACTTCACCATCAGCAGCGCGACCGGCGTGGTGACGCTCAAGGTCATCAGCGAAGGTTACCAGGCGGCGCAGGTGGTGGGCATCGACTTGACGGCGGGCAACGTGGCGCTGGGCAACCTGGCGCTGAGCGCGGTGGCGTCGGCGCGCTATCTGGGCAATGTCGCCAATTTGAATCTCGACCAGCGGCAGGACCCGACGCGCGACAGCAGCGCCTGGACTTACGCTTCGCCGGGCGCGCCGGGCTGGCTGCGCTCGCTGGTGGTCAAGCCGCAGCGCCGCGCCGATGAAGTGGAGCCGGCGACGCTGGGAGCCAAGAACTGTGAAGCCGGCCGGGCGGCGTTCCGCGAGGTGATGACCCAGGTTCGCCGCGCCAGTGCCCGTTGGCAGGCGGTGGCGACCGCTGGCGAAGCGCTCTCGGCGCTGGCGTGGAACGGCCTGGCGGTGGTGCCGCTGGACCTGGCGCGGGCGGCGGGGCAGGCGGCGGCGTTGGGTCTGGCGGGCGTGAAGCTCGCCGCCGCGTGGGGCAGCGCCAGTGCCGCCGGCTGGTTGGCGGGCGTGGGCAGCAAGATCGCCATGGCGGACACCGTGGCCGCCCTGGGCAATGCGATCTACAGCTTCGGCAGCGCCATTCAGCAGATGGCGGGGGCGACCTCGCTGCAGGGCGCGCTGGCGGCGGTGCAGAAGGCGATGGAACTCAACTATGGTTTTGCCGACATCATCAACAACGCCATCGACCTGGTGAGCAAGATTGATGGCCAGGCGCTGGGGCAGGGTTTTGATCGTTACACCAGCACGTTCGGCATCGTCGGCATCCTGTACAACATCAAGGACATTCTCAACAATTTCACCTTGCCGGAGATTCGGGACCTGCTCTCGGCGATGGCCGCCGCGGAAGAGGCGTACATCAACGCCAAAGCCGCCTACGACCAGGCTGTGGAAGCCTCCAAAGCCGCCGCCGACGTGTACCGCAATGTGCAGTGCCCCAACCCCAACCTGCCCAAACCCCGACGCCGGGACGACGGCGGCGGCGACGATGGCGGCGGCGATGACGGCGGGGGCGGGAGCGGCGGCGGACCGGCCACCTACAACCCGGCGGTGGTCATCTCCAAGGACCCCAATGACATCCTCGGCCCCGACGGCTTCGGCGATGAACGCTGGACCGCGGCGCCCGCCACCTTCAACTACACCATTCGCTTTGAAAATGATCCCCAACTCGCCACCGCGCCGGCGCAGCAGGTCACCATTACCCAGCAACTCGACAGCACCCTCGACTGGCGCACCTTCCGCATCGACGATCTGGGCTGGGGCGATTTCCGCCTGGAACTCAATGCCGACAGCTCCTTCGTTTCGCAGCGCGTCGATCTGTCCGAAACCAAGGGCTACTGGGTGGATGTCACCGGCTTTGTCGATGTGACCACCGGCGTCGCGTCCTGGACGCTGACCACCCTCGACCCCGCCACCGGGCAACGTCCCGCCGACCCGTTCATGGGCTTCCTCCCGCCCGATGATGAAACCGGCATCGGCGAGGGCTTCGTGTCCTACACCATTCGCCCACGCCGCGATGCCGTCACCGGAGATGTGGTGGATGCCGAGGCCCGCATCGTGTTCGACATCAACGAACCGATCGACACCCCGCGCATTCTCAACACCCTGGACCTGCTCGCGCCCACCAGCAGCGTCACGGCATTGCCCGCCAGCAGCGGCAGCAATGTCGCGGTGCAGTGGACCGGCAGCGACGGCGCCGGCGCGGGCGTGGCGGCGTACGACATCTACGTGCGCGACAACCAGGGGGCGTATTATCGCTGGCTCGAAAGCACCACCGCCAATGAAGCCGTGTTTGCCGGACTGGCCGGCCACCGCTATGACTTCTACAGCATCGCCATCGATCAGGTGGGCCTGCGCGAAGACGCGCCGGCGGTCTTTGACGCCACCACCCTGGTGGAAGGCGCCAGCAATCCGCCCAGCGCCTCGGCTGCCGGCTTCACCGTGGCGGAGGATCAGCCTTATGCCGGCCAACTGGCGGGTGTCGATCTCGACAACGATCCGCTGACCTTCGCCGTCGTCACCCCGCCGACCCATGGCCTGTTGACCGTCAACCCCGACGGCTCCTTCACCTATCAACCGCAACGACAACCCACCACGGGCTTCGTCGGCAACGACAGTTTCACCTTCACCGTCAACGACGGCGCGACCACCAGTAGCCCCGCGACGGTGAGCATCACCCTCACGCCCGTCAACAGTGCTCCCAGCGCGGTCGCCGGCGGCTTCACCGTCAACGACGGCGCGACCCACGCCGGCCAGCTCGCCGGCGCCGACGCCGATGGCGACAGCCTGATTTACGAACTGGTCACCGGTCCCACGCTTGGCCAGCTCACGCTCAACCCCGACGGCTCGTTTAGCTACCTGGCGCCGCAGCAGTCCGTCCCGGCGTTCGTGAGCAGCGACAGCTTCACCTTCCGCACCAACGACGGCATGACCACCAGTGCCCCGACGGCCGTCAACATCACCCTCACGCCCACGCTGGGCGCGCTGGGCGATCGCGTGTGGATCGACGCCGATGGCGACGGTCTGCAGCAAGTGGGCGCGGATGGCGCTGCTGGCGTCACGGTCCAACTGCTGGATGCGCAGGGCCAGCAGGTCGCGCAGACCACCACCGATGCGGAGGGCGGCTACCTGTTCGACCGGGTGAACCCCGGCAACTACCGGGTGCAGTTCGTGCTGCCCGCCGGCTACTTGTTCACCCTGGCGAATCAGGACGCCGATGACGCCGCCGACAGCGACGCCGACCGCACCACCGGCCAAACCGCGCTGGTCACCGTCAGCGCCGGCCAGACCGTGCGCACCGAGGACGCCGGCTTGCTGGCGCCGGCCGTCATCACCGGCGCTGCGTGGATCGACAGCAACCGCGACGGCGTGCATGACCCGGGCGAAGCGGCGCTGGGCAATGTGCGCGTCTACCTCGACGCCAACACCAATGGCGCGTTCGACCCCGGGGAAACCTCGGTGCTCAGCGGCAATGACGGCGCCTACAGCTTCACCGGACTTTTCCCCGGCGCCTATGTGCTGCGCGCCGTCACCCCCAACAACTATGACGCCACCGCGCCGGCCAGCGGCCTCTACGGCGTGGACCTCGCGGCGGGTCAAACCGTCGGCGCCCGCGACTTCGGTTATGTGCTGCAGGCGCCCGCCACCCTCGGCGGCATGGTGTGGGAAGACCTGGACCTCGACGGCGTGCGCGACGGCGGCGAACCCGGACAGCCCGGCGTGACCGTGATCCTCGACACCAATCGCAACCGCAAACTCGACGCCAACGAAGTCAGCACCATCACCGACGCCAACGGCCAGTATGAGTTTGGCGTCAACCCCGGGCGGTATTACGTCTTCGCTCTGCTGGGCGACAACTGGACCCAGACCGCTCCCGCCGGCATCACGCGCGGCGTGCATACCGTCACGGTCGCCAACGGCGATCACCCTGCCGACCTGGATTTTGGCGGGTTCCGGCCGGTGACGCTCAATGGCTTCGTGTATGAAGACCGCGACGGCAACGCGACCCGTGACGGCGGTGAAGCGGGCATGAAGAACGTCACCCTCTTCGCCGACCGCGATGGCGATGGCGTGCTCGATCGTGGTGAGGAAAGCGCGCGCACCGCGGCCGATGGCTCCTACAGTCTCATCGTCGCGCCCGGCGACTTCGTGCTGCGCCAGGTCACGCCGCGCGGCTATGTCCCCACCGAGGACGCCCATGTCGTGCAGGTCGCCAGTGGGGATGCTCCGGTCACGCTCAACCTCGGCGCGGTGCAGCCAGGTGTGATGCAAGGCATGGTCTTCACCGACACCAACGGCAACGGCGAGTACGACACCCGTGAACCCGGCCAGCGCAATGCCGTCGTGTTCCTCGACGCCAACGCCAATGGCCAGCTCGATGAAGGCGAAACCCGCACGCTGACCGACACGCGCGGGGCGTACAAGTTTGAGGTTGGCCCCGGCACGTATGACGTGTACGCCCAGTTGCCAGCCGACCAGGTGGGCAGCACGCCCCAGGCCGGCGGCTACTTGAATGTGCAGGTCGCCAGCGGCGCCAAGCTCGCCGGCTTGGACTTCGGCGCGTACCAGCGCGGCGCCCTGGCGGGCAAGGTCTTCAACGATGCCGACGGCGACGCCCGCCGCGACCGCGATGAAACCGGCGCCCCCGGCATCACCGTGCGCTTGTTCAATGCGGTTGGCGAGACGATTGGCACGGAGGTCGCCAGCACATTGACCAACGCCCAGGGTGAGTTCACTTTCGCCAATCTCGCCCCCGGAAGGTATTTCGTGACGGAAGATTTGCCCAATGGCATTGTGCAGACCACGCCCGCCGGCGCCACGCAGGGCTTCTTTGTCGATGTGCTCTCGGGCCAGACCGCCAGCACCGACAGCAAACGCAGAATCATCGACATGGGCAACGTGCAGGAAGCGGCGCTCCGCGGCACGGTGTTCGAAGACACCAACGCCAACGGCGTCCGCGACGACGGCGAGCTGGGACTGCCGGCGGTGACCGTCTTCCTCGACCTCAACCGCAACGGCAGGCTCGACGCCAACGAGCAGTCGCAGCAGACCGATGCGCAGGGACAGTACGAATTCAAATCCGCGCCAGGCAAGCTCGCCGTCAGTGTGCTCACCCCGGCGAACATGCTCCAATCCCTGCCCGACACCAAAGCCCGCGGCCGGTATGACCTGACCGTCACCAGCGGGACGCAGTTCGACAACCTGGACTTCGGCTACTACAGGCTCGTCAACCTTTCGGGTGTGGTGTACGACGATGTCAACGGCAATCAGCAGCGCGACGAAGGCGAAGCCGGCCTGGCGCGGGTCAAGGTCTTTGTCGACCGCGACAACGACGGCCGGCTCGACCGCGATGAGGAATCCGCCACCACCGACGCCAACGGCAACTACGCGCTGACCGCCAAACCCGGCAGCGTGCGCGTCAGTGAAACCCTGCCGCGCGGCTACGTGCAGACCGAAGGCCCCACCGACCTGACCTTCACCAGCGGGGCGGTGCATGCCAATGTCAACCTTGGCAATGTGAAACCCGCCAAGGTCAGCGGCACCGTGTTCGACGACGCCAACGCCGACGGCGTCTTCGCCCGCACCGAGCGCGGCATTGCCGGCGCGGCGGTGTGGGTGGATGTCAATGGCAATGACGTGCGCGACCCCAACGAGCCGCAGGACATCACCGACAGCCGCGGCAGCTGGGACCTGTTGCTCCCGCCTGGCGATTACACCCTGCGCACGGAATTGCCCGCCAACTATGTGCTCAACACCCCCGATGGCGCGGAGCACAACATCGTCGGCCTGCTGGGCGGACAAACCGTCACGGGCCTCAACTACTCGGGCTACCGCCTGGCGACCCTGCGCGGCTCGGTGTTCGAAGACCTCAACGGCTCGACCCGGCGCGATCGCAATGAAGGCCCGCTGGAAAACATCACCATCGACCTGCTGGGCGCGCCTGGCACGCTGCTGGAAAACCAGCTCGTCGCCACCACCCAGACCGGCGCGGACGGCAAGTTCGAATTCGCCAATCTCGTCCCCGGCCAGTACGTCCTGCGCCAGCAGACGCCCGACGGCTACAACCAGACGCTGCCCACCAACCAGGCGAACTACAACATCGATCTGGTCAGTGGCGAGGTGGAAATACGCGACGTCAACCGCCGCACGCTGGACTTTGCCAATCGCCCCGCCCTGCAGGCGGCCGCCTTGCCCACCGGCGTGCTGCAAAGCCTGGCGAACCTGTGGCAGACCGGCGCCGCCCTGCTCCAGCCGGTGCAGTGGACCTTGACCAACCAGTTGCCCCCTGCCAGCAGTACGGGAGCAGCAACGGCGGTGGCGCCGCGCTACCTGCCCGCCAACTACACGCTGGAGGAAGTGGTGCTCGAGTCCTGAGACTGATCAGGTTGCCAGGTGCTTTGAAACGATCTCAAAAGAACAGTAACCACAGAGCCACAGAGTTCACCGAGCAAGGCTCACAGAGAATGCGGACAAATCAACAGGAAGCGTCAGCTTCTCATGCTTGCTCTGAGTGTTCTCTGTGCCTCGGTGGTGAGTATTGAGATCATTGCTTACCGCGTGCGCTTCCACTGGGCTTGATCGCCCGACAGCGTGGCGGCGCCGGCGTCGTTGAGTTCCACCGCGGCATAGGTGGGAATCGTCAGCGCGTCGCCGACGGTCAGTTCGTCGAGGTAGATGTACGTCTGTCCATCGCCGTCGGCGTCCACCAGGTCGGCAGCGCTCAGCTCCCGGTCGAGCACCAGCGTCTGATGGTCCGGCGTCTGCACCACGCGCCAGCTCTGCTGTTGGCCACGCTCGGTGTGCAGGGCCGCCCCCAGGTAGTAATCCGGGTCCGCCCGCCGCAGCGCCAGCGGCAGCGCGAGCTTGACCGTCACCCCTGAACCGAGCTGCGCCGGCGACTGGAACACGCGCGGGCTGCCCAGCAGTTTGAGCTGACGTCCCTCCGCATCAACGGCGGTGACCTGGAATGGCACGGCCCGCGGGGCGCTGCCCACCACGCACAGGCGGTCCAGTTCCGTCGGCAAACGCACCGGCGCGTCGAGCGTGACGGTGTTGCTGACCTCGTCAAAGCCGGTCACCACGGCGCGCTGCTCGGCCCCGGCGAGCGTGAGCGCCTGCTGATCCACCTGCAGCGCGCTGCCGCCCGCCAGCAGCAGTTGGCGCAGTTTGCCCGTGCCCGCGTCACGGCGCACCACCGCCAGCCGCCCGGTGAAGGTGATGCCCGCAACGGTGCAGGGCTGCTTGGGCGTCGGGTTGTAGCACAGCAGATCGCGCTGGCCATAGCGGGTGACGATCTCCACCGCCGCGACGGCAGCGGTCGAGCGGTCGATCACTTTTTCGATGAACGGCTGACCTTGATAGGGTTCGAGCACCTGCGTCCAGCGCGACTGCAGGTCCTGCCCGGTGCGGCGCACATGGACGAAATCCATGTCCTTGAACGACACGCCGCCGCCCATGCCCACCGCCAGCCCTTCCACATTGAGCAGGCGCGAAGTCAGATGCACATCGTCACCCGTGGCAGCCTGCCAGCGGGTTTCCAGGATCGCCGGGGCGACACCTGCCGAGGGCTGGGCGTAGCCGTTGAGATATTTCTGCCAGGCGTCATCCAGTTCCACCGGCGACGCATTGTGAGCAAAGCCGCGATGCACCGGCCCGTGGAAGCACCACATGTGCTGATTTCCGCCGGTGACGGTGAACACGTCGAGCGTGTAGGACTCCGAAGGGCTCACATCCACCAGCACCACCGCCCGGCGAAACTCCCGGACCTGCGGCAAGGTTTTCGCCCGGCCGTGGGCTTCGGCGTACCGCACCCAGCCGGCGTCCACCAACTGGTCGGCATAGGACGTGCCCTTGGCGTGGCTGGGGCCGTTGATGAAGTCACGCCCGTCGATCTCCACCACGTTGTGCATCCGCGTCCGCCGCGAGTCGGGCTTGGTGTAGCGCATGCCCAAATCCGGCAGCACGCGCATGCCATGCGCGTACAGCTCCAGGTCCAGGTCATCCGGGTCCGCGTGGCCGTAGCCGATGCCCGTGCGCAACACCGCCGCCCGCTGGTGGGTCAGGTCGTCAGCGCCGACGCCGGCTTCCAGATACAGCAGCCCAAAGCCATGCAGCGCGCGGGTGCGGTTGAACCGGAAAGGATTGCCCGCGAACGGCGCAGCCGCCGCTTCCACCGCGCTCCACAGGCTGTCCGGTTCCTCCGCGCGTTTGAGCAACTGCAGCATGGCGGCTGCGCGGGGATCATGCGCCTGTTCGAAGGACATGCGGTAGGCCGCCCGCTGCTCGATGACCGCCTGCCTTTCGGGATACTGGCGGATGGTGTCCCGAGGCGTGGTGTAGCCTTCGCCGACGTTGGTCTGGAAGCCGCCCGCCCCGCGCACGTCGATGGGGAACAAGCCGGCGGCGACCAGGCGGGCGCGCTGCGCCGGCGTGGTCAGGCGGTAGCGCGGATCGCCCCCGGCGTTCACGTAGCGCTCCAGCAGTTCCGCCACCACCGGAAACGCCAGCCAGCCGGCGGCGTAGTTCGCCTGGCCGATTTCGTTGCTGCCGTCGCGCAGGCCTTCATTGACCAGCACATCCTGCACGCCGCCCTGGTTGAGATTGCTCATGAACGCCCGGGTCCACAGCTCCTGCGCCAGCGCCTGGGTCGCGCGCGGGTCCTGCTGCACCGCCAGCAACGTGGCGACGCAGTACTCCCAGCCGCCGTTGGCGCCCGCCAGATGCCGGCGAATCGCCTGATCGCTGGGGTATTGCAGCAGGTTGGTTTCGATCAGCGCCCGCAGGTCCTGCGCGGTCTGGATATGCGGGAGCTGGCTGTGCACAAACCCCAGCGCCCCGGCGACGGCCTGCGGATCATTGAGGTACGGAAACAACTGGTCGTAAGCCCGTGCGATCCGCGCCAAGGCCGCCGCCTGCCATGACGAATACAGCCACCCGCCGTGGGACGCCGCCCAGGGCAGCCAGCGGCTTTCGCCCTGCATGTTGCGCTGGGCCTGCACGTTGAAGTCGAAGATGGGATAGACGTTCGCCAATTCCGCCAGCAGCACCGCGCCGTCATGGGCGAACTCCGGATCGCCGGTTTCCAGATAGCTCTGGCACGCCTTGAGCAATTCGCTTTCCAGATAGCGCCACGAATGAATGGTGTGGCTGGCGACAAAGTAGTACATGCCCACGTTGCTGCCGAACGCCTGACCGAGCACCGCCTCATTCTGGCTGTGCTGGCGGGCGTCCCAGCCCCAGCCGTCGTCGGGAAAATCACCGCTGCTCAGATCGCCGGCCGCATAGTCGTTGCTGGGAAAGATCATCCCGGTGTTGGCGTCGCGCACTTTGAAGCGATCGCTGGGCAACGGCGCGGCATCCGCCGGCACCGGCCAACCGTGCGACGCCTGTTCCAGCACGGGGTCCACAAACTGCCACTTGGCGGGTTGGCCGGTCTTCGGATTGATCGCCGGCACCATCGGTTCATAGCTGATGGGCGCGGAAATCGGCAGGTAGGGCGAGGTCTGGATGGCCCAGAGCTGGGCGTCCCGTGCGGCGCGTTCCGCGGTGCTGCGCGGGCTGGGCTTCTCGACTTTCGTGCCGCGGCGCAGCTCCGCGATCTCCTGGGCGGTGTACAACGTCTGTTGCTGTTTGAAGGCGCCGCGCGGGCAGTTGCCCAGCACATCGCGCAGCTCCAGCAGGTCGACGTACAGGTCCAGCGCCGACGGCGTCGCCAGCCGCACGGTGACCTGCCGCGCCCCGGCCGCGCGAATCGGCAGGCGGAAGTGGGTGACGTATTCATGCTGATCCAGGTAATTCAGCCGCATGCGGATGGTCAGGTCGCCCACGGTGCAGGTCATGTTGACCCGGTCGCGGTCCGAGTCGTACTGCGCGTCGCTGCGGGCGCGCACGAAGATGGCGTAGTAGGAATCGCGGGGAAAGTCGATGGTCCAGCTCAGGGCGTTGGAGCCATCGCGCCGCAGCAAGACGCTCTTGCCGTCCGAGCCATCGCTGTCGGGCACGAGGTCTTGGGGCGCAAAGCCGGCGCACTGCTCGGGGTTCCAGGTTTGCAGCAGCGGTTCATCGCGGGTCAGCTCGCGGGTCAGCGCCCAGTTCTGCGCCGAGCCGGCGAAGTTGGTGCGCCGGGAGCCCTTGGCGCGTGGCGCGGGCGCTGCCTGCTCCGCAGCGGGCGCCAGAGAAACGAACATCATGAGCAGCGTCAGCACCAACAGCCGGGACAATGACATGGACAGAACCTTTCCAGAACAGCAGCGGAACGAATGACAAGCGAGCAGGGAGCCGGCGCAGAAAGGGCGCCGCGTTGCGGTCGTTGACGGTCTGCGCAACTCAGGGCGAGCAGCGCGCACAGGCGGTTGCGGGTGTGGCTACGGCGTAGGAATGCCGAAGTAGTTCGCGTCGGTGAACGAGTCCAGACTGCGCGCCTCGGCATGGCCATCAAAAAACAGGACGTTGCCCGCCTGGTTGTGATGCTGGCTGACGGTGGTGGACGTGACCCGATCTTTTGCGGAGGTGGACGCATACATGCTGCCGCCGGGGAATGACGGATCGTAGTACGTGGTCCAGGGTCCGGTGATGACGGGCTCGCCCAGATAGACGATCTTGGCGGGTTGGCGCTTGGCTTCGATCCAACTGCGCTGCTGGGGCCACCATCCGCCGCTCTTGCTGTAGGTCAGGGAGGAATTGGGCATGTAGTAACCCAGCCAGTGTCCCAGCGAGCCGGTGCCGTAGTTGGTGCCGCGGCTAAGCCAGGTCGGGCAATAAATCAGGGGCGGATTGCTCAGCGCCTTTTGCGTCTTGCTGTAGCTTGGCAGGATGCCGGCGAATTGCAACGAGCCGTAGAAATTGAGCGCCTGGCCCGTCGGGTGCACGTTGTAGGTGTTGTGCGGCGGGGTGTATTCCTTCTGGTCATCCGCGTAGAAGCTGGCATAGAGGAACAGTTGGCGGATGTTGTTCAGGCATTTCACCGAATACGCCGCTTCCCTGGCGCTGGTCAGCGCCGGCAGCAGAATGGAAATCAAGAGGCTGATGATGCTGATGACCACCAGCAGTTCGATGAGGGTGAAGGCCTGACCCCTGGTGGAACGAGTCCAAGTGCTGCGCATGGCATGCTCCTGCGTGAAAGCTCAATACGCTTGACTGACGCCCGAACCGTTGGCGGTCAGGCGTTGTTTGTAGTAGGTGGCGTCTTCGCCGACGCTGACGAATTGGGCATGGCCGTCGTAGTACAGCGCGTTGGCGCCGTTGGTGTGGGAGTAGGCGGTGAGGGTGTCGCCGGCGTTGGTGACGCGCCCGAAGAAGCGGCCGTCGGTCGTCACCAGGTCCGCGCGGTACAGGCGATTGGGCGCCACCACGCCGTCGTAGAAGCCCCCGATTTTCACCAAGGTGCTCACCGTGCCATCCACCAGCGGCACGTCGCCGGAAAAGAACGTGCGGCTGGGCTTAAGAATCTTCTGCAGCGGGTAGGGGCCCCAGATGTTGTTGAGCTTCCAGGCGTGGTTCCAGCGGTAGCAATACAGCAGGGTGGAATCGAAATAGAACGTCTGCGGGCTGTAGGAGTTGGCATAGTTCACCGGCGAAACCTGCCCCCACGCCTGCTCGGCGACCGGGCAGGTGAACACATCACGGCCGGCGACTTTGTAGTACGGCTGGCGCTGCGGCAGATACTGCATCGCCATGTAGGTTTCCATCGGGCCGACCACGCCGCCGGCGCTGGGATACGCCTGCTTGATGACCTGAGGCGTGTAGGAGTAGGTCGAGCTGTCATCGTTGAACAGCGGGCGCGGCTCCATGAACCAGTTCAGGTTGTCACTGCTGTACGCCGCCGCCGCGGTGCCCTGCTGGCGCAGGTTGACCAGGCATTGGGTGGTGCGCGCCGCCAGCCGCGCCTTGGCGAGCGCCGGCAGCAACAGGGCGATCAGCAGGCTGATGATGCTGATGACCACCAGCAGTTCGATGAGGGTGAAGCCCGTCGGACGCCGCGCCTGCTTGTCGCCGTGGATCATGCCGGGTTGCTCCAGCGGAAATGTTTCGAACCGATGGTCGGGTCTAAATTATATGATAATTAATGTTCAGTCAAGGGATTTTTACCTAGGTCGCGGTGCGGCAAATCATTCTTGTCATATAAAACGTTGGCGTTATCGGCGGCGCAGTCGGCGGGCGCGCTGGGTGTCGCAGCGGTCGAGGTAGGTTCGCAGCGGGGTCAGGCCGAATTGTCGTTCCAGGTCGTCGATCGTCTGCTCGGGCAGCCGGCAATCGAGGTTGAACACGCCTTCGCTGAACAGGTCGCGCACGCCGACCTGCGGGCCATGCTGCGCGCATAGTTGGCGCAGGGCGTCGTAGTGGTGGTCGTAGTGGTACGTGCGCTGGTCGAGATTCACGTCGGCATAGGTGAAGCGCAGCCGCACCTGTTCCAGCGGGCAGCGCAGCGGCGGCCCTTCGGTGGCGATGGTGAGCCCGACGGGATCGACGATGCGCCCGCTGCCGGCATGGCACGCCGCCAGGAAGAAGCCGTAGTCCCGCGCCCACGCCGCCAGCCGTTGCGTGCCGGCGAACATGCTCGGCCAGAGCACCAGTTGCGCCCCGCCGCGCGCCAGCGCCAGCCCGATGTCGGGATACTTCAAATCAAAGCAGATCGCACAGCCCACCGCGCCCCGGTCCGTTTCCCACACCGGCACGGTCACGCCCGGGTGCACGCCTTCCGCCAGCTCGTAATCCGGCAAGTGCCATTTGCGATAGCGTCCCAGCAGCGCGCCGTCGCGCCCGATCAAAGCCGCCGTGTTGTAAACCCGGCGCCCGGCGCGTTCGAGCGTGCCATACAGCACATGGGTGTTGAGCATGCGGGCATGCGCGGCGATCTCCGCAAAGGCCGGCCCGGGAAGCGGCTGCGCCAGCGCCCGGCGCGCGGCGGCGTCGCCACACTGCTGCTGGGCGGCGATCTCGGGAAACACCACGAAATCCGGGCGATACGAAGCCGCCAACCCCAGACACGCGAGCATCGCCTGATGGTTCAATTGACCCTGTGCCGCCGGGTCAACCGCGGCGCCCGTGGGCTGCGCTACGCTGAAACTGGCACACAACACCCGCGCCATCTTCAT
Organism: uncultured Phycisphaeraceae bacterium; assembly: GCA_964605235.1. Lineage (GTDB taxonomy): Bacteria > Planctomycetota > Phycisphaerae > Phycisphaerales > Phycisphaeraceae > CAZSBB01. The sequence continues at coordinate 59,588 of CAZSBB010000014.1, forward strand.
GTCTTGAACCTTTTTGCTCGGGCGGCCAACCGTGCGCCCGGTATGGCCATTTACCGCTGCGGCGCGGTGAGTTCCACCAACTCAGTCTGCCGCGCCAGATACTCCCAATCCACTTCACCGCCGTGTCCGGGAACGGTCGGAACCAGTGCCCCGCCGTCCCGCAGCGCCCAGGGCTGCCGCGCGGTGGATGCGGGCATGCCGTGGTCGATCCAGCCGCCCACTTCGCCATAGGGTTCATCCGGATGCAGCGCCGCGGCCACCTGCAGATGCGCCCACGCGCCCACGCCGGTGTAGCCCGTGCCGCCCACCTGCACGCGCAGGCCCGCCTGGCGCACTGCCGCGGCGCGGGCGCTGATCTCGCTGAATGTGCCCTGCATGTTCGGATGCAGGTTGATCGCTTCGCAACTTGGTTGCGCCAGCACTTGGCGCAGCGCTGCCCAGCCGCGCGTGGGCGCGTCGAGCATGAGCCGCGGCCGATGGGGCAGCGCGAGCAGCGTTTGATATTGTTCCACAGGTACTTGTGCGGGGTCTTCCAGCACATCCAACCCCGCATCGGCAAGTCGGGGCAGGGCTGCGACAGCTTGATCCAGGGATTTGTAGCCCAGGTTGGCATCCGCCTGCAGATGGCCCACGGGCAGCGCCTGGCGCATGGCCGTCACCAGGGCGGCATCGCGCTTGGCGTCCCCAAAGATTTTCACCTTGAGCGCTCGATAGCCTTGCTGCACCAGCGCCTCGGCGCAGCGGCGGGCGTGCTCGGGTGAAGTGGGAAACACGCACGCCATCAACGGCACGCACGGCAGCGGTGGGGGTAAGTCAGACGAAGCCCCCAGGCCTGTACGCAGCCGCTGCGCCAGCGGCACCCCCTCCATGCAGCTGAGCAAATCCTGCAGCGCCATCGACAGCAGTTCGCGGGACACCGAGCGCTGCCAGGTGAAATCCTCGGCCGGGAGCAACGCATCGCCTTCGCGCACCGGCTGTCCCAGCAGCGTTCGCGCCCGGGCGGTGGTTGTCTCCGGCTGGGTATGCAGCGCTTCGCCGACGCCCGAGCAGTCGCCGGCGAAAATCCGCGCGACGCAATAGCTCATCTCCCGCATCGGGCCGTAGCTGAACTCCAGTTGCACGGGCATGCGGCCAAAGTGCAATTGGATGCGGTCAATGACGGGCGACATTTTATCATATAATATTGCCATGCGTCACCCCGCCAGCCGACTGCCGATGACTGCCCTGGAGAAGCCATGATACAACAACAAGTCCAACGTTCACAAGTGTACGGGGGCCGGTCGGCGCCGGGCTCGGGTTTGACCAGTCTGGTACTATTAATCATATTTTTGTGCGTCGCCCTGGGAGACTTCGCCATGCCGCTCACAGCCCAGCCGCCGGCATTGACGGGCGGGAATCAACCGACTTGGAAGGTCTGCCTGCAAGGGGAATACGACCTGCCTCAGGCGGTGCTGCTGACGCAGCGGGATGGTGAAGCGCTCAAGAAACTGCATGGGCAGAATCAGTGGCTGACTGGCGGAGACGTCAGCGTGATGCCGGAGGGCTTGTTGCTGCGTGCGGGCGCCGCGGGGCCAGCGGCGTGGGCGAGTCCGATCCTCTGGTCGGGCGTCAAGAATGTGCGCGTGGCGGTTCGCCTGACAGTTCGGCAAGCGGGTCCCCAAGCGCGCTGTGGAATCAAGCTGGGCAACACCTGGGCGATCGGCGAAGCCGGCCCGCGCGTAAGCTTGTATCCACAACCCACCGCCGCGCGACTGACCTTTGCCGATCAGGCCGCGCCGCTGACGCCCGTGCCGTTGGGGCAATCCATGCGTCTTGAGGCGAGTTACCTGTTCGAGGGCAGCCTGTTCGAAGCCCAGGTGGATGAGCAGCCGCCCTTGCGTGTCGACTTGCCGCATGAACCGTTCGAGGATTTTCTCGAACGCCTGGGCCGACCAGCGCCGCTGACGGGTTTGGGCGTGTTTGCCGAGGATTGCGAAGTGCTGGTCGAACACTTCGCCTATGCAGCCGGCGCTCCGCCGCGGCGTCTGGTCATCATTGGCGATTCCATCACCCAGCGGGCCTTCTGGGTGCATGAACTGGAACGCGCGCTGCAGGAGCCCATCACCAATCTCGGCATCGGCGGCGACAGCGCCAAGCTGGCAGCGCAGCGCTTGGCGCGCGACGTGCTGCCGCTGCAGCCGACCTGCGTGGTGATTTTCGCGGGCACCAATGATCTGGGCTGGGGCCGCAAACCGCCGCAGGTGGCGCAGACCCTCGCCGCCATCGCCCGGCAGGCGCAGGCGGCGGGGATCAAGCCGATGCTCTGCGAACTGCTGCCGCGCCGCGGCTATCCGCAGATTCCCGACTACAACGCGGCAATTCATCAGGTCGCCAGTGACCTGGGCATCCCCGTACTCTCGTGGCATGCGGCGGTGCTGGACCCGGAGACGCAGGAAATGAAGCCCGGCTACGCGCCCGACGGCACCCACCCCGTGCGCGCCGGCGCGCAAGCCATGGTGCAGGCGCTGGACCTGCGGGTCTTTCATTAGATGTCGAAAGCAACCGCGATGACCTCCACTTCACGCACCGATCATCCCCAGGTCTTGGCGCTCGCGCCGGCTGATCCGCAGGACCTGCTCCACGGCAAGCTCATCGACCTGCTGGTGGAATACGGCATTTATCTGGAAGCCGACGCCCAGGATCAGTTGCCCACGGCCTGGCCCGACGACCTCTCGGGTTACCGCGCGGTGCTGCTGGACGAGGCTTCGCCGCTGGCGCGCAGCATTCCACCGGGTGTGCCGCGCGTGGTGCGCTATCGCCGGCCGGCGTCGTTCGACTGGCACAACGAGCGCCCCTGCTGGATCGCACTCAACGCCCTGTTGCTCGCCGGTGATATCACCGTGCAGCATCCCGCGTTCCTTGCCCGCAACAGCGCCCGGCCCGACCGCGATGTGATCCTCGGCCAGGCCCGCGCCAGCCTGCAGCGCGATCCGCAGTGGTGGCGCATGTGGTCCGACGCCAGCCTCGTGCGCCTCGAAGGCTTGTGGCATGCCGCTGAGCTATATGACCTGCCCGAACTAAAACAGCAATACCTGCAATGCATCGACGATGCCTTGGCTGCCTACCAGGGCGCGCCGCTGGAAGGGCACGGCACGACCCCGGCGGGACTCGCCAAGCACCCCATCTACCCGGCGGTGTTGCTGCAAGCCTGGCGCGCCACCGGCAACGCCCGTTACCTCGACGAAGCCCTGGCGGTGATGGAAACGCTCGATGAAGCCCGCGCGATCGCCGAGCAATGGACTCACGCGGCGCCGGTTCTGCAAACCGAATCACTGGACCGCAAACCCTGGCAATGGGCGATGCGCGCCGTCTGGTGCGCCCAGCCGGAGTTTATGGTCCCGGCTGTCGCGGTCATGAAAGCCGGCTACGAGGTGCTGTTCGATCCGGGCAAACAGCTCTGGGCGCACTATGGCCAGCGTGGCGGCGCGCGCGGGTTGGCGTGGGGGCGCGGCCAAGGGTGGGCGCTGTTCGGCTTGGTGGGCTTGCTCGAATTTCTGCCGCGCGATCATGCGGACTTTGCCTTGCTGTGCAGTTGGATCGACCAGACCGCCGAGGGCTTTGCCCGCACGCAGGATGCCGCCACCGGGCTGTGGCACAACCTGCTCGATGAGCCGGGCACGCGCCTGGAGGTCAGTGCGACCAGCAAGGCGGTGCGTCATTTCGCCCGCGCCTGGCGTCTGGGGTTGACCCGTGCTGCCTGCATTCCCGAGATGCTCGCCCGCGCCTGGCGGGGGCTCAAGGCGCATACGTTCGACCACCGCACCTGCAATCGCTGCTACGGGACCGGGCCGGGCGTGGATGTTGCGTTCTACGCCACGCTCGCCGCCGGCGGCAGTCCCAACGCCTGCCTGCTGGCGGGCACGGAGTATGTGCGGACGTTCGGGCCGCTGGTGGCATGATGCCGGGGCGCAGGGGTTGGCTTAGCGGCGCGGCTTGGTGTTGGCGGGCGCGCGTTTGGGGCGGCGCCTGGTTGGCGCCGGCGAGGAGTCGCCGGAATTGCTGGCGGTGGTGGGCGCAGCCGGATCAGGCGTTGACGCTGCGGCGTGCCGGCGGGACTTGTCGGGATACAGGTGCATTTGCCGCAGATAACCCAGATGCATCCGCAGCAACGAACGGGCCTGCTCCGGATCGCGGGCGGCGATCGCCAGCGCAATGGCGCGGTGCTGCCAGGCGTTGTCGTGAATGGCTTCCGGCCAGACCGGTTCGCGCCAGCGGGTGCCGGTGAAGTAGTCCGCCACCGCCCGGTGCATCGCGGACACCAGCGGCACGCCGGACATCTCCAGAATGAGGCTGTGGAACTGCACATCGGCGGCGAAGCCGGCGGACACCTGGGTGTCATCGCGCACGGCGTGTTCCCAGTCGTCGACGATCTGCGCCATGCGCTGGTTCTGTTCCTCGGTGGCGTACAGCGCCGCCAGCTCGATGGCGCCGGTTTCCATGACATAGCGCAGCCGCGCCAGTTCATCGCGGGCGGTGGCGCAGCGGGTGTAGAACGGCAGGGTCTGCGCCAGCACGTCGGCGGGGTCGGGTTGCCCGATGATCAGGCCGGCGCGCTGGCGACTGTCGAGAATGCCCAGCGCCCGCAGCCGACTGACCGCCTCACGGGTGATGCTGCGCGACAGGCCGAAGCGCTCGGACAACTCCGCTTCGGTCATGAAGCGCTCGCCTGGCTGCAACTTGGCGCTGAGGATATGCTCGCGAATCTGCGTCACCAGTTGGGAAGTGGCGTTGTTGCTGGTCGGATTGGACGGGGCGGGTTTGCTCATGAGATCGATTGCGGCGGCAGGCCCGGCAGGTGGGCGGCGTCCTGGCGTGGGGCGAACACGCCGTGGGCTGGCTTAAACATATATGATTTTATTTTGATCGGCAAGATGAAATTGTCTGAAATGCGCGAAAGCCGATAATCCCGGATCAGCTGCGTGAAGCGGCGGGCAGGCGCCCGGGGCGCAGGGCCAAATCCCGGGCGACGGCCGGTGAATCCCGCCCCCATCCCGCCGGTTGCTCCGCCCGCAGACAGTGGCCAGGCCACCAGAAAGCCACGTTCTGCGGCAGGGGGTTTCGTAAAAATAGTATGATATTCCCCGGTCTCCTCGGCGAAGCATGGAAACGCGGTGATGCACTGTACCCCGGAACAACTGACGGCCCTGGCGCTGGGTTTGAGCACCACGGAGATCAGCGACGCCGGCTGGCGGGCGCTGCGGCTGCCCCCGACGCTGCGTGACATTTACCAGCCCGTCGAAGCCTCCCGGCTGCGCATGCAGTGCACCGCCGGCGTGCGCCTGCGCTTTCGCAGTGACGCGCGGCAACTGCGGGTGCGCTGGCGCTGTGCCGACCCGGTGCGCCAGCATTTTCAAGGTGCGCTGGTGCTCGACGACGACTTCGCCAGCGCGCAGCCCGTCGGCAGCACCGAGGGCCCCGGTGAATGGGCGGGGACGCTGGCGGTGTCGGCTGCGCCGGGCGTGCATGTCTTTGACCTGTGGTTGCCGCATCTGTGCCGGTGTGACGTGCTGGGTCTGGAACTGGTGGACGCGACACTGCTGGAACCCGCTCAGCCGGCGCGGCGGTGGCTGGCGTATGGCGACTCGATCACGCAGGGCATGAGCGCGCCGTTGCCGCATGAAGCCGGCGCGATGCGCGTGGCGCAGGCCGCCGGGTTGGATTTGCTGAACCTCGGCGTGGGCGGCGCCAAGTGCGATCCCCGGCTGGCGGAAATCGGCGCGCCCGCCGGGCCATGGGATTTGATCTCCATCGCGTATGGCACCAATGACTTCATGGTGGTGCTGGATCCGCAGGCATACGCCGGGCACTTGCGGGCGTTGCTGCAACGGCTGCGGGCGCAGTTTCCCACCACGCCGCTGCTGGTCATTCCTGCGCCTCCCGCCACCCTGCCCCGCTTCACCGCAGCCAATAGCCAGGGGCATCGGCTGGCGGATTTCCAACAAGCCGCCGCCCAGGCGGCGCAAACGGTTTCGGGAACCACCGTGATTGCCCCGGAACAATTGCTCGAACCGGTGGCGGGCAACTTCAACGATGGCGTGCATCCCAATGCGGTCGGGTTCGCCCAATACGCCCGTGGCGTGCTGGCGCATCTGCCTGCCGCGCTGCGTGTCAGTTGAACGCCGGCCGTGTAGCTGCATGACCCAGGCGCATTCGACAGCTCAGATGATCACCGCGCCCTGGGCGCTGAGCGTCTGCCGCAGCTTCGCCGCCGGCACCTGGTCCGGGGTGACGCCGGCCTCCAGCGCCAGACTCGCCGCCACCCCGGCGGCCTGCCCCATCTGCGTGCAGTTGATCATCACCCGCACCGCGCCAAACGCTCCTTCATCCGCATCCATGCACCGACCCGCCACCAGCAGGTTGCGCGCGCCGCGCGGCACCAGGGCGCGATAGGGAATCTGATAAAAACTCGCCGGCGTGAAATCCGCCGGCGCCCAGCGCCGCTCCTGATACACCCCGGGCCCGACCTCGATCTCGCGCCCGTCGAGATAGCGGAATATCAAGCCCCCGCCGCGGTCGCTGTGCACATCCACGCGATAGCTGCCGTTGGCGATGGCGTCGTCGAAGCGCACCCCGTGCAGCACTTCCGTTTCCGTGAGTTGATGCAGGCAATGCACCTGCCGCGAATGCCGAATGCCGATGCGGGCGGGAATGCCCACCAGCGTGAGCTTGCGTCCCGCCTCGTCCGGTGCGTACCGCCGGGCGATGTCGCACAGCGCGCGAATCTGCCGACGGCCTTCAAGCTCCGCCTGCGTCAATTCGTCGGCGTCGGCACAGTTCGCCCCATGCACCCGCGTGCCGGCGATCATGGTGATGTCCTGGGCATTGGGCAATTGCGCGCCCCAGTAAAAACCCGGGCGCAGCGCTTCGGGATGCGCCGGGTTGAACGCTTCACGCTGCAGGGAAAATCCCGGGGCGCGCTGGTGCAGCTCATTCAATCCCTGCATCAGCAGACAGGCGGTCGGCGGCTGCAGGTGGGGCTGCTGGTAACAGGCGAACCCCGCGCGGTGCGCCAGGTCGCCGTCGCCGGTGCAGTCGATGAAGAAGTTGGCGGCAATGGCGCGTCGGCCGGTCTTGTCCTCGATGATCGCGTGCGTGATCCGGCCGTCGTCATCCAGCCGGGGCGCGACGAAGCGCGTATGCAGAAACGGACGGATGCCCGCCTCCACAATCATGCGGTCGAGCTCAATCGCCATCTCCGCCGGATTGAAGGTGTAATGCCGATTGGCGTCCGGCGGCACCAGCTCGGTGATGGCGTTGATCCGCCGCAGCCGTTCAAGCAACTCCAGCGGCAAACCCGCGGCAATCTGCCGATCGTGCGTGGTGTTGTAAATCGAATGCCAGATGCAGACCATGCTGGCGGTCGCCGTGCCGCCGAACAGCCCCAGCGCTTCGACGATGGCGACGCGCATGCCCAGCCGCGCCGCCGCCAGCGCCGCGAAGACGCCGGTGGTGCTGCCGCCGAGCACACACACATCGCACGCATGGCAGACGGGCGTGCGGCGGGCGGGTTCGTTGATGGTGGTTGGCGCGGGATCCATGGCTCCTCCTGTCGGTAATTGCAGCATGGGGTCAACCGTTTGCTGCGGATTGTGGAACTATTCTCCGTTGGGGCCGCCAGTCACCGCAAGCGCGCCGGCGCCATCGGGCGTCCTGCCCAGGTTGAACGCCAGATTCGGCCTTGGCGCAATCCAGGGAAACCCTATAATCACATGAAACAATAGAAACTATAGGAACATCAGTAATGAAATATCCCCATCTGACCAGCGAGGGCCTGCGGCTGGGCATTGCCGACACGCTCAACCGGGTGGGCTTCAAGTCCGAGCGCATCATCGTCGAGCGGCACGGCAAACCGCTGGCCGCCATCGTGCCCCTGGCGGACCTGGAGCGGCTCGAAGCGTTGGAGGAAGCCGAGGACCTGCGTGCCGCCCAGAAGGCGCGCAAAGAGAAGGGCGGCGCCACGCTGGCGGACCTGAAAAAAGAGCTGGGGCTGTAAACCGTGGCTTATGTCGTCATCCTCAAGCCGTCAGCCCGCAAGGCCGTGCTCAAGCTCGACCGCGACACCCAACGCAAAATTGTGCGGCTGCTGGAAGCCCTAGCGGTCAACCCGCGTCCGGTCGGCGTGACAAAACTGCAAGGCGCGGATGACCTGTACCGCGTGCGGATCGGGGACTACCGGGTGGTCTACGAAATCCAGGATGGCAAGCTGATCGTGCTGGTGCTGCGTGTGGCGCATCGCCGGGATGTGTACCGCCCGGGTTGAACCTGACGATTTTCACCTTCTGGCTGGGATTGCCTCTTGACCTGCACATAACCTGCAATACCCCCGGCAGGGTTCGAACCTGCGACCGACGGATTAAAAATCCGTTGCGCCCCGAACGCAAGTCAGAATATGCAAGGACTGACGGCAGACGCCGGCACGCGCTTGGCGCACTGCTTGGCGCAGAAGCTGGCGCACGACCCCGATTTGCGCCGGCTGGTGGAGCAATGGGAAGCCCTGCCGGCGGCGCTGCGGACGGGCATTCTGGCGATGCTCGACGCGGCCCAGCAGTGATGCCCCCGCCGACGGTCGATTAATCCCCTGCGCCAACCATGTCGTCCCTGCTGCTGTCGAGTACGATCATCCTGTCTCTCGCGCAGCCTGCAGCGAGTTGCGGACCATGCCTCACGATCCCCCGGGGGCTACCGCGTCTGGCATAGCACGGTAGGGGCGTGTCGCCTGGGCGGCCTGCATGGCGGCCGGGCAGGTCAGTAACGGAGGACCGATGCCAACTCCCGAAGAACAGGCGCGTGAACTCATTGACGCCAAGCTAACCGCCGCGGGCAAGGGCGGTCCCGGCGCTTTGGCAACGTCTCTGGCCGAGTGGCTATGCAGCTCGGCGGCCCTTCGACAATCCATGGAGGAGTTGCTCCAGACGCTCAAGGAGGTCGATTTTGGCCGATGAGCCGATCCCATCTCAGCCGACCATCTGCCACTACTTCGTAGACGAGGCCGGCGATCCTGTGCTTTTCAACCGCAGAAAGCAGATCGTCGTCGGGACTGAAGGTTGCTCGGCATTCTTCATGCTGGGGTTGATGGACATCGGCGATGCCGCGGCGCTGGGCACCGCCCTCGACCAGCTACGACAAGAAGTCTTGGCTGATCCCTACCTCAAGCAGATTCCCTCGATGCAGGCACAGGCCCGTCGAACGGCCTCCGCCTTTCACGCCAAGGATGACCCGCCCGAAGTGCGTCAGGCGGTCTTTAAGCTGCTCATGCGGGATGAGCACAGCCTGAAGTTCTACGCCGTCGTGCGCAACAAGCAGTCGGTGGTGGCCTACGTGCGCCAACGCAACGAGCGCGATCCGAACTACCACTACAACCAGAACGAGCTTTACGACGCACTGGTGCGCCGGCTGTTCAAGGAACGTCTGCACAAGCACGACGGCTACCGCATCCACTTCGCCAGACGCGGTTCATCCGATCGCACCGCCGCACTCAGGCACGCGCTCGAACACGCCCGCCGCAACTTCGAAAAGAGCTGGGGTAAGAAAAGCAATGCGCCCATCGAAGCCATCGCCACCTCACCGGCGCAATGTGCCGGCCTGCAGACAGTGGACTACTTCCTATGGGCTGTGCAACGGTTCTACGAGAGGCGGGAGGAGCGATACCTGAGCTTCGTCTGGCCCAAGGTGTCGCTGGTGCACGACGTGGACGACACCCGCAAGGCCAAATATGGCACGTACTACAACCGTAAGAACCCGTTGACCTTGGAGGTGTGCGCAAAAAAAGAGCCCGGGATATAGGGCGAAGTCCGCTGCGCGGTTCCGCCACACGGCATGAAGCCGAGTTTCATCCCAAGCTCCACGGCATTGTAAGCATCGGTCGGATCGTTTTCAACACTTGACTATCCTTGGTCGGATTCCGTAAGCAACTGCAATCCCTGAACTTGCCACAAACCAGGAAAAGGCCTGTCGACTTATCCACGCGAGCACGGAGCGGTGTCGCCTGCAAACTGGCCAGCGGCTGGTGCAGGGTCCGGTTCGATGAGACGGCAGCTCCATCGGCGAGCGCGTTGACTTGGTTCTGGATCAAGGATGACAACCTGATCCACCTGACCCGGATCAATGCAGACACCGACCGCCGGCACGAGCGCTGCGCCCTGAGCATCGACGAACTGACCCGCCTGCTGACCGCCGCCGAACGCGGCCCCGAGCGGTACGGCATGACCGGCCCCGCGCGCGCCATGCTCTACCGGCTGGCAGTGCAGACCGGCTTGCGCGCCAGCGAACTGCGCAGCCTGACGCGGGCAAGGTGGTGGACTTCCACGCCCTGCCGGCGGTGGAAGCGATGGACGCGGTGGCAACCTGCGCGACGGGAACGGATGACGCCCCCACCAGCGCCGGCGCGCTTGGCGCACTGCTTGGCGCAAACGGGCAGATTGCCCTGACTGCAATGGACTCGACTGGACCGATGGACTTGCGTTTTCCCCGGGAAAAAGGCTATTTTCAAGTACCCCCGGCAGGGTTCGAACCTGCGACCGACGGATTAGAAATCCGTTGCTCTATCCACTGAGCTACGGGGGCGTCGTGGAGTGGTTGCCATTTTACCGCTCCGGGCTGACGGAAGCAGCAGGGAGGTTGGCGGTGGGGGCAAAGCATTGGCCCAGCGTGGTCAGCTCGCGGTCGGTCAGCAGCACCGGCCAGCCGGCTTGCTGGGCGGCGGACTGCACCGCGGCCCGCAGTTTGGCGCGGCGGGCGTACTCGACAAACAGCACAAAGCGTCCGGCAGCACGCAGGGGCGTCAGGGCGTCGAGCACGTGGCGCACCTCGGGCTCCGGCTGCTGGCGCTGGCCATCGGTGAACACATCCTCCAGGCCGATGCCGTCGATGAGGTTGAGATAGCCCGGCTCGTGCAGCAGGGCGCTGCCGTTTTGCGGGATCAGCAGTTTGCCTTGCGCGTGGGTGAGTTCACTGAGGGCGCCGACCCAGCGCACCATGTCCGCGCGGTAGCTGCGGTGGGTCTGGGGATTGAGTTGGTGGTCGTGGTACTGGCCCTGCTCGTCGCGCTCGAAATCTTCGTATGCATCGATGCGGTCGAGGTACAAGCCATCGAAACCCTGCGCCAGGGCTGCGGCGGCGGCATCGCGCATGAGGGTTTGCCATTGGGGGTGCCAGTAGCGGACCAGGTAGTTGCCGCGCCATTGCGGATTTTCGCGCAGCAGGAATTCCGGCGGCTGGGTTTTCCAACTGGGTTGCCAATAGCTGCGATAGTCTTCCGCTTCGCCGACGGACAGGTACGCCACCACGCGTCGGCCGGGGCGGGCGCGGCGGATTTGTTCCAACTCGGCGGTGCGCCAGCGGCCGGTGTCGGAGCCGTCGTAGCTGACGTCGAGAATGAGCAGGTCGCGGTCGCAGCGCGCCAGCCGGTCGACGGCGCGGGCGCGGTTGGCGTCGAGGCGCTCCGCCTGCAGCACATACGCCGTCGAGCCGGGTTGCCAGGTGGCGGGATCGGCGGCCTGTGCGGGAAGGCTGCCGCCCAGCAAAACCAGCAGCGGCAGGCAGCACATCAGCACGCGGGAAAAGTCGTTCCGGGGCATCATGGTGTGGTTTCCCTGCGCGGCAAAGTTTATCCGGGGAAGGCTTGCTTTCGCGTGGGGCGGGCGGAAAATGAAACGAACGGCAGAATTTAGCGGCAGTGGGAAGAGCGACATGATCTGGCGCTGGCGTGATCTGAAGCGGGTGCGGATACGAGTGGGCCCGCGCGCCCCTTTGCCGGAGACGCGCCAGCAGATGATTGCGTATCACAGCCGGTTTTTGTCCCGGATCCTGGGGATGCAGCGGCGCGGACGCAGCCTGCCGCGCATCCCGCGCCGGCGGGTGGACCAGGGCGGCTTCACCGAACTGCTGCGGCATCCCGGGGCGCGGGCGGCGGCGGCCTATTTCTGGAAACGGCTGCTGGGCGACCGCTCAAGGTAACATGGTCCGGTCCGCATTGATCCAGGAGAACCAGGGCGTGAGTGAGAGTGCAATTCCTCCGATCCGCGTGGCGTCCAGCGCCGGCTATCGCTGGCGGTTGTTGTTTGTCGGTGCGCTGGGGGCGGGCCTGGCGTGCTGGTTCCTGTACGACGGATTTGTGAAGTATCCGCTCGAACGGGAAATCGCCGCCGAGTACCGCAAGTTCGTGGATGAGAACCGGGTGACGCAGTGGCCGGAGTACGCCCGGGAGCGCGGCTGGCCCGATGGGCTGGAAGGCCAGCCGGGGGTGGAGCACAGCGACAGCAGCATTCTGCTGCAGCGCGGATTGGGCTTCGTGGTGTTGCCGCTGGCGTTGCTGTTTGTCATCAGCGGGGTGCGGACCATGGGCCGATGGCTGGCGTATGACGAGGAGACCGGGCTGGCGACGAGTTGGGGGGTGCGCATTCCCCTGACCGCGATCACCGCGATCGACAAGCAGCGCTGGCAGAAGAAAGGCATTGCCGTGGTGCACTACACCCACGAGGGCAAGTCCGGCCGACTGGTGCTCGATGACTGGAAGTACGACGAGCAGGCGACCGAAACGCTGGTGAAGGTGATCGAAAACCATCTGCAGGCGACGGCGGGCGCCAGCGCCAGCGCCGCGCCTGGTGCGGATGCGTAAGCCGGCGCGGCAGTCCGATACCCCAGGCCGTCACCTGCAGATTTATCTTCACGAGCCGCGCGCGTCAGCAGGCGGTTGTCAGTATGACGTCCTGGTTCTGCCGGCCGCACGGCAACCCTTTGCTCACGCGCGGGGCTCGTTCAATCAGTAGTTGCGGCAGCCCGGCCGCATCACGGTTTGACCTCGTTCTCCGTCAATTCGCGCGCCGCCTGCCCGGGCAGCCTGGCGGTCAGCGGCGTGTTGGCGCGCACCTGCCACGCGCCGTCGGCGGCGCGCTGGACGCTGGCGAAGGTCGGCAGCACCACCGGATCGCCCGGGCCAAAGTAGTACACGAAGAACTTCCGCTGACCATCGCCGTCGGCGTCGGGGAAGTCGGCTTCCGACAGTTGCTCGCTTTCTCCCACGCGGTACTCGGCGAGCTTGCCGGGGATGCCCGCGGTGCCGAGGAACTTGCCCTGCTCATTGATGATGGGGCTGCCGGCGTAGCTGCGGGAGCCGGCGTAACCGGCGGGGGAATTGAGCGGCCGAAACACCACCACCCGCTTGGGCGAGAACACGCTGAGCACCTCGATCTGCATCGGCTCGGTCCAGTCGTCATTCTTGCCCAGGGTCAAGGTGCGCCGGCCATCGCCGTCGGCGTCAGGCACGTCGGCGTCGCTCAGGTCGGTGGTCAGCAGCTTGGCGCCGCCACGGAAACCCAGCCCCAGCCAACGAATGTTGCTGGCGCCGCATTGTTCGAGGCGCCAGCCGCGCTGGTGGTCTTCGGTGGTCAGGTAGCCGAAGCGCTGCAGGTGTTCAGGTTCAAGCAGGCCCAGGGCGCCGCGGTTTTGGTTCACCTGATACAGCGCGGATTGATAGCTGCGGGCGGATTTTTCGTAGGTGAGCACGGTGACGCCGTCGCGCTGCTCGGCGGCGGCGATGCGGAACAGTTCGCCATCCCGGCCGAACTGGGCGAACTGTCCGACCACCAATGACGCCGGCCAGGCGCGGTCGAGCGTGACCTGTCGCGCCAGATGATCCACCTGGGCGATCACCGCGGTGTGCGCCGCCGTGGGCAGCGTCAGTTCCACATCACCTGCCGTGAGCTGCGTGCCGTGGGTCAGCATGGCGCTGCGCAACTGCGAACCTTCCCGGCTGACCATGCCGAAGCGTCCGCGCACGGTCAGCGGCTGTTCGCCGGCAACCTGCAGCGTTTCCGTTTCGGTCAGCGCGCCCACCAGCACGTCCTGCCGCTTCTGCCGCAGCACCACGCGCAGCGCCTGTGCGTGCGCGGCTTCCGCTGCATCCACCGGCAGGGCGGTGTAACTGGTGATGAACGCCGGCCCGGCAAAGGGCTCGACCACGGCGGCAAACGCGCTGACCGTCTGCGGGTCGTCCTGCTGTTCACTGATGGCGATGCAGGGAATGCGATAACCCACCTGGCGACTGGTCGCCATGAACTGTTTGACGCTGCGGCCCACGCCGCCGGGCATCAGCAGCCGGGTGAACACTTTGCCGCGACGCGGGTCGTACAACGTGGGCGTCTGTTTGCCCGGGAAGCGGTACAGGCCGGCGATGCGGCTGAACATGGCTTGCTCGGCTTCGCGTTTGATGGGCCAGACCGCCTGATAAGCGCGCTTGATGACGCCCTGGTCCGCCGGGCGCAGGTTGTGGGAGAAGACATGCTCGTTCCACTTCCAGACGCTCTTGGCGTCTTCCGCCAGGGCGGCATCGAGATCGTCGAGAAACTCGTCGCCGGCTTTGCGCGAGCTCGCCTGCGCGGTCTTGTTGGGATCGATCATCTCCGGCTGGTTGCCGTGGAAGTAGTAGGTGCGTTCCCGCCCGCCGCGGGCGTGGGTGAGATCGAACAGGTACGCATCGCCCGGGCCGGCGTCGATCAGCGCGATCAGGCGCTGAATCTGGCCCACGCTGCCGGCGGTGACCGCGCAGCCGGTGTCCAGCGGATGCGCCAGCCAGTGCGTGCGCGACTGGCCGGGCGTCTGGCCATCGACGGTGACGAGGCAGTGGCTTTCCGGCGCGGTGGTTGACGGCTCGCCGTAGCCCGGTCGCCCGCCGAACTCCGGCACGACGACGATGCCCTTGGCGAACATTTCAATGTTCAGGTCGTCGGCATGGCTGTGGCCCGAGCCGTACCCGGTGCGGAGGACCACGCCGGCGCGGTCGCGGAAGTCCGGGGCGTCGCCATGCATTTCCAGCAGCGTGACGCCGAAGCCCGCCAGTGCGCGCGAAGGCTGGTTGAGGCGCGGATCGCGGTTGACCTGCTGGGCGGCGGCGGCGACGGCGGCGCGCACCTGATCATCCATCGCGGGACCAAAGCCATAGACCTGCTGCAGCAGCCACGCCCAGCGCGGATCGCCATAGCGTTGCCAGGCGGTCAGCAGCGCCCGGCGGGATTCCTCCGGCTCACCGACTTCCATGGTGGGATAGCCGTCGGGGCCCGAGACATCACCGACGCCGGGGATATGGATGCCGGTGCAGAAGGGTTCGATGAGCCAGTTGGCGGATTGGCGCAGGCTGCTGCCGTGGATCGGCTGGGTGAGGTCGAACTCGGGCAGCTTGTGCGTATGGGCGAAGCGCCAGAGATCGCCCACGCTGACGCCCGCGGAGATCGCCGGCTCTTTGGCGTAGAACATGGAACCGATGAAGCTGGTGTTGTCGCGGCTGTGGCGCACGGTGAGGCTGTCGACCAGTGCGGGGTGATCGAAGTCGCTGACGAAAGCGATTTGCCGGAGCATGTGCAGCCCCGCTTCATTGGCGCCCTGCACCACGGCAATCAGCGGGTCGCAGCGCAGCCCTGGGCCGAAGCGCACCTGCCGGCGGTCGGCGACGTCATAGAAATGCTGGAGCAATTTGACGTCGATCAGTTCCACCACGTCAGCGGGTGTGCGGATCCCGGGAATGTCCTGGCCGAGGGCCTGGGCGAGCAGCTCGTTGTCGCGGATGAAGTTGAACAGCTTGTCGTAAGCGTGGACCAGCGGTAGGTTGTTGTCACCCGCCCAGCCGGAGTAGTCGAGTTTGCCGAACTCGCCGGCGGAGCGTCCGGAGAAGGTGTTGAAGGGGTAGGTTCCCCAGGTGGTCTGCATGGTGGACTGGACGGTGTAGTCGAGGCTGGGGAAGTGGTCCGCCCAGTGCGCCAGCAGCACGGCCGCGCGAAACGCCGCCTGGCGATCGCCATCGCGGTACCAGCGTTCCGCCAGTTCCACGGCGCGGTCGCGCAGCGCCATCATGCGTTGCTTGAAACCGACCGCCATCCAGTTGAAGTAGAGGTTGTGCTTGAGATTGAAGCTGTCGGCATCGATGAAGTACCCGCCGCCGTCGTCGGGCCAGCGTGAGGGCGCGGCAATGAACTTGGCGTAGTCGGCTGCGGTGTACGTGCCGGTTTCGCCGGCGGGGGCTTCCGCCCAGTTGATGTCGGCATGGCCCTTGGGCGGCACGCCGAAGCTCGCCAGGGCTTTGGCGGGAACCTTGAGTTTGGGATTGGAACCCGCCAGCGAGTTGGGGCGTTTGGTTTTGGTGTCGTCGAGCAACTGGTCCATTTCATCGCGCACCTGCGGGATCGGGCCGGCGAACGCCCAGGGCGCTTCGAGGTCATCATTGAGCTTCCACACCCAGCGGCCGGCGGTGGGCTCGGCGAAACCGGCGCGGTCGAGGCTGAATTCCTTGTAAAACCCCTCCTTGTCCATGCCGCCGCCGGCTTTGATGCTGTTGCGCGGAGGGAAGCTGCCGGCGATGGCGCGGGCGCGGCGCAGCGCCTCAGCTTGATCGAATGGCGCGATCTTCTCATCCACCGGCGCCGGGTTCAGGTACACCGTGGGTTCGGTCTTGAACCCACGCTTGAACGTTCCCGCCAGCACATCGCGCAGCTCGAAGCGATCGACCAGCAGGTCAAAGCGACTGCCCGCGCCGAGCCCGACGGTCAGCTCGTACTGCCCGGGGGTGCGGATGTCGAAGTACAGATGGGCGATGTCCTGAAACATGCTGTCCATGTAGTTGACGCGCATGCGCCACTGCTGCGTGCCGTCGGGGCCGACGAGTTTGAGTTCGATGTACATCGGCTCGCGGTAGCCGGTGGGCTTGCCGGTGCTGCGGGCGATGACCCACAGGGCGTAGGTCGATTTTTCCAGTTGCTGGTGGAAAGAAAGCCGGGGCTGGTTCGTTGTGCTCGAGAGCAGCACGACTTTGCCGTTGCCCGCCTGTTCGTCGTCGCGCAGCAGATCGGGCGCGGCGCCGGTGCAGGCTTCGGCTTCGATGTCGGCGAGTTTGGGATACGGGCGCACCGTGGCGAGCGTAGCGCGATCGCTCATGGTGTAGCCGGCGGCGGCGGTGACCAGCGCCAGCAAGGCGGAGAGGATCAACCAGGGCCGGGCGGCCCACGATTTCGCGGGTTGTTTACGCATCGACAGGCATTGTACCCGGCGCCCGGCGGCTGCCAGGTTTGCACGTGTGTCCCGCGGGCGATGCTGGTAGGCTGTGGCGGTGTTGGGTCAGCAGGCACGGGGCTTTCGGGCGACAGCAAAGGTGACGCAGATGATGCAGGACGCACGCAAGCGCAGCCGGCGGGGGTTGATCATTGGCCTGTTGGCGCTCGCGCTGGGCGCCGCCGGCGGTTGTGGCGGGGGGATGGCGGGCGTCAACCGGCGCGCCGATCCGCCGCGCGTGCGGGTGCTGACCCCGCAGCGGATTTACAGCGAATTCGAATGGACCGCAGCCGAGCAGCAGCGGGAGATCGCGGTCAAACCTTTGCGGATGACCCGCAACGCCAGCTACAGCGTGGTGCGGGTGCGCACCGCCGAGAAGCCGCATGTGCATGACCGCACGGACCTGGTGGTGACGGTGCTGTCGGGACGGGTGCGGATGCACCTGGGTCTGCAGTCGGTGGAGTTGGTTCCCGGCGAGGTGATCGACATTCCGCGCGGCATGGTGCACTGGGCCGAAAGCATCGGTCAGCAGCCGGCGGAGGCGTTCGTGGTCGCCACCCCGCCGTACGACGGCAGCGACATGCGGCTGCTGGACGTGAACGCCCAGCCGTAGCGTGCCGCCGACGGACATCCCCTGCATCTCCAGTTGGGAACCCTTGGGCCGCGCCGGCGCCGGGGCGGTGGCAGGTCTCCGGTGGGGCTGTAGAATCATGCCCCGTTCCCCGCCTGGGTGTGGTGGGTCCAACCCGCGTAGGTTCGCGGCGCACTGCGGGCGGGTCGGGTCCGCAAGGCTGGCCTGGTCGATTGTTGTGCTGTTTCCGCCGCATGAATCCCTGAAATCCCCGCCGTCGGCGCGCTGGTCCCCCGGTCGCCGACCATGGAAGGGCACCTGTGAAAAAGCTGCTTGTCGCCAACCGCAGTGAGATCGCCATTCGCGTCATGCGCGCCGCCACCGAACTGGGGCTGCACACCGTGGCGATTTACAGCCACGAAGACCGCTTCGCGCTGCACCGCTTCAAAGCGGAAGAGGCGTATCTCGTGGGCGAAGGCAAAGGCCCCGTCGCGGCATACCTCGACATTCAGGGCATCATCGCGCTGGCGAAAAAAGTCGGCGTCGACGCCATTCACCCCGGCTACGGTTTCCTGTCGGAGAACGCCGGCTTCGCCCGCGCCTGCCGGGACGCGGGCATCAAGTTCATCGGCCCCACGCCCGAGATGCTCGAAGCGTTCGGCGACAAGATCGCCGCCAAGAAGCTCGCCGACGCCGCCAAAGTGCCCACCATTCCCGGCAGCGATGGCCCGGTGTCCTCACCCGCGCAGCTCAAAGCCGCCATCAAGCACGTCGGCTTTCCCATGATCCTCAAAGCCAGCTTCGGCGGCGGCGGGCGCGGCATGCGCGTGGTCCGCGAGGAGAAGGACCTCAAGCCCAAGCTCGAAGAAGCCATGCGCGAAGCCGGCGGCGCCTTCGGCAATGATGCCGTGTTCATCGAACGCTACATCGCCCGCGCCCGGCACATCGAAGTCCAGGTGCTCGGCGACGAGCATGGCAATGTCACCCACCTGTGGGAACGCGACTGCTCCGTGCAGCGGCGGCATCAGAAGGTGGTGGAAATCGCCCCCGCGCCCAACCTCGACCCCGCTGTGCGCGTGGCGCTGTGCGACGCGGCGGTGCGCCTGGTTCAGCAGATCAACTACTGCAACGCCGGCACCGTCGAGTTCCTGCTCGATGCCGACACCAACGAGTTTTTCTTCATCGAGGTCAACCCGCGCGTGCAGGTGGAACACACGGTCACCGAGATGGTCACCGGGGTGGACATCGTCCGCTCGCAGATTCTCGTCGCTCAGGGCCGCCGGCTCGATGATCCGGAAATGAGCATCCCGCCGCGTGAACAATTGCAGACCCGCGGCTACGCCATGCAGTGCCGGGTCACCAGCGAAGACCCGGAAAATCACTTCATTCCCGACTACGGCCGGATCGCCAGCTATCGCTCGCCGGCGGGTCTGGGCATTCGGCTCGACGGCGGCACCGCTTACAGCGGCGCGGTCATCACGCCGTACTACGATTCGCTGCTGGTGAAGCTGACCGTCTTCGCCACCACCTTCCACCAGGCGATCAGCCGGGCGGATCGCGCCCTGCGCGAGTTTCGCATCCGCGGCGTCAAGACCAACATCCCCTTCGTCAACAACCTGATCCTGCATCCGACCTTCAAGGCCGGGCAGGCGACCACGACCTTCATCGACAACACGCCCGAACTGTTCAAGTGGCCCGAGCGCCGCGACCGGGCGACCAAACTGCTCAACTTCCTGGGCACGGTGATCGTCAACGGGAATCCGGAAGTCAAGGGTCGGGTGGACGGCCGGGCCCTGACGCCGCCGCCCAAGCTGCCGCGCAGCCACGACGCGCCCCCGGCGGGGATGCGCAACAAGCTGCTGGACCTGGGGCCCGAGCGCTTCGCCCAGTGGATCCGCAAGCAAAAGCCGCTGCTGCTGACCGACACCACCTGGCGCGACGCCCATCAGTCGCTGCTGGCGACGCGCGTGCGCACCTTCGACATGCTCGAGTCGGCGGACTTCGTCGCCAAGCGCATGGCGGGCTTGTTCAGCCTGGAAATGTGGGGCGGCGCGACCTTCGATTCCGCCATGCGCTTCCTCAAGGAAGACCCCTGGATCCGCCTGGACCTGCTGCGGCAGGCGATTCCCAACATTCCTTTCCAGATGCTGCTGCGCGCGGGCAATGCGGTGGGCTATACCAACTATCCCGACGACGTGGTGCGCCGTTTCACCAAGGTGGCGGCGGAGCGCGGCATCGACGTGTTCCGCATCTTTGACGCGCTGAACAATCTCGACTCCATCGCCCCGGCATTGGAAGCGGTGCGCGAAACCAAAGCCCTCGCCGAGCCGGCGATCTGCTATGCGGGCAATCTGCTGGACACGCAACGCGACAAGTACACGCTGGAGTACTACGTCAAGCTCGCCCAGGAGCTGGAAAAGATGGGCGCCCACATCCTGGGCATCAAGGACATGGCGGGCCTTTGCCGACCCTATGCCGCCGCCAAGCTGTTCAAGGCGCTGCGCGACGCGGTGGACCTGCCCATTCACTTCCACACCCACGACGCCGCGGGCGTGCAGGCGGCTTCCATCCTCAAAGCCGCCGACATGGGCGTCGACATCGTGGACTGCGCCATCGCTTCCATGAGCGGGCTCACCAGTCAGGTCAACCTCAACTCCATCGTCGAGTCGCTCCGCTTCACCGGGCGGGACACCGGCCTGGATATCGACGCGCTCAACGATTACAGCCACTACTGGGAAGCCGCCCGCAAGCTCTACTATCCCTTTGAATCCGGCATGCTCGCCAGCAGTTCCGACATCTACCAGCATGAAATGCCTGGCGGACAGGTCACCAACCTGCAGGAACAAGCCAAAGGTCTGGGGCTGGGCCATCGCTGGTCCGACGTCGCCCGCACCTATGCCCAGGTCAACCAGATGTTCGGCGACATCATCAAGGTCACGCCCACCAGCAAAGTGGTCGGCGACATGACCCTGTTCATGGTCACCAACGACCTGACCCCCGAAGACATCCTCGACGAATCGCGCCAGCATTCCTTCCCGCAGTCGGTCGTCGAGCTGTTCGAAGGTCGCCTTGGCCAGCCCTACGGCGGCTTCCCCGCCAGGCTGCAGAAGATCATCCTGCGCGGGAAAAAACCGCTCAAAGACCGCCCCGGTGCGCTCATGCCGCCGACCGACTTTGAAGCCGTGCGTAAGGAAGTCGAAGGCAAAATTCGCCGGAAGGTCGGCGAGCTGGACCTGCAGAGCTACCTCATGTACCCGGCGGTGTTCCCGGCTTATGAGGAGCACCACAAGCATTACAGCGACACCTCGCTGCTGCCGACGATTCCATTTTTCTATGGCATGAAGCCGGGCGACGAAATCACCGTCGACCTGGAGCCGGGCAAGTCGATCATCATCAAGTTCCTGGCGATCGGCGAGCCGGACCCCGATGGCATTCGTGAAGTGTTCTTCGAGCTCAATGGTCAGCCGCGCGTGGCGCGCATCCGCGATGAATCGCTCAAGGCATCCACGCAGGTGCATCGCAAGGCGGACCCCAACGACCCTGGCCATGTGGCTGCCCCCATGCCCGGCAAGATCAGCGCGGTGTCGGTGAAGGTCGGCCAGAAGGTCGCCAAGGGCCAGAAGCTGATGAACATCGAAGCCATGAAGATGGAAACCAGCGTCTACGCCGGCGTCGATGGCACAATCGCCAGCATCGATGTGGCGGTCGGTTCGACGATCCGCGCCCAGGACCTGCTGGCGGTCATCGAAGCGTGAGGGAGGGGGGCTTAAAGAAAGGGGATAAGTACATTTATTTTGCGCAATAAATGTACTTATCCCCTTTCTTTGGGCCGGTTCGATCCCCCCGCAACCACCCATGCCCGACTATTCCCTGTCCAGTCTGACCGCCGCGCTGCCCGACTGGGACGTGCGCCTGCTGCCGCGTACTGCTTCCACCAATCGCTGGGCGCTGCGCGCGTTGCAGCGGGGTAAGTTGGCGGCGCCGGCGGTGGTCGTGGCACGGAATCAGACGGCCGGGCGGGGGCAGGGCGCCAACCGCTGGTACAGCGACGCCGGTTCGCTCACGGTGAGCTTTGTGCTGCCGACGGCGTGGTCGCCTCAGCCGGGCAGTTTGCCGTTGCGGATGGCGCTCGCGGCCGCGCAGGCGATTGAACGCTTTGTCGGCCCGTGCGATCTGCAGGTGAAATGGCCCAACGATGTGCTGGCGGGCGGGCGCAAGCTCGCGGGCATCCTGTGCGAGCGCGTGGGAAATGCTGACGTGGTGGGCATCGGCATCAATGTCACCACGGACTTTGCCGGCGCCGCGGCGGAGGTGCGCCGGCTGGCGGTGGCGCTCAATCAACTCGGCGCCGCCCCGCCGACCCGGCAGGCGCTGGTGATCGAACTGGCGGCACAGCTGCGGCAAACGACGCCGGCAACCACCTGGCGCGAAAGCTATCACGCGCGGCTGGCGCAGCGCGATCAGTCCATCACCCTGCAAACCGAGCAGGGCCCGCAGGTGGGCGTGCTGCGCGGCGTGGATGAGGAAGGTCGACTGCTGCTGGAAAGCGCCGGCGTGACGGCTGCGCACTGGACGGGGCGCATTCGCTGGTCGTGGTGAGCTTGCGCGGGATTTACGCCGACTTCGCCTGCTGCAAGCCGTGGATCAGCAACTGCTCGGCCTGGGCGGCGGGCAGCGGCTTGGCGAAGAAATAGCCCTGGGCGAAATCGCATTCCATCGCCTGCAGCACCGCCACCTGCTCGGCGGTTTCCAGACCTTCCGCCACCACGTTGAGGCTCAGGTTCTGCGCCAGCGTGACGATCGAGAACAGCACCGCTGAGGACGCCCGGTCGCGGGTCATGTTGACGATGAACTGGCGGTCGATTTTCAGGTTGTCGATGGGGAACTGGCTCAGGCAGCTCAGCGAGGAATGGCCGGTCCCGAAGTCGTCCATGGACAGCCCGACGCCCAGGTGTTTCAGGGCGTGCAGGCGCGGCAGCATTTCTTCCATGCTGTCG
Organism: uncultured Phycisphaeraceae bacterium; assembly: GCA_964605235.1. Classification (GTDB taxonomy): domain Bacteria; phylum Planctomycetota; class Phycisphaerae; order Phycisphaerales; family Phycisphaeraceae; genus CAZSBB01. Next base: position 82,229 of record CAZSBB010000014.1, read on the forward strand.
ACGATCAGGCTCTCGGTGATCTCGAGCATGATCAGCTCGGGCGCGACTTTCACTTTGTCGAGCACCCGCCGGACCACCATGCTGAAGTTCTCATCCCCCAACTGCCGGCGGGAGATGTTCACGTGCATGGTCAGGTCTTCGGGCAATTGCAGGCGCGTCAGCCAGGTCTGCAGTTGGGTGCAGGCTTCCTCGAGCACCCAGGCGCCGATGGGCACGATCAGCCCGGTTTCCTCGGCGATGGGGATGAAGTCGGCGGGCGACACGAGGCCCAGCTCGGGATGGCGCCAGCGCACCAGCGCTTCAAAGCCGGCGATGGAGCCGTCATTCAGGGCGACGATCGGCTGGTAGTGCAGGCACAGTTGCCCGGAGTGGACCGCTTCATGCAGGTCATTTTCCAGGCGCAGACGGCGCATCGCCTGATCGTGCATCTGGTGGTCGAACACCGCATGCCGCGCTTTGCCGGTCTGCTTGGCGTGATACATGGCGGTGTCGGCGTCGCGCAGGGCGTCCTCGGCGTTCTGGTATTCGTGGTTGCCCACCACGATGCCGATGCTCGCCGACGCGACCAGGCGATGGCCCTCGATCAGGTAGGGTTGGCTCAGGCGTTCCTGCAGCATCTGGGCGAAATGGGTGGCTTCATCGACGCAGGGCAAGCCATCGAGCAGGACCACGAATTCGTCGCCGCCCAGCCGCGCCGCCAGGTGTTCCGCCGGGGCGCGCTGCGCCGCCCACGCCGAGAGTTCCGCCTGCAGCCGTTCCGCCAGCGCCACCAGCAGTTGATCGCCCACGGCATGACCGAGGCTGTCGTTGATGACCTTGAAGCGATCGCAGTCGAGGAACAGCAGGGCAAAGCCGTAGTCGGCGTCAATTTTGGCGCGGTGGAAAGCGGCGCGCAGGGAATCGTGAAACGCATCGCGGTTGGCGAGCTGGGTCAGGTGGTCCGTGCGGGCTTGATGGTCGAGCGTTTCCAGCAGGGTCAGCGTGCGCAGCGCCGCCGTGACGCGGGCGTTGAGCTCGGCGCTGTTGAACGGCTTGGTGACGTAGTCGCAAGCCCCCATGATGAAGGCTTTGACCTTGGCTTCCGTGTTGCTCTGGCTGGTCAGGAAAATGACCGGGATCGACGCCAGCTCGGGATCGTTCTTGAGTTGCCGACAGATTTCAAAACCATCCACGTCAGGCAACTGCACATCGAGCAGGATCAGGTCTGGCCGGCGTTCGCCCCGCGCGCTGCGCAGCGCCTCGGCGCCGGTGTCCGCGCAGGTAACCGCCAGGAACAGGCGTTCCAGGTGGGCGGCCAACACCCGCCGCGTGACCGCGTCGTCATCCACCACCAGAACTACTCGGCGATGATCGGGCTTCATCCGCGTACTCCAGAATCTGCCCCCCCAATGGCGTCCTGCACCCATGATGTCCGGCCCTACGCTGCCCCGGACTCATCATCCCCCTGCACCGATGCGCTCCCATACGATGGGACGCGACTTGACGGGCATCACCCACTGATGCTGATGATGCCGCGCACCTTGTCCTACATCGGTGGAGCCGATGCCCGTCATGAACCCAGTTGACAAATCATTTGCGATTCCAAACCGGGCAAAACGCACAAGCGGATGTCGCAACGGAACACCGCTCGGGTCGGAATCCAGCAATTCCCGATAACCGCGCCCCGGCCCGTGCTGCGTTCAATTCCAGTCGAAGCGCACCACCCGCCACGCCTGCTCGAGCGTCAGGGTCGCCCGCGCCCGCCCGTCATGCACCTGCGCCGCCAGCGGCTGGCCATTGAGCGTGACGCCGGCAAGCTGGCGCCCGGCGGGAATCCGCACATCCAGTTCCACCGGCAGCGGCGCCAGCGGACCCCACAGTCGGGGCCAGTGCCGCCGGCCGTGCTCGCTTTCGCCACCGTGATGCACCAGCACCGCCCAACCGCTGGCGTCATTCTGATGCCAGACCAGTTCCGCCTGGCCATACGGGCTGCGCAGCCGGGCGCGGGGCGTGGGCAGCAACTGGTCAAACAACTGCGCCAGCCAGCACACCTGCTGCCAGTTGCCCATTTCCTCGTAACTGCTGCACAGCGGCGCCGCGAGCGTCCACACCACGCCCTGCCCCACGCCCTGGCGCGTCAGCACCGGTGTGCCGTCGGACACCGCCGCCGGCGGCGCGATCCCCCAGCCGAACTTGATCCCCGCGGACATGTCCACCGGCGGCAACGCTTCGAGCACCGCCTGGGCGCCCGCCAGTTGCAACGGGTGGTACAACCCGCGCACCAGCACCGGCAACCCATCGGCAACCTTTCCGGGGTTGGGCAGGTAAATGTGGTCCTGCGTCGCCGCCGGCGCCTGGGTCACGCCCGCCCAGTTCATGGGTTGCCCATCGACCATGGGCAGCGAGCCGATCACCAGCAAGGCGCCGCCTTGCTCGACGTACTGCCGCAGCGCCGCATCGCTGGTGGGACTGATGGCCGCCAGTTCGGGCAGCACCACCAGTTGCGTTGGATTCAGATGCGCCGCCAGGCAGTATTCCGCCACGGCCGCATAGTTGGCGCCGGCGTCCAGCAGCAGGTCCGTCGCGCCGTCAAACGTGCGCAGTCGTTCGCGGGTGTCCAGCGCGAAGTAACGGTAGTCCGCGCCATACTGCGTCGAAGTGCCATGCAGCAGCAGCACATCGGGAGCGAGCTGCGCCTGCTGGGGAAAATGCTGCGCCAACTCGGCACGCAGCGCGCGGACATGCTGGAGCGCCGCGACCGTCGGTTCCGCGAGTTTATTGTCCGGGTGCAGGCGGTCGCCGACGTAGCCGGTGCAGTTGCGCGCCCAGATGGGCAGCAGCGTTTGCGTCAGCCGTTCCAGCGGCGCCAGCGACCAGTCGCCCCAGCCGCCGTTGAAAATGGTGGGCATGACATCCGCGGGTTTGGGCGCGGTGGAGCCGTAGGCGGCGCAGCGCGAGCTTTGCCGGGACTGGTGGCCGAAGGTGGCGAAGTCCAGCGTCAGGCGGTTGCAGCCGGGGGGCAGTTCCTGGGGGAACGGCGGGGAGCCGACCTGGTTGAAGCCCACCGCGACGGGGCGGATCGCCTGGATGAAGGAACCGACGCGGTCAAGCATCGCCATGGCGCGGTCGTGGCGGAAGCGGCCGTAGGCGGGTTGCTCGGGGTCGTCCGGATCGCGGGGAATGTCGCGCCCCCGCGCTGCGCGGTACTGCTGCTGGCAGTATGCGCAGTAGCACGCCGAGAGCGAGCTCATGGTGTCGAAGAAGAAGCCGTCCACCGGATAGCGCTCAAGTATTTCCCGGCACTGGGGCAGCAGGCAGTCTTCGAGGTAAGGCGTGAAGGGGCAGATGCAGATGAAGTGGTCTGCGCTCTCCATGGGCCCATGGTGGGTGTGCTGGCGCCAGTGCGGGTGGTGGCGGGCGCCTTCGCCGTCGATGCCGAAGCTGACGTACGCCAGCACCCGGATGCCGCGCGCGGTGACGGCCTGGACGAGATCGCCGAACGGGTCGCCGACCATGCGCGGGTGGCGGTAGCAGGTGGGCAGGTCGGTGGGATAGTAGCTGTAGCCGCAGTGCCCTTTGGCGAAGGTGATGATTTCCTCCACCCCGGCGTCCGCCAGTTGGCGGGCGACTTCGGTCGGCTGCGACTGAGCGCCGATGCGCACATTGCGATGGCTGTGAAAATCGAAGTGCCACGCCAGCTTGAGCATGTCCATCTCCCCAACGCCAAGTGGGTTCGCCAACCGGACCAGGTCGGCACAGCCTAGCGTTCTGGCTTGGGTACGCAATGTGATCATGGCCCGATTGGTCTGTCCGCGGCTGGGCATACAATGGCAGCCGGGCGCCGGCGGCGGCGCGGGAATTATGCTCAGGAGTTCATCATGGTCCAGGTGCAAGTAGGCGATGTCCGCATCGCGGTGGATCAGCCGCTGACCATCATCGCCGGCCCGTGCGTCGCCGAGTCGCTGGAGATGTGCCTGCGCGTCGGTGAAGCCCTGCGCGACCGCTGCCAGGCGCTGGGGCTGCAATACATCTTCAAAGCCAGCTTCGACAAAGCCAATCGCAGCTCCATCCGCAGCTATCGCGGGCAGGGGCTCGAGGATGGCCTGCAGTTGTTCGAGCAGATCAAGAGCGAGCTGGGCGTGCCGCTGACCACGGACATCCATGAGCCGGCGCAGGCGAGCCTGGTCGCCACCACGGCCGACCTGCTGCAGATTCCCGCGTTCCTCTGTCGGCAGACGGATCTGCTGGTCGCCGCGGCAAACACCGGCCGGCCGGTGAACGTCAAAAAAGGCCAGTTCATCTCCCCCGACGAAATGAAGAGCGTGGTCGAAAAGCTCACCGAAGCCCACGCCGCGGGCATCATGCTCACTGAGCGCGGCACGTTCTTCGGCTACAACCGCCTGGTCAACGACTTCATCGGCTTAGGCGACCTGATGGACCTGGGCCATCCCGTCTGCTTCGACGTCACCCACTCGACGCAACTGCCCGGCGGCGGGGCGCGCGACGGCGCCCGCGTGACCGCCGGCCGACCCGACCGCGCGCCGCTGCTGGCGCGCTGTGCGGTGGCGGCGGGGGTGCCGGCGTTGTTCATCGAAACCCATCCCGACCCGGTCCACGCGCTCAGCGACGCCGGCACACAGTTGCCGATCGAAACCACGCTGCTGCTGCTCGACGACCTCGCCCGGCTGGCGCAGACGGTGCGCGGCTTGAGCTAAGCGAGCGTCATGGAGCGACCCGGCGCAGGGCCGATTTTGCCGCCGCCTGCACCGCGCGGTTTTCGTGCGTGAGCAAGCCTTCGAGCAGAGCCTTGGCGCGGGCGTCGTTGCGGTAGTCGTTTTCCATGAAGCGCACCGCGGACCGCACCGCATCGACATCGCTGCCGGCGGCCCACTGCTGCAACACGGCAAACGCGGCCGGGGCGTCGAGCCGTTGCAGTGCCCGCAGCGCCAGGTCCGCATGCTCACGCGGTTGCCCCGTCCGCGCCAGCTCCAGCAGCATGGATTGAGCATCCGGCAACGACGTTTTGGTCAGTATTTCCAACGCCTGCTTGCGCAGTTGCTCGTGCTGGGTCTGACTGGCGGCTTCGATAATCAACCTGCTTGCCAGTTTGGTTTCGCGCTTGGCGCGCAGCGCGTCGTTGGCGACGAACAACGCCGACACCCGTGGACTTTCCTCGGTTTCACTGCTGAAGCAGGCGTAGGCGATCTCCATGGCCGGCTGCTTCGCCCGCACCAGTTCGCGCAGCTCCGACACCGCCATCGCCCGCACCAGCGGGAGCGGATGTTCGCGGGCGGTGGTCTGCAGCAACGCCAGCGCGGCCGGGTCCTTCAGCAACGCGCCCAGCGGGCGTATCGCTTCGCGGGGCAGCGCGGCCTCCGCTTCCGTGTGGAACGACAACCCCACGCGGATGATCGCCAGTTGCTCGTCCTGCTCATTGCGCAGCAGCCGTTCCAAGGCGGTGGTGCGCGCCTTGATGTCCGCATCCGATTGCACCAGCTCCAGCAACCATTGGCGCAGGTTCGCGTCGTACATCTGGGGGTCGATCCGTCCCAATGCTGCCGTGAGGTAGCGCCCGGCCTGTGCTTGGGCGATGGCGTAGAGCATGTCCCGCCGGCGTTGTGGGTCGGGCGACCAGGGCAGGTTGACCAGCTCATGCCAGACCCGGTCCTGCGTTTCCTGCTGCATGCAGGCGGCCAGCGTGTCGTACAGGTCAAAGCGATCAAACTGACGAAGCTGTTGCAGCGCCGCCACGCGCACCGCCTGATCCGCATGCGTGCGGGCGAGCTGCGCCAGCGCGGCAAAGGCGGCGGGATGGTTGGCGTACTGCCGCGCCACTTGCGGTAGTTGGCGTTGCAGCTCGGCGGGTGTGCCTTGCAGCAGCGCGGCAATCTCGGTCTGGGCCTTGGCATCGCGGACGCTCGAAAGCTGGGTGATGGCGTGACGCAAGGCAGTGATGTCGGTCGAGCTGGACAGCGCGGCATAACCGACGGTTTTTTCCCAGTAGGGCAGGGGCTGGATGTCGTGCGGCGGCTTTTGTCCGGTCTGCTTTTCCATGGCGTCGCGCCAGTTGCCCATCCAGACCTTGGCGAGGTTTTCATCCTGCGCCATGGCTGCCAGCAGGGGCAGTCCGCGCGGATCGGCGCGGCGCAGCAGCGTCCACGCCGCCGCCCCGCGCGCTTCGGGGTTGGGCCAATCCTGCGCGCGGGCGAACAGCTCGTCGTTGCTCGCGGTCAGCGTTTTCTGCTGCACACACCAGCGCATGGCTTCACTGCGGCAAAAGGAATCCTCGTGCTTGAGCAGATAAAGCTGCACCCGCGCCACGGCGCTGGGCTCGGCAGTGAACTCGTCCAGAGAATGAAACAGGTTGCCCGAGTAACCGATGCTCGGGCGCTGCTGGAGCGCGTCGGCCGGGAAGTAGTTGAGCACTTTGGTGAGCTGGGCATAGGCGTCGTGGATGAGTTGATATTGGCTGACATCCTGGCTGCGCGCTTGCAGAAGGTCGCGCAGCAGGAGCACCTTGCGGAAGCTCAGCACCCGGAAGGTGGTGCTGGCGTCGGGCGCCATGGCGATGACTTCGGCATAGAACTTGTCGTTGAAGTCGGCGCTGGTGACGTTGTCCCGCAGCATCCACAGGCCGATCTGGGCGACGGTCCAGTGGTATTGCTGCTGAGCGCAATCCACCAGCAGGTCGCGCTGCGGCGCGGGGAGCAGCGCAGGGGTGATGCGAAAGGCTTCGTGGTCGCTGTTTCCGCCCCAGCGGGTGTGATCCAGATGCAGCACGTTGAGGATTCGCTCATCGCCTGGGCGGGCCAGTTCAAGGGTTTGATCCTGTGCCAGCGCGAAGCGGCTGGAATGCGAATCGCTCTGCGTCGGCTCGAACACAGTGCCGGCCGCCAGTTCCAGATGCAGGGGTTCGGAACCACGGTGAGCCAGCCGCAGCGTGTTGAGGTTGACCCCGGCAATGATGGTCAGCTCGTCAGCGCTCAGCTCATGGAGTTGCTCAGGCAGCTTAAGCGCACGGGCGCCGGTGGACGGGGAAGTGGAACTGGCGGGTGGGCCATGGCTGGAACTGGCGTCATCACATCCGGTCATCCCGGCTGCGAGCAGCAAGCCCAGCAGGAGTCGGCAACACGGGTGAACAAGACAGCGCATGGGGCGGCTCCATGGCGATGAAAGTCCCGGTCGATCGCGCCGCCGAGTGACGGCAGTTGAATTGTACGGAACGCGGCCGGCGCGGCGGCGCATTTTTTGCGTCATATCCCGGCAATTTCCGGCAGCGCCAGATGCTTGTCCATCTGCTGGTGAACGATGGACAGCTCCACGAACGGCTGGCCGACCCGGTGGTATCCCAATTGCGCGTAGAAGTTCACCACCTCGATGCGCGCGTGCAGCGTCAGGTGCGTGCAGCGGCGCTGGCGCAGGTCGGCTTCGGCGGCGCGCATCAGCAGCGTGCCCAGCCCCCGCCGTTGCCAGCGCGGCTCAACCGCCATCTGCCGTATCCGCGCGCTGGTCGCCGACAGCGGCGCCGCCAGCACGCACGCAGCCACCTGGTCCGCTGCATCCAGCAGGGCGTAGTGCAACTGCGCCCGCTCGGCGTTCAAATCCTCGGCGTACACATCCAGCCCCAGCGGCGCCCGCAGCACACGCTGACGCAAATCCAGCATCTGCGCGTAATGCGCTGAGCCGTGCGCGACCACCGCGAAACGCACCGCCAGCAAAGCGTCAGACGCCATGGGCGGGCTCCAGCACCACATGCGGCGTGCTGACCAGATGCTCGGCGTCATCAATCAAATTGAGATAGCACACCGTGGTGAACCCGGGAATGCTGACGCTGATCTGGCCCGCGTCGGCATCCACCTCCGCCGGCGCGACGTTGTAAGTCCGATCGCGCCAGTGGCCCAGCGCCCGGGTGTAAACCAGCTCCGCGCGGCGCAGGGGATGCACGGATTGAAAGGTCGCCTCCAACTGGCCGTCGCGCACGGTCGCGGGACTGACGCGCGGCAAGGGCGCGCCGTCCGCCAGATGGCTGTCGGCAAAACGCATGATCTCCGCAGGCGCCCAGCCGGCGGAGTGACCATGCGGCATGGCGGGACGGAGGCACAGCGTCAGCGGCGCGGCAGCGGGCCGAACGCCATACGACCGCGCCAGGGAGTCGAGCGGATACGACGAGTCATTGGTGCCGCTGACCCACAGGAACGGCTGCCCGGCGTGGGGCAGATATTGGCTGGGGTCCCACAAGTCCAGCCAGCGCTGCACCCGCGCGGGGTCCACGTGGTCAAACGCATTATCCCGCCAGCCTGAGTTGTGCCCGAGAAAACCGCAGCCGTACACCGGGACAGCACAGCGCAGGCGCGCGTCGACGCCCGCGGTCAGACACGTCAGGTAGCCGCCCCACGAGATGCCGGTGACGCCGACGCGCTGCGGGTCCACGCCGGGTTGACTGGCGAGCAACGTGTGGGCCCGCACCGCCGCCGCCACCGCGTGGTAGGGCCACTGGTCAGCCAGCGGCTCGTCGCTGCAGGCAAACGACTTGCCCCATCCCGCCGGGCCGGCGTGCTCATGACGCGGCCAGTCGCTGCGGGTTTTGCCGGTGGCGTCAGGCGTGCAGCCGCATTGGTCGATGGCGATGGCGGCATAACCACGCTGGTTCCACAGGCGCACCCATTGGTCGAACGCGGTGCCGCCTCCGCCGTGCAGCAACACCATGGCGGGACAGGTGCGCCCCGGCGGCAGGTAAGGCATGCCCATCCACGCGAACACGCGCGTCGGCTGCCCACGGTACGGCACGTTCTCAAAAAACAGCGCCTGCACGCCGGGGGCGCGATGCGCCGGCGCGGGAAAGGTGCGCGGCGGGGTGGTGAACAATTCCGCCGGCCAACTTGCTGGGAGTTGGGCGGGCGCGGTTGAAGCTCGGGACATGGTGCGCTCCGAACCTGTAAGGTGACCTGGAAACCAGCTCAAAAGAACTCCAACCACAGAGTCACCGAGATCACCGAGCAAGACTCACCGAGAATGCGGGGAAGTCCAGAGGATAAGCCAGCTTCTCATGTTTGCTCTCGGTGTCCTCTGTGCCTCGGTGGTGAGTTTTGCGATCGTTTCTTACTACTGCACCGGCTTGATCTGTAATTCCGTTTCCAGCACTTCATAGAGCTCGCTGGCGTCACCGGGGCGCCCGGCGATGAGCACGCCGCGCACCAGCAGTTTGGGAATCACCCCGCCGCCGGCGACTTCATACGCCTTGATGTTGCGCTGAATCTGCTGCGCCACCCACGGGTCCGCCAGCGCCGCCTCGAAGGCCGCCGCCCCCACCAGTTCCCGGGCCCGCGCCTGCGCATCGCGCGCGTACGGCGCGGTTGTGCCCTGCAGCATCCAGGCATGAAACTCAGCGAACTTCGACCGATCCGCCCGCCACACCGCCAGCGCCGTCTGCGCCAGCGCGCAGGCGTCGTCGTGCATCGGCTCGGTTTCCGTCACCAGCGGATTGCACTGGGCGTCCAGCGGCATCACCAGTGCGACGATCGCCAGCTGGTCGCCATAGCGCGCGCGCGCTTTCTCCAACTGATGATGCAGCTTTCGGCAATGCGGGCAGGTGTAGTCGAACACATCCACAATCACATGCGGTGCATCAGGATCGCCCAGCGTGGGCGATTCATGCGGATTGAGGCCCAGCCGGCCGTTGAGGAAGGTGACTTTGCGCTGCGGGCCCGGGCCGGTGTCCGTGTCACCCGCGCCGCCCAGTTGGGCAACGACATGTTGCCTGGGCGCGCAGCCCAACTGGCCACCGATGAGCACCGCCAACCCCAGCACCGCCAGCAGCGCTGTGACGCGCAAACGTTTGCCGCTGATTTCCACCGCATCGGGCGCGGCGGCATCGGCGGCAGCGGTTGTGCGGCTGCGCCACGCCAACGGGGCTCGGCTAAGGACATGCAGCGCCAGGACGCTGCCACAGGTGTGCGCGCTCATGCACCACATGCAGATGGCCTCCAGTTCTCGCAGTTGCAGGAAGATGAACCAGCCGGCGGCGCCCAGGCTCAACCACGCCTGAATCAGCAGCACGGTCCACGCCAGGCGGCGCTGGGATAGCGGGGTTTGCCCGCCGGTGAAGCCGAGCATCAGCAGGGCGATCAGGTAATGACACGTCGCAACGCCGGAGACCGGCAGTTCGCACCAGCGTGACCATCGGCTGGCGAGCACGTGGCCGCAGTCGAGCAGGCCGCCCCCGCCGCAGCCGGGCACCGCGCCGCCGCGCAGCGTGATGGTCAGCAGATAGGCGCTCAGACCTGCCGCCAGCAGGGCGAACAGGTGGGCGCTGAGCAACCACTTCCGCGTAGGCGGCTCAAAGCGGGTGCGGGGCATCGGAGCAGCCGGCTGATTCATGGATGATTCACCGGGGAAACTCACCGGGGAGCTTCCGGGGGGAGCTTCCGGGGGGCATGGTAACGGGTGAAGCCCGCCACGCGCGTGAAGCCCAGACGTTGGTAGAACGGAATCGCGGGGCAGCCTTCGCTGCGGTCGAGGATGACCTGTTTGAACTGGGCGCGGACGCAGTGATCGAGCACTTCGGACATGAGGGTGCCCGCCACGCCGCCGCCGCGGTGGTCGGGGTGACACCACGCGGGCACGATGACGCCGATCTCCCCAAGCGTCACGACGCCGGCGGTGATGATCGGCTCACCATTCATCCGGCCGAGCATCAACTCCAGGCGCGGCTCATCGAGCCGATCAATCATGGCGGCGCTGAACGCTTGCGCGAAGGCAGCATCGCCGGCGAACTCCAAAGTCGCCTGCGCGGCAAAGAGCGTGCGCATTTCCTTGTAAGCAGCGCGGGCGGGGATGATCTGCAATTGCTCGTTGCGTCGCGCCGATGGTTGGTATTGGGTCAGCAGATACAACCCGCGCGCCGCCGGCCGCCAGCCGCGCTCGGTGAGCGCCTGAGCAAGCGCGGGCGTGGATGGGGCTGCGTCATCGGCGCACTGCACCGTCAGGCAACGGGCGCCGGCATCCTTGAACGCTTGTTCCAACTCATCCAGCAACGCGCCCGCGGCGGCGGGATCGGCGGCACTGGGCTGCAATTCCGCCGCAAAGTTGCAGCAGCGCACACTCGGCCGGTCTGCATTGACCACGCCACTGGCGCCGGTGACGGCGATCTCGTCACCCGCCACGCGCCCCAGCGCCAGGCCGGCACGCTGCAGCGCCCGGGTCAGGGCGGCATTGCTGGGTCGATAGCTCTCGGGGGCGATGGGCAGTTCCATGCCCGGATTGTAGCGGGGACTGCACCGGGGTCTCGACGCAGGGCCGACCCCTGAACCGGATGCCGCTGAAATGCCGGGGAACGCGGTATTTATGGATTGCGCCGGGTTGCCGATCCAGGTTTTTCCGGGGCGGCGAAAAAAACATTGACCTTGCGCTGGGGTGCAATACAATCCTAATACAACGATATAGTGGGGGAGAATCAGGAGATCAAAATGTCTGATGATGTGGCCCGTCCCGTCCGTCGCTTCGACGTTTCCCGGGGGTTCACGCTGATCGAACTGCTGGTGGTCATCAGCATCATCTCGCTGCTGGTTTCCATCCTGCTGCCGGCTTTGGCGGAATCGCGGCGCAGCGCTGAGTTCATCCAGTGCACCAGCAACATCCGCGGCGGCACTCTGACGTTTCACCGCTACTTCGCCGACTTCAAGGACTACATGCCCCCGCTGGTGGAACCGACCCTGGGACACTCCTGGGGTTACAACTACGGCAACTGGTATTCCCGTCTGGAGCCCTACGCCACACCCAGCCGCATCACCGGCGGCGGCAACCTGCTCTACGATCAGCCGCGCGAGTTCCTCTGCAACAGCCCGATGAGCGGCACGTACACCTACGGCATGCCCTATCTGCCCTACGGCACCAACTGGCTGCTGCGCTTCCGGGTCTGGGGCGATGGCAAGACCTCCTGGCGCATCGATGAGTTCAAAAGCACCGCTGGCACCGCCCTGCTGTTCGACATGGCGGTGTACTACGACGCCCTGCGCGTCATTGAGTTGTGGGGCGCCGCCCGCGGCGATTATGTGCCCAGCCATCTGCGGAACACCAAGCACGACTCACGCGGCATCGGCATCTCCTACATGGACGGCCACGCCGAGTTCGCCCGCATTCGCGCCAACGACCTGTCGCTGACCTACAGCCAACTGCCCGACACCTATGTTTTCGCCCACGACAAGTTCTGGGGCTGGCTCGGCGGCAATCGCTACGTCTACTCCTGGGCCAGCGCCTACCCGCCGCATCCGTAAGCAATTCTCAACGCTCACCACCGAGGCACAGAGGACACAGAAGCAAGCATGAGCAGCTGAGTTATCCGCTGGATTTCCCCGCATTCTCCGGGAGCATTGCTCGGTGATCTCTGTGCCTCGGTGGTTGCTTTTCTTTTTGAGATCGTTTCTACGTCCTCGCCGCGGGCAGACCGTTGTGCCGCATCTGGCGGGCTGACCCCTGCGGTATGATCTGCCCATGCACGAGGATCAGCCGCGATGCTGGCGCTGGTGGGGGGCGCTGGGTCTGCTCGTCATCACCACGCTGGCGTACGCCCCGGCGCTGCGCGGCGAGTTCGTCTGGGACGACTACCTCAACATCGTCAATGACACCCGCCTGCGCACCCTTGACGGCCTGGCGCGGGCGTGGCTGCGTCCGACGGAAAACTATCAGACTCCCTATTACCCGCTGACCACCACCGGCTTCTGGTTGCAGTACCAGCTCTGGGGACTGCGGCCGGTGGGTTACCACCTGGTCAATCTGCTCCTGCATGTGGTGACCAGCCTGCTGCTGTGGCGCGTGTTGGTGCGGCTGCGGGTTCCGGGCGCGTTCGTCGCTGCGGCGCTGTTTGCCGTGCATCCGGTGAATGTGCAGTCGGTGGCGTGGATGACCGAGTTGAAAAACGTGCTCTCGGCGTCGCTGTGTCTGGCGGCGGTGAACGCTTACCTGAGCTTTGAACGAATTGGTTCCCCCGTGCCGTTGGCGCTTGCGTCCACCGCGCCGTCGGATGCAGCGCCGGCGCGCTGCTGGCGTGCTTACGCGCTGGCGCTGCTGTGCTTCACCCTCGCGATGCTGGCGAAGACCGCCTCCTTCCCCACGCCGGTGGCGCTGTTGCTGCTCTTGTGGTGGCGTTTGCCCGGGCTGTGCTGGCGTCAGCTCTGGCCCCTGCTGCCCCTGCTGGTGATTTCGGTGGGGCTGAGTCTGCTCAACATCCATTTTGATCGGCTGTACGACCGTTCGCCGGTGACGCCCTGGACCATCGGCAGTTGGGCGGGTCGGCTGGTGATCACCGGGCGCGCCATCTGCTTTTACGTCGGTAAATTGCTGTGGCCCGCCGATCTGACCGCCATCTATCCGCGCTGGGAACTGGATGCCGGGGACCCGCAGCAGTGGCTGTATCTGCTGGCGGTGGGCCTGGTGTTGCTGGCGGCGGTGGTGTGGGGCTGGCGGCGGCAGCGCCGGGGAGTGCCGGCGGCATTGCTCATCTATGTCATCTGTCTGGCGCCCCTGACGCTGTTCGAGAGTGCTTACCTGCGGCTGTCGTTCGTGGTCGACCACTGGACCTACTGGGCGAACATGGCGTTGCTCCCCCTGCTGACCGCGCTGGCGGCGCTGGCGCTGCGCCGCCGCCGCGCGCTGGGGTTGGCGCTGGCCGCGCTGGTGGTGCTGGCGCTGCTGCCGGTGACCTTCGGCCGCGCCGCCACCTTTCAGAATGCCTTGACTTTGTGGAGTGACAATCTGCGGGTCAACCCCGATTCCTGGTCGGCGCACAACAGCCTGGGGGCGTACTGGTTTGACCAGGGCAACCCCGCCCTGGCGATCGAGCATTACCAGTGGGCGCTGGCGCTGAACCCGATCAACGCGGTGGCGCACAACAATCTCGCCTGGGCGCTGCTGCAGATGGGACGCCCCGCCGAGGCCCTGGGGCATTGCCAGGCGGCGCTGCAGCTGAATCCGCAGTATCCCCCGGCCTACCTGAACCTGGCGGCGGTGCTCCGGCAGTTGCAGCGCCCGGAGCAGGCCCAGGCGGCGTTGCGCCGCGCCCTGGAACTGCGGTCTGATTTTGCGCCCGCCCACGTGGCGCTGGGCAACCTGCTGCGCGACACCGGCCGCCTCGAGCCCGCCGTCGACGCCTACCGTGCCGCCCTGCGCCATGAGCCGCGCTCCGTCGAGGCGCTGGGCAACCTGGGCCAGACGTATGCAATGCTGGGCGATGCCGCAAACGCGGTCGCGTCTTTGCAGCGCGCCCTGCAACTGGACCCGGACAACTGGAATCTGCAGATCAGCCTGGCGCGGGCGTTGAACCAGCAGGGGCAACTGCCTGCAGCATTGCGGCATGCGCAGGCGGCGGCCCAACTCAAACCGCAGGACAGTTCGGTGCACAACACGCTGGGCATCATTCATGCCCGCCTGGGGCAGGCCGACCTGGCGCAGGCCGCCTTCGCCCGCGCGCTGGCGCTCAACCCTGACAATGCCGATGCCGCCGCCAACCTCGCGCGGCTTCGTGAAACCGTCGGGCCGTGAAAGCCTTCAGCGCCGCAGCGCCAGGTGCAACAACGTCACCGGCTGGCTGCGGGTGCTGTAAACCCGCACCGCCAGCGCGGGCGCGACGTCCGTCGGCAACTTCAGCGTGGTGATGCCCGGCGCCGTCAGCGCCTGCTTCATCCCCGCGACCTCCACCATGCCCGGCGCCGCGTCGGCGACTTCCACCTCCAGCTTCGTCGCGCTGCCGCGCTGCAGGGTGTAAACCACATCCTGTTCCGGGCCGACCCCGGTTTGACGCACCGGGCGACCGCCGTGCTGGGGCGTCGCGCCGCTGTGCAGCATCTTGCTTAGGCGATGGCCCTCGGCGGCAAAGCCGCACAGCACGTAATCCGTCACGTCCGCCTGTGCGGTCCATTGCTGCCGCAGGGGGATTTCCACCGCGCGTTCCGCTTCCAGGCCTGCCGCGATGCCCCGGATTTCCGCAGGCATTTCCCCCATGAAGTTCGCGCCCTGCGCCTGTTCGAGCTGATCCGCCTGCGCCCGCAGCGCCGCGGCTTCCCGGGCGAACGGCTCGGTCAGCGCCGGCTCCAGACCCCACATCTCCCGCACGTGGCTGATGAGCACGCGCAGGAGCTGGGCGCACGCCCGCGCCAGCGCGGTGAGCTTCGCCAGTTCCGTTTGGATTTCCGCCGGCGCGTCGATCAGGCGCGCGGCGGCTTCCAGATCCCGCGCCAGCGTGAGCGCCTGATCCTTCTCCGTCAGCACCCATTCATGCGTGCGGGTGGTGCGCGCGCTGAGCATCGACCAGTGCCGCGCCATGTGCGTCAGCGGCACATTTTCCTCCAGCAGATGGAACACCTGAATGTGCTTGAGGTGGTCGAAGCGCGGGAAACGGTGGTGCGAAATGCTTTGCTGGTCGATGTACAGCGCCTGGCAGATCACATCGAACGTGCGCGGCAGCAACTTGAGCAGCGCCGGCGCCAGCGCGCCATAGCGCTGCTGATGCCACTGCGCCAGATGTTCCAGCAGCGGCGTCTGGGGGTCGCGCAGCCAGCGCGTCGGGACCAGCAGGTTGGCTTCATTGACGGGATGGCCCATGGCGGGATGGCGCGGGTCGCGGTCGACGCGCAGCACGAAGACCTGGGCGCCGCGCTGCCGGGCGGCCTCCAGCCGCTGCCCCACATGCCCGACATACTGACAGGGCAGCATGGACTGGCCGTAGTACTCGGCGCCGCAGTCGGTTTCCGCGCGGACCTCAAACTGCGGCAGCGAGCCGATCAATTCCTCGTGCGGCAGGAACGGGTTCCAGTCGAACGGCTCGGTCTTGTACATCACCGCCAGCCGCCGGCCGGTCAGTTCGGTCAGCGCCTGCCGCACGTCCAGTTCATCCTGGCGCACCGCGGAGAACGGCCGCACCACCAGCAGCTTGCCCGCCGGCTCCGTCGCCGCCAGCACCGCCTCCAGCACCCGGCGCACGCGCTGAGCGCCGGGCAGGTCACAGAACGGCCGACGAAACACCGGGATGTGCGTTTCCGTCAGCGTCAGCACCAGTTCATCGACATGCGGAAAGCGCCCGAAGAACTCGCGCACCTTGGCGGTGACGAACTGATACAACGCCGGCGCTGCCAGATCCACCAGCCCGTCGGCGGCACGCAGGGCGGGCATGCGCTCGAGCAGGTCCGCCGGCCCCCACAGCTCATGATGCCAGAGACCCAGCCGCAACCCCGCTTCCCGGCAGTGGGCGCTGAGGCGCTCGAGCACGCCTTCCAGTTGGGCGACGCGCGCGGCGTCCACCGCGCCCTGCAACACCGGCTGATCGGCAAAGCGCAGGAACAGGTCGATCGCCATGGTCGGCAATTCGATGCCTGTCACCCCCTCGGCGGCGGCCTGCTCGATGGCCTGGTGCACCGCCGGTTCATGCAGGCTATGCGTCTGACAAACGGACCAGAGCAAACGATAAGGTGAAGCTGATGGCCGCGTCACGGGGGATGCTTTCCGAATATTTTCGATAAAGCCCGAATGTTACCGCGCGGCGCGGCAAGAAAGGGGATAAGTACATTTAATCGGGCGAATGAATGGCACTGCGCTGTTTTATCCCAGCGCGATGCGGTACTCGTACAGGTTGGCGTTGATCCACGCCAGCTCGGCGTAGCCTTTTTCGCCGTAGCGCGTCAGGTAGAGCAGCAGGTCGCCGGTGGCGCGGTCCTGGCAGTACTTGAAGTTGGACATCTGCGTATCGGGGTGTTCATCCGCCGCCGCCCGGTCGATCACGGCAATGCTGGCGCGGTCCAGGGCAAAGGGTTCCTCGCACACGCGGGCGATGTGCAACGGGCTGCGCGGCATGTTGCCGTGGGGCCGGCGGCCTTCGGTGCAGAGATTGCCGATCCAATACAACTGCCCATCGCGTGCGGAGCGGACCAGCATGGAGCCGGAGGAGCCAGACTCCAGGACGGTTCCGTCGCTGCACGCCAGCGGCGTGACGGGGGTCCAGGTGTCGCCGCCGTCGGTGGAGCAGGTGACCCACTTGTACCCCGGCCGGTCTGGCCAATGGAAATTGGCGCCGCGGAGCACCATGACCAGTTTGCCGCCGGGCAGTTCCGCCAGCGCCGGCTCCATCAGGCCGCGCGAGCTGAGGGCGAAGTCGTAGGGCACTGGACCGGTGCGCCGCCAGGACCATCGGCCGTCCGCGCCGGGCGTGCCGATGAGCAGCCCGGCTTCCCACACATCCATCAGCACTTCGGGCAGGTCGGTGCGCGGCTGGGCGCAGGCGCTGGCGATGTACAGGTCGTCGGAGCGTTGCTGATGGGCGGCGGCATAGCGGCGAATCGCCCCGTCGGCGTCATGTTTTTGCCACTGCACCGGGGCGAGGATGCGCCCCCGCGCGTCGAGGATCGGGTTGACGAAGCTGAAGCACAGCCCCTGCGGCAAGCCGAAGTCACTGACCAGCACTTCGCCCGCGCCGCGGCTGATCTCCGCCGGCGTGCCCACGCTGATGCGCGCCTGGCAGTTGGAATCGAGGTTGCAGCCCGCAAGGTTCGCTTCGAACTTGTTGTTGGTGAAATGCACCAGTCGGCCATCGGGCAGCAGGAGGATGGCGTTCTCGGTATGGCAGAGGTGTCCGCCCTCGACCGGCTCTTTGCTCAGGGACGGGCGCAGTGGGGACCAGGTGGCGCCGTTGTCGTCGGAGGTCTGATCGGCGAAATCGTCATGGATGTCGTTGGCGATCTCCCAGCCGATGCGGCGCAGCAGGCGCGGCTCATGGGGGTGGACGTAACCGATGAACCCGCACAAGGGGGCGCGGCCCACGCCGTGGGGCAACAGCAGGCGGCGGGACAAGGTGCGGCCGGCGGGGGCGGGGGAGGAAGCCATGGGTGACTCCTGGAAAACCCGACGACGATCAGCATGTGCCATGACCGGGGGGCGGATTTACGCCTGCTCGGCGGCGGCGCGGTCTTTGACGATGGTGAAGACCATGTTCAGCCGGGCGATTTCGAAGATGCCGATCACCTTGGGCTGGAGGTTGCAGAGGACCAGTTTGCCGGCGGCGCGTTTCTGCATTTGCAGGGCTTCGACCAGCACCGCCACGCCGGAGCTGTCCATGTAGGGCACTTGCTGCAGATCGACGATGATTTTGCCGGGTTTGCCGGCGGCGGTCTGCTGCAGGACGACGCGCACCTGGGCGGAGGCGTTGAAGTCCACCTCGCCGGCGACTTCCACCAGCGCGCCGCCGGGGATGGCGTGGGATGTCGCGGTGACCTGACTGTTGCCCATGGCAGATGCTCGCTTTCTGGCGTCGATCCAACGGGTGAGGCGTCGGGGCGGGGCAGCGTACCGGCTTTGGCGGGAGGTCACAAACCGCGCGGGGTCAGGACGCCGGGGCGGCGGCGGCGTACTTGTACATCGCCAGCCGGACGCCGCCGTTGGGTCGCCGGGTGTAGCTCACTTCGTCCATGATGTCGTGGATGATATGCACGCCCAGGCCGCCGGGCCGGATTTCATCCAGCGGGCGACTTTTGATTTTCGTCAGGTCCACGCCGGTGGATTCGTCTTCGATGATGATGGCGATGCCGTCGCGGCCGGCTTGCGACACCGGCGCCAGCTGCACGTCGATCGGGCGCTCGGCGGCGCGCTGGTAGGCGTGGCGAATGACGTTGGTCAGCGCTTCATCGACCGCCAGCATCACGCGCCCGCATTCCTGTTCGTTCAAACCATACAGCCGGGCGGTCGTTTCCACCGCGCTGCGGACAATGCACAGGTAGCGCGGCTGACTGAGAATGCGCAGCGTGACATGGGCGGCGGCCGATGCGGTCATGGCGTCTCCGGAGTTGGGGCGGGCGCGCTGGCGCTCGAGGGGGAAGCAGCGTCCAGCGTGCCCTGGCGATAGGCCTGGCGCAGCGCGTCAACCTGCGGGCGGCGGGTCGGCAACGGAGCATACGGATTGTAGGCGGGACGCTGACCCACAATGCGCTCGAGCGCGCCCAGCGCCAGCACCCGCTCGGCGGGGTCGTCGCTGTCGAGCAGATCAATCAGCCGCGGCACGGCGGTGCGGTCGCGCGTTTCACCCGCTTGCTGGATGGCGTACAGCCGCGCTTGCGGGTCCGGCCCGTCGAAGCCCTGCTGAGCCAGCGGGGTCGGTTGCGCACAGCCACCCAGCAGCAGCGCCAGCGTCAGCAGACATCCCCAGCTTCGGGCCAGCGGATTGGACGGGATCAGACTCATGCAGGCATGGTAATCCGCCCGGCGGTTCGACGCATCCCAGTGCCGCAGACCACCCGGAACTACGGACCCAGTGCAGCGGAAAACTGCACCCAGGGTCAGCGTAGTTGCCCTGCTGCAACGCCTCCCACCCGTGAGCAAACGGTTGCAGCACAGCCGCAGGGATTGACGCCCGGCAAGCAACCCTCCCCGCCGGCTTACGGTGGCGAACCAGTCGTCACGGCGACCTTGGGGCCCATGCTTCCATGGGCTTCCAGGGGGCTTCCGGGGGGATGTTTTCGACCCCGACAGGGGTCGTGGAAAGTAGCCACGGGTGGAGCGCAGCGAAACCCGTGGTTGAGGATCGCGCTTGATTCCGATCCGTCCCGGAGGGACGGCGGAAGCTTCCTTCACCCCTGCCGGGGTGAGAGTTTGCACCAGTGCTTTTTCCCACGAGTTCCGCTGCGCTCCACTCGTGGCTACTTTCCTGCGCCCCCTTCAGGGGCGAAGACCATGCAGAGCAAACAGGTGGGCAACAGCAAACCCTGACGCGCGGCGATCCTTCCGCACGGGTTGATCATCCATCTGCGCTTGCCCTGTACCAACACCAACACAGCGCTCAGTGCGTGGCGACGGCGGTCGCCTGGCTCAGTGCGGCAACTTCCGTCGCGGGCACGCTCGGCGTCGCCTGGGCGGCAGCTGGCGCCGCCTCGCCCCGCTGTTCCGCCACCAGCCGCTGCAGGTCGGCGGTCACCTGGGCGTTGTCCCAGATGTTGCCCTGATGGTCCCGGACGAAGCGGCCCTGGTCGTCGACCAGGATCAGCTCATAGCCATGGCTGAACTGGCCGGTGGTCGAAGGTTTGAAGTGAATCTGGAATTCGCTCAGCAGCGCCCGGAACTGGTTCAGGTCCGCGCGGAGCATGAGGGTTTCCGGCTGCATTTCGAACTTGATCCCGCGCTGTTCGCCGTAGCGCTTGAGCCGCTCGGGCGTGTCGTAGCTCGGGTCATAGGAGATCAGCACCAGCCGCACATCGCCGGCGATGCCCGCCGCGGCGACTTCGCGCTGCAGGTTGGCGAACTTGACCGTCACCAGCGGGCACATGTTCGGGTCCGGGCAACGGGTGTACATCCACGACAGCACCCAGGGCTTGCCCTTGAGGTCGGCGAGCTTGAGGCTCCGGCCGTTCTGGTCGGTGACGTTGTAGTCCAGGTCGAACGGCTGCCGTTCGCTGGTCGCCAGCCACGGGCTCAGGCGCGCCGGCGGCTGGGGCGACTGGTCCACGGTGGTCGCCGGCTCGGGCGCCTCGGGCGTAACGGCGGGAGCGGTCGGGGCGGCCGGGGTGGCGTCGGCGACGGCCGGGGCCGCGGCGGCTTTTTCACCAGGCAGCGGACAGCAGGGCGGAGCGGGCAGATCGGCGGTGGTGGCGGCCGCGTGGTCTGCCGCATGATCCGCCACCGGCTGCGCGGCGGGGGCGGCGGCGTCCTTGCGTTCACAGCCGACCAGCGTGGCGAGCCCCAGCGTCAGCGCCAACGTGCCCAAAGTCAAATGACGATTGAATCGGTATGACATGTTGCACCTCGCATCCCGCAAGCACGCGCGGGTCGCGGCGGGGCTACCATCCTAGGCGCTCAAGTCGGCCCTGACCACTGGCGGGCGTCCCGTGGTTGCTCACGGCGTGGTGGGCGCCTTGGCTGCCTCGCCTGCCGCGCTGCGGGTTGGTTCCACCACGGCAGCGGTCGGCGTGGCGACCGTGGGGGACGCGGCAGGGGCGGGTGACGCCGGAGCCGCCGGGGTGCTGCCGGGGGTCGGCGCGGCGACACTTTCCGGGGCGCTGGCGGGCAGGCTGGCGATGATCTTCGCTTCCAGTTGATCGAGCTCTTTGGTCAGCTCCGCCGAGAGCGCCGGTCCCGGCGCCAGCCGCGCCGCCACCAGCATCTGCCGGGCGATCACCGGCTGGTTGGCTTCCAGGCGGGTGAGCGCGGCGGCAATGAAAAGCTGCCGGAGCGAATCGGCGGCAATGGCGCGACCGGCGTCGTCCAGGCTGTGCAGGCTCGCCATGAGCTTCCTGGCGGGCTCCAGCGCGGCTTCCGCCTTGCCCGCCGCCACCTGGCAGCGCACGCTCATGCGCCACACCGCCCGCTGCTGGTCATCATTGAGCGCCGCGCCCAGTTGCGTGATCTGCTGCAAGTCGGTCAGCGCCGCGTCGGCTTGCCCGGCGACCAGCCGCGCGTCGGCGCGCGCCATCAGCAGTTTCACCGCCTTCTCCGGCTCCAGCGGTTCGGGCTGGCTGGGCCGCTCCAACGCCGCCGAGAGGATCAGGCTGCGCAGCGCCGGCGGCGCCTGGTTCTCCGCCAGCATCAGGTCGGCATCCAGCACGGTTTCGGGCGTCACCCGCCCCGCCATCGCCACCAAAGCACGCTGCCACGCCTGCACCAGTTGTTCCTGCGTCGGACGATGACGCACCAGCGACAGGAAGGTTTCATTGCTGCGCCCACGCTGAGCGGCGGCGGTGAGGACGATCGGCTGGAGAATGGGATCATCCGCGCGGCGCGCCAACGCTTCGAGCGGCCGTTCGGAAGCCGCCCAGGCGTGCCCGGCGGCGGCTTTGACCGCATCGTCGCCGCTGTTGAGCCACTGTTCGATGCGAATCCAGTCCTCGGGGGTCGCCACTCGGCCCAGCAGTTCGATGACCTTGGGCTTGGGCGCATCGCCCGGGGGAATCAGCGCGTTGAGCCGACTGCGCAGCGTTTCGCGTTGCGTCACGCTCAGCAGGCCCTCATCCACCGCCCGCGCCAACGCCCCGGCGGCTTCGGCGTGCAGCGCCGGGTCGGGCAGCAGGGCCATGGTGTGCTCGACGCCCGCGGCGCGCGGCAAGCCGGTGAGCACCAGCAGGTACGCCCGCAGCACGGTGGGGTCGGTTTCCTGCGGCAGGCGCTGGGCGATGGCGTCGGCGCCGGGCACGTCGCGCAGGTCGCGCAGCACCCGGGCGGCTTTTTCGCGCACCGCCGCGGTGGGGTCGTCCAGCGCCAGCCGAATCTGCGCCAGCAGTTCGTCGGTGATTTTTTCCTGCGCCAGCAGCCGCTGCACCACCAGGTCCAGCGCCAGGCGGCGGGTGGCGTCCTGCCTGTCGCCGAGCATGGTGACCAGCAGGGCGGGGCGCTCCTCGGCGGCGGTGGCGAGATACACCTGCCGCTGGGCGTCGAACAGCAATTGCTGCGTCTGGCGCAGCCGGCGGGCGGCGGCGTCCAGGCCCTGGGCGTAGTTGTCCAGCAGGTGCTTGAGCCAGTCGTTTTCGTTGAAGGTGCGCGCCTGTTCCCACCAGTTGAGCCAGGCGGTGGGGTTGTCGCCGGTGTTGGTCAGCCCGGTCAGTTGGGACAACGCCTCGCCGGCGGCGCTGCGGACGGATGCGGGCTCCGCGCTGTCGAGCAGGGAAACCAACTGGCCGGCGACGGTCTGCGTGCGGTAGCCGCCCAGCACGGCAATGACCGCGGCGCGGCGGGGGGCCGGCTGGTCACGGTCGATCGCCACGTTGAGCACCGACTGCTGGGTGCCGAAGTCCCGGTAACGCCCCAGCGCCTGCGCCAGCTCGGCGGCGGCGGGGTCCGCGGGGTCCGACAACAACGCCAGCAACACCGGTGCAAAGCGAACCGGCGGATCACCCGGCAGCAGCGCCAACGCCTGCGCCACCAGCCGAGCCACCCCCGGCTCGGGCGGCTGCCGCAGCAACGCCAGCAATTGGTCCTGGGCGGTCGAGTCCGCACGACGCAGCAGGCTCAGCGCGGCTTCCCGGCGTTTGGTCAGATCCAGCTTGGGTTCTTTGAGCAGGTCCAGCAGCAACTCCACCTCGGAAGCGAGCGGCGCGGCATCAACCCGTGGAGCCGTGGGCGCCGCGGCGTCCTGCGCCCACAGCGGACCAACCGCGCCCACCGCCCCCCACAGCGCGACGGCGGCGCCGAGTCGGTGAAACACGAGTTGCCCGCGGCGTTTGTGCATGTGTGCCAGCCTGGGGATCACCCTGCCCGCCCATCATACTGCGCACCTGCGCGGCGACCACCGCCGGTCGACGATGAGCGTGACGCACCTGTTCCTACCCGCCACGAACCCCTGGTGTTGCTGCCGCGCTCACGGGGCCGCGGTCGGCGGCAGGGCGCTGACCTGCTCCTGCAACTCCGCGCGCTCGCTGGATTGCGGCTGCAGCCGGCGCCAGGCGTCCAGCGCGGTTTGCGCCTCGGCGCGATCGCCCGCCCGCAGCCGCCAGCGCGCCGCCGCCGCGGGCAGACGCCAGTCGTTGGGACTGACCAGCATCAATTGCTCGTAGAGGGCGGCGGCGCGGCGGGGTTGCTGGAGCATTTCCCAGCAGGCCGCCATTTCCTCGAGCACTTCAAATTTGCTGCGTTCGGACACGGGCAGACTCTGCAACGCTTGCAGGCTCTCCACGGGGCGCTGCGCCTGCCGCAGCAGGGCGGCTTGCTTGCGCAGGTAGAGCACGAGTTTGCCGGCGTCCGGGGCGGGGGTCAGGTCGATGGCGCGGGTGATCTGGTGAATCGCCAGGTCGAGGTCGCCTTGCTGGGCGTACAGGTCCGCCAGTGCGGCGTGGGCGGCATGTGCGGAGGAGTCGAGCGCGAGTGCTTCGTGGAGCAGGCGCCGGGCTTCATCGCGCTGCTGGCGGCGCAGGTGAAGCTGCGCCAGGTTCAGGCGGGCATTGACATGGTTGGGTTCCAGCGCCAGGGCCGCCTGGAAGTGCTGCTGCGCCGCATCGAGCTGGTCAAGCCCCAGAGCGACCGAACCCGCCAGCAGATGGACGTTGGTCTGCTGGGGGTCGAGTTCCAGGCAGCGTTGCCAGGCCGCCAGGGCCTGGGGATAGTCGCCCAGCTCCATCGCCACCTGACCGACGAACAGATGCCCCTGCGGATCGGTCGGATGCGCGGCGGCATAGTTGCGCGCGGCAGTCAGCACGCGTGGCAGGTCGGCGCGGTTTTGGCGCACATCCATGTAGACCTGGCGCATGGCTTCCAGATCGGCGCGGGCGTCGGGGTCCAGCGCCGCCGCGGCGGGGGGGGCGGCGGGGTCGGGACTTGGCGTGGCGGGCGCCGGGGCGTCGGTGGGCCAGGTGCGTTCAATCACGCCCATCCAGTAAACCACCGCGACGGCGCCCGCCAGCACGCCGGCGCCGAGCATGACCAGCACCGCCAGCGTGCCGGTGGAGATACGACCTGAACTGCGAGTCATCATGGCATCAGCGTATCGCTGGAAGCGCAGCCCGCCAATTGTGCTGCCGGGCGGTCAGACCGTGGGCTCCCATTGCAGGTCCTTGCGCAGCGGGCGCAGGTCGGCGACGGAATCGAACTGTTCCAACGGCATGCGCAGCGGGATATGCGACAGATGCCGGCGAATGGTCTCCTGGGCGCTCAGGCCCAGCGCGGTCATATAGCCGGCGGCGAAATAGCGGCGGCAGCCGTCGAGCGGGCAGTCGATGGCGCGGTGCAGCAGCGTCACGGCGTCCTGCACCTGGAGCGCTGCCCAGGCGAAGCCGCTGGTGGAGGGTTCGACTTGCATGGCGCCGTTGCGGATGCGTTCGACGGTGTGCGGGGTCAGGACATAAGGCAGGCGGAAGCTCATGCTGGGCAGGCCGGTGTTGGCGTGAAGCAGGCGGAGGGCTTGTTCGCCGACGCACTTGCTCAGGCCGTACGGATTGCCCGGGCAGTAGGGCAGGTTGCCGTCGAGGGGCAGGTAGGCGGGCACGTTGTCGAGCAGTTGGCGCTGGGGGCTGGTGGCGTTGATGGCGTGCACGCTGCTGGCGTAGATGAAGCGGGGCACGCCGGCGCGTTGCCCGGCCTCCATGACCGTGGCGTCCAGGGCGAGGTTGCCCAGCAGCCCTTCGGTCAGATCGGGGTTGGTCCAGGTGTGCCTGATCGCCAGATGCACGATCACGTCCACGCCCTGGCAATGCGGCAGCAGCGCGTCGAGCTGCGTGACATCGCAGACCTGCACCTGCTCCGCACCGGGGCGCTGGGGATTGACCTGGCGATCCAACGCGATGACCTGATGCTCGGTGTGGGCGAGCGCCTGCACCAAATGACTGCCGATGAGCCCGCCGGCGCCGGTGACGAGAATGCGCATGGAAGGAGTCGTCCCAGGGCGGCTTACGGGAATATGCCGCGCAGGCGGTACACGCGCCCGATCTGTTCGAGGGCGGCACAGTAGGCGGCGGTGCGCAGGTCAGTCTCAAACCGATGCGCCGCGAGCTTCACGCGCTGGGCGGCGGCGTACATGTGCTTGCGCAACTGTTCGTCGACCATCTCGGCGTCCCAGGTTTCCGCCTGCTTGTTCTGCTTCCACTCGAAGTAGCTGACGGTCACGCCGCCGCTGTTGCAGAGGATCGACGGCAGCACGCTGACGCCCTGCTCCAGCAGATAACGCTCGGCGGGCGGAGTGGTCGGGGCGTTGGCGGCTTCGACGAGCACCTTGCACTTGAGCAGGCGCGCCTTCTCCTCGCCGACCATCTGCTCGAGCGCGGCGGGAATGAACAGGTCCACTTCGGTCTTGTAGAACTCTTCTTCGGTGCAGGCTTCAGCGCCGGCGAAACCCTTGACGCCGCCTTTCATTTGCACGTAGATCGCCAGGGCGGAGGCGTCGATGCCGCGCTCGTTGACGATGGCGCCGGTGTGGTCCATGACGGCGCGGAGCACCGCCCCGCGCTCGGCGAGCAGCCGCGCGGTCCACGAGCCGACGTTGCCGAAGCCGATGATGCTGTAGGTGGTGGAGCTGAACTTCAAGCGCAGCTCCGGCAGCAGTTGGTCAAGCACATAGACCAACCCCTGGCCGGTGGCTTTCTCGCGGCCGAAGCTCCCGCCGAACTCCAGCGGCTTGCCGGTGACGACCGCCTGCGAGCGATGGCGTCCGACGTTGGCGTGGAAGTTCATGTAGGTGTCCGCCATCCACGCCATGGTCTGGGCGTTGGTGCCCACGTCAGGGGCGGGAATGTCGCTGTCGGGGCCGATGTTTTCGCCCAGGGCGCTGGTGAACCGGCGGGTCAGGCGCATCATTTCACTGGTGGACATCTGCAGCGGGTTGCACTGCACGCCGCCCTTGGCGCCGCCCAGCGGCAGGCGCACCAGCGAGCACTTCATGGTCATCAGCACGGACAGCGCTTTGACATCATCCAGACACACCGCCGGGTGATAGCGGATGCCGCCCTTGTACGGGCCCAGGATGTTGTTGTGCTGCACCCGGTAGCCCTTGAACAGCTTGTAGCTGCCGTCGTCCATGGCGACCGGGAAGTGCACCATGATCTCATTCTTGGGCTGCGCCAGGATCAGCTTCAAATGGCGCGGCAGTTCCAGCAGGTCGGCGGCATGCAGCACGGCGTTGCTGGTCTGCTGGTAGAGGTCCGCAGGGTTGTAGCGGAACCCGAGTTCTTCAAGCACGGCATTGGGATGTTGGGTCATGGCGGTGGGGGCAGGGGCGGAAAATCAGGTCCGTGACACGCGGCCGCGGCGCCGTCCAGCCGAGCGGCGACGCGGTAGGCATAGCATGGTCGCACGCCGGGAAAATCGCAAATGTCCCGCCAGCAGCGTTTCAGAATGACGGGGGTCAACCGCGTCCTGAGCGTGCTTATTCCTGGAACTGCCGGGGCGCGGATCACGTGCAATTCCACCTGTCGGTGCGTCTGTGACGGCTGTGCCGGGGGCATTGCGCGCCGCGCCGACCGAGAACCGTGATGGACCTTGCGATTGCCCGGCGGCACGTTACAACTACCCCGCATGGCGCGCCGGTGGGGCGTGCCGGGACAGGTGGGCTCGGTCCGCCGCCGACCGCCAGGTCGCGCTGCGCCAGACAAGCAAGGAATCGCATATGCCGCTGGGTTGGAACCGCATTCTCGGTGACTGCAAACTGCCCGAAGCCGCCCGTCCGCATCGTGTGGGCATCGCCAACTGGCCCACCAGCATTCAGGACCGCCGCACCGCCACCCTAGACGCGCTGCTCAACCACCTGCGCGCCAGCGGGTACGAAGGCGTGGAGTTCGGCCCGTCCTACTACACCAAATTCTTCCCCGGCGACAGCGTGGCGGTCTCCATCAGCAAAGCCAACGCCGCGCTGGCGAAAGTCGGCCTCAAGCACTTCGGCTCCACGCTGCATGTCAGCGATGAAGTCATGCGCAAGCTCAACTGGACCAGGTCCTACGCCGAGCAGATCAAGCAGATCGTCGATATGGGCGGCCAGTACGCCAGCTACCAGATCGGCATCGCCGGCGATTACGCGCAGTCCGGTGGCATGTACCGCGAGGATGAAAGCTACCTCCGCTGGTGCGCCGAGCAGGTCCGCACGCTCCGCGAAATGACCTGGGAAGCGGGGCTCAATTTCTACAATGAAGTCCACGTCGATCGCATCACCGAAGACCCGGCTGCGCTGTGCCGCCTGCTGGACCTGTGCCCCTGCGAACTCAACGGCGACATGAGCCATTACCTGGCGCGCGGCTTCGTGCGCGGCCCGCAGGTCGAACGCATCCTCAAACATGTCCAGCATTCCCACGTCCGCATGGCGCGCCAGTATGGCGACCTCTCCGTGGTGGTGGAAGACCCCGCCGCCGACTGGGGCAACAAAGGCGTCACCTGGCAGATGTTCCAGTACATGACCACCGCGCTCAAGGGCGGCTTCACCAGCCGCTGCATCGTCGGCGAAACCGGCCCGATGCATCTGGTCAAGGACACCCTGACCCAGGATGCCGCGCTGGTCCCGCTATACCGCGCCATGGCGCGCTACGCCGACGCGTCGGCGCAGGGCATCAATATCAAGGTCAGCGATCCGAGCGACCTGAAACCCTGGGGGTAATGGCAAATCACACGGAATTGGCGGCCCACCCCCCGGCAGAGCCGGGGGCTAACGGTCCTACGCCCCATTAGCCCCGGGCTCCGCCCGGGGATTCTTCACCGGGGACTCTTCACCGGGGACTCTTCACCCGGGGATTCTTCACCGGGGACTCTTCACCCGGGGACTCTTCACCCGGCAACATTAACCCCGCGCTCGACCGCCGCTTCCAGCAACTGCGCGAAGCGGTCGATCACCGCATCCCAACTGATGCCCGCGCCGGTGAGCGCCGCCGCGCTGGCGAGTTGTTGCCGCTGCGCGTCGTCGCGCGCCAGCTCCTCGGCGGCGTGCAGGAACGCGCTTTCATCGTTGAACGCCACTGCTTTGCCGTTGACCCCGTCGCGGATGTGCTCGCGGGCGGCAGCATAGTTGTACGCCACCACCGCCAGTCCGCTGGCCATGGCTTCGGTGATGACATTGCCGAAGGTTTCGGTGGTGGAGCCGAACAGAAACAGGTCGCCGCTGGCGTAGTGCGCGCCCAGGTCTTCGCCGCGCCGCATGCCGGCGAACACCGCGTCGGGCACCTGCTGCGCCAGACCGGCGCGGGCGGGACCATCGCCCACCAGCACCAGGCGCGCGTCAGGACGCTGGGCTTTGATGCGGGTAAACGCCTTGACCGTCAGGGCGATGTTTTTTTCCGGCGCCAGCCGGCCGACGTACAGCACGACCAGATCATGATCATCGACGCCCCAGCGTTGGCGCAGTTCGATGCTGCGCCGGCGGGGGTTGAACAGGTGTTGATCGACGCCGCGTGACAGCACTTCCACCCGCGCGAAGCCGGCGGCGGTGAGCGTTTCCTGCACGTCTTTGCTGGGGACCATCGTGCAGCCGGTGCGATTGTGCAGCCGGCGCAGGTGGGCGAGCATCGGCTTAAGCAGCAGGCCGTAGCCGTAGTGTCGGCCGTAGCTGTGGAAGTTGGTGTGAAAGCTGGACGTGGTGGGAATCCGCAGCCGCTCGGCGGTGCGCCGCGCGGAGATGCCCAGCGGTCCCTCGGTGGCGATGTGCACCACCTGCGGGCGCTGGTGTTCCCACGCGGCGCGCAGGCGCCGGCCGCACGGCAGGCCGAAGCGCAACCCCGGATAGCGTGGCAAGGGCAGCCCCGGCACCACGATGGATTGCACCGGCGGATCATCCGGCAGGCGGGAGGCTTCGTGCAGTTGGCGCGGGCGCACCACCTGGACCTGATGCCCCCGGTGCGCCAGCCCCGCCACCAGCCGACCGAGCGTCATCGCCACGCCGTTGACTTCCGGCGGAAAAGTTTCCGTCACCAGCGTCAGTCGCATGCGCATGGCTTCCTGAAGATGGAGCAGCGGGCAGCAATGTAACGATCACCCCGCGGGTGCAAGTTTGCAAATGATGAGAAAAGCGAAGGCGAGCGGCGCCAGTGCTTTTTAACGAGCCGGAAGCGTGAGCGACGGGCTACGCGCGGATGTTCGTCATGCGCAATTGCCAGGCGCAGTGGGTCACTTGGTGGTCGCAGGCGCAGCGCCCCTGCGCGGATGGGTCGGCGTGATTGCGCGTAGCCCGTCGCTCACGCTTCCGGCTCGTCGCGGAGGCGCTCGTGGCGCAGTGGGTCACTGGGTGGTCGTCGGCGCAGCCCCCTGCGCGGATGGGTTGGCGTGATGGCGCGTAGCCCGTCGCTCACGCTTCCGGCTCGTTGCAGACGCGCTCGTTGCGGGCACGCCGTGTGCGCAGCGCCTAAATGCTGCTGCGCGGGGTGGTCGATTCGGCGGGTTTTTCCGCGGCCGGGGGAGTGGGCGGGGACACCACCGCCAGCAGCCGATGCTCGGTGCGCAGCGGCTGGTCCAGATTCGGCGGGCATTGCACGGTGCCGTCGGGCAGCTCGATCGCCACCACCTGCACGTTGAACTGCCGGCGGAAATCGCTTTCGCGCAGGCTCTTGCCCACCGCCTGCATCGGCACGAACAGCCGCTGCATCTGCGCCCGCGATTGCGATACGCCCACCAGCAGATGGTCGATCTGCAGTTCGCGCTCGATGGCGGCAAGGCTGGCGTGCTCGCGGAAAATGTGGGAATGGCTTTCGCCAAAGCGGCGGTGCAGGTCTTCGACGATGTCCCGCCGCACCAGCATGCCCACCCAGCGGTCGCCGTCGCGACGATCGCGCACGGGCAGCACTTCATGGTCGGTGCGGGTGAAGGTCGCCAAAGCGCTTTCCAGGTCGTCGTCGACATCCACGGTCACCAGTTGGGTGGTCATGACATCGGAAGCGACGAGGATGGCGGCGACGCCTTCGCCCACCAGCACGTGGCCGATGTCGGTCGCGGAGATGACGCCCAGGAGTTGCCCATCCTTGGCGACGGCGACGACCGGGCGCGTGCCGGGTTCGAGTTTGGTGACGATCTCATCCAGGCCGGTGTCGGGCGTGACGGTCATGTCCCACTGGCGCTGCATGACTTCGCGGATGGAGATGCTCGAGAGGAAGTGCAGCACCGGGTCGGCGACATGGGCGGGAGAATCGCCGGCGGTGGGCACCTGTTCATGGTTGAGGCCCCAGCGGCGGCCCACGACATAGCTGGTCACGCACACGAGCATCAGCGGCGCGATCAGCCCGTAGCTCCCGGTCATTTCCGTGACCATGACGATCGCCGCCAACGGTGTGCGCATGGTGCCGGCGAGCACGCCCGCCATGCCCACGGGGATCAACGCTTGCCGCAGTTCCTCGGGACACCAATCCGGCAGCAGCGCCTGCCCCAGCGCCCCCAGCGTGGCGCCGACCACCCCGCCGATGAACACCGAGGGACCCAGCACGCCGCCGGGCGCGCCGGTGCCCAGCGTGCAGGCGGTGGCGATGCACTTGATGCCCACGATCGCCGCCAGCAGGAACACCCATTGCCACACGCCCGGCCCACCCGTGGCGTGCAGCATCTGCCCCGCCAGCGTGTTCTGGATGAAGACGAACCGCGCGTCCATGATCTGCGGCGCCAGGCACGCCAGCGCGCCGGTCGCCAACCCGCCCAGCGCGGCATTGCCCCAGGTCGGCAGCGGCGAACGCTTAGCGACCAGCGCTTCGACCCGATTCATGCAGAAGTACAGGAAAATCCCCGTCACCCCGCACAATGGCCCCAGCACGGCATACCACGGCAAATCCCACGCCTGCACGAAACGCAACTGACTGATGCCCGGCAGCAGCGGGTCCTGATAGCCCCACAGGGAAATGTAGAGCGAATACCCGACCACCGAAGCGACGAACGCCGGCACGATCGAATCGGAATCAAACTCCGGCTCGCTGTAGAGCACGCTGGTGGCGAACATCGCCCCGCCCAGCGGACAGCGGAAAATCGCCCCGATGCCGGCCGCACAACCGGCAACCAGCAGAATCCGCCGCTCCCGCGCCCGCAGCCGCAGCAGTTGCGCCAACCACGATCCCAATGCCGCCCCCATCGCGGCGATCGGACCCTCCGGCCCCGCCGACCCGCCGGAGCTGATCACCAGCGCGGCACTGCTGCCTTTGATCAGCGGCCCTTTGGCGGGCATCACCCCGCCGCCCTGATGGAACGCCCGCGTCAGCGTTTCCACGCCGTGCCCATGTGCTTCGGGACACAACCAGCGCACCAGCAGCGCCGCGACCAGCGCGCCGCCGACGGGCATGAGCAGGATCGCCCAGTTGAAGGTCAGGAACTGGTTGCCGCCCAGGTGGGTGAACTGGCCGATCAGGTGTTCGGAGCCGAAGTGGATGAGCAGTTCGAGGAACGCCGCCGCCATGCCGCCGAGGATGCCCACCGCCGCGCCCAGCCCCAGCCTTGACCCCCAGCGGGTCATGGAGGCGGACACCCGGCCGTGCTTGCGGGCATGGGCGGTAGGCATGGGAAACAGGTCCAACAGTCAGCAGGATCAGCGGGAGGAAAGGAACATCATAGGGAATCGGCGGGTCCGGGGCATTGGCGCTGCTTCAACGAGCCCCGCGCGTTGCAGCGCAGCCGCAGCCGCAGGGGCATTGACGTCCGGATAACGCCGTCACCACCGGCCTGGTGAAAAAACATTGCCAACGTCTTATCGTTGTATACGATTGTTTTGGCTGTCGGTGAATGGTTTGTTGCTACAGGTGGGTCTACGCCAACTGAGAGGAAGCCCCATGCCTCGCCTCATGCGGTTCCCGGTGTCCTTGCGTCCTGCCTTCACGCTCATTGAACTGCTGGTGGTCATCAGCATCATTTCGCTGCTGGTGGCGCTGCTCTTGCCCGCGCTGGCGTCGGCGCGCGAAGCCGCCAACCAGATCGCCTGCGCCAGCAACCAGCGGCAAAGCGGCATGGTGATCCAGACCTACGCCGACGACAACGCCGAGTGGTTCCCCCAGGCGATCTCCTACAGCGTCACCAACCTGCCCCAGAGCCCTGACTGGGTCAAAAGCTACTTCCCCGGCAACTCCTACTTCAAAATCCTCCGCTGCCCGTCCGGCAAGGAACGCCTGGTCGGCAGCAGCTTCTACACCCCGGTCCAGATCAACGCCAGCCAGATCAGCACCTCCTACAACTGGTGGATCGGCGTGGGCACTTACCCGGTGGTCATCAGCAACGCGTGGTACGGCTGGCAGGGCTTCGCCGTCGGCTCCACGCTGTCCCGCCCCAACTCGCCGTGTCCCCGCCGCACCTTCCTGGGCACGCAGACCGCCTGGCCGGACAACAACCTCAAGAAGTACGTCGCCCAGCCCAGCAAGCAACCGATGCTGCTGGACCTGAACAACCCGCTCACCGGCATCAGCGGGGCGACCGCCATCCAGTTCGCCAACAACCACGACGGCGTGCAGAACGTGTCCTACGTGGATGGGCATACCGCCAAGCAGAATGACAGTGATATTACGCAGGTGTATCGGAGTATTTATTATTGAATGAATGTAGTAATGGGACGTGTACGATATAGCTATAAACCAGATATAATAAGTTATTAAAGTGTATCAGGAGAACACCCTCAGGAGCCAAATTGTTTCATATTCGAAACACGGTATTAATATTCAATCACTAGTTACGCCAACATCACCATACAATCCAATCCAGTTATTTCCCAGGCTTTCAGGCGATGGAAGCCCGCGTGCCTTGCAATAATCAACCGCAAATTTCACAATGGATGGATCGGTTGTGGTGCTATATATTATGAGATAATGGACTCGATTTAAGTTGGTCGTATTGTCTGTAAATCGATAAAAAAAAGGCAATTCGGATTTTGGTGCTATGTCTGCGGATAGTGCAACTCCAACTGGCTTTTCGTCGGAATCATTTTTATACTTATATTCATAAATGATGCTTCCGGGGTCTACTTGATCGCTAAAACCAGATAACTGATTTTTTGATATAATAAGGCGATCGAGTCGAATGTGCGCTCGAAATTCACCGTGATTATGTACTTTCCATTTTAGATAACCGTGCTTTCCGGGTGTGATTTCGAGAGAGCAGTTTGGTTGAATTGAAGTTATCATACGCATCCCAATTTCCGCGAATTCCAGTGTTCGTCTTTGGATTTCAATTTCTTTGGTTGCGGATTCAATATCAAGCTTAATGCTCGTAAGAATTGATTGAACGCCTGCAAGTTTTGTTTCTAGTTCATGTCGTCGTATTTCTTCCTGCTTTGTTGCGGAGGATATTTCAGATTCTATGGCGGAAATGGATTCTTGATGTGAAGCAATCCGGGTGGATATTGTGATCAACTCTGAGGTTATTTTGTTTAAGTTGGCGGTAGATCGATTTAATTCCACTTGATGGCGGCCGACAAAAAAATATCCACCAATAACTCCACATACACAAGTGATTAGTGATATATAGAGTGTCAGTAGTTCGGCTAATGAGCTTTTGGGCCGGCTATTTGTTTTGCTTTGTGTTTTCTTCACAGAATGCCCCTTGAATGTGTGGTTTCAGATATCATTGACTATCTTTTTGCTCCACCGTCACCATCCGCACCCCCAATTCTTTCCCGCCAACCGCATACCACGCGTGCAGCGTTTGGTTGCCCGTCGGCAGCATCACGTCTGTCAGCCGCACCTCCGTCTGTCCCGGCTCGGCTTTGCAAGTTAGCCGCAGCTCGCCGCATTGCAGATGCACCTGCGCAGACTGTTCCAGCGGGGGGAGCAGCAGCGTCACTGCGTACGGCCCCGGCTGCGTCACCTTGACTAACCAGTGGCCCACGATGTGGTCGCTCCAATCGCCATTTTCGCTGGGGGTTCGCCAATCCTGGCGGGTGAGGTAGGTGGGGTTTTCGTGCGGGGTGCCCAGATGGATGGCGGGGGGAGCGAAATTGTCCGGCCCGCGCGTGGTGCTGACATCGTCGAACCAGCGGTCGTACTCGGCGCGCAGCATGGCCACCACCTCCGGCAGCACCTGCGCCAGGTCGTGCTGTTCGCCGGGGTCGGCCTGCAGGTCGTACAGTTCATCAGGCTGGCTTTCGTGCGGGCGGGTGAGCTTGTACCGCGGCGTCACGGCGGCATAGTTGCGATAGCGCACGGCGGCGTCGCCCCGATGCCACTGGACGAAGACGGTGTCGGTGGGATTGGCTTCGCCGCGCAGCAGCGGGCCGGTGAGGTCGCGGCCGTCGATGGTGCGGTCGGTGGGTGGGGCAGCGCCAGCAAGCGCACAGAGCGTGGGCAGGAAGTCGATGGGATTGCTGACCACGTCGAGGTCGCGGCCGGCGGGGATGTGGTCGCGCCAGTGCCAGAAGCAGGGGACCTGGATGCCGCCCTGGTAACAGGTGCCTTTGATATCACGCAGGCCGGCGTTGAAGCGGGTTTGGCCGTGGTAGCGGGCGCCGCCGCAGGGGCCGTGGTCGCTGGTGTAGATGAAGAGGGTGTTGTCGTCGCCGATGGCGGCGAGGAGTTTGCCGACGTTGGCGTCGATGTTTTCGACCATGGCATAGATGCGGGCGTCGTTCTCATTGCAGCCCTGGTCGAGGTAGGGCTGCGCCAGCGCGGGGTCCACTTCCAGCGGCACATGGGGGGCGTTGGTGGCGTAGTAGACGAAGTAGGGGCGATCGTCGGGGCGGCGGATGAAGTCGATGGCCGCCTGGCCGAACAGGTCGGTGCAGTAGCCGGTGGTGGGGACGAGGTTGCCGTTGTGCAGCACATCGGGGTTGAAGTAGCTGTCGCCGTCGCGGTAGTGGGTGGGGTTGCCCGGTTGGCGCAGCCCCCCGCCGTTGTGCACGAACGCTTCCTCAAAACCATGATCGCACGCGCGGAGCGGGTAGCAGTCGCCCAGGTGCCATTTGCCGAAGATGCCGGTGCGGTAGCCGGCGTTTTGCAGCAGGCGGGCGAGGGTGATTTCGTCGGGGTCCATCATGGACCTGCCGCAGTAGGTGTCGATGGCGCGGGTGCGGTAGGGGTAGCGTCCGGTCATGAGCGAAGCGCGCGCCGGCGTGCACACCGGTCCCGAGCAGTAACGGGTCAGGCGCGTGCTCTGAGTGTGCAGGGCGTCGAGATGCGGCGTGCGCACCACCGGGTTGCCATGACAGGCGAGATCGCCGAACGCCAGGTCGTCCATGATGACGATCACGATGTTGGGACGCTGCGGAGAGGGGGTTGACATGGCGACAATATAGCGCTCTGCCGGTCACGACGTAAGCGAGCGGGTGAAGCGCAGCGCCAGGAGATGCGTCCGGGGCGCGTTTTCGGGCGGTTCCCGCGCCTGCCGAGGCAGCACCCGCCACGCGCCGCCGCCGGCCCAACCGATTTTTTTCTGCACGGCGGCGGTTCACGGCTTGACAGACAAGTCTGTCTGTCTTATCTTCTCGCTCATGAGCAAGGCCAGCGCCAGTTCGCCGGTGCGGGAGCGGATCCTGCAGACCGCTTTCGAGCTGTTTTATCAGCAGGGATACCGTGCGACAGGCGTGAACCAGATCATTGCTCAGGCGCAGGTCGCCAAGGCGTCGTTTTACGACCACTTTCCGACCAAGGATGAGTTGTTGTGCGAGTACGTCGCGCAGATGTCCGCGCGGGAGTTGGCGGAACTGCGGGCGGCGGTGGACGCCCTGCCCACGCCGCGGGAGCGATACTTCGGCGTGCTGCGGTCGCTCAAGCCGTGGTTTCGCAGCAGTGATTACCGCGGTTGCCCGTTCCAGAACGTGATCGCCGAGCTGGGGCCCCAGCCCACCGGCGGGGCGCCGGACCAGCGGGTGCG
This sequence comes from uncultured Phycisphaeraceae bacterium, assembly GCA_964605235.1. Taxonomy (GTDB): domain Bacteria; phylum Planctomycetota; class Phycisphaerae; order Phycisphaerales; family Phycisphaeraceae; genus CAZSBB01. The sequence continues at coordinate 118,382 of CAZSBB010000014.1, forward strand.
GCAGGTGGTCAAGCAGCATCGCGAACAGATTCGCGCGTATCTGCGCGACCTGACCGAAGGCCTGCTGGCGACCGAGCCGGCGTTGCGGAAGCTGGACCTGGAGGAGTTGACGGACCTGTATCTGCTGCTGTTTGAAGGTGCGATCGTGCTGGCGGTGGTGTACCGCCAGAGCTGGCCGGTCGATCGGGCGGAGGCGTTGCTGGCCGCCCGGCTGGCGTCGGCGTGAAATTTTTTTGGACCATGGGCATACAAACCGGTCTGTTCGGTTGCCCGCCTTGAAGTAAAGGAATCCCGCCATGTGTTTGAACTGTGCCCCCAGCCTGGATGTGCAACGCCGCGACGATTTCGCCCAGCGCATGCTCGACATGATGAACCACGGCATCACCGCCCTGCTGGTCTCCCTGGGCCATCGCGCTGGACTCTTTGACGCCATCGCCGACGGCCACGCCCGCACCAGCAATGAGGTCGCCGCCGCCGCCGGCCTGCACGAACGCTACGTCCGCGAATGGCTCGGGGGCATGGTCGCCGCCCGCATCGTCGAGCGCGATCCGATGCTCGACACCTACCGGCTGCCGCCCGAGCACGCCCACTGGCTGACCCGCCAGTCGCCCACCGCGAACCTGGCGGTCTTCGCCCAGTACGTCGGCGTGCTGGGAGCGGTCGAGGACCAGGTGCTCAGTTGCTTCCGCCACGGCGGGGGCGTGCCGTACTCCGCCTACCCGCGCTTTCATGAGGTGATGGCGGAGGACAGCGGCCAGTCGATCGTGCCGGTGATCGTCGACCAGATCGTCCCCCTGATGCCCGGGCTGCACGAGCGGCTGACGGCCGGGATCGACGTGCTCGACGTCGGCTGCGGCCGCGGGCGGGCGCTGCTGCAACTGGCGCAGGCGTATCCCGCCAGCCGGTTCTGGGGCTATGACCTGAGCGACAGCGCCGTGGCGCACGCCACCGCCGCCGCCGCCGAGCTGGGTCTGACCAACGTGAAGTTCCTGCGGCGCGACCTGACCCACTGGCGCGCCCCGGCGGCGTTCGACTGGATCATGGCGCTGGACGCCATCCACGACCAGGCGCGCCCGGATCTGGTGCTGGCGGCCATCCGCCAGGCGCTGCGGCCCGGAGGCGTGTTCCTCATGCAGGACATCGACGCCGCCACCGAGCCGGCGGACAACCTCAACCATCCGCTGGGGGCGATGATCTACGGCATCTCCTGCCTGCACTGCATGACCGTCTCGCTGGCGCAGGGCGGGATGGGCCTGGGCGCCGCCTGGGGCGTGCAGCAGGCGCAGGCGATGCTGCGTGAAGCGGGGTTTGACCGCATCCGCATCGAACGGCTGGAGCACGACGTGCAGAACGCCTACTTCATCATGCCGGTCTAGCTTGCCCGCCGGCGGCGCCGTGTCCCGGTGAACGTGAATAGGTGCGGATCCCCAGGTGCGGGGATCCGCACCTTTTTCACTGGGGCGCCAGCGCACAGGCCGCGGGCGCGTGCGGTACAATGCCCTGCCTGATTGGTCGGTCCGCGATCCAAACCATTAATCATTTCCCGCCCAGGCTGGAGCACCGATGAACTTCCCCGTAGCGCTGCAGGCATACACCGTTCGTGAAGAGCTGGCCAAGGATCTGGAAGGCACGCTGGCCCGGCTGGCGGGAGGCGGCTACGAAGCGGTGGAGATTGCGGGGATGTACGACCAGACGCCGCGACAGATGCGCGATCTGCTGCGCCGGCTGGGCCTCAAGCCGGTGGGCATGCATCTGTCGCTGGCGCAGCTGCAGGAAGATTTGAGCGGGGCCTTGCAGACTGCCCGGACGCTGGGGATCGAACACCTGACCTGCCCGTGGATTCCCGCGGACATGCGCACCGCCGAGGGCTATCGCCAACTGGTCAAACAACTCATCAAGTTCAGCCGGCTGTGCCACGCCGAGGGGGTGACGCTGTCGTACCACAACCATGCGTTCGAGTGGGACCGTCTGGCGGACGGCAGCCGGGGCATCGACATCCTGTTCAACGAAACCGACCCGGCGGACCTGCAGTCTGAGCTGGACGTCGCCTGGTGCTACGTCGGCGGCGAGGACCCCGCCCAGCGGCTGCGCAAGCTCACCGGGCGCGTGCCGCTGGTGCACGCCAAGGACGTCAAGCCGCTGGCGCCGGGCGCCCCGGCGTCGAGCGCGGTGCTGACGGAAATCGGCACCGGCGCGCTGGACTGGCCGGCGGTCATTCGTGCGGCGGTGGCGGCGGGGGCGCGCTGTCTGATCATCGAACAGGACAACAACTGGGTGAACAAGGCCCCGGTGGAGTCGGCGCTGCAGAGCCTCAACCACCTCAAGGCGGTGATGGAAAAGATGTAAGGCGGGGGTGGGGTTAAGAAAGGGGATAAGTACATTTAATTTTACCAATTAAATGTACTTATCCCCTTTCTTGCCCCGGCGCGCCCGTCGGGCAACCAGGGATGCCATGATGAAACACGCTGTGATTGCATTGCTGCTGGCGCTGGGGATCACGCTGGGTTGGCAGCCGCGCGTGGCGCAGGCGCAGCCGGTGCGTGCCGGCGCGCCGCCGGCGGGGACGCTGATCGTGCATCCCGCCGACGGGGCGTTGATGGCGTGGGTGCCCGCCGGGACGTTTCGCATGGGCTTTGATGTCGAGGAAGCCCAGCGGCTGGCGGCGGCGTGGGGTTATGAGAGCTACCACCAGTTTGCCGGCGAAGAGTGGTTCCCCGCGCGCCAGGTCTGGTTGCCCGGCTACTTCATCGACGTGCATGAAGTCACCACCGCGCGCTGGGAGCAGTTCGTCGCGCTGAGCCAGCATCAGTCGCCGCTGTCGGTGCGCAAGTACGCCGCGCCGCCCGCCGATGAGCCGCGTGCTTATGCGCTGTACCCGGTGACGCGCGTGTTGTGGGCCGAGGCGCAGCTTTACGCCAACTGGATGGGCAAGGCGTTGCCGACCGAGGAGCAATGGGAGAAGGCGGCGCGCGGGACCGACGGCCGCTGGTTTCCCTGGGGCAACGAGCTGCCGGCGGTGGGGCTGGGGGCGTTTTCGGCGGAGATCATGCCTGACAAGCCGACGCACGCGTATCCGGTGGGCACGTATCCCCAGGGCGCTTCGCCGTATGGCTGTCTGGACCTGGCGGGCAATGTGTATGAATGGACCAGCGCCTGGTTTGAGCCGTACCCCAACAACCCCGAGCGCCAGCGCCTGCTGAGCTACACCGGCCACACCAACGGCGTGCTGCGCGGGGGCAGCTTCTACCATCGCAAGTTCGCCTTCTGTGCCGCCAAACGGTTCGGCCTTCCCCCCGCCGAGACGCACTTCCACATCGGTTTCCGCACCGTCTGGGAGCCGCCGGCCGATTACTTCCAGTCGCCGGCGTTCACCGAGGCGCAGGCGAAAGTGCCCGCCGCGCAGGCGGCGCTGGAAGCCTTGCGCCAGCTGACGCGGGAGATGCCCCGGAACTTTTGAAGCGACCGGCGGGGCGCGGGCGTCACGGTCCCGGCCCGATGGAGTCTTGCAGCATGAGCATGATCAGCCGACCCAACATCCTGTGGATTTTCTGCGACCAGTTGCGGGTGCAGGCCCTGGGCTACCGCGGCGATCCGAACGTCTGCACGCCCAACATCGACAACCTCGCCCGCTGCGGCATGCGCTTCGATCAGGCGGTCGCCGGCACGCCCTGGTGCACCCCGTTTCGTGCCGCGCTGCTCACCAGCTTGTATCCGCAAGCCAACGGCTGCCCGCGCACGCCCAGCCGGCTGGACCCGTCCATTCCCACATTGACGCAACCCTTCCGCGCCGCGGGCTACCACACCGCATGGATCGGCAAGTGGCATCTGGCGGGCAGCAACCAGATGGTCTACGTCGAGCCGGAGCTGCGCGGCGGGTTCGACTACTGGATGGGCTACGAAAACCGCAACGGCATGAACGACCTGGACGTCCACGGCACCGGCCAGGAAACCCCCGTGCGCCTGCACCGCTATGAAACCGATGGCTTGACCGATCTACTGATCGACCACCTGCGCGCCCATGTCACCGCCGGCCAGTCCCAGCCGCGCGCGGGCGCGCCGGACGCCGACGCCGGGCGCGGCTACCAACCCTTCTTCGCCACGCTGTCGGTCACCCCGCCGCATAACCCGTACCTCGCCCCCGCCGAGTTTCATCGCGGCCGCAACCTGGCTTCGATTCGCTTACGGCCGAATGTGCCCGACGTGCCGTGGATTCGCCAGCAGTTCGTCAACGACCTGTGCGGCTACTACGCGATGATCGAGAACATCGACCACAACGTCGGCCGCATCATGCAGGCGCTGCGCGAATTGAATGTCGACCGCGACACCTATGTCATCTTCTTCTCCGACCACGGCGACTGCCTCGGTTCGCACGGGCAACAGCAGAAGTCCTCGCCCTGGGAGGAGTCGATCCGCATTCCGTTCATCGTCGCCAACGTCGGCGGCGGGCATCGCCTGCGCGTGGGCCGCTGCGATGCGGTGCTCAATCATGTGGACATCGCCCCAACCACCCTGGGGCTGGCGGGCATCGCGCCCCCGGACTGGATGCGCGGCCACAACTATGCGGGACACTGCCAGCACGGCCCGACGCCCGACCCCGCCAACGAGCCGGACTCCGCCTTCCTGCAACAGATTCCCGCCAAGCAGATGTCCCACAGCGTCAACCGCCCGTGGCGCGGCGTCGTCACCCGCGACGGCTGGAAATACGTCTGCATGCCCGGCCAGGATTGGCTGCTGTTCCACAATGCCGAGGACCAGTACGAACTGGCGAACTATGCGTTCGACAGCGTGTACGAACCCAAACGCCGCGAACTGCACGCCCGGCTGGCGCGGTGGATTGAAGAGACGGGGGATACGTTTGAGCTGCCCCCGGGGAGCCTGCAGAAGTGACCCGGCGGCTTACGCCGGCGGGGGCGTCATGTCACCTGACAAAGGATGTGACATAGTTCAATTGCTTGCCATGCAATCAGTTAGTCATGGTGACATAGCCATGTCAGGTGACATGACACAAGGGTTTTTGCTTGACGAGCCGGAAGCGTGAACGACGGGCTACGTCTTCGTCTGCCAGACGATATGTGGTTGACCATCGGCGGCATGGCAAGGCTGCGCCCTGCCCCTCGCTGACGCTTCGGGCTCGTTGGGGCGCGTTTGCGCTCGTTGGGGGCGGGCATTTTTCGGGTCCGGGCTGGCTGGGAGCTGCATTTGCCGCCTGGCGCCTGGGTTTTTGTTTGACGAGCCGGAAGCGTGAGCGACGGGCTACGCCTCCGTTTGCCAGACGATATGTGGTTGACCATCGGCGGCTTGGCAAGGCCGCGCCCAACCCCTCGCTGACCAACTTTATGCATCACGCCGTTTGCCGCTGCCGTTTGGCGATC
>CAZSBB010000015.1:0-122703 GCA_964605235.1 uncultured Phycisphaeraceae bacterium
TGCCAACTACTTCCGCTCCTGCGGGTACGGCCAGAAATGATGCGAAGTGCTCTAAAATGTATTTTAATTGAAAATAGAATTCTGCAACCCCCGCCATGGGGAGGCGTCCTTGCCGAAGGTGGTCCGGGGTGCATGCAGGGTTACGGGGTTGCGGGGTTGCGGGGTTGCGGGGTTGCTGGGCTACGGGTTACACGAATGAAGCTTGCAGGTTGCAGGCTGGCCATCTCCACTCGCGCGCCGCCAGCCACATTCCTACCTGAGCCGAGCAGCCCACATCATCCCGCCACCGGCTGATTCCGCTCGAACCATGTCGCCGCCCGCCGGGATTGCTCGTTCAGCTCAGTGGTTGAGCAGCTCAGTCGAGGCTGACCGAGCCCCACTGGTCGCCGGTGGTCAGGTAGACGTCGTCTTCGTTCGGATAGATGACGATGGTGCTGCCGTTGACCTGGCGGTAGATGCTGTCCGTGCGGCTCTGGAACAGATCGTCATTGCGGGTGAGCACGCCGCGGTAGCGATTGTCGACCAGCATGTCGCTTTCCCAGGTGACGTGGTTGTCGCCCCACACGACATGGCCCGCCCAGTCGTTGACGTTCCGTTGGGATTCGACGTGCAGGCTGCGGATGTAGCGGGGGTTCCAGGAGTTGCTCCAGTTGCGGATGGCGCGGTCCGCCATGACCACGCTCTCGCTGCCGGCGGTGTCGCGCCAGCTTTCGTTGCGCGCCTGCGAGGTGTAGTAGCTGTTGTAATAACTGCTGAAGAGGGTGGCGTCCCAGGTGCTGACCATGGCGTAGGAGAAGCTGTTGACGGCGCTGCCGCTTTGCCAAAGCGCGCGCGGAGCCGTTTCCAGGGGACTGAGCAACGTCTGCCCGTTGGTGTACCGGCCGTTGAGCAGCATCTCATAGCGGGCGGATGTCGAGGCCGTCACCCGCTTGCCGCTGCTGTCCATGCCGGGGAACCAGCCGCCGTTGCCGTGGGCGAAAGTGACCAACCCCGCCTGAATGCTGCGGAGGTTGTTGGCGTTTTCCGTGCCCATGGCTACTCGCCGCGCGCCTGCCATGGCCGGCAGGACCAGCGCCATGAGCAGGGAAACGACCGACAGGACCACCAACAGTTCCACCAATGAAAAGCCGGACCGACGTCGCATAAGCAAGCTCCTTCCAGTTCAATCATCGACCCAGACCACCGCCGCGCGCACCGACAGCGAAAAAACATTTGCCGCCGGCGCGGGCGCTGGTCACATGACTGACCCACCAGATAAAGAGGTAAGATTCGCCGTCGACACGGGCAAACTTACCCGGATAATTCGCCGACCTTTCGGTCATTATTTGATGAGGACTGCCATGGCTGCTCGATCTCAGCGTGCTTCCCGATCCCACGCGGTTGACCATCCGGGTCTGCCGGTCGCCTCCTTGCTGGAATTGCTGGCGATTCCCGGCCCCAGCGGACGCGAAACCCAGGTCGCCCAATGGGTGACTGACCAGCTGCGCGCGGCCGGTGTGCCGCAGCGCGCCATCCGTCATGATCGCGCCAACCGACACAGTCCCTACGGCGGGGAACTGGGCAACCTGATCTGCACGCTGCCCGGGCGCGGCCAACTGGCGCGGGCGCCCCGACGGATGCTCTCGGCGCATCTGGACACCGTGCCCCTGGCGGTCGGGTGTCAACCGGTTCAGCGCGGCGAATACCTGCTCTCGGCGGATTCCGCCACCGCGCTGGGCGGCGACAACCGCGCGGGGGTGGCGGTGGCGCTGGGCGCGGTGCTGGATGTGCTGCATGCACGATGCGACCACCCGCCGCTGACGCTGCTGCTGACCGTGCAGGAGGAAGTCGGGCTCAAGGGCGCGGCCGGGCTCAACCCGCGCGACCTGGGCAATCCCAAACTGGGCTTCAACTTCGACGGCGGCGGCCCCGCCAAGCTCACCATCGGCGCGACCGGGGCGTACCGCCTGGCGTTTGATGTCACCGGCATCGCCAGTCACGCCGGCGTCAACCCGGCGGCGGGCGTCAGCGCCATCACCATCGCCGGCCTGGCGATCGCCGACCTGCAAACCCACGGCTGGCTGGGCGCGGTGTGCAAGGGTCAGCAGCGCGGCACCAGCAACGTGGGCATCCTGCACGCCGGCGACGCCACCAATGTCGTCTGTCCCCACGCCCGCGTGCGCGCGGAAGTGCGCAGCCATCGCCCGGCTTTTCGCCGGCGCCTGCGCGATGCTTTCATTCGCGCCTTCAAGCACGCCGCCCGGCAACTGCGCAGCAGCGACGGGGCGTGCGGCAGCGTCGCCTGCACCGCCCAGCTGGATTATGAGTCCTATCGCCTCCGCGCCAGTGAGCCTTGCGTTCGCGCGGCACGCCGGGCGGTGGAACACTGCGACGCCCAGCCGCTGCTGGCGATTTCCGACGGCGGGCTTGACGCCAATTACCTGGTCGCCAAAGGCATTCCCACGGTGACGCTGGGCGCCGGCCAAGAGAAGCCGCACACCACCGCCGAGCGGCTGCATGTGCCCAGCTATCAGTTGGCGTGCCAGATCGCACACTGGCTGGCGCGCGGGTTGGACGAGGCGTGAGTACACGCCGAGGATTCACCCGCGGCGCCTGAGATGAGCATGGGCAACGAGCCGGAAGCGTGAGCGACGGGCAGGGCGCGGGGTTGTCGAAGGTTTTGCCTGTTTGCCGCAGCGCGCCTGGAAACCGAGCGCCCTGCCCGTCGCTGACGCTTCCGGCTCGTTGCAAACGTCACGGCGCGCTACAGGTCGAGGCTGATGGACGTCAGCCGTTCCAGCCCCGTGGCGCTCAGGTGGTACACCTGCTCCAGCCGCATTCCGAACGCCAGCTCCTCGCCATACAACCCCGGCTCGGCGGTGAACACGTCGCCGACGGCGAAGGTGTCGTCCCAGTTGGGATTGAGCCGCGGCCCTTCATGCGGCTCGAGCCCCACGCCATGCCCCAGGTGATGCGGATAGGACCAGCCTTCCTTGACGGTGAGCATCTGACGCACCTGCTCGAACAGCTCCCGGCACGACACGCCGGGCTTCACGCTGGCTTCCACATGCGCCAGGGCGGCACACACCCGGGCGTGGGCGTCGAGCTGAATCGCGGTGGGCTGACCATTGACCGCCAGGGCGCGGGACATGTCGCTGCAGTAGCCGCGGCGGCAGAAGCCCAGGTCGAGGATGAGCAGTTCGCCCGCCCGCATCACCCGATCGCGCGGCGGCCCGCCGATGCTGCGGCATTGGAAGTCGTTGCCCAGTTCACCAATGGGCGCGCCCACCGCCAGCGCGGCGGCGGCGTACAGGTGGGAAAACATTTCGATCTCGGTCATGCCGGGCTGGAGCACCTGGCGCGCCCGGGCGTAGCACGTTTCGGTGGCGGCAAAGACATGCCGGAGCAGCGCGAGCTCATCGGCGTCTTTCGTGCGGCGCAGCTGCAGCAGGGTCGCCCACAGGTCGAGCAATTCAAACCCCGCGAGCAGGCCCGGGCGCGGCGCGAGGTCGCACGCCAAACGCCGCTGCGCCCCACCGGGCAGATGCGGCCGAAGCAACTCCCACGCCGCCGCCATGCGGTCTTCGATCATGGTCGAACAGCGCTGGCCGACGTAGCCCAGGACGACATCCGCCGCGAGCGTGGGGTCATCGGTTTGGCCAGGTTTGGCGAGGATGGTTTGCCCGGTGGTCAGGATCAGCGCGACGGCGGGCAGGTTGGGATGTCCCCAATAGCCGGTGAAGTAATGCACGTGATGGCGATCGGCGATGAGCGCCGCGGGGGCGTCCAGTTCAACCAGCCGGGCGCGCAGGCGCGCCTGGCGGGCGCGACAGCCGGCGGTCGTCAGGCGCAACGCGGGTTCGAGGATGGGCAACATGCATGACTCCTGGCGGCGGGGCGCGGATTCCCAAATAAAAACGCCGCGCGGGAGGATAACCCACGCGGCGGATTGCTGCGCGACCAGGGGGAGCGCGATTACTTCTTCAACTGGGCGAGGGTCTTCTCGCAAGCCTTGCGCAGCGCCTCGGACAGGTCGGCCTCCGCCATCAGCGCGGTGTAGGCTTCGATCGCCTTGTCGTTGAGGCCTTCGGAGCGATACGTGCCGGCAATCTGATAGCGGCACTGCTGCGCGTTGGCGGGTTTGGCGCCGGGATGCGCCGCGGCGTCTTCAAACAGCTTGCGGGCCTGGGGGTACTGCTGCTGAACCATGGCAATCTGGCCCTGCTGATAGATGACGCGGAACTTGTGGGCATCAGTGGCGGCGGGGTCGGCGGCGATCTCGTCATAGACCTTGCCGGCTTCTTCGTACTGCTTCATGGTGAACAGGTGATCCGCCAGCGTGTTCTTGGCGGACAGCACCTGCCCGGGGGTGATGTCAGGCAGCGCCGCCGACTTGCGATAGTTCGCCAGCGCCCCTTCGGGATTCTTCTGGATGGCGTCAATGCGACCCAGATACATCAACGCCACGGACTTGAAATCCGGCACGCCGGTTTCATCATCCACCACCGCCTGCAACGCCTTGACGGCTTCTTCCCACTTCTGCTGGCTGTAGTAGGTCGTCGCAATGATCCGCAGCAGATTGCTGCGATCTTTGGCGAGAATCTCCTTGTCTTCCAGGCCCTTCTGCCAGGCGGCGATGGCGGCGTCGTACTGCTTGTCATTGCTCAGGCTCACGCCCTGGTAGTACACCGCCGTAGCCCGCTGGTCCGGCTTGGTCGCGGCGGCGACGGCCTGCTCGAACACCGGAGCCGCCTCGGCATACTTCTTGGCGCGGTAAAGCTCCAGGCCTTCCTTCCACTTGTCTGCATAGGCATCCGCCCAGACGCTTACCGCCGTCAACAGCAGCACCAGACTCGACAGCCACACATTGCGTTGCATACCTCGACTCCTTGGATTGAATCAGCCGGGCGGGAATGAGAAAGTAACGAAACGCCATTTTACTCGACCACAACGATATGCGCATGCCAGCGGCGCTGAAAAGCCCCGTAGTCGCGCCGGCGGCGCGGCGGTATCATGAATCGTCTCGCCAATAGCATTGCCACGGGGTTACTCCAATGACGCCAACGCCCACACCGCCCTCAGCCGGCCCGCGCCCGATCCTTGACGACGAACCACGTGCGGGCTCCTCCGGGCCATCCGGGGGCGGCATGCGCACCTGCCTGACCGTCGGCGGCATCGGCTGCCTGGTCATGCTGCTGGTGCTGGTGCTGGCGGGTTTCTTCATTGTTCGCAACGCCAAATCACTGCTGGTCAATGTGTCCCAAAGCGCCGCCCACTCCGTGGTGGACGCTTCGCATCTGTCGACCGAGCAGAAAACCGCGCTGAAAAAAGAAATCACCCAGCTCGGCGACGAAGTCAAAGCCGGGGACATCACCGTCGAACAGGTCGGGCAAGTGATGGAGCAACTCACCGAAGGCCCGCTGCTGATGGTGGGCATGCTGCACCTGCTGCTCAACGAGCACATCAAGAACAGCGCGCTCAGTGAAGCGGAGAAGGAAGCCGCGCGTAAAACCGTCAGCCGATTGTGCCACGGCGGGCTGGAAGGCGACATCACGCAGGAAAAACTCCAGCAGTTGATGAACCAGCTGGGGCCAACCGCAGCGGACGGCAACTCGGCGCCGCGGCAGGAGGTCAAGGAGCAGCTTACGCCGGAGGAACTGGCGCAGGTGCTGGAAGCCGCCAAGCGCTACGCGGATGAAGCCGCGGTGCCCGACCAGATGTTTGACGTCGACCTCGCCAGCAAACTGCGGCAGATCATTGATGAGGTGCGCCGCGGCACGGGTGCGGGAGCAACTGACGAATTACCTGCCGAACTCCCCGAGCAACCCGCGCCGGCGACGTTCACGCCGCAATAGTCGCGCCATCCTTACCACAACTTTTTCTCCCGGCGCTGACTTTTACAATTTGCAGTTCATGTCCCAGTTCGCTGTTTTTACAGGAGCCTGCTCATGTCCCATGGGATGCAACGCCCGCCTGGCTGGCGCCCGGCATTCTGGTTGATGCTGCTGGCGTTGGGCGGAACTGGGGCTGCCGCCCACGCTCAGGAATTGCCGCTGCTGGACACCCCCGCCGCCGCCGTTGCCGCCCAGCAGGCGACCGCCGCGCGCCTGCAACGGCCGATCCAATGGACCAACAGCGTGGGCCTGTCGTTCCAGCTCATTCCGCCGGGACGGTTCCGCATGGGCTGCGCGGGTGACGCCGATGCGCCGGTGCATGAAGTCACCCTCACCGAGCCGTACTACCTGGGCACGCATGAAGTCACCCGCGCCCAGTGGGAACAGGTCACCGGCCTGCAGCGCAGCCGCTTCTTTCCCGGGGCGGATCAGCCGATCAATTTCATCACCTGGTATGACGCCAGTGCGTTTCTGAACAAGCTCAACAAGCTCGAACAGCACGCCGGCTACCGCCTGCCGACCGAAGCTCAGTGGGAATATGCCGCCCGCGCCGGCGTCACCACGCTCTATCCCGCCGGCGATGATCCGACCTCCCTCGACGCCGTCGCCTGGACCCTCGCCAACAGCGCCGGCTCCACGCATCCCGTGGGACAAAAGGCCGCCAACGCCTTCGGCTTGCATGACATGCTGGGCAATGTGTGGGAGTGGTGCAGCGACGCCTACGACCCCGACGCCTACCGCCACAGCCCACGTCTCGATCCCACCGGCCCGGCGAAATCGCTCTATGGCTACCTCGTCCTGCGCGGCGGGAGCGTCTACTTCTCCGCGACCGCCGCCCGCCTGGGCAAACGCGCGTACTACCAGGCCTCACGCAGTGAACGCACCATCGGCTTCCGCGTGCTGTTGCCCATCAACCCCGACCAACCGCTGCCCACCCCGGCCGCCCCGGAGGCCAAACCATGACCAACACTCCCCTGCGTCCACGCTGGCTGGGGCTGTTGCTGCTGGGCGTCCTGAGCCTGAGCGCAGCAGCGCAAACCTCGGCGGACAACCTGCTGCGCGATCCCCGCTGGCTGCCCCTGACCCCCGTCGAACAGGCAGCGCTGGCGGATGACTCCGGCAAACTGCATGACCTGCCGCTGCGCTTCACGCCCTACAACACCGCCCGACCCAAGCTGCCGCGCCGCGTGCAGATCGTCATCGACCGCGATGCCTACTTCCGCAATGACCCCTTCGGCCAGGCGGTCATCTATCTCATCGGCGAACCCTGGCGCCAACGCGGCGCCGAGCTGGTGGTGCAATTACGCCGCGCGGAGCAGGTGGTGACGGAGCAGCGCTTTGCTTCGCCGCAGAGTCCCAAGCTGGCGCTGCTGCTGGCGCTCGGCACGCTGGACGCCGGCAACTACACGCTGACTGCCCGGCTTGAAGGCGTGACGATGGTGCAGCCGGCACCGAGTTGCAGCCTGGTGGTGCGCGCCGACGCGCGGCCTGTGGAGCCGTTCCCCGCGGAGGGCGTGCCCCTGTTGGTGCACGAGCAGGACGCGCTGCCCGATGCCGTTTGGCCGATCCGCACCGGCGTTCCCTTGCCGCGCGGCACGCTGACTGATCCCGCGCAATTGCAATTGCTGGAGGACGGGCAGCCGATCCCCGCCCAGTTCACGCCGCGCGCGCACTGGGACCCGGCTCGGCAGCAACTCAAGTGGGTGGGACTGGATTTCCTGGCGCGCTATCAGCAGGGCAAACCTCGGGAATACCGCGTGATGCTGCGCTCCGCACCGGTGCAAGCCAATCCCGCCGGCGTCAGCGTCACCCCCGAGGGCGAGCGGTTGATCGTGCGCAACGGCGTCATGCAGTTCGCGGTCAACACGCACCGCTTCACCGGATTGGAAGAAGCGCGCTGGCTGGATGCCGACGGCAATCCCGGCGCGGCGCTGCTGGATGGTGGGAATGCTTCCGGGGGGAAATCCGGAGGCGCCTCCGAAGGTGGTGCGTTTCTGATGGATGAGCGGCTTTTTGCTTATGCCGGCGCGCTGGATGACGGCGTGAAGGTGTGGGTGGAGGAGCAGGGCCCGGTGCAGGCGACGATTGCCGCCGAGGGTTGGCATGTCAACGACAAGGGCGAGCGGGTTTGTCGCTTCCAGACCCGGCTGCGGTTTTACGCCGGCTTGCCGCAGGTGCAGGCCGAGCACGTGGTGGTGCTCACCTACGACACCGACCGCAAACGGCTGCGGCAATTGGGGCTCGCTTTCGTCCCGGCGGGGGCGACGAGTTACCGCTTCGGCGGCGACACCATTCACGCCGGCGAGCTGACCCCGGTCGACAAGGGCGCCCATCCGTCGGTGAGCCTGCATCAGGATCGCCACGACCACTACCGGTTGACGCGCTGGAGCAACGCGACCGGCATCAACATGCTCCATCCGTCGCAGGAAGACGAAGCTGCCGAGCTGGCGCAAGGTAAGCATGGCGAAGGCTGGGTCAGCGTCACCACGCCCGGCGGAACCATCACGCTTGCCGCGCGCAACTTCTGGCAGCTCTTTCCCAAGGAACTGGAAGTCAGCCCCAACCAACTGCTGCTGCACCTGTGGCCGGCGCATGGACACGAGGCGTACAGCCTGGACGAAGCGCTCAGCGCCCGTCATCTGCATCAGATTCGCTATGCCCATCAAGGCGCCTACCTCGACCTGGCGTTGCCCACCAGCTACTACGAGCGTTTCAGCAGCGTCGGCAAAGAACTGGCGGGCCCGCTGGGCAACATGCGCTTTCTGGAACAGCAGGACATCAACGCGCTGGGCGGCAACGGCCAGGGTCTGGCGGCGAGCGTGCAGTTCGAGTTGAGCTTCGCTCCCGCAGCCCCGGCCCCGGATGCCGCTGCGCAGGAGCAAGCCCGCGCCCGGTTGTTCCAGCATGATCCGCACGCCCTGACCGATCCGGTTTACAACGGGCTGACCGGCGTGGAAGGCCGCTTTGCCGGGAAAAAGGCGGGACGCTTCGCCGATGTCGAACGGCTCTTCTCGCTGGGTTTCCGCGGCTTCACCATGAGCGTGGACGTGCTGGAAAACTACGGCATGTGGATCTGGCCCGACACGCACAACAACTGGTCACTGGGCGACATGGCGCCAGACACCCATCGCTGGTGGCTCAACAGCCATTACCAGGGCGTGTGGGAAGGCACCTTCCTGTACTTCCGCAGCGGCGATTATCCGCATCATGTCTGGTCGCGCGACAACAACGAACACTTCGCCAACGTCGGCACGGTCAACTACGCCGACCCGCACGAACCGCTGCAAGGCAAATTGCCCGGCGCCAACTATCACACCAAAGGTTTCCTGCCGTGGGGTTCCGCGCGCTTCGGCGAACGCACCAGCGACGACTACGTGGAAGTCGGAGCCCACTTCATCAATCCCGATGCCCATCTGCTCCGCTATCTGCTGTTTGGCGATCACCGCAAGCTGCAACTGGCGCAGGCGTGGTTCGACAGCGTAAACCGCGTGGCGCTGCCGCCGGAGCGCAGCCGCGAAGCCTGCACCACCCTGGGCGAGTTGCTCAGCTACTACGAGACGACGTTCGATCCGCAGGCGATTGTGCTGTACCGCGATCTGCTCGACGACCTGTGCTCCCGGCCGTGGCCTGAAGTGCCGGCGTTCCCCGGCCATCCGTTGTTTCACGATCGCTGGTACCAGCGGGCGTGGGAACTCACCGGCGACCCGCGGCTGCCCGAGCAACTGCTCAGTTGGCTGAAACCGGAGAACACCAGCGCCTATCGCAATGCCCATTACCTCTATCCCCAGATCCGCGCCATCGCCTACCGCATGACCGGCGACGCCGACTACCTGCGCAATATCCTGACCTTCGTCGCCCAGCCGGGTCTGGATATTTATGACAATCCCGCCGACCCGCGCCTCACCGGCTTTGGCGGCCGCAGCTATTTCTTCCCCACTCATTCCTGGGGACAGATGGTTCCCTACTACCTGCAGGCCCTGCTCGACGCCCACGTGGACTGGCCCGCCCAGGTGGACCGCAGCGTGCCGATCAGCAAAACCATGGAACCCAAACGCGATGACAAACCCGGCGACTGGTTCCCCACCACCCAACGCTACGCCAACTGGCTGGTCGGTTACGTCACCCTTGCCGGGGCGCAGCCGCGCGCGGAATTGACCTTCACCGGGTTTACCCATCGCGCCTACGGCGCCAATGATCCCGTCGCCGGGCGCCTGCGCATCACCGACGCCGATGGCCACGTGCTGCTGGATGACACGGTGCTGCCGCTGTCGCAGCGCGAGCAATTGCGCGTCACGCTCGACGCACAGCAGCACCGCCAACCTTTCCGGTTGGACCGCATCGGTCAGGGCCTGCTGCAGTGGACCGGCCCGGCGGAAAAGCTGACGGTCAACCCGGACCCGCCGGCAGACGGCAAGTAACGAAAAAACCGCGCGCGTCCCAATGCCGCGCACCGTTCTGAATCAGCTCTTTTCCATCCCTGGCAGCGCCAGGATGAACGCAATGGTGTCCGGCGCATGCAGCTGGACATTCAGACTGGCGCCGAGCACTTCCGCCGCCCGCCGCGCGATGGACAAACCCAGCCCGGCGTTCAGGCCTGTGCGGGCGCGGTTGAGGTCGCCCTGCCAGAAGCGGTCGAACAGCTTCGCCACATCCTGCGCCCGCAGATTGCACCCGGTGTTGGCGATGACCAGTTCCGGACACTTGCCGGTGGTGCGCCACGACAGCGTCGCCTGCGCGCCCGGCGGCGCGTGGTGACAAATGTTCCGCAACAGGTTCGACAGCACCAGACACAGCAGATCGGGATCCACCGGCCAGGTCACCTCGGCGGGAATGGTGTTGTACAGCTTCACATCCGCACGCTCCGCGGCGAGCGTTTCCTGCTCCCACAGGCTGGCGGCGACCTCACGCAGCGGCGTCGGCTCGGGGCGCAGCGGCGGCGCGTGTCGTTCCAGCCGCGCCAGCAACAACAGCTTTTCGACGAGACTTTGCAGGTTCTGCAACTGCGTCAGTTGCTCGGTCAACGACTGCACATACTGGCCCGGCTGACGCGGTTGGCGCAGGGTGACTTCCACCGCGGTGCGCAGAGCGGTCAGCGGCGTACGCAGCTCATGGGCGGCATTGGCGATGAAGGCGCGCTCGCGCTCGAAGGCTGCTTCCAGGCGGGCGAGCAGTTCATTGGTGTTGGTGACCAGCGGGCGCAGCTCGCGCGGCGCCGCCTGCGTTGACAGCCGGGCGCTCAGGGTGTCCTCGCCGATGGTCGTCAGTTCCGCCTCCAGCCGGCGCAGCGGCCGCAGACCGAAATGCACGGCGAGCATCACCGCCGCCGCCACCCCCAGCGCCCCCGCCAGACCGGCGGCGCTGAGCAATTGCACGAGCTGCGCCAGATCGCGCTGCAGTTCGCGGATCGACTGGGCAACCGTCACCACCACCGGCACCGTCACGCGCGGATGATGCGTGCCCGGCGGCGGGTTGGTGTGAACCTGCAAGGTGCGCCGCAGCGCCAGCCCCGGTTCGTTGTCAGGCAGCACCGCTTCAAACGCGCCATCCGGCAAGTCCGCCTGCGTGCTGAAAATCAACCCCTCAGGATGCGAGGACGCCACCAGCTCGTAGCGCGGCAAACGCACGATCTGAAAATACGCCGGCAACGCCTCACCGGCAGCGGGAGCCCCCTGCTCATCCGTGGGCACGCTGTATTCCAGCACCGGCTCGGGCTTTTGCGCTCGACCGGGCCGGCCGGGATCATCCGCGCCGGGCTCATCGTGCGGCGGCGGAGGCACTTCATCCTGCCGGTCCGAGGGGTCTCGGGGATCCGGGGGACCGTCCTGACGCGGGCGCAGCGGACGACCATTGGCATCGGCTGGTGGCGCATCCGAAAACCCTTCCCGGGAACGGTCCGGGGGATCATTGGGATCGCGGCGCGGCGGGGGTGGATTGCGGCGTGGCGGGGGCACAAAACGCAGCCGGGATTGCAGCAATTCCACCTGGGCGCTCAGCCGTTCCTCCAGCCGATGCCGCAGCAGGCCGCGGTAGGTCCAGTACACCGCCGCCCCGCACGCCAACCAGAAACCCAGCACCGCCGCCAGCGTGCTGACCACCAGACGTCGACGCAGCGAATGGTCACGCATCGGCAGCGCGCTCCGGGGAGCCCGATGGTTTCGGGTTGTCGGGATTCAACGGGGACAGCGGAGGCATATCCGCGCTGGGGTCCGGCTGGTCCGCCCCGGCCTCATCATCGGCACTCGTGGGCCCAACCCGCAGGCGATAGCCGCGCCCGCGCAGGGTCTGAATCAAGGAGGGTCCATTCGGTTCATCGAGCTTGCGCCGCAGGTAGCCGACGTACACATCAATGACATTGCTGGTGGCGGTGCTGCTGAAGTCGTAGACGTGGTTCCAGATGTCATCGCGGGTGACCACCTCGCCGGCGCGGCGGGCCAGGTATTCCAGCAGGGCGTACTCGCGGGCGGTCAGGGTGATCTCCACGCCGCGGCAGAGCACCCGCTGGGCGGCGGTGTCGAGCGTCAGCGAGCCCAGCGTCAGGGTGACCTGACGGTTTTCGTAGCCCCGCCGGACCAGAGCGCGCAGGCGAGCGAGCAGTTCTTCGAAGGCAAAGGGTTTGACGAGGTAATCGTCCGCCCCGCTGTCGAGTCCGGTCACGCGGTCCTCGATGGCGTCACGGGCGGTCAGCAGCAGGATCGGCTGATTGAAGCCTTGCTGGCGCGCCTGACGCAACACGGTCAGGCCATCCACCTTGGGGAGCATGAGGTCGAGCACCACCGCGTCGAACGGATCCTGCTCCAGCTTGCGCAGCGCATGCGCGCCGTCAGCGACCGCTTCCACCGCGAAGCCGGCCTCGCGCAAGCCGGTTTCCAGTGATTGCCGCAGCGGTTGAAAATCTTCGACGACCAGCACGCGCATGATCAGGCAGCTCCACGCGGCGGACCAGCAGCGGGGGGAAAGTCCGCCAGTCATGCCACTGTACCACCATAGCGGCAGGGCGCAAGCGATCATGAAACGAGGATGAGAGCCGAAAATATGGCGGGACCCCGAATCGGGCGAGTCCGCAAGCCGGCGATGACATGTCTCACCTGGCCGGGAAGCTCGGGACTGCACGGGCTGAGGTGGGGCGTGGTGCGGTGAAACGCATGGTGGTTCATGGCGGTCGCTCAGCGAGGGCCCGGCATCACGCGCACCGTAGTCACGGCGGCATCGTGAAAGCAAGGTGGTTCATTGCGCTCGCACAGCGAGCCCTGCCAGAGCGTGGGGTCGGGCTCGCTGTGCGTGCGCGCTACGCGCCTGGTGCCCCGCTCGGGGACAGGGGGAATTCGCTGTGGGGTTGGACCCACGCATGAGCAACGGGGCTGAGGTGGCTGAAAAAGAAAAGCGCCCGTCGGGGTTGCCGACGGGCGCTGGGGTTTCAGTCAGACTTTTTCGGTCGCGGTAGCCCCGGTGAAATCCGGGGCCGGGGCCGGGTGGTCCAGTGGTTTACTGGGCCGGGGTTTCCGCGGGCGCTTCCTCGGTGGTCTGCTCGGCGACAGTCGCCGGGGCAGCCGGGGTGGGCTCCGTCTTGACCAGTTCGATGAACTGCTCGAGGGTCAGGCCTTCGGGCTTGATCGGGCTGAGGATGTTCGCCAGGGCGATCTTCAGCTCGCGTTCCGACAGGCCCATGTACGCCAGCTCGTTGGCCAACTGATGGAGCTGGTTGAGGGTGGTCAGGGCTTCCCCATCGACGGCCTCGATGTACTGCCGCAGGCCCGCGGCATCCACCCCGTTGGCGCCGGCGCCGCTGAGGTAGCTGCGGACGGTGTCGTTGAGGGTGTTGCGGATGGCGTCGGCGCGGCTGGCCGGGCTGGCTTCGCCGGACTGTTCGTCGAGGTTGCTGGACCAGAACAGGTTCTTGTACGTCGCCAGCACGGTGGTCACATCGGTCGCCGAGAGCCGGCCGACGGAGACCTGGTGGTCTTCCGGCTGCGGGTCGAGCGTGTTGGGCTGATCGTTGTACAGGTTGGAGGTGTTCTGACCCAGCAGTTCCGGCTGTTCCATGTCGTGGGCATAGACCCCCAGTTCGCGGAGCTCGTCGAGCTGCGCGGGGCTGGGCGCGATGCCGGTGGGCACGGTCCAGAGGTCGCGGTTGTTGAGGATGCCGCTGCCATCGGGCAGGTAGGTATCCATGGGCAACCATTCGGAATCGACCGCCACCGAGGCGCCTTCGGCGCGGTGGTCGAGCACTTCGCCGTTGGGGCCGAACAAGCCGCGGAACTTGGGCAGCGTACGGAAGATGTACGCGTAGATCTGGTGCATGTCCGGCGAGAAGTAGAAGCCGTTGCCATTGGCGAACTGCGGCTGCGCCGGGTACCAGTTCTGGGTCGGGGTCAGGTAATCCTCGATGCCGCGGAAGATGATGGTGCGGCGGACGACGATGTCCAGACCCTGGTCACGCAGGGTGTCATCTTCATCGAAGGTGCCGTCGTAGTTCGAATCCGAAGCCTGCTGCAGGAAGCCGACGTTAATCGGGCTGTTGAAGGTGACGAACGCGCCCGGGCCGTCGTTCAGCACGGTGTCGCCCTGGACGTAGAGGTCGCCGTCGACGGTCATGTCGCTGAACAGGAAGGCGCCGCCGTTGGACAGGAAGGTGAGGTTGCCGTCGCCGGCCACGTCGTCGACGCCCGCGATGAGGTTGGCGCCGATGTTGGTGAAGTTCTCACGGATGCCGAAGCTGGTGGAACCGGTGCCGGTCAGACCGCTGTGGTCGATGATCAGCGTGCCGTCGCCGTCCTGGCCGATGATGGTCGCCACGCCGATGTCGGCGGTGCGGCCGGTGATGTCCAGATCGATGTCGCCACCAGCGCCCAGGGTGTCGGCCACACCGCCGCGGGCGAACAGGTCGCCGTTGAGGATGAGCAGACCCAGCGGCAGGTTGTACTCGCCGAAGTTGGGTTCGGGTTCGAGGCCCGCCGCCGCCTGGAGGAAGATGTCGCCCGCGTCGCCGCCGATGGAGGTGATGCCGGCATCGCCACCGTTGGTGGTGATGTCATCGACCCACACGTTGCCGCGGTCACCATCATTGTCCGGGTCGGCGATGATGGTCACGTTGCCGCCGTCGCCGCCGTCAGCGGTGCCGTTGGCGGTGCCGCCGATGGCGAAGATCGGGAGGCGAACGGTGATGTCAGCGCCGGTGCCCAGAGCCGCCGGAGCGCCGCCGATGCTGTCGGCGAAGATGTCCACATCGCCGGCGTCGCCGCCGTCGCCGGTGCCGGCGCCATCGCCACCGTTGGTGGTGATGATGCCGACGATCAGCACATCGCTGTCGTTGCCGTTGGTGGTGACCAGCACATCACCGCCGTCGCCGCCGAAGTCACCCAGGCCTTCGCCACCGCTGGTGGTGGTGGTGCCGTAGAGGGTGATGTCGCTGTTGGTGAACAGCGCGCCCGCCGGCGGGGTGCCGGTGATGAGGTTGACGTCGCCGCCGTCGCCGCCCTGCAGCCCGCCCTGGCCGCCGATGGCGCTGATGGGCGTGTTGAGGATTGCGGTGCCGATGTTGATGAAGGACACGTTGCCCGCGGTCTGGACGGTGATCTCACCGCCCGCGCCGCCGTTGGCGTTGGTGCTGTCGCCGCCGTTGTTGGACAGCGGGCTGGTCACGTCGGCGCCGATCACGATCTGCGAGGCGTCGCCGGTGGTCGTGATGAGGATGCCGTCGTTGTTGAACAGGCCGCTGCCGCCGTTGCCATCGACGCTGCCGCCGGCCGAAGCATTGACTGCCGCGTCGATGAAGATCGGCGAAGTGCCGGTGGTGGTGGTGACGTTGATGGCGCCGCCGTCGCCGCCGGTGCCGGTCAGCGCCTCACCACCGATGGCGGTGAGGGTGGCGTTGACGTCGATGCTGGCGTCGCCGCCGGTGGTGGACAGGAAGATGCCGCCACCGTTGACGCTCGAGCCGGCGTCACCGGCGTCGTCGCCGGCGTCGGTGCCGTCGGAGTTGCCGCCGCTGGCGGCCAGAGCCCCGCCGATGGTGACATCGCCGTCGTTGCCGGTGGTCAGCACGGAGAACAGGCCGCCGTCACCGCCGATGCCTTCGGGGCTGAAGCCGCCGTTGGCAGAGCCCGTGCTCGCGAGGGTCACGTTGCTGTCGAGGCCGGTGGTGACGAACACGACGCCGTCGCCGCCAGCACCGTCGAGCGGGTTGGTGTCGGTGGTCAGGGCGCCGGCGCCGGCGTCGCCGCCGTTGCCCGCACCGCTGTTGTCGGTGTCACCTTCGCCGCCGTTGACCGTCACCGGTGCGTTGGCATTGGTGGTGATGTTGCTGCTGTCGCCGGTGGTGACCACATGGATGTAGCCACCCTCACCGCCGTTGGCCGTGCCGGTGCCGCCGTTGGCGGAGACGCTGTCATCGCCGGCGCCGTCGCCCAGGCTGACGCCCGAGTTGTCACCGGTGGTGAGGATGCGGATGCCGCCGTCGTTGAACTCGCCGCCGGCAAAACCGCCGTCGGCGTCGCCCGCAGTGACGTTGCCGCCGCTGACGGACAGGAGGGCATTGACGTCGATGGGGGAACCGACGCCGCCGACGCCGCTGGCGGTGGACAGTTCGATCAAGCCGCCGTCACCCGCATTGCCGTCGCCGCCGATGGCGGTCACTGCGGCGTTGAGGGTGATGCCCGAGTTGTCCGCGGCGGGCTGGCCTGCGGAGGTGGTGATGATGACGCCGTCGCCCACCGCACCGGTGCCGGCGTTGCCGCCCTGGCCGGTCGCGTTGAAGTCGGTGTCACCGATGCCGCCGTTGACCGACAGCGGGCTGTTGGCGTCGGTGGTAACCGCCGCGTTGTCGCCGCTGGTGAGGATCTCGATCAGGCCGCCGGCGCCACCGTTGACGCCGCCGTCACCGCCGACCGCCTGCGCGCCGCCCAGGAGCGAGCCGTTGAGGTTGCCGGTGTTGGTGAAGGCGATGGTGCCGCCGTCGCCGGTGGTGATCACGCGGATGCCGCTGCCGTTGCCGGAGAGGCCCGCATCGCCACCGTTGCCGTTGGTCGACGCGCCGCCGTTGGCGAGCAGTTGGGCGTTGATGGCGATGGCGGAGTTGATGTTAGTGGTCGGATCGTTGTCGCCATCGTTGGTGACGATGATGATCAGGCCGCCGTCGCCGCCGCTGCCATCGGTGGCAGCGCCACCCGAAGCGCTGATGTCCTGTTGCACGGTGATGTCGGCGTCGTTGCCGGCGGTGCCGATCTGCACACCGTCGCCGTTGACGCCCTGGCCGGCGTCGCCGCCGTTGAGGTCGCCGTTGCCGCCGTCGGCGTCAACCGCCCCGTTGAGGGTGATGTCGGCGTCGGCGCCGGTGGTGGAAACCAGCACCAGACCGCCGTCGCCGCCGCTGGCGCCGCTGCCGGCGAGCGATTCACCGCCGGTGGCGCTGAGGCCCTCGGCGCTGATGCTGGCAGACGTGCCGGTGGTGGTGATGCGGATGCCGTCGGTGTTCAGATCGCTGCCGGCGCTGCCGCCGTCGCCGTTGGCGCTTTCGCCGCCGTCGACGGAGATGGTCGCCACATCGAGGAGGCCGTTGCCGTTGAAGTCTTCACCGATGGCGAAGATGCCGTCGCCGTTGGTGTCCTCATCGATGAGGGTGATGGTCGCGGCCGCGGCGCCCACGTTGCCGGTGGTGCCGAGGGTGACCAGACCGCCGGCGCCGCCGCCGGTGGCGCCGTTGCCGCCGGAGGCGTCCAGCCCGCCGGAGAGGAGGATGAAGCCGCCGTCGCCGGTGGTGTTGACGAAGATGCCGCCGCCGTTGGCGGTCCGGCCGGCGCTGCCGCCCTGACCCTGATCGGAATCGCCGCCGGACACATCCATGCCGATGCCGGTCTGGACGATGGTGGCGTCGACGCCGGTGGTGTCGATGTTGATCAGGCCGCCGTCGCCACCGAGGCCCGTGCCTTCGTTGAAGCCGCCGGCCGCGGAGAGGCCGCCGTTGAGGGCGATGGTGGAATCATCGGTGACGGTGCTGATGGTGATGCCCAGACCGCCGTCGCCGGCGTCGTCGATGGCGCCCGCGCCGCTGACATTGCCGCCGTCGGCCTCAACGTCGTTGACTTCGATCGCGGACGTGGCGCCGGTGGTGGTGATGTCCACCGTGCCGCCGTCGCCCGCCAGGCCGCCGTTGCCGGCGAGGAGACCGGTCGAGCCGCCGTTGGCGGAGATGGTCTGCTGCAGGGTGATGCTCGAACCCGCGCCGCCGAGGGTGCGGATCTGGACGGTGCCGCCGTCGCCGCCGTCACCGGTGCCGTTGTCGTTGAAGCCACCGTCGGCCGAGACATTGGCGTCGATGTTGATGGTGCCGATGTCGCCGTTGGTGGTGATGGTGATGTCACCGCCGACGTTGCCGTTGCCGGTGTCGCCATCACCGCCGTCGGCGCTGATGTCGTTGGTGGTGATGTTGATGAGCGAATTCGCCAGGGTGGTGGTCACGCTGACCGTGCCGCCCTGACCGGCCGTGCCGCTGTCGCTGTCACCGCCGTTGGTGTTGATGCCGCCGGCGAGGATGATCGCCGAGGTGCCGCCGGTGGTGGAGACGATGACGGAGTTGCCGTCGCCGCCCAGACCAGCGCCCGCCGCAATGCCGCCGATGGCGTTGAGGAAGCCGTTGGCGTTGGTGGTGATCGCCGAAGCCGCAGCGTTGGTGCTGACCGTCACGCTGCCGGCACTGCCGGCGTCGCCCGAGCCGTCGGCGTTGCCGCCGTTGGCCTGCACGCCGCCATCGGTCGTGATGCTCGAACCCGTCTCGAGGGTGGTCAGGGCGATGGTGCCGCCATCACCGCCGTCGCTGTCGCCGGCGGCGTTATCCGCCACACCGCCGTCGGCATGGAGGAACGCATCATCCTGCAGTGCGATGGTGCCGCCGTCGCCGCTGGTGGTCACGGTGATGGTGTTGCCGTTGCCCGCCAGGTTGGCGCCTGCGCTGCTGGTGTCGCCGCCGTCGGCGGAGACGATCGCATCGATGATGATGTTGCTGTTGGCGTGAGCGCCCAGAGCATCGGCGTTGGTGGTGATGGTGATCAGGCCGCCGGTGCCGCCGTCGGCGCCGTCGGAATCACCGCCATCGGCGAACAGGTTGCCTAGCACGCTGATGTCCGCATTGGTCGCGGCGGCGCCGTTGCCGGTCTGCAGGTTGATCGAGCCGGCGTCGCCGCCGTCGACCGTGGTGCCCACATCCGCCAGGCCGCCGTCGACGAACACCACGGCGGTGTCGTCGATGAGGATGTCGGCGTTCGAGCCGGTGGTGGACACCTGCAGCGTGCCACCCAGGCCGGCGGGAGTCACGCTGGCGCCGGTGACGTCGCCACCGATCAGTTCCACGTCGTCATGGATATGCACGTCGGCGCCAGCGCCCACGGTGGTCAGGAATGCGTTGCCCGCGTTGCCCGCCAGGCCGGCTTCGACATCACCGCCGTTGGAGATGATGCTCGCATCGTTGAGATTGTCCGCGAACTCGATGGACGGGAAGTTGTCCGGATTGGTGTCGTCGGCCGTGACCGTCACGGTCAGGGTGCCGCCGTCGCCGCCGTTGCCCGTGCCGGTGCCGTCACCGCCGGAGAGGTCGAGGGTGCCGAAGACCACCACGTCCGCGTCGCCGCTGACGCCGCCGGTGAGCATGGTGATGTCGCCACCCGCCCCGCCGTTGCCGGCTGCGCCGTCGCCGTCGCCGCCGAAGGTGTCGATGTCGGTCACCGCGATGTCGTTGAGTTCTTCCAGACCGGCGCCCTGATCGACCGCGTTGGTCAGGGTCAGGTTGACCTGGCCGCCGGCGCCGCCGTTGCCGTTGAGGCCATCGCCGCCGATGGCTTGGATGAAGCCGTCGCCGATCAGGTCATAGGTGCCGATGTTGATGCCGCGGTTTTCGCTGAGGATGGTCACATCGCCCGCCAGGCCGCCGTCGCCGTTGCCGGCGTCGCCGCCGTTGGCGGTGATGGCGTCGGTGGTGATCTGGCCGCCGGCGGTAATGATCACGCTGCCCGCGTCACCGCCGAAGTCGCCGCCGTTGGCCAAAGCGTCGCCGCCGGAGGTGTTGATGCCCGACTCGTCGGTGCCGTCGAAGACCGCCACTTCGCTGGTCGCCACGCCGATGGGCGTGAGGAGGTTGACGTTGGCGCCGTCGCCGGCGTCGTTGCCGGCTCCGAAGGCGTCGCCACCGAAGGTGTTGATCTGGCTGGCGAAGATGTCGTCGTTGGCGTCGCCCGCGGTGGCGTTGGTCAGGGTCAGGTCGACCTGGCCGCCGTCGCCGCCGATGCCGCCGGCGGTGGAGTTGCCGCCGAAGGTGTTGATGATGCCAAAGCCTTCCGCGCTGGCGGTGCCGATGTTGATGCCGGCGTTGGTGGAGGTGATCGCCACCGAGCCGCCGTCGGCGCCGTCGCCGGCGTTCTCACTGCCGGAGGCGTCGATGTTGGCGACATTGATCTGGCCATCGGCGTTGATGACCGCGCCGACGATGACGCCGGCGCCGAAGTTGTGGCCACCGAACTCGCTGGTGCCGTCGATGCCGCTGGTGTTCAGGCCTTCATCGGTCTGATCGCCGATGGTCACCGTGCCCAGGGCGGCGGTGTCGCCGGCGAAGTTGCCGCCGTCGCCGATGTGCAGCGACTCGGCAACGATGCTGTCTTCAGCCAGGAAGTTGGTGACGCTGCTGACGCGCACCACGCCCAGGCCGACGGTGGCGCCGACTTGATCTTCGAAGGTGATGTTGCCGGTGCCGGCGTTGAGCTGCAGGTCGCTGTCGCGCCGGGTCGAGCCGTCGACGGTGTCTTCGAAGAGGATGTTGCCCGCGCCGGCGCCGGTGTTGAACACGACGGTTTCGAGGTCCGTCGCGTCGCCGTCGTCGATGACGACGTCGGTGTCGGTGTTGGTCAGGACCACCGCGCTCTCGAAGGTGATGTCGTCATTGGTGGTGACGATGTTGCCTTCGGTGGTGGTCAGGGCGTTGGGGCCGCCGCGCCGCTGCAGGAAGGCGCCGTCGAGGGTGAAGACGGTGCCGTCCACGCCGCCGTTGGTGTCGTTGATGTCGAGCGTGCCGTCCATTTCGACGGTCATGCCGGCGTCATTGGCGGTGGTGACGTCGCTGTTGAAGGTGAAGTTGTTGCCGATCAGCAGAATGCCTTCGACGGTGAACGGCGAGGTTTCGGTGTCGCCGGCGTCGAACTGGTTGAGCACATCCACGGCCTGTTCGAACAGGGTGAGGCCGGCGCCGTTCTGCTGGAACAGCGAGTTGACGGTCAGGGTGCTGTTGAAGGTGACGTTGTTGGTTTCCTGACCCGCGCCGTCGAGGATGCGGAAGTCGCCCAGCCGGCCCGAGCCGGTGGTGTCGACGTTGCCGCCGCCGGCCGCGTTGCCGCCGCCGACCGCCTGGTTGAACACCAGCGAGCCGTTGCCGACGGTGAAGTCGACATTGTCCGGGAAGACCGCGGGGTTGCCGTCGGTGTCGGCGCCGTCGAGCAGGCCGTTGAAGGTGATGGTGTCCACACCGCCGCCGGTGTTGTCACCGACGGTGCTGAAGATGGTGCGGGTGATGGCGTTGAAGGTGTTGTCGACGATGACGTCGCGGCCGTAGAACTGGCTGTCGGTCGAGTTGACCAGACCGCCGCGGATCAGGACCACGCCGTCGCCGGCGACGCCCACGCCGTTGTTCACATCCACCGAACCCAACGGGCTCAGGCCACCGACTTCGTCCAGGAAGATCAGGGCGCTGACGGCGTTGTTCATCTCGACGGTGACGTCGTAGTTGTCAATGCCGTTGCTGTCGAGGGTGCTGTGGAAGGTGATGTTGCCGGCCCCGTTCTCGATGAACTGGGTGTCGGCGCCCAGCTGGACCGGAGCGAAGAAGTCCTGGCTGGTGCCGGCGGACTGGATGAAACCGCCGTTGAGGTAGGTGATGCCGCCGGCGCCGTTGCCGCCGTCCACGCCCGCGACCGGATTGAGGCCGTCGGCGATGGCGGCGTCGAAGGCGACGAACTCGACACCATCGGGATCGGACACTTCAAAGCCCACCGGCTGGGGCACGACGCCCGCGCCGATCTGGCCGTTGATGAAGGTGTCGCCGACCGGGGTGTTGATGACGATGCCCACGTCGGAGGTGGTGTTGGCGCCGCCGCTGCCGTTGTTGTCCTCGGCATCGATGTCGCCGTCGAGCTGGATGTCGCCGCCGGTGGACTGGATCACGATGTCAAACGCGGTGATCAGGCCGCCCGCCGGGTTGTGGGTGTTGGTGGAGGTGTTCAAACCGTCGTCGGTCAGCAGCGGCAGGAAGATGTCGCTGGTGATGAGGATGTCATCGGCGAAGACGATCGAGCCGCCAACGATGGTGGTGTTGAACTGGATGATCGACAGGCTGCCGAAGCCGGTGGTCTGCCCGTCGAGGTAGAGGCTGTCGTCGAAGGGCACGAAGTCGCCGCCGACCAGCAGCACATCATCCGCGCTCTGGACGGCAAAGGTGCCGTCGCCGATGCGCATCAGGTGGACGCCATCGGAAGCGCCGACGGTTTCATCGACGTCGAGGATGGCGGTCAGGTCGCCCTGATTGATGTTGACCCGGCCGACGCGCATGTCGCCGTCGGAACGGATTTCGAGGCTCACGTCATCGCCGGCGACGGAGGTGATGTCGGTCAGGTTGACCGCCGCGTCGCCGCGGCCGGTGATGCGGACGATGTCGTTGTTGGCGCCGGTGAGGACGATGCCGCCGGTGGTGTTGCCCGAGCCGTCGGCATTGGTGGAAGCGTCAGCGACGGTGCCCACGCCGGTCCGCATGTCGAGCAGGCCGTTGTTGGCGTCGATGCTGTTGGAGCCGGTCAGTTCGATGAGGGTGCTGTTGATGACGCTGAGGGTGGTGTTGGCTTCGAGGTCGCCCTCGACGCGGACCAGATCAGCGAACTGCACGGTCAGCGAGGTGTCCTGCGCGGTCACATCGCCGTTGAGCAGGATGACGTCGTCCTGAGCGCCGCCCGTGTCGGTGCCCTGGATGGTGACGGTGCCCGCCAGCACGGCTTCAACGCTGACGGTCGGATCCGCAGCGGTGCCGGGGTCGCTGTCGTCGGTGTCGCCGGTGATCGCCAGAATGCTTTCATCACCCAGCAGGACGTTGCCGGTTTCGACATCGCCCACGGAGTTGATGGTCAGGTCCACATCATTGCCAACGCCCACGGGCGGGGAAACGATGTCGCCGGTGGTGATGTCGTCGTTGGCGGAACCGCTGCCGCCGACGGCGTTGGTTTCGATCAGGTACTGCACATTGTCAGCGCCGGTGAGCTGGGTGGCGCCGGTGCGGGTTTCGAGGGTCAGATCGCCGCCCTGGGCGACGATGGCGATGCCGCTGGTGCCATGGTCGGTGACCGAGTCAATCAGGCCGCCGTCCACGCCGCCGATGCCTTCGTCGTCGCCGACGATGATGTTTTCCTCAGCCCGCAGGGTGATGGAGCCGTCGACGGCCCGCATGTCGCCGTCGAGGGCGATGGTGCCCGCTTCGTCGCCGCCGCCGTCAGCGCCGCCGACGAGGATGTCGGTGCCGGCCTGGACGTCCGCGGCGAACTCGACCAGCAGGGCGTCGAGCACGGTGATGGTGGTGCCGCTGGCTTCGACTTCACCCAGGAAGGTGATGCTGTCGTTCTCGCCGTTGCCGTTGACCGCGATGGAGTTGGCTTCGACCGAGCCATCGGCGACGAAGGTGGTGGCTTCGTTGTCGTTGGCGTCGATCTCGGCGGTGAAGTTGCCGGCGCCGTTGCCGCCGGTGTCATCGAGCAGGAGCGACACGCCGCCGGTCTGGTGGATGCGGATGTAGCCGTCGGCGGTCAGGTTCAGGTCCGCGCCATCGCTGCCGGTGGTGGAAGCGATGTCGATATCCGACGCTTCGGTGGAGGTGATGTCATGGGCGCCGGTGACATTGGTGCCCAGGAGCACGATGCCGGTGACATCGTCGAACATCAGCACATCGCCGCGGGTGGCGGTGATGTCGGTGCTGACGCCGCCGAGGGTGCCCAGGTTGATGGTGACGATGTTGCTCATTTCGACATTGCCGTCGGTGGCGTTGATCGCGCCGTTGAAGGTGGCGCTGGTCGCCTGGGCGAAGGCATTGTCGTTGTAAGCGCGGTAGCTGCCGTTGTTGGCGGTCTGGGTGCCGTCAGCGGTCAGGGTGTTGAAGTTGCGCAGGGTGACGAAGGTCGCCGAGTCGATCTGGTCGACGGTGATGGCGTCGGCCGCGTCGGCGTCGGTGCCGTCGATGAGGACGGAGCCGGCGGTGGCGTTGGCGTCGCCGTCGATGGTGCCGGTGACGTTGAGGGTGTCCGCCCCGGCGCCGCCGAGGATCTGGATCGCCCCGTCGACGTTCAGGCCGCCGGCGACGATGGTGATCAGGTCGTCACCGGCTTCGCCATTGATGGTGAGGTTGCCGCCGCTGCTGATGCCGCCGGCGGTAACGGTGAAGCTGTCGCCGCTGGCGCCCAGGCTGGCGCTGACGTTGCCGGCTGCGTCGATGCCGGCGGTGAACAGGATGGTGTCCACGCCGGTGCCGCTGGTCAGGTCCAGCGAAGCAAGGGTCGCCAGGCCGGTGACCGACAGGCCGTTGACGCCATCACCCAGGCTGATGGTGGCAGCGCCGCTGTTGAGGGTGCTGGCGAAGGTCAGGGTGTCATTGCCGCCCAGGCCGGTGTAGCTCAGGGTGCTGTTGAAGATCGCCGCGAGGGTGGCGTCGAAGGTGTTGGTGCCGGCGTCGAGGTCGATGACGGTGAAGCCGTCGACGGTGATGGCGGCGAAGTTCAGGTCGTCGTTGGCGTCGCCGCCGAAGATGGTCAGCGTGCCGCTGATGTCGGTGGCGTTGGTGACGGTCAGGCTGTTGTTGGCGGTGTCGCCCAGTTCAATCCAGGTGTCGAAGGCGACCGTCAGGCTGTTGCCGAAGAGAATGTCGTCGGTGCCATCGGTGCCGATGTAGGTCAGGTCATCCTGGAAGTTGGCGATGCCCGAAGCGTTGAGGGTGTTGGTGCCGTCGCCGAGGTTGAACAGGGCCGCACCCGCCACGTCGATGGCGGCGAAGTCGATGTCATCGGTGTTGCCGCCGCCATTGACGGTCAGACCGCCGTTGATGTCGGTCGCGCCCACCACGGTGAAGTTGTTGGTCGCCACGGCGTCGCCGAGGTTGACCAGCACATCGCCGGCGACATTGAGCACGTCGGCGAAATCGAGGCTGTCGTTGGCGGCCGAACCCTGGTAGGTCAGGGCGCCCAGGTTGGCGGCGCCGGTGACGTCCACGGTGTTGTCGTTGGCGGCCGCGCCGGTGAGCAGGAAGGTGACTTCATCGGCGGTGAGGATGCCGTTGATGTTCACGTCCACGCCATCAGGCGCACTGTCGTTGTCGGCAGTGCCGTCGACCAGCAGGTCGCCGGTGGTGATGTTGATTTCGGTGGCGGTCAGGTTGCCGTCGAGCCGCAGGGTCAGGTCGGTGCCGGCGCCGGCGACCTCACCGAGTTGCACGTTGCCGGTGTTGGCGGCAGCGCCGGTGGTGTCGATGACGGTGTCGACGCTGAGGTTGGTGTTCTGACCAGCACCATTGGGCAGGGTGACCGGGCCGTTGACGATCACGTCCATGACGGTATCGCCGTTGGGCATGTTGTCGCCCAGATTGACGTTGTTGGTGGTCTGGACGGTCAGGCTGGAGAGCGCGTCCTGAACGCCGATGTCCTGGCCGAGGTTGACCTGCTGGCCGGCGTCGGCGGTGATGTCCAGCAAGTTGTTTTCAGTCACCGCCGAGTCGATGGTTTCGTCGAAGTCGACGTCGCCGCCGACCGCCACGATGGTGGTGTCATCTTCGAGGATGGCGTTGTCGCCGATCGAGATGGGGCCGGTGGTTTCGACGGTGATGGCCGCGCCGTTGCCGCCGAAGGTGGTGGTGCCGGGCTGATCGGTGGTGATGGCGCCCAGTTCGCCGTCGACGGCGGTGCCCACGCTGCCCTGGAACTGCGTATCGCCATCGGTATTGACGATCAGGGTGTTGTTTTCGGTGGCTTCGCTGTCGAGGGTGGTGGCGAAGTTGACGTCCGCGCCGCCCGAGCCGGTGATGGTGATCGAGTCGGTCAGGGTGACCGCGTCATTGAACAGCACGAAGCCGTTGGCGACGGTGATGTCGTCTTCGACCTGCGTGGTGCCGCCGGCGTCGGTGGTCAGGCTGTTGAGCGGCGTGGTGTTGCCGATCAGGCTGTTGATGTCCGTGGTGCCCTGGCTGTTGAGGGTCAGGTCATTGGGGCCATCAATGGTGCCGGCGAGGGTGATGTTGCCGTTGCCGGTGGTGATGATGAGGTCTTCGACCAGTTCGACATCACCATTGACATTGACCGCGGTGTTGGCGGCCGAGGTGTCGATGGTGGTGGCGGCGTCACCGGTGACGGTGATCGGGTCAGTCGCGGCATTGCCGAGGTTGACGATGCCGGCGGAGGTGAAGGTCAGGCCGGCCGCCGGGGCGTCGAAGACGGTGCCGGCGTCGCTGTTGAGCGTGGTGGCGGTGTCGCCCGCGGCGACGGTCACATCGTCCTGGAAGGTCAGCACGCCCGAGCCATCCGTGGAGCTGATGCCGCTGTTGGTTTCCAGCGTGTTCTGGAAGGTGGTGGTGCCGGTGGAGCCGATGATGAGCGCCGGGCCGACGCCATCGCCCAGCGGGTTGGTGCCGCCCACCGCACCCACGAAGTTGGTGGCGTCGGTGAAGCTCAGCGCCAGGTCCGTGAGGTTGCCGGCGCCGCTGTCCACGGTGCCGTTGAAGGTCAGGGTCGCGCCCGCGCCACCGGTGCCGGTCAGGATGACGAGGTTGCCCGGGCCGGCGTCGAACTCGACGTTGTCGTTGTAGGTCTGGGCCTGGGCGGTGGTGATGTTGGCGCTGATGAAGGTGGTGCCGGGGGCGTCGGTGGTGACGCTCAGCAGCGCGGTGTTGCCGCCGAAGACGCCGTTGATGTCGGTGTCGCCGGTGGCGTTGAGGATCAGGTCATTGAGGCCGTCGGTGGTGGAGCCGACCGCGAAAGTGATGCTGCCCAGGCCGGCGGTGACGGTCAGGTCGCTGTCGAGCTGGGTGTCACCGTTGAAGAGGAAGGCGCTGCCCGCGGCAGAGGTCTGGATAGTCACCAGGCCGCCCTGGATGGTCAGGGTGTCGGTCGCGGCGTCGCCAAAGGTGGCGTTGCCCGCGGTGGTGAAGGTCATCGAATCAAGCACCACGCCGGAGTTGAACTGAGAGGCGAAGACGGCGGTGTTGATGGTCACGTTGTCGTTGAAGGTCAGCGTGCCCGCGTCATTGGCCTGCGCCAGGCCGGTGGCGGTTTCCACCGTGTTGTTGAAGGTCACCGCGCCGGCGGTCGCGCCGGTGAAGGTGAAGATGATCGACGGGCCCGCGCCATCGCCGATCGGAGTTCCGCCGCCGACGGCGCCTTCGAACGTCGCGGCGTCGGCGTTGTCGAGGGTCAGGTCCACGGCGCCATCAACCGCCGAGTTGACGGTCAGGACGTCGCCCAGGTCGTTGGTGCGGATGGTGATGCCGTTGGCGCCGCCACCGTTGGTCAGGGTCAGGTGGTCGGTGCCGTCGCTGCCGAAGGTCAGCGTGTTGTCCGCCAGGAAGGTGAACGCCCCGGCGGTGGTGTCGAGGGTGACGTCGGCATTGAAGGTGCTGCCGGTGTCGCCGGCGCCCAGGATGACACCAGCGGTAAAGGTGATTTCACCCGCGGTGCCCAACTGCCGCACGCCCGAGGCGGTCTGCACGGTGGAGTTGAAGAGGGTTTCGCCGGCACCGGTGAAGTCGATGGCCAGGCCGGTGCCGGTGCCGATCGGGGCGGTGCCGCCGACGGCGCCGGTGAAGGTCGCCAGGCCGGTGTTGGCGAGGATGATGTTCTGAGCGCCATCGAAAGTGCTGGCGAAGGTCAGCGTGCCGCCGGTGGTGAAGGTGGTGCTGGCTTCGACCGCGCCTACGGTCACCGCATCATTGAAGAGCTGATTGCCCACGGTGGACGAGGACAGCAGGTTCAGGGTGATGCTGGTGTCGCCGTTGACGGTCAGGCTGTTGAGGTTGATCAGGTCGCCGTCGTTGGCGGCACTGCCGAGGGCGACGGTGCTGGTGCCGGCGTCGATGGTCACGATGCCGGTCAGGCCCAGCAGGTCTTCGCTGAAGACGATCGGGTTGTTGCCGGTGGTGAACGTGGTCGTGCCGTTGACGGTCACGTCGCCGGTGTAGGTCTGCCCCACGCCACCGAGCAGGCCGCTGGTGGTCACGTTGGAGCTGTTGTTGATGGTCGTGCTGCCCGAGATGTTGAGGCCTTCGAGCGGATTGGCATCTCCGACGTTGCCGTTGAACACCGCATTGCCCGCGATGTTGAGGGCGTCATTACCGCCGCCATCGGAGTCGAGCGTCTGCTCGAAGGTGATCGTGGTGCCCGCCAGCGAGAGATCGGTGTTGATCACGGTCGCGTTGTTGTAGGTCTGAGTCGCGGCGAGCGTGGTGACCGATCCGCTGATCGTAGTGGTGCCGACGTTCGGCCCGCCGATGATCAGGCTGGTGATGTTGGCGATGGTCTGGGACGCCAAGCTGATGTCGCCGCTGTTAATGGTCTGCACGGTCACGCTGTCGTCACCATTGCCGATGTCGTTGAGCGCGTTGAGCAGGACCGAAACGTTGGCGCTGTCGGTGGTGGAGACAAGGCTGCCATCGGCGATGTTGATGTCGGTCAGCGTGGTGGTGCTGACCGAGAAGAGTTCAACGTTGCCAGCCGTCTGGGCGTTGATGCTGTTGAAGTTGATGGCGGCGGTACCGACGCTGTTGAGGAAGATGCCGCCAGCGGTGGTGTTAGTGGCGGTGACCGTCGGGGTATTGATCTCCACCGCGCCGCCCTGGCCAGTGGCGCCGATGCCGTTGACGGCATTGAGGCTGACGCCGACCGAAGCGATGACGCCGCCGTCCTGATTCTGCGGGGCTGCGTCGGTGATCTGATCCGCCGCGGTGAGGCTGATGGTCGTGCCCTGAATCTGGCCGACCGCGATGTCCTGATCGGAGGTCAGGGTGACGGTGCCGTCGGCGATGAGGTTGCCGGTGGTCAGGTCAACCGCGTTTTCGCTGTCGATGAAGACGTTGCCGTCGATGCCGACCGGTTCGCCGCCGGTGAGGCTGCCGGTGGCTTCGATGTCGATCGGAGCCGCCGCGGTGCCAACCACATCGCCGCCGCCGGTGTTGATGACCTGGATGTCCAGGCCGGCGGTGGTGATGTCAGCGGTGGTGTCGCCCGCGCTGGTGGTGATGGTGCCGGTGGAGGTGCCGGTCACCTGTCCGGCGCGGAGGAACGTGCTGCCGGTGGTGCCGACGGCTTCGTTGTTGAGGACGAGGTCCTCGCCGAAGATCGACACGTTGTTGGTGCTGGTGATGACTTCCGCGCCATTAGCGCCCGCGGCGCTGAAGGTGACGGTGCCCGCGCCGTTCTGCGCGCCGGCGACGGTTTCGGCGTCGGCGTTGACCACGACCAGGCCCGCCCCGGCGCTGATGACCGTGGTGGTCGGACCCACATCCAGCGAGTTGAAGGTGATGTTGTTGCCCGCGAGCACCTGGATGGCGCCGCCGGCGGAGGTCACCGTGCCTTCGGTCACGCCGTCGTCATCGAAGGTGATGTTGTTCTCGGCTTCGATGAGGATGTCGCCGCCGCCGGAGACGATGGGCATGAGCACGCTGACGTCAAACGGCGGGTCGATGGTGATGTTGCCGCCGTTGGAGTTGATCTGATCGGCGACGAAGGCGGTGCCCGCGTTGTTGCCGATGGTCAGGTTGTTGCCTTCCTGGGCATAGAAGATCACGTTGCTCGCCGCGTTGGCGCCGATGGTCAGGGTTTCGATGGTGGCGTTGGCACGCGGGGTGTTGACGAGATGAATCTCGCCGGCGCCGGTGAGCGTGCCCTGAATGATCAGGGCGTCCAGCGCGATCGGATCGCGCGGGCTCTGCGGATCGGCCGAGTCGTGGCCGATGCCGTTGAGCGCGGTCAGCGCCAACAGGTTGACGTCATCGAACAGGGCGTTGTTGTTGTCGTCGATGATGTCGCCGGCCGTGGCGGCGCCGATGACATTGCCGCCGCCGGCGTTGATGGTGCCGTTGAGGTACACGTTGCCTTCGACCACGTCGCCCAGCGCGTCGCCGTTGCGCAGCGAGCGGATGTTGCCGCCCACGCCGGTGTCGTTGAGGCCCGCGTCCGCGCCGGTGGTGCGGAAGAACAGGCCGGTGTCGAAGTTGCCCGCGCCGTTGCCATTGCGGTCGATGGTGATGTCGGTCAGACGGATGTCGCCTTCGACATCCGCGGCGCCGGGCAGCGGCGCGTTGGTGATGCCGGCGATGCCGTCGACGTTGCCGATCTGCACCGAGCCGTCGACGATGATGGACGAGCCATCCTGCATCCACACGTTGACCGCGTCAACGATGTTGAGGTTGCCGGGACGGGTCAGCGGGTTGAGCGGATCTTCATTGACTTCGACGACCGCACCGGGCTGCATGATGAAGCTGAAACCGGGGTTGCCCGGGCCGCCGTTGCCGGGGGCGAGGGTCAGCACGCCCGAGCCGGTGGCGCCGCCGGGGCCGATGATGATGTCCGCCGCGCCGCCTTCAAAGACCATGGAGCGGTTGGAGTCGGCGATGACCGAGCCGGTGGAGTTGAAGTCGCCCTTGATGGTGATGTCGCCGGTGGCGTTGTTGGGCGCGCCCAGGTCCTGAGCTTCGATCTCGGCATCCACGCTGATGTAGTTGCCGCCGGCGTTGGCGCCCGCGGGGCCGGTGCCGTTGGGCGGAGTGAGGGCGATGTTGTTGTCGTTGTCGAAGTAGACGTTGCCGCTGCCGGTGGAGCCGGCGACCAGCGAGACGTCCGGAGCGCCGACGCTGCCGTCGCCCACGACGATCTGGCGTTCGGTGGCGCCGTTGAAGGCGGTGTCGGAAGCGGTCACCCGGACATTCAGGTTGCCGCTGCGGGCGTCGATGTCCACGCCCGAGCCGGCGCCGACCGCCGTGACTTCGCCGGTGGCGTCCACGGTGACGCTCGAAGCGCCGAAGAGGATGTTGCCGTCGGCGACATCGATGGCGATGGCGTTGGTGCCATTGGTGCCGAAGATGTTCAGGCCGGCGTCGGTCGCCACGCCCACGCGCAGATTGCCGCTGTTGTCGGCGACGCCCGCGTCGACGTCATTGACATTGATCAGCAGGCCGCCGGCCGGAGTGGCCACACCGGCGATCGAGCTGCCCACCAGGATGCCGTCGCCCGAGGTGCTGGTGAAGAAGAAGTCTTCGATGTCGGTGTTGTTGGTGATGCCGCTGGCGGTGTTGTTGGTGCGGACTTCGATGGCGTCGGTCGCCGAAGCGGACAGGTCCTGGGCGGCGCCGTTCTGGTCCTGATTACCGTCGAGGTTGATGAAGATGATGCCGTCGGTTTCATCGACCAGCAGGTCGTTGTTGACGCCGGTGATCTGGAAGTCGCCGCGGACGACGGTGGTGTTGAACCGTTCGGTGTTGGCGGACTTGCCGATGAAGTTGACGGTGGTGACGGCGATGGCTTCGTTGCCCACGCCGCCGGAGTGCACGATGTTGCCGGCCAGGGCTTCGAGCTTCAGCGTGGCGCCGTCGGTGACGGTGGTGTCCGCCACACTCTGGCTCAGCGGGACGCCAACGCCCTGAATGGTCAGGTTGCCGGTGGTGGCGATGAACGCCAGGCGGTCGGTCGCCAGGATGTTGTTGGCGGCCACGATGTTCAGGGCCGAGATGTCCAGACCCGCGCTGTTGCGGATCCAGGCGGAGGCGTCGCTGGCGTCGCCGGGGACGAGCGACTCCACGGTAAGGCCGCCGCCGGTGTCGGTGTTGTCGATGCCGATGTGCGAATTGGCTTCGAGCGTGAACAGCACCACATTGGCGACGGCGGTGTCGATGAAGTTGCCATTGAAAACGCGACCGAGACCATCGTCTTCCTCGTCGAGGTAGACATGACCGTCGGCATCGCTGACAGTTTCGACCACGCCGATGTTGGTGTCGGCGCGGGCGTGGAACTCGTTGGCGATCACATCGTTGTTGTCGTCGGCGCCGGCTTCGACATCGAAGATCGCGCCGTTGTTGGCGGCATTGGTCGCCTGCATGTAGACGATGCCGGCGCCGGTGGTGGAAACCTGATCGACGTTGATGGTCGCGGTCGCGCCCACTCCGGCGTCACCCGCCACGCCGCCGCCGCCGGCGGTCTCGTTGCCGGCGATCAGTTCGATGTGGCCGGCGTTGCTGTTGCTGATGTTGCCGGTGGTGATGTTGGTGCCCGCCTGAACCTGGATGGCGACGTTCGCCACCGCATCGGTGTTGCGCGGGGTGGAGGTGATGCCCGTCGCGCCGGAGAGAACCACCGGCAGAGCGCCGTTGGCGGCCGCCGAGTCGAGGTCCACAATCGTCACCGCGCCATTGACCGCCTGAATGCGGGCCTGGCCGGCGTTGACGTCCAGCGTGGTGTTCGCCGCCATGGTCACGGAAGTGGTGGCGTGAATTTCGGTGTCATCGCCGGTGGCGTCGCGGTCGACTTCCACATCGTCGTTGATGGCGACCGTGCTGGAGCTGTTGAGCTGCAGGCTGCCGTCGATCACCACCGAGTTGTTCAGCGCCGCGTCGGTCGCGTCGCCGTTGCCGGTGACGGTCACCGCCCCGCCGTCGATGGTCAGATTCTGGACGTAGTCGGTGCCGGTGACATTGTTGAAGACGCCCAGGGTCACCGCGCCGTCGGTCGTGCCGTTGGCGTCCAGTTCGAGGTTGAACGCGCCGGTCGCCGAGACGGTGGAGCTGGCGAGATTGATCGCGCCCGCCACGTTGTTGTCGGCCGATTCGGTGTCAATCTCGGTGTTGGCGGTGATGACGATGTTCGAGGCGTTGTCCACGTCGAAGGTGGGGGCGCCGGTGAAGTTATCCATCAGCAGTTGGGCGGTGCCGTTGTTGTCTGCGTCGTGGATGAACAGCGTGCCGTCGGTGGTCTGGCCGTTGGTGTCGAACACCAGCGACTGGAAGGGCACGTTCACGCCCATGTCGCCCACGCGGATGTTGCCGGCGTTGACGCTGTTGCCCGCGCCCTGGCCGGTGCCGTCGCCGCTGGTGGTGGCGATGACGGTGGTGCCGACGGTCGCGCCGTCGGTCACGGAGTTGCGCAGATCGATCGCGCCGGAGTTGCGGGCGACGTTGTCCGCGTTGGTGTCAATCAGCAGGGTGGTAACCTGCACGCCGCCGATGCCGACCAGCGGGCCCGCCACGTTGCCCGTCTGGGCATCGAGGTCGATCACGCCGTTGATGGTGATCGTCGCGGTGTCCTGCGTGCCCGCGGCGCCTTCGACTTCCAACGTCGGGGTTGCCCGGCCGAACGTCAGCCGGCCGTCCAGGGCCACGCCCGCCGCCCCGCCGTTGCCGTCCATGTTGATGGTCAGGGTGTCCAGGAAGGTGCCGGCGGTGTTGGTGTCATTCACCGCGCCCAGCTTGACATCGCCGCCCTGCTCGCCGGCGACGGTGCTGGTGTTGATCACCAAGTCGAAGCCGGTGCTGTCCGGGGAGACGTTCGAGTTGTTCCAGTCCACATCGCCGCCGGCGTCGGTGTCGAGGCCCTGGGCGGTGTCGACGGTCACGTCGTTGCTGATCACGATGCCGCCGTTGCCCACGATCTGGAAGATCGGGGCGGTGCCGGCGATGCCCGCGCCGTCGCTGTCATCCAGGCTGATGTTGTCATGCAGCGTGGTGGTGCCGGCAGCGGTGCCGGCGGTGTTGATGGTCAGGTCGTTGATGAACGCGCCGCCGCCGTTGCCAAACAGGCCCAGTGCGACGTTGCCGCCCTGCGCGTTGCCGGTGGAATTGAGGGTCAGGTCCAGGCCGTTGCCCCCGCCGGACACGCTGCCGCTGGTGACGGCGAGATTGATCGCGCCGGCGTTCTCGTCGTTGGCGGCATCGGTGTCGATGGTGACGCTGGCGGTCAGTCGGATACTGCCGTCAATCGTCACCCCGCCGGATGCCGCGCCCGGATCGGTGCTGATGTTCTGACTGAGGGTGACCACGCCGTCGACGCCGGCGGTGGTGCCGGCGTCAACGATCAAAGCCTGCAGGAAGTTGTTGCCGCCGGCGTTGTCGTCCACCAGGCCGAAGGTCACCAAGCCACCGGTGTTGCCGGCGACGGTGTCGGTGTTGATGGTCAGGGTGAAGCTGTCCGCGTCGGCGTAGATGTTGCTCGCGTTCCAGTTGACCGCACCGCCGTCGTCGGTGTCGGCGCCCTGAGCGGTGTCAACCGTCACATCGGTGCTGACGATCACATCGCCGTTGCCGGTGATGGTGAACGCCGGGGCGATGCCCGCGTTGGCGCCGCCGTCGCTGTCATCGAGGCTGATATTGCCATGGAGCGTCACCGCGCCCGCGACGCCGCCGGCGCCGGGGGTGGTGTCGATGTTCAGGTCATTGACGAAGAATGCGGCCGCGCCGTTGTTGTCGGTGTTGCCGAACACGCCCAGCGCCACCGCCCCGCCGTTCTGACCGGCCTGGGCATTGGTGGTGTTGATGAACAGGTCATTGCCATTGCCGGCGGCGAAGAAGGTAGCCGCAGACAGATCGACCGCGCGGGCGGGGAACGCGTTGGCGGTCTGGTCCGTGTCCAGAAGCACCGAAGCGCCCAGTTCGACCGGACCCACGAGCGTGATGCCTCCGCCCAATCCGCCGAAGGGCATCTCGGTGAGGATGTTGTTGTCGAGGTTGATCTTGCCGGTGCCGTTGGTGCGGGCGGCAAATTGGTACAGGAAGCTGCCCAGCGCGCCGGTGTTGCTGACCAGGCCGAAGGTCACCACGCCGCCGTTGGTCTGACCTCGGGCATCGAGGGTCAGGGTCCGGGCCGAAGCGCTGCCGTCGATCACGCTGGTGCCGCTGACGTTGAGGTTGATGTTGCCGCCGTCGGCGTTGTTGCCCTGTTCGGTGTCGATGATCACGTCGCCGACCGCCGTGGGATTGATCGCCACGTCGTCACCGTCGAAGGTGAAGCTGGCGGCGGTGACCCCGTCGTGATCCAGCAAAATGTCCGAAGTGCCGATGGTGCTCGCCAGGTACAAGTCGCCGCGGGCGGCGGCGTCCACCGCGTCAATGGTCACAGAGTGCAGGAAGTTGGTGCCGGAGTTGTCGAACAGGCCCAGCAGGACATCGCCCGCCGCGTCCACGCCGGCGTCGCTGTCGAAGGTGTTGATGGTCAGGTCCCACAGGAAGCCGGCGTTGGCGGTGACCACTGCCGCGCTGGTGTCGAAGTCGCCGCCGTTGGTGTTCTGGACGGTGTCGCCGGTGAGCAGCACGGTGGAGTGATACGTGATGCCGCTGGTGTGATAGGTCGCCCCGGCAACGCCCAGGGTGATGGTGCCGGTGTCGGCCGTCACGTCCAGCACGCCGATTTCCTCGTTCGCCACGCCGTCCGCCGAGCCGATGGTGGCCGGGAGGGTGACGTTGCCGTCGGCGTCGCCGCCCGCCGAGCCGTTGACGTTGATGGTCAGGTTGCGGGTGGTGGCGTTGTTGGCGTCGTCGGTCAGCGAGCCGGCGTTGTTGAAGGTCACCGTGCCGGCGGCGTCGCCGTTGGTGCTGATGCGGTCGGTGTCGATGGTGACATTCGCGCCGATCTGGACGGTGGTGACGCCGGAGAGGTTCACGCTGCCGTCGCCGGCGCCGTTGCTGTCGGTGAAGATGTTGGAATTGAGGTTGAGCTGCGCGCCGCTGGCGAGGACGCTGCCCAGTTCGAAGCCGGTGTCGCCCGTGCCGCCCAGCGGGCCGCTGACGGTGGTGGCGCCGGTGCCGCTGGTCAGGGTCAGGACATGGACGCCCTGGCCGTTGTCACGGATGCCGTTGGTGGTGGTGATGTTGATGTTGCCACCGTTCTGGCCGGTGGTGATGGTCACATCCGCAGCGGTGATGAACTGGGCATTGCCCGCGCCGCCGAGGGTGATAGCGCCGCCATTGCCGGCGCCGTTAGCAAAGTCAACGCCGGCCAGAGACGTCAGGTTGCCGTTGAGAGTGACTGCACCGGAGCTTGCCACACCGTCAGCACCATTGCCGGTCTGGAGGCTGATCGCTCCGCCGGTGGCGGTAACGGTCACGGAAGTATCAATGGAGCCGACCGAGAGCGTGCCGGCGCCGGTATCGATGGTCACGGCGCCGCCGGTGATGCCGGTTCTGTTGCTCATGGTGCCGATGTTGCCGATGGAGCTGTTGCCCGAGGCGCTGATGGTGACCGCGCCAGGGCCGCCGAGGCCCGAAGCAGTTCGTGTATTGATCTGGTTGGTGCCGCCGATGAGTTCGTTGGTGGTGATGCTCACGCCACCGTCGAGGTTGGCGTTGGTCTGCGAGTTGGCGGTGCCGCCGAGGTTGCCGCCCAGGGTGACATCCGCGGTGGAGGTGCCG
The DNA here is from genome assembly GCA_964605235.1 of uncultured Phycisphaeraceae bacterium. Classification (GTDB taxonomy): domain Bacteria; phylum Planctomycetota; class Phycisphaerae; order Phycisphaerales; family Phycisphaeraceae; genus CAZSBB01. The sequence goes on from CAZSBB010000015.1 coordinate 36,304, forward strand.
CCGGCGTTCTGGTTGTTGATGGTCAGGCTGCGATCGTTGTTGCCAGCGTCATCCGCATTGACCGCCTGCAGGCTGACCGCTCCGCCGTTGCCGGCGTTGCCGGTGGCGGTGATGTCGAAGCCGTTGGACGCGACCGTCAGCGTCGTGCCGACGGTGATGGCGCCGGCGTTGCCCGAGCCGGCGTTGGAGTTGGAGGAGACGAAGTCGCCGGAGGTCGTAATGCCGCCGGTGCCGCCGCCGGTGTTGAGCAGGATGTTGCCGCCGTTGCCGGTGCCCGCAGAACTGGTGGTGATGGGACCCACGATGATGGTGTTGGCGGCATTGGCGTCGATGGTGACGGTTCCGCCGGCGCTGGCGCCCGCGCCGCCGCCGCTGGCGATGATGGCGCCGCCGGCGTTGGTGTACCCGCCGCCGGTGGCGCTGATGGTCACCGTGCCGCCGTTGCCGGTGGTCGCGCCACGGGCATCAATGTCGCCGGTCTGGACCGAGCCGTTGGAGGAGGTCAGCGACACGTTGCCGCCGTTCTGCCCGGCGCCGCCGCCGCCGGTGTCGATGGCCAGCGTGCTGATCGACGCGCCGTCGATGGTCACGCCGCCGTCGAGGGCCTGAACCAGTCCCATGCCGCTGGTGACGCTGACCGCCCCGCCCGCCTGGCCGGCGGTCTGGGCGTCAATGACCAGCGCCCGGTTGTTGGCGGCCGCGTTGTCGGCATTGACCGTGCCGGTGATGGTCACGGCGCCGTCGGCCTGGCCGGCGTCGCTGTTTTCGGTGTTGATGGTGACGTTGCTCTGCAGCACGACCGCGCCGGTCAGATGCACCGCACCGGTGCCGGCGGCGGAGTTGTTGGCGTTGGTGGTCAGGTCGCCGGTGAGGTTGATGGTGGTGGCGACCACTTCGATGGCGTCGCCGCCGTTGCCCGAGCCGTCGTCGACGCTGGTGGCGCCCAGGGTCACGGTGGTGCCGAAGGCCGCCAGGTGATCGAGGGTGGTCAGGGTCGCGCCGGTGAGGTCGATGTTGCCGGTGCCCGCGTCGAGCGTCAGGCCGAAGCTGTGCGCCGGGGTGGAGACGATGTCACCGACCACGCCGTCGAGTTCGATCGCGCCGTCGGCGCCCGCGCCCGCCCCGCCGATGGCGACCGCGTCGTTGGTGTCGAACACGGTGTTGCCGGTCAGGAAGATGTCATCGCCGATGTTCAGGTCGATGTCGCCGGTGGCGCTGCCCGGGCCGGACCCGCCGGTGGACAGCGAGCCATTGACCGTCAGGTCGCCGGTGAGGGTGATGTCGATGGTGTCGGTGCCACCCCCGCCCTGGGTGGTGATGCTTTCCACTGACGCATCAGTGGCGGAGACGATAGTGAAGCTGCGCAGGTCCTGGGTGCCGCCGACGGCGCCGTTCATGCTGACGTTGCCGGTGCCGGCGGTGATGGTCAGGGTGCGGTCGTTGCCCTCGGCGTCGGCGTTGACCGCGCCATCGCCGGCGAAATTGACGTTGCCGGCGCCCGCGCCGGTGTTGATGGCGATGTTGGCGCCAAGCGTGATCGCCGGGTCATTGGCGGTGTTGCCGATGGTGATGGTGTTGCCGGCGGTGCCGCCGCCGTTGATCAGGTCGCCGTTGAGCGTGATGGCTCCACCCGCAGCCGTCTGGATGCCGATCGTGCCGCCGGTGTCGCCGCCGCCGCCGCCGCCGTTGCTGGTGATCGCCGCCACGCTGACAGTCGAGCCGGAGGAATCGACATTGACCGAGCCGCCGTTGCCGGTGGTGTTGCCGGTGGCGGTGATGGCGCCGACGGAGACCGCGCCGGTGCCGTCGATATTGACCGCACCGCCGACTTCGGTAGCCGCGCCGCCGGTGGTGTTGAGCGTGCCGGTGGTGACCTGACCGCCGTTGATGGTGATGCCACCGTCGAAGCTGACGTTCGCGCCGGTGTTGCCGTCGATCAGCACCGTGCCGGCGGTGGTGGCGCCGGTGGTCACGATGTTGATGGAGCGGTCATTGCCTGCGTCGTTGACGTCGGCGTCGATCGTCGAGCCGCCGTTGCCGAAGGTGATCGCACCGCCGGCAGCGCCGCCGGTGGAGGCGTCGAAGGTCGCATTGGCGAAGATGTCGATGTTGTCGGAGTTGTAGTTCTGCAGGCCGGCGGCGGCAGGATCGCCCGAGCCGGTGTCATAGCTGGTGCCGTTGATGTCGATGCGGGAGACCGCGGAAGTGGAGCCGATGTTGATGCCAGCCGCACCCGAGGTGGTGACGTTGTTCAGGTCAACGATATTGGCGCGCTGGACCGCCAGGCTGGTCAGTGCCGTACCGCCACCGACAGCGCCTGTGAAGGTCACATCGCCGTCCGTGCCGCCAACAGTGCCGGCGTCGATGGACAGGGTCTGGCCACCATTGACCGTGCTGTCGAAGTTGACGTCGCCAGCGCCGCCGGAGCCGGTGTTGCTGGTGTTGATGATGATGCCCGCGCCCAGGCTCAGGGGGGAGCCGATGTCCACCTGACCGCCGGTGCCGACGTTGTTCTGGGTGGTGGTGGTGATGCCGCCGCTGAGGGTGATGACGCCCACGCCGCCGGTGTTGTCGTTGAGGCGCACAGCGCCGCCGTTGTTGCCCGCCACCGCGAAGCCCTGGGAGATGATGCTGCCGCCGATGGTCAGGGTCTGACCGGCGCCGGCGTCGATGGTGACCGCGCCGCCGCTGCCGCCGCCGCCGCCGGTGGCGGACGCCAGAATGCCGCCGCCCACGTTGACAGTGCCGGTGCCGGTGATGGTGACCGCGCCGCCGTTGCCGGCGACGTTCAGCGTGGTGATGTTGGACTGGAGGTCGATCGCGCCGCCGTCGATGGTCACGCCGCCGTCGAGCGTCTGGTTGAAGATATTGGTGTTGCCGATCGCCCCGGTGACGGTGACCGAAGCGTTGCTGGCGTCGACATTGAAGCGCCGGTTGTTCGCGTTCGAGTCATCGGCGTCCACGGTGCCGGTGATCAGCACGGTGCCGCCCGCGCCCGCCGCAGCGGTGCTGGTGTCGATGATGAAGTTGTTGACCGCGATCACGACCGGGCCGGTGAGGGTGACGTTGCCGTTGTCGCCGCCGGTGCCGGTGAAGATGTTGCCGCCCAGGGTGATGCCGCCCGAGCCGGTGATGGAGACGGTGTCGATTTCATCGGCGTTGCCGATGGCGCCGACGCTCACCGTGTTGGTGGTGCCGCCGTTGGCGTTGAGGGTGACGTCCTCGACCGAGGTGCCGCGGATGCCGGCGGCGGCGCTGATGGCGCCGCCGTTGGAATTGACGATGAGGTTCGCGCCGTTGCCCAGTTCGATGGTGCCGGTGGCGAAACTGATGGCGTCGTCGGAGCTGGTGAAGGTGACCGGCGCTCCGCCGCCGAGCACGTCGATGGTGGTGCCCGCGGCAGCGGTGTAGGTCTGCTGGTTGGCGTTGTAGGTGGTGCCGTTGAGGTTCAGGTCGGCGGTGGCGGCGTTGCCGATGGCGGTGGCGCCGGTGACGCCCGCGCCCGCGCCGCCGATGCTGGCGACATCAATCACACCCGCGCCCGCGCCGGAGTTGATGTTCAGGGCGGAGAGCGACGTGGTCGCGCCGATGGCGCCGCCCACGGAAGCCGCGCCGGCGGCGGAATCGATGGTCAGGCTCTGGGTGCCCGCGGCCGCGCCGTCGATGGTGCTGGTGAAGCTGACCGCGTCGGTCGCGCCGGCGCCGCCGGTGACGGTGACGTTGGCGTGCAGGTCGACCGGGCCGTCGAAGGTGATCGTATCGGCGCCCGCGCTGTTGGCGATGGAATACGTGGTGCCGTTGAGGTCGATGTTGGTGCCGGAGACGGAGAGGTTGCCGTCGTCGACGGTGACGTTGGCCAGGTCGATCTGGCCGCCGCTGATGGTCAGGTCGCCGGTGGCGGTGCCGCCGTAGGCGCCGCCGAGGGACACGGAGCCGTCGTTACCGCCGCCGATGGGGCCGCGGGCGGCGTCGATGACCAGTTCATCGGCGTTGCCGTTGGCGCCGACGATCGTGCCGGTGATGGACACATTGCCGCCGTCGGCAGCGTCGCCGCCGGTGGTGTCGATGGTGACCGTGCCGTCGATTTCCACGACATCGGTGATGGACACGTTGCCGCCGATGGTGGTGATGTTGCCGGCGATGGTGGTGGTGGAGCCGGAGCCTTCCACGGTGAAGTTGCGACCCGCGCCGGTGATGTTCAGGTTGGAGTTGATGAAGACATCGGCGCTGCCGGCCTCGGTGCGGATCCGCAGGCCTGTGCCCAGAGTCAGGGTGTCGTCGGCGTTGCCGTCATCAATGAAGACGTTGCCGGTCTGGGTGGCATCGAAGCCAATGATGACTTCGCCGATGGTCGCAGCGTTCACCGCGCCCAGGCCGGTGGCGCCTTCGGCAATGGTGATGTTCGCCGCGTTGCCGCCGGCGTCGTCGCCGAGGTTGAAGCTGCGGGCGGCGGTTTCACCCTGGAAGGTGACGGTGGCGGTGGTGGTGCCGGTGGACAGCAGCGAGTTGGCGCCGCCGCCGAGGGTGAAGTTGTCGGTCTGGATCAGGATGTTCCCGCCGTTGGCGTCGAGGGTGCCGGCGATGGTGATGCTCTCGGCATCCGCGCCGGGGTCGGCAGCGCGGAGGGTGGCGCCGCTGACTTCGACGTTCTGCTGCAGGTCGATGTCGTTGCCATCAATGGTCAGGACGCCGATCGGGCCATTCGCGCCCGCCACACCAACGGTGCCGGTGATGGTGACGTCAGCGTCGCCGGCGTCGATGGTCAGGTTGGTGTTGGCGCCGGCGGCGTCAACGATCTGACCCAGGCTGATCGCCGCATCGGTGCCGCCCGCGGAATCGGTGCTGATGGTGATGGTGTTGCCGGCGTTGCTCAGCACGATGTTGGTCGCCGGGCTGAGGGTCAGAGCGCCGGCATTGGCTTCGCCGGTGGTCGCCAGATCGCCGCTGACGGTGATCGCGCCGACGGTGGTGGTGATGCTCAGGGAGCCGGCGGCGCCGGCGTCATTGGCGCCGGTGGTGGTGGCGCCCAGGGAGGCGGTGGCGGCGGTGATCACCAGGTGGTCCAGGCTCGCCAGGGTGGCGCCGGTGATGTCGACGGTGCTGCTGCCGGCGTCGAGCACCAGGCCGTCTTCCCACGCGGTGCTGGAGCGCAGCGTGGTGGCGTCGGTGGTGATGGTGATGGTGTTGTCGGTGCCGCCGGAGTTGGTGTTCAGGGTGATCGAACCCGCGCCGCCGCCGGCGGCCTGCAGGAGGATGTCATCGGCGTGGAGGGTGATGGCGCCCGCGTTGCCGCCGGAGAAGGAAGTCAGGTCGCCGTTGAGGGTGAGCTGGGTCGGGCGATCGCCCGCGCCGTTGCCGACGGTGATCGCGCCGTTGTTGGTGTCCACATCCTGGAGGGAGACGTTGACCGCGGTGTCGATGTCGAAGCCGGCCAGCGCGGTGTTGCCGCCGACGTTGCCGGAGAAGGTGACATTGCCACCGGCGTCGCCGGCGACGACGGTGAGGGTCTGGTTGCCTTCGACGATGCTGAAGAAGCTGATGTTGTCGCCCGCGCCACCCGCGCCGGTGATGGTGACGCCATTGGTCAGCAGGACGTCACCGGTGAAGGTGATCACGTCCGCGCCGCCGGTGCCGGTGCTGGTGATGTTGGTGCCGTTGAGGGTGATGTCGGTGCCGCCGAAGGCGCCGTCGCCGCCGGTGACGAGGATCGAGCCGTCGATGCCGGTGACGCTCTGCAGGGTCACGTCGCCAGTGCCGGCGTTGACCGTGAGGCTGCCCAGATTGAGCACATTGGCCTGGAAGTCGACGGCGGTGTTGTTGTTGGACGTGTTGACGGTGAGGTTTTCGGTGGTGGCGTTGCCGGAGACCGCGGCCTGGAAGACCACGCCGTTGTTGGTGTCGACGAGGATCTGGGTGTTGGCGCCGCGGACATCGACGGTCTGAACGAAGTCGAAGCCATCAACGCTGTGATAGGCGGTGCCGCGGAGGCTGGTGGCGCTGGGGAAGCTGATGGCGCCGCTGCCGGCGGTCAGGCCGGTGGCCCCGACGGTGCCGATGTTGCCGATGACGATGCCGCCGCCGGCGCTGGTGAAGGTCAGGTCATCGAGGGTGTCGGCGGTGCCGATGTCGTTGGCGGTGCCGCCGCTGACCGCCAGGGTGGCGACGCCAGTGGTGCCGGCCTGGATGGTCAGGGTGTCGGCGCCGCCTCCGTTGCCGTCGATGTCGCCGGTGATGGTGATGGCAGCGCCGGCCGCGACCGCGGTACCATTGGTGGTGTCGATGGTGCGTCCGCCGCTGACGTCGACACTGTCATTGATGCTGACGGCAGCGCCGGCGGTGGTGATGTCGGCGCCCAGGGTGGTGGTGGTGCCGTCGCCGGTGATGGTGACGCTGGCGGTGGCGCCGCCATTGACGGTGTTGATGGCGTTGGCGACGTTCACGTCGCCGGCGGTGGCGTTGAAGTGCACCGCGTCGAGCCAGTTTTCGCTGTTGCGGATGGTGATGGTGCCGGCCTGGGTGCCCGAGCCGAAGACGATCGAGCTGAAGCCGTTGCTCAGGTTGCCGATGGAGGTGGTGTCGACATTGAGTTCACCGGCGTTGGAGCCGGCGCCGCCGACGCTGATGGCGGTGGCGGTGTTGCTGGGCCGGAAGGTGACGCTGCCGGTGCCGCTGACGGCGGCATTGAGGTCCACATCCGAAGCGTTGCCGGTGGCGCCGGCGACGAAGACGATGTTGCCCGCGCCGGCGGCGACGGTGCCGCCGACGGTCACGGTGGAATCGCTGTCGAGGGTGATCGCCCCGCCGTTGGAGGCGATGGCGGCGCCGGTGGAGATCGCGCCCGAGGCGTTGACGTTGATCGTGCCGTTCTGGGTGGTGATGGTGCCCGTGGCGTTGCTGCTGAACGTGCCGCTGTTGACGGCGAAGCCGCCCAGCGCGGTGGTGCCGACGGCGGCGTTGATGTTGACCGCGGCGGTGCCGGCTTCAATGGTCAGGGTCTCAGTGCCGGCCACCTGGGCGTTGAGCGCCTTGGCGAGGGTGAAGCCGGCGTCGTTCTGGCCATCGCGGCTGGTGCGGATGGTGGTGTTTTCGTTGATCTGCACCGCGCCCGCGCCGCCGAAGCTGACGGCTGCGCCCGCAGCCGCCTGGCCATTGGTGGTGTCGAGATTGCCGTTGAGCTGGGTGGTGCCGTTGGAATTGAGGGTGATGACGCCGCCGGCGGTGGTGATCGCGCCCACGGTGACGGCAGTGTCGCCATCGAGGGTGACGCCGTCGGTGTTGCTGCTGGTGATGGCGCTGGTGCCGAGGCTGACGCTGGCGGTGCCGGCGTCGAGGTTGACCAGGCCGGCGCCGGTGATGGCGTTGCCCAGCGAGATGTTGCCGGCGGTGGTCTGAACGTCGATGTCCGAGGCGCCCACGCCGGTGATGCCGCCGGAGACGGTGAACTGGCCGTTGGCGGTGGTGACGGTGAGGTTCTGGGCCAGCAACAGGTTGGTGGTGTTGTTGAAGGCGACGTTGTCGCCGGTGGTGGTGAAGGCAGCGCCGCCGGCGTTGTTGAGGCTGACGTTGTTGCCGCCGGCGTCGTAGGTCTGGGTGCCGCCGGTGTTGTAGGTGGTGCCGGTGAGGGTCAGGCCGGCGGTGGCGGTGGCGCCGGTGGCGCCGGTGACGCCCGCGCCTGCGCCGCCGAGGTTGGCGAGGCTGATGTTGGCGCCGGAGATGGTCAGGCTGTTGAGGGCGGTGCCGTTGCCGACGGCGCCGGTGAAGGTGACGTTGCCGGTGCCGGCCGCCGCTTCGAGGGCGAAGCCGCCGTCGACGGTGGAGCCGAAGGAGATGCTGCCGCCGACGCCCGCGCCGGTGGAGACCTGCACGCCGCCGGTGAGGGTGACGGGGTTGTCGCCGAAGGTGATGTTGGCGTTGGCGGAGGTGACGTTGGCGGCGAGGCTGACGCCGGTGGCGGCATCACCGATGGTGATGGTGCCCGCGCCGGAGCTGACGGTGCCGCCGAAGGTGACCGCGCCGGTGTGGTTGAGGTTGATCAGGCCGCCGGCGGTGGCGATGCCGATGCCCGCGCCGGTGCTGAAGTTGACGCCATCGGAGGTGAAGGCGCCGCCCTGGGTGGAGACCTGCGAACTGAGGCTGACGTTGCCGGTGGCATTGATGTCAATCGGGGCGTTCTGGGTGAACAAACCGACCGAATTGAGTTGGGTGGTGATGTTGACGCCATTGATGGTGATGGCGCCGCCGATGCCCAGGTCGGTGTCGACCTGCGAGCCCAGGGTGACATCGCCGCCGCCAGCCGAGTCGGCGTCGGCGGTGATGATGACGTTGCCGCCGAGGGTGCCGATGCCGGTGAGAGCGTCCATGACGAAGTGGCGATTGGCCTGGAAGGTGATGGTTTCACCCGGCCCAAGGAGGGTCAGGTCCAGGCTGACGGTGACGAAGATGTCCTGCGAAGCCTGCAGCAGGATGTCGCCGTTGATGGCTTCCAGGGCGTCATCGCTGATCACGAAGTCAACGCCCGCGCCGCCTTCGGCGAAGAGAATCTGGTCGTCCGCCAGCGCCGCGTCATCGACCTGTGGAGCGGCGACGATGGTGATGTCGCGCGGGTCGAGCAGGACGGAGCCGCCCGGCGCGAGGATCAGGCCGGTGAGGGCGAGGTTTTCCTTGCCGGAGACTTCGACGATGGAGTTGGGAGCGTTGATGGCGCCATTGAAGACAGTGCTGCCATCGGACCACACGACGGCGGTGCCGTCGGCGACGTTGATGGTGGCGGAGGAGCTGACGTAGGTCAGGTCGCTGTTGCGGATTTCAGGATCAGCGCCCTGGTAGCCGCCGCCGATGTAGGCCTCGCCGCCGTTGGCGGTGATGTTGCCGGTGACACCGACTTTTTCGCCGGTGACGGTCACGCGCTGGCCATTGGCTTCGATGTCGCCGCCCGCCAGCACCACGCCGTCGCCGAAGCCTTCGAGGGTCACATCACCCGCGGACTGGATGGAGCCGCTGTTGTAGATGGCGTAGGCGAAGTGGTCGCCGGCGCCCAGCAGCGCGCCGCCGCCGGCTTCGATGGTGCCGGCATTGGTCACGCCGGCCTGCTCGCCGCCGGCTGCGCCGTTGATGCGGGCGAACACATGGTCGCCCTGCTTGCCGATGAGGATGTCCTCACCGGCGGCAACGGCGACCACGCCCTGTTCGCTGACCACGGTGCCGAAGTTGGCGACCGTGCGGCCGACGAGCAGGACGTCGCCGGTGGCGTGGATGGAGCCGAAGTTCTGCACCGCGCCGGTGCCCTGGAACTGGTTGACGTCGTTGAGGAAGTCGTTGTCGCGGATGCTCGCGGCGCCGGCGACAAAGCCGGCGGTGTCCACGTACGCCCCGTTGGCGACGATGACGCCGGAGGTGTTGAAGACGTAGACGATGCCGTTGGAGCTCAGCGAGCCGGCGATGACCGTCGGGTCAATCGAGCCGACGACGCGGTTGAGCACTTTGCTCATGGCGCCGGGCTGATTGAAGTGCACCGCTTCGCTGCTGGCGATGTCGAAGCTGGTGTAGTTGATGATGGTGCGGTTCGAGCCGGTGGTGACGTTGGTCACATCGCCGTTGCGCTCGAAGGTCGCGGTGCCGGAGACCACCTGTTCGCCTTGCGGCGCAGCCCAGGTGCGGCTGGAGGCGATGAAGCCGGACGCCAGCGCGGCGCTGGCGGCGGCGAGCATCCGCAACCGGGTGCGCAGTTGGCTGCGCAGGGCGCGACGCTTGAGCTCGCGACGGCGGTTGCTGCCTTTGGTCGACCAGAATCCGATGCGGAACTTAGTAGACGCCATGGTGTTCACTCCAAGCACCTGCAGGTTGCTGCTTCATCAAGCCGTCAATGGGCCGGGCAGCATCTTCCTTGAACAGTCTCGAACATTTCAATCACACGTTTCCCGGAAACACGAACTTGTAGGGCGAAGCCGCAAGCGCGGCCGCGCCGGGTTGTGGTTGTTTGCCGTTTAGTACATCAGGGTCGCCACCACGTGGGTGACCACATCGCCGCGGTCGGTCCGCGCCGGGCCGCCGGTGCCCTTGGGGCCATCTTCCAGCGGCACGCCGAAGTCGACGCGCACGATGAGGTTCCGCTTGACCGCCAGCTCGATGCCGGCGCCGACGCTCATGAGCGTCTCGTTCATTTCGTTGGGGCCCTTGCGGTTGATCCACACGGCGCCGTAGTCGAAGAACGCCTTGAGGACCAGGTCCCAGTCGGGCCGGCCGTAGACGTTCTGCGGCGACCAGCGGAAGGGCTTGCCAAAGAGCGGGGTGGTGCTGGGATCAGGCTGGATGGCGAAGAGACGCGGCACATGCAGGCGGTACTCGGCGCTGACGGTCAAAGCGCTGTCGCCGGAGATTTCCGCTTCGCGGTAGCCGCGGACGGAGTAGACGCCGCCGATGGCGCGAACTTCCTGGGCGTGCAGACGGTTGGTGAACCCGGTCTGACCCGCCACGGTGAAGGTCATCTCATGCGCCAGCGTCGAGCTGTCGGGGGTGGTCACGTCTTCCCAGGCCTCGCGGTTGAAGATCGGCTCGAGGTAGAAGGAGTGGAAGAAGCGCCAGCTCAAAACGTCGAAGTCGGCGTCCGGCAGGCCGCCGCCGGGCACGCCACGACCCAACAGCGCCAGCTCCGCTTCGTCGGTGCCGACGATGCTGTCGAGGTTGAAGTGGTAGTCGATATTAGCGCTGGTGGCGGTCGTCTCGGTGTAGTTCTGGTAGTTCAAGCCGAGGAAGGGCATGAGGAAGGCGGTGACGGTCTTGGTGAGAATGGTCTGATTCTCGACCGCCGCCTGCTCGCCGCGCAACCCGGCGTAGATGTCCAGGAACTGGGTGTCGTTCTGCCAGAGGTTGTAGATCAGCCGGCCTTCGAGGGACCAGTCTTCACTCTGGAACTTGGTGTTGGCGAAGCCCACGTCGTCGGCGGTGAAGTGGCTCCAGGCGCCGTGGATGCCCCAGCGCCATTTCTGCGAGTCGAACACCGGCGCTTCGTAGGAGATCAGCACCGAGTGGACTTTATCGAAGCCGGCGGTGATGTAGTCGATGCTCAGGACGTCGTCGTTGTTGGTGAGCTGGTTGTGCACGGCGCCGAAGCGGTAGCGCCAATGGTCGGTGCTGGTGGTGCCGGTGTTGGAAATCTGGAAGTAAGCGTTCCAGGGACGATTTTCCGCCACCAGCAGGTCCAGGGCGACTTCGCCGGGCACTTCGCTGTCGGCGGAGGCGACGGCGACATCCACGCGCCGGCTCGGGTGCCGGTTGAGCCGGGCGACATAGCGGTCGAGCAGATCGCGGTTGAGCACATCATCGGGGCCAAAGCCGTCGGAGGGCGAGATGGGCAGGTTGCGCACCAGGCGGGCATGGGCGGGGTTGTTGATGCGTTCTTCGGGCTGGAAGCGGTCGCCGGCCGCCATGGAGCGGACTTCGCTGATGACGGCGGTGCGGACGATGAAGGTCAGGCTGGTGTTGCCGCCGCGCAGGTCTTCGCCGCGGGTGTTGATCTGGGCGGGATCCGGGCCCACAAAAACGCCGACCAGACCTTGACGGTTGAAGTCGGCGACGATGCTCACCGCAATCTTGCGCAGGGCGCTGCCGTAGAGGTAAGCGTCCTGCATGCCGCGCAGGTCCCAGAGGCGAACGCGGGTGCCCGGCAGGTCCGCCCGCGGGGCGATGAAGCCCTGGCTGGTGCGCACCAGATCGACGGGCACGCTCATCACTTCGCTGACGGCGGGCAGGCCCGGATGCTCGCGGGCGTAGACAATGGTGATGTCACTGACCGGGTAGCGGTTGCCGTCTTCCTCGACAGGCTCCACGCCTTCCACCGATTCGGGCAGCGGCATGGGCGTGGCGACGAAGCCGCCTTCGATGGTCAGACCCAGTTGGCGGCGCAGGCGGGATTTCTCGCGCGCCAGCTCCAGTTCCAACTCGCGGATGCGCACTTTGGTCTTGAGCACATCCTCGTCGGTTGCTTCACCCCGAGCCACACGCGGCTGCACACCCCAGCCGACGCCCAGCGTCACGACGATCAGCGCCAGCATCACCCACTGCGACCAAAAGCTCTGGCCCGAGCGTGCATCTGCCTTGCCTTGCCCATTCATCGAGATGCCCTTCAAATCAGAAAAAGATGCGGATTTCGAGCACAAAACAACCGACGCGACTTCAATATCGCGTGCGTTGCCGCTCGTGTCTGCCGCGGTGAAATCATTCAATGGAACGACGCCCCACTTGCCTCATTCAATATGGTTTGCACCACACCCAACCACCTTGCTTAAGCGATTTGCGCGTAACTCCATCGACGCGCAATGCTTCACGGTCAAGGTATATACGACAAGCCGCGAAATGCGTCAAGCCGTTGCCGGGATTAACTTTTTGCGAACAAGATTCGTTTCGCGCACCGCCGGAGTCGATTCCATTTTCTTGCCGTGCTTCCCCTGCGTTTGCACACCCGAGCGATTTGGACGGATAGCGTTTGCCCGCCCGACTTGCAGCCGCTGGCGCCACAGCTCCGACAAGCCGAGCCGCCGTCATTGACCCCAATATTCCAGCAAAACAGGTATAAATATCCTAATTATAACGGATACGCCGGCGATATATTTGTAAACACAATGAACAAGCGAATTTAATCTGATTCCGGGCGCAATCCCCCGCACCCTACACTTCTTCCGGACGAACCACCCGGTTGCAGCGCATGGCTTCGTCGGCGGCAAAGGCGATCAGGTGGCCGGTCAACGAGTCCTCAATTCGCGTCTGGCTCCGCGAGGTCGATTCACCGCGCAGCAGCGACACGAAATCCGCCACCAGCCGGCCATCGCCCCCGCCATGTCCCCCCATGATCGAAGAATCCGTGACCCCCAGGTCAATTAACTTTTCCACAAATGCTTCACCAGGCTGCAACTGAGGCTGACGCAGGCGAATCCAGCCGGCGTCGAGGTCGCCCTCGATCTCGCCCAGCTCGCCCAGCAGATGCAGCGTCCGCGTCGGCCGCGCCGTCGCGCCCCACATGTCGTGCGTCGCGGTCACGCCGTTGGCGAAACGCACAATCACGTTCTGATGGTCCACCACGTCGTTGTCGCAATGCCACACGCAACGCCCATACGGATTGGCGGGATCGCGCAGCGACGCCAGCTGCTGCGCCTCAGTCAGGCCGCGATAATCAACGTGATGCGTTTCAAACGCATATGGACCCCACAACTTCATGTCCACGTAATGCTTCTTCGCCGAGTAGCGGCAGGTGTCCACATGCGGACACTCCAGACACCGCGCCGTCGCGCCTTCCGGGGCGTTTTCCCGCCGAAATTGCGTCAAACTGCCAAAGCTCGCCACCTGCGCCACCGCCTGCCCGGACATGAACCAGGCGATCAGGTCCAGGTCATGACAGCACTTGGCCAGCAGCATCGGATTACTGGTGGCGGTCTGGTTCCACCGGCCGCGCACGAAGCCGACCGCCATGTGGTGGTAACTCACCAGCTCCGCGCTGCGCAGGGCGATGATGCGGCCGATCGTGCCTTCATCCACCAGTTGCTTGATCCGCTGGTAGAACGGCGCGTAGCGCAGCACATGGCAGATCATCACCACGCGCTGCTTCGCCTGCGCCAGCTTGATCAACTCCCGCACCTCGCCGGCGGTCGGCGCGATGGGCTTCTCCAGCAGCACGTGATAGCCCGCTTCCAGCAGCGCCCTGGTCGAGGCGTAGTGCATCTGGTCCATGGTGCCGTTGATCACCGCGTCGGCGCGCAGGCCGGCGGCGATCAGCGCCTGGTAGCTGGGATACTGCCGCTCCGGCGGCACGCCATGCTTCTGCGCCAGCGCGACGCGCCGGGCTTCGTGCGGATCCGCCACCGCCACCACCTGCATCCGCTCCGGGCAGTGCACGGCATATTGCGCATAACCCACCCCGCGATGCCCCGCGCCCACCACCGCCACCGTCACCGGCCCCTTGCCCGCCTGCTGCTGAATCATGGAAGTTGCATCCTTAGACTGCCTCACCCCCGCCACGCAGCAGGCTTGAGGATCGCGACAGCGTACCGTTCCCCGCCGCCGCGCGCCACCGCCGCTGACCACCCCGGTCTGCATGGCTCATGCAGCAACGTTGTATAATGCCGTCATGTTCCCTCGCACCCGGCGTTGCTGCCGATTGTTGCCGTTGCTGGCGCTGCTGTTGTGCGCCACGCCGCTCCTGGGCGCGGACGATGACGACCTGCTGGCGGAGCTTGATGCCGCGGTGGCGGTCAGCGATCTGCACCTGCTCAATCACAGCCATCTGACCTTTTTCCAGAACTGGACTGGCGCGCGCGGGCTGCGGCAGCGCAATGACGCCCAACCCGATGGCTCGCCGTGGACCTGGCGCGTCACCGGCGTCGATGGCGAAGTCGCCCCGCTGACCGGCGGTCCGCTCACCAGCGTCATGGATGTTCCCAAGGCGGGCACGTACCGCCTCTGGCTGCGGTATGAAGCCCGACGCGAGCATCCGCGTCCGGTGGAGCTGACGCTCTCGGGCTCCAACGCCGCCAGGCACACCTTCGCCGCCAAAGGCATCACCAGCCAGGCCGGCAAAACCCAGGAAGCCAATACCCCGGTTCGCTTTGAAACCGAAGCCCAGCGCATGGGCACGCCGGGCGCGACCTGTGTGGTGTGGGAATTTGTCGATCTGCCACTGAAAGCGGGGTCCACCGATCTGTCCCTTCGCAGCAGCGCCAAGGACGCCCGCATTTTCGCCCTGTTCGTCAGCCAGTCCCGCTCCTTCCGCCCTAGCCTCGCGCCGCCGGTGGCGGGAGGCAATCTCAACCGCGTGTATGTGCGCCTGTGCTTTCCCGGCGCGGCAAACAGCCGTCCGCTCAAAGTGCAGACCGACTTGACCTACCACTGGCGCCGCATCCCCCGCGGCGCCACCGGCCCGCTGTGGTACAGCACCCTCACCGATCAACCCATCACCGGCGCAGACAAACGTCCACTGCAGCCCGGCGAATGGTCGGCGTGGATCGACGCCACCGATTCGCTCACCGGCGGCGGCAGTCCGTGGGCGACCTTGATCCTGCGCACCGGCGCCCCGGCTGACAGTCCGCCTGATGGGGAGGTCCAGGTGCAACTGGCGTGGCATCCGCATGACGCGGCGATCCTGAAAACCATTGCACCGGCGCTGCGCAGCGGCGTCGCCTGGGCGCTGGTGCCGGTGCAGAATCCCGAGGCCGCCACCGTGTGGGCAACCCCGCAGGCGGAGGAAGAGGAAACCGAAAGCACAGCCGTCGATGAAGCCGCGCCCGCCCCCGGCAAAACGCTACGCTTTGGCGTCCGCAGCGCCAATCATGTCGCCCTGCTGCGCACCCCGCTGGATGTCGCCGCCGAGCAACGCGCTTTGGCGGAAGCCGCCTTGACCGCCCTGCACACGCCCAGCGAGGAAACGCCCCGCCGGCTGATCCTCACCAGCGGCGCCAACACCGCCGCCGAAGCCCGCGAAGACACGCTCGCCATGCTCGCCCGGCTGGGGATCAACCACATCGAAGTCGCCGATGCCGCTCAGCGGGAGCGCTACCACCTGCACGACGACCTGACCGTCCATGCCGCCGACGCGCTCTTTCATGCTGACACGCATTGCCCGTTGGACCCGCGCGTGGAGCAGGTGCTGCGCGACGCCTTCTCCCGCCGCGCTCAGCAACTGGTGCGCCAGCATGGCGAAGGCGCGGTCCAGCGCGTCACGCTCATGAAGATGGGCGATGAGATCGGCCCGATCGTCAATCCCGCACACATCCGCCGCTGCACCGACTGCCGCCGGGCGTTCGCCCAGTACGTGCGCCAAACGCTCGCTGAGCATCATGAAGCCATGCTCGCGGCACTGGAACAGGTAAATCCGGGCGATGTGCCCTACTGCCCCAACGAGTCCGTCGGCTCCGGGCCCCTGAGCAGTGCAGCGCATCTGCTGAGCCAGCGTTTTCAGTTCATCTTCACCGCGCGGTTCTATGCCCGCGTCACCGCCGCCGCCCAGGCCGTGTTTCCCAACGTGCGCACCTACTGCAACTTCTCGCCCCACCCGCCCATGTTCGGCGGCGACATGAACGGCTCGGACTGGTTCGCCCTCACCCGCCATGGCGGCGCCACCCACGCCTGGGCGGAAGACTGGGCCAGCCGCGGCGGCACCTGGGGCATGGCGGGCATCGAAACCGTCAGCTACTACGCCGCCCTGGTCCGCAGCGCCGGGAACTTCGGCCAGCTCCCCCAGGGCTTCTACAGCGTCGCCACCACCGGCGCCAGCGATTACAAGTTTTTTTCCCTCGTCGCCCACGACATCCACCGCATCCTGGTCTATTCCTTCGGCCCGCTTTACGCCGGCGCCGAGTACAGCAACTTCTGGTCCCAGATGCCCGGCGCCTATCAACAGATCGCCCGCGGCACCCGCGCCCTGGGCCCGGTGGACCGCTACCTCGTCGAAGGGAAACGCCAGCTTCCGGGGGTCGCCCTGCTGTACAACCGCAGCCATGAAATCCAGCATGGACCGGTCGCCGGCGTGCAGAGCGATCGCCTGCTGAGCTTCATCGCGCTCCAGCAGGCGCATCGCCAGTGCGACATCGTGCTGGAGGAAGACCTCACCCCCGAAGTGCTTTCGCGCTACCGCATGCTGGTGCTGTTCGGCTGGAATCTCGACCCGGCGTGCCTGCCCGCGCTGACGCAATGGGTGCAGGCCGGCGGCACGCTCGTGGGCGTCGCAGGCGCCGCCCAGTACGACCTGTTCGACCAACCCCATGCGCCCGCCGCCGAATTGTTCGGTGCGACCCAGCAACTCATCGCCATCAGCCAGGGCGGTTGGCATGCGCTGCAGATGCCCCAGCATCAACCCGTGGGCGAAGTGACGTTGCACGCCAGTGAGGTGACGCCCGCGCTGAGCGCGCCGATCGTCGGCCCGCTGTTCCACCTGAAGCCGACCACCGGCCAACCGGTCGGCCAGTATGCCGATGGCGCCGTCGCCGCGGTGCGCCGCGCGGTGGGCCAGGGCCACACGCTGCTGCTGGGCTTTTCGCCGGGGCTGGTGTTCAAGGGTGACGCCGACGGCAACAGCACGTACCGCCTGGATCGCCGGGTGCTGTTCAGTGTGCCCGCCGACACCGCGCTGGGTCCACCGGCGGTCGCCCACACCGCCCCGCAGACCGAACTGGCGCTGTTCGAGCATCCCGACGCCCTGGTGGTGACGGTCAATCAATTCGCCTTCACCGGCGCGGGCGAGCCGGGCGTGCTGACCGTGCGCACCACCCGGCCGATCAAGGAAGTCTTTTCCACGCTCACCGGCCCGCTGCCGTTTACGCGCCAGGACGACGTGGTGCGCATCGAGCATGCCATTCCTCAATCCGTCGATGCGGTGGTGCTGCGATGAAATGTTTTCCCGGGCGCAATCTGGTGGTTCTCGCTCTGCTGTTGCTGCTGACGGGGAGTGCGCGCGCCGCGGACGCACCACTGAGCTTCCGCTTTGCGGTGCTCGGCGGAGAGCCGGAGCGCGAAGACAGTCAGGCGGCGCTGGCGTTCATTGAGCAATTGAATCTTCGCTGGCCCGCCGGCGCGAGGAAGGACGCCGGCGCCTGGGAGCAGTTGCAATGGCGCGCCGCCCCGGGCTCTCCGGGGTGGAGCCTGGTGCTGGTGCTGCATCAGTCCCGCCGGGACTGGTTCGCGCTGCAGTTCGATGACGCCGGGCAAACGCTGCTGCGGGCGGCTCATCGCCCCGCGCGCCCGCCGCGCCCCGGGGCGCGCCGCGACGGCATCCTGCCGGGCCCCCAGCAGGTCTCCGAAAATGCGGTGATCGAACTGGCCGCCGATGTGCAGCAGTTGCTCGCCGGCGGCGACCGGGGCGCCCCGCCGCAACGCCTTCGGCTGGTGATCGAACCCTGGGACGGCAACGACGCCGAGGCTTTTCTGCTGGGCGATGACGCCGGCGATCGCGCGCCCACCAAGCCCCTGCCGGCCGGCCTGCTTTCCGCCTGGCAGGCGCTGTCCACCGCCAGCGCCTTTGCCGCCGACCTGGCGGTAACCACCGACCCCGCCGCGCCGGAGTTGAAATTGCAGGTCGGGCAGCGCCCCGATGGCTACACGCTGCGGGCAATCTGGGGCGAGCAGACCCGTCGCCTGGTGCGCGTGCCCACCATGGCGATCCCGGACCATGTGACCGCGCTGCTGCGCTGGGCCACCCAATGGCAGGACCGCGTCGCCGCCGTGCGCCAGGTGGAGGAGGGCCCCGCCCAGGTGCTCGGCCGGGATGGCGATCATCTGCTGGTGCGCATCGATGGCGAACTGTGGTGCTGGAACCCCGCCGACGGCAAAGCGAAATGGAAAGCTCCCGCCACGACCGGCACCGCGCCCCTGAGCTATGCCGTGTCCACTGACGCAACCGGCGCCGCCCTGGCGATCCTGCAAACCGCGCCCTCATGTGCGCTGCTCAATCGCCAAACCGGCCGACCGACGCCGATCGCCTTGCCCGACCGCGGCGGCGTGGAACAACTGGCGGCCCTGCCCGATGGAACCGTGCTGATCGCCCAGAACCAGACCCTCATCGCCTGCGCCGACGGCAACGAACGCTGGCGTGCGGTGCTGCCGCTGCCGGGCGTCACCGCGCTGGCTGCCGACAGCCGACAGGTCGCAGTGGGAGGCCTGGACGGCAGCGTGCATCTACTCAAAGCCGCCGATGGACAGTTGATCTGGCGCAGCGCGCCCCAGCCGACCGCCGTCACCGCGTTGCTGATGAGCGAACCGGGGCTGCTGCGTTTCGATCGGGCCGGCGCGGTGCAGTTCCTCAAACGCGCCGATGGACAGGTTCAGGGACAGGAAACCGCTGGCCCACCGCTGGCGTTCCGTCAGGTTGGCAGCGAAATGCACTGGCTCGATCGGGAGCGCGGCTGGCACCATGTGAACCCCGCGACGCAGCAGATGCGCACCACTGAGCTGGCCGGCCAGTGGCGCTGGGGGGGGCAGATCGCCTCCGATGGACAGACCGCCTGGGTGCTGCACGGCTCAGGCCGATTGACGTTGCAGCAAGGCAAGGAAGCGCTGACCACATTGCAACTGGTTGACCTCGCGCGGGGTCCGCTGATCGATGTCGCGGGTGTGCCGGGGGGTAATCCGGGGGGTAGTCCGGGGGAATGCTGGGTCGGTGACGAACGCGGGTTCGTTTACCATGTGCGCCCCCGCGCCGGAGCCGATCAGTAAATCGCACGGCATGCGGCCCGAGCCATTCCCGATGTCCAGTTCCACTGCTGCTCCCACGCTCCATGACATTCCCTCCAACCTGCTGGCGCAGTGCGGCGTCGCCCGGCGGGACATCACGCCGCCCGTGGGCATCTACAGCCGCATGTGGGGGGCCGCCCTGCACGACCAGTCCGAAGGCACCCATCGCCCGCTGACCGTCACCGTGCTGGCGTTGCGTGCGGAAACGCAATCGCCCCCGCTGCTGCTGGCGGTGATCGATGCGTGCATCATTCCCGATCGCGCCCAGGAGCTGGCGTTGCGGCAACCGCTGCTCGACCGCACCGCCGGCGACCCCGCCCGCGCCCTGCTGCATTGCACGCATTCGCATGGCGTGGGCATGTGGGCGCTCAACCGCGCCGACCAGCCGGGGGGCCACCTGATCGCGCCGTTTGTTGAACAGGTGAAAATCGCCATCGCCGCCGCCGCCGATGAAGCGCTCGCCGCCATGAGCACTGCCCTGCTCACCTGGGCGACCGGCCGCTGCACGCTGGCGAGCAACCGCGACCTGCCGGACCCCGACCCCGCGCGGCAGCGCTGGCTCACTGGCTACCACCCGCAGCAACCTGCCGACGACACACTGCTGGTCGGGCGCATCACCCGCGAGCGCGACGCGACGGTGCTCGCCACCCTGGTCAACTATGCCTGTCACCCCACCACGCTGGCGTGGGAGAATCGGCTGATCTCGCCGGATTACATCGGCGCGCTGCGCGAAATCGTCGAGCAGGCAACGGACAACGCGCCGTGCCTGTTCCTCCAGGGCGCCTCGGGCGAGTTGGCGCCGCGTTGGCAGTACGTTGGCGACACCGCCGTCGCCGACCGGCACGGCCGACAACTGGCGTATGCCGCGCTGTCGACGCTCACCGGCATGCTGCCGCATCGTCAGGCGCTGCGCTACGTGCGCTGTCAGGAATCGGGCGCCCCGCTGGCGGTGTGGCGTCCCGCGCCGTTCACGCCGGCCCGCGCGCTGCACGCCCAGCGTCTGGAGCTGGCGCTGCCGATGAAGCCCTTGCCTTCGCCGCAGGAACTGGAACAGCAACTCGCCGCCGCTGCCGACCGGGTGCTCCACGAGCGGCTCAAGCGCAAGCTCCAGCTTGTGCAAATGCTCGGGCAAGGCCCCACGGCCCAACAGGACGCCTGGGTCTGGCGGCTGGGCAGCGCCTGTCTGGTCGCCCATCCCAATGAAGCCTACAGCCAACTGCAACTGGACCTGCGCGCGGCGCTCGCCCCAGCCAGCGTGGTGGTGATGAACGTCACCAACGGCTGGGGCGGCTACCTCTATCCCCCCGCCGTGGAGGGCCGCGACCTTTACCCCGTCTGGCAAAGCCCCTTCACCGGCCAGGCCCTGGGCACGCTGACCACCGCCACCACCGCCGCCGCGCGGGCGCTGCTGAGCCAGGACTGAGCAACCCAGCATTCCGCTGGACCAGCTTCAACCCCGCCGAACAATCCACCCAACCAATTGCGTCACAGCTCTTGGCGGTGGCCTTAAAAATGTATTTTAATTGAAAATACATTTTCAACAGCGGAGGAATTGGGCGTGAAAAGGTTGTGGGGTCGGGAACCGGGGTAGGGTGGAGAGGGCGTGCTGGGTGGGGTTGATGGGTTGCTGTTCCGGCTGCGCTATGGTTCACCATCGGGACGGCGTGAGGCCAGCCCGTGCGTCGCAGCGCCCCGCGTTGCGCGCGCACAGCGAGCCCTACCAAGAGCGTTGCTGTAGGGCTAGCTGTGCGCGCGCAAGGACATACCTGGTGCGTGCGACTGGTGCAGAAGACTTCGCGCTTAGGCCCGCCCCCGTTCAGCGACACCCACCGCGGCGCCCCCATGCTTTGCTGTCAGCGCCACCAGCAAGACCTCGGTTTATGTTCAGGTTCAGGTTCAGGTCCAACCCATACTTGATGGCGACATCTAAAATGTATTTTAATTGAAAATACATTTTTGACGCCGAGGCAATTTGTCGTGAGGGGATTGGTTGGTTGGCTGAGACAGTGACGTTGTTGGTTGGTAGTCGAGATTGGGGCTGGCTGACCGAAGGGTTGCGTAAGGAGCGGCCCGGGTAGAGCTATTCAGGAGAGTTGCGGGGGATTCCGGGGGTTATCCGGGAGATGTCCGGGGGATTCCGGGGGATTCCGGGGGATTCCGGGGGCGGGCTACTGCTTGCCCGCGCTCAGGTATTGCTGCGCCACCTTCCACACG
Organism: uncultured Phycisphaeraceae bacterium; assembly: GCA_964605235.1. Taxonomy (GTDB): domain Bacteria; phylum Planctomycetota; class Phycisphaerae; order Phycisphaerales; family Phycisphaeraceae; genus CAZSBB01. The sequence continues at coordinate 57,727 of CAZSBB010000015.1, forward strand.
TCGCCGGCGCCCATGGTCACCAGCAGATCGCCGCTGGCGGTCAACAGTTGCAGCAGCTCCACAATCGCGGCGAAGGGATACAGGTGCATCGCCTGTTTGCCCTGCTTGCGCAGGCGGTCGACCAGGTCGGCGGCGCGCACGGCGTGGCGTTCCTTTTCGCTGTCCCGCACAAAGTAAATGTCGGGAATGATGATGATGTCCGCCGCGGCGAAGCTGCCGGCGAACTGGTCGAGCAGGAAGCGCGTCCGGCTGTGCTGATGCGGCTGGAACACGCAGATCAGGCGGCGCGGCTGGTAGTGCGTGCGCAAGGCGCGCAGCGTGACGTCGATCTCCGTGGGATGGTGGCCATAGTCATCCACCACCACCACGCCGGCGCGTTCGCCCAGACGCTGCATGCGGCGGTCGAGTCCCTGGAAACTTTCAATCGCGCGGGCGATGTCCGACCAGCCCGCGCCGACTTTGCTGGCGAGCACCGCCGCGGCACACGCGTTGTACGCCATGTGTTCACCCGGGAGCGGACTGAGAAACCGCAGCACCGGCTGATCGTGATGCTGCAGCGTCACCTGCGGGCGGGTCAGCGGGGCGCGGCGGCTGGCGGGTTGGTCGAACTTCACCTCCACGCGCCAGTCGGCCTGCGGCGCCCAGCCGATCGTTTCCACCGGGCACTGCACCTGCGCCGCCACGCGCAGGCGCGGCGACATCTCGTGATTCAACAACAGCGAACCGTCGGCCGGCAGCTTCTGGGCGAACACCGCGAAGCTGTCGATGATGGCGTCGAGATTTGGATACACATCCAGGTGGTCTTCCTCGATGTTGAGGATCACGGCATGGCGGGGATGGAAGTTGTGGAAGCTGCGATCGAACTCACACGCCTCGGCGACCAGCAGTTTGCTCGAGCCGACGCGCCAGCCGCCGCCGATCTGCTGACAGGTGGCGCCGACGATGAAGGACGGATCGAGCCCGGCGGTGATGAGGATGTGGCTGAGCACGCTGGTGGTGCTGCTTTTGCCATGGGTGCCGGCAATCGCAAGGCCGGTGCGTTCGCTCATAAGCTGGCCGAGGAGCTGGGCGTACTTGTACACCGTGACCCCGCGGCGCTGGGCTTCGGCGACTTCCGGATGGTCGGGCTTGATGGCGGCGGAGATGACCAGCAGTTCGCAGTCGGCGGGCACGGTGCGCGCGGTCTGCTCCAGGCTGACGGGGATGCCGTGGGTGCGCAGGTCGGTGACGGTGGTGGAGTCGACCAGATCGCTGCCGGTGCAGAGGGCGCCGTGGCGCTGGGTAAGCCGCGCCAGCCCGGACATGCCGCAGCCGCCGATGCCGACAAAGTGAACTCGCCGGCCGGTCAGGCGCGGCGCCGCTGGAACTTCCGTGTTCGCCATAGCGGGAGATTGTACCTTGCCCCGTATGCCGGATGGCAAACTCACCCGCGCAGCACGCGCGTGCCGGCCGCCAGTTCGTAGGTGTCCACACTGAAATTGCCCGGATTCCTGGGCGCCAGCAGGCGCGGATCCAGATGCAGCGCAAAGGCGTGCGCGCCATCATGAAAGCGCAGCTGCGGCGGGGTGGACGACGGCGCGGTGAGAAACTTTAAGCGCTCATCGCTCAAGGCGAACGCCTGCATGCCGCCGGCACAGTCGTAGCGCAACTGCACCACGCCCCGGCCCCATTCGTCATCCTGATCGGGATGCGGCAGCACGGTGGGCAAAGCGCTGTCGGAGCAATGCAGACACCCGGCGCGCCCGGCGAAACGCACCACCTGCGGCGACAACGTCGGCTCGGCGGGTTCCACGCGGTTGAGCGTCCAGAGCGTGCGGCGCGGGCCGTTGGCGCCAAACTCCAGCATCACCGTCGCGCGGTCGGTCAGCACCAGCACGCGCCACAGCCAGTCATAACGCGCCACCAGCAGATGGGCGTGGTTGTCGGCGTCGACCTTGTGTTCATAGCTGTCGATGCCCATCGCGCCGGCGCCGTACATGCCCCAGTTGTGACTGACGCCTTGCCGGGCGGTGTCGAGGCGATCGCCTTGCGTGCTGCTGGGCGCCAGCGGGGTGGGATGAATCAGCGGCGGCTCGTCTTGCCACGCCCAGGTCTGGATGCCCGAGAAAGGCAGAAAGTCGCAACTGGTGAACTGGGTCTGGTAGTGCGGCTGATGGATGTGCCAGTAGCGGAAGGGCGCGCGCTTGAGGATTTCACTGGACTGGTAGGCGTAGATGCCGGGGGTGGGCGCGGGGCTGGACGCCTGGCGCGGCATTTCCGCCGGGGTGGCGAGCATCGCCCACATGGCGATGGAACTGCCGTGCCCGTGATCGCGGAAACCCGCCATTACGCCGTCGCGCGGCGCGTCGGCCGGGAGCAGGCGCAGCGCCAGCGCGTCGAGCCGATCGCGCCAGGCGGTGTTGAGTGACGCCAACTGTTCGGCGGCGGGCAGCAGATCGACGAGCGCTTCTTTGACCTCCTCCGCCCATTGCCGGGTGGATGGGCCGGCAAAGGGATAACCGCTGCGTGTATACCGACGGCAGAACCATTCCAGGCAGTTGGCGACGCGCTGGTCCTGAGTGCGCTGGTCGCGCACCATCAGGTTGAGCCAGGCGTAGATGAAAGCGGTGTGCGAGTAGTGCATGCATGGGCCGTATTGCTCGATGATCTGGCCCGAGGCGTCGAGCACCTTGGGCAAGGCGTCGGCGAGCAGGCGCTCGGAGTGCGCGCCATAGGTCGGCTCGTTGAGGTATTGGCTGTAGAGGTAGAGGCCCAGGGCATAGACCAGGCGTTGATTGCCGATGGAGCCGATGACCTGCGGCGTCGTTTCCAGCTGATCGAAGCGGGCCGCGGCACGGGTGAAGCCGGCCCGCGCCAAAGCAAGCGTGTCGGCGTCCAGATGGTCCGCCAGGAAGACGCAGCCGTAGATCAGGCCCTCGACATCCCAGCCATGCGCCCAGCCTTCGCCGTTGAATCCCGCGAAACCGGGCAAGCCATCAGCGCGGGTTTGGCCCAGGTGCTGACGGACGCCGGCGGCGAAGTAGCGGACCAGTTCCTGATCGCCATGGTGGCGTGACAGCGGGCTGCGGAAGCAGAAGGCGGCAACCGCCAGGTCCGCGGTGCCGAACCGGCCGAGGTTGCGGTCATAGACGGCCTTGACTGCCGGGGTGATCAGTTCCGCCTGTCGCGCGGCGGGCCAATCCCAGAAATCCGGATGCTGCTCATGGGGCAGGCTGACGCCGCGCCCGTTGCTCAAGCCGCGCTGGGGATCCCACTGCTGCCGCAGGGCGTCAAGTCGTTGATCGAGCACCTGCTGATAGCGGCGGGTACGCGGGGTGTCGGGGATGGGACGCAGCAGAACCTGGGTAAGCGTGGACATGAGCAAAATGCGCGGGTGCGGCTCCGAGGATAAATATGACGAGGATTTTCGATCAACCTCGGCGGAGATGATAGCGGGTCTCACGTCGTTGGCGAATGCGGCGCGGCCCACGACAATCGGGTGCTGGCGCGGCGCCGCACTGCTCCTGCCAGGCTGGCGACGGCGCACGCTCCTGCTACATTGCTGTCTTCGTTATCCCGCTTCAGGAGCTTTCCGCGTGCAACCGCTTCGCGTCGGCGTCATCGGGTGCGGCAACATCTGCCGCCAGTACTTCACCAATGCCCGCAACTATCCGCAGCTGCAGATTGTCGCCTGTGCGGACCTCGATCCCGCCCGCGCCCAGGCGGCGGCGCAGGAGCACGCGGTGCCCAACGCCCATCCCAGCGTTGACGCGCTGCTGGCGGATCCGGAGGTGGACCTGGCGCTGAACCTGACCATCCCGGCGGCGCATGCCGAGGTGTCGCTGGCGGCCTTGCGGGCGGGCAAGCATGTGTGGACTGAAAAGCCGCTGGCGGTCACGCGCGACAGCGGCCAGCAGGTGGTCGCTGAGGCGCTGCAGCGCAAGCTGCGCGTGGGCGGCGCGCCGGACACTTTCCTCGGCGCGGCGCAGCAGACCGCCCGGCAGGCGCTCGACCGCGGCCTGATCGGCAAGCCCGTCGCCGCCACCGCCTACATGATGTGTCCGGGCCACGAACGCTGGCATCCCAATCCCAGCTTCTTCTATCAGCCGGGGGGCGGCCCGATGTTCGACATGGGGCCCTACTACCTCACCGCGCTGATCAACCTGTTTGGCCCGATCCGCCGCCTGACCAGCTTCGCGGGCATCACCCGCCCGCAACGGCTCATCAGCAGCGAGCCGCTCAAGGGCCAGAGCATCGACGTCAAAACCCCCGATCACATCACCGGGGCGCTGGAATTCGACAACGGCGTGATCGTCACCATCATCACCAGCTTCGCCGCCTGGCACGCGACCTACGAAACCAAGCATCCCATCACGGTCTACGGCGAAGAGGGTTCGATGAAAGTCGCCGACCCCAATGTCTTCGACTCCACCACGCTGGTGCGCGGCAAAGCGGACGCCGAGTGGCGCGAACTGCCCGTGGAACACGCCGCCGGCTGCGGCCGATCCATCGGCATGGCGGACCTGGCGCAGGGTCTGCGGCACAACCGCCCCCACCGCGGCAGCGCCGAGCTGATCCTGGGCGTCCTGGACGCCATGCAGGGCTTCCTCGACAGCTCCGCCTCCGGCAGCGCCTACACCCTCCAGCATCGCGCCCAGCGCCCCGCGGCCCTGTCCACGGGCATGCCGCTGGGTGAGCTGGATTGAAGCAGTTCTTTGCCACGGATGAACACGGATAAACACGGATGAAGAGATAAGGCACCGATCATGGAGCAGCAATCCATGTCAAGCCGCGGATGAGCGCAGCGAATCCGGGGGTGCTGAATTTGGTGATGTGTTGATTTGGGATTTGGTGATGTGAAATTGGCTGATGCCGCTTGATTCAAATCACTCCATCTCAAATCATCAAATCTCCAAATCCAATCTCTCTTCATCCGTGTTCATCCGTGTTCATCCGTGGCCAAAAAATTCTTCCCGACAGGACCCGCCCCATGTCCGACCCCGCTTTGCTGGGACTGCAACAGGCCGCCGCGCGCACGCTGGGTTTGCCGGCAACCAAACGACACATTCTGTTGTGTTGCGATCAGACCAAGCCGCTGTGCTGCAGCAAGGAGGCGAGCCTGGAATCGTGGGAATACCTCAAAGCCCGGCTCAAGGAGCTGGGGTTCAGCGAGCGCGGCGGGATCGCGCGGACCAAGGCGAATTGCCTGCGCGTCTGTCTCGGTGGGCCGATCGCGGTGGTGTATCCCGAAGGCGCGTGGTACGGGCAATGCACGCCCGCAGTGCTGGAGCGCATCATTCAGGAACATCTGATCGGAGGTCAGGTGGTGACGGAACACCTGATCGCCGCCGCGCCGTTACGGCCGTGAAGGGGTTGGTTCAACCGGCTCAGCGGGCTTCGCAGGGCAGGGCTTCGTGCTGCTCGCCGCAGCGGTTGAGGGCGCGATCGACCAGCTTCCGGCCGGCGTCGGCTTCGATGGCGTGCCAGGCCTGGTCCTCGCCTTCCGTTCCGCGCACCAGTCGGCCGGAGGTCTGGCGGATCATCATGGGTTGGTGCGCCGCCAGCGCTTTCTGCGTTTCCTCGGTGATCATCGCCTGGGGCGCTTCCTGCTTCTCGAGCCAGCCGACGAAGCGCTGGTCTGCTGCGCACTTGCCACAGGCAAAGACATACGCCCGCACGGCTTCATGGCCGTCGGCGGTGGTGAGTTTGCCGTCGTTGACGTAGCGATCCACAAACAGGTCGCCGGTGTTCAGATCGAAGTACCACGACTGCTCGGGGGCGGCACTGCTGGCGTTGGCGGCGGCGGGTCGATTGGAGATCACCGCGCTGCTCAGAATCACGACCCAGCAGAGCACCAGGGTGGTGTAGATGAGCCCTTGATGGGTGCTCAGCCAATGCTGCAGCGAGAGCTGCCCCCGGAGCACAAGCTGCAGGCCGGTGGTGAAGCTCAGGTGATGCGGCGCCATGGCGGCGCCGGGTTGGCGCTGCTGATCGATGGCGTCGAGCAGAGCTTTGGCGGCACTGAGTTCGATGCCGGCGCGCTGTCGCGCCTGGATGGCCGCTTCAATGCGATTGCCCTTGTCCAGCAGCTTGCAGATCACCTGCACGTCGCGGGCGGACAGTTCAATGGTGCGGTCGCCCACGGTGTATTGACGCTTCGCGGCAAATAGTCCCACCACAGCACCTCCCAGGAGCGCCCAACGCCCCAGCGATGAAATCTTCACGAGCCCCACACGGGTATCCGGTGAACCATCGAACCAGTCGGCTCCACTCTTTTCAAAAGATTTGACGGGTTGGATAACAAATGCCCAACCGTGAAAGGCGTGGATCGATTAGCCGCATGCGGTCGGTTTTACGGATGGGTGAAATTGGGGAGACTTCTGGCGCGAGGAGCCGTCGACAACGCGATGGGCGGGCGATTGGTTGTGCGGCGCGGAACTTGTGGAGATGAGCTGCCTGGCCCCGGGAACTGGGGGCCGGGGGCCGGGGGGCCGGCGTTGGGTGCTCGTCAGTGACGCCGCAAACCCAGCAGCTTGCGCCAGAACCGGCCGATGCGCATCAAAGCGATGCGGCGATGCAGTTGCCGCAGGGCCGCGTCGTCTTCGTGCTGCGCCAGGGCTTTGCGGGTCCAGTAGGCGGCCCGGGTGAGTTCGCCCTGCTCCAGATGCGCCAGGGCGAGGTTGTGCATCGCCAGTGCTTGACCGGGCTGGTAAGTCAGCACCGCGCGGCAGTCGGCGATGCCGGCGTCGTAATGTCCCAACAGCAACAGGCTGGCGCCGCGATAGAGCAGGGCGTTGACCAGTTGGCTGCTGGACAGGGCGCCGCGCTGCTCGACGGCGAGCAACGGGCCCAGCAGTTCGATCGCCCGGCGGGGGCGGCGAAACTCGATGAACAGCCGCGCCATTTCCAGGAGTTCATCCGGGGCGTGGCCGGGCAGGCTCAGTTCCTGTTCCAGATGCTGGCGGGCGCGGTCGCTCTGGCCGGTCTGCTCGGCGACCTGCGCCATGGCTTTGTGGACCCCGCGCAGGCGCGGGTCGAGCCGACGTGCGAGTTCCAGATCGCTCTGGGCGGCATCAAGGTGTCCCTGCCGCAGCGACAGCTCGCCGAGTCGCAGGTGGGCTTCGGCGCAGGCGGGGTTGAGCTCCAGCACGCGGAGGAACTTCTCGCGCGCCTCGGCGGGACGGTCGGTGTCCGCGAGCATCTGCCCGAGTTGGAGCAGCGCTTCATGATCGCCCGGGTCCAGGCGCAGTTGCTGGAGGAAATAGGTGTGGGCGCGTTCAAAGTGGCCCTGATGCCAGTGGGCGCGGGCGAGGTTGGCGTTGACCTGCGGGTGGTCGGGTTCGAGCCGAATCACCTGCTGCCAGCACCAGATGGCGCGGTCGATCTGGCTGCGCATGACCAGGCTCTGGGCGACATGGTCGTAGCAGTCGGGGCATTCCTCCACCAGCAGGCGGGCGAGGTAAAAGCATTCTTCCGCCTGGTCGTGCTGGCCCAGCTCGGCATGGGCGCGAATGCGGTGGCAGTACGCCGGCTCGTGGTTGGGGTCCAGGCGAATGACGCGTTTGAAGGTTTCGATGGCGTCGGGGAAGCGTTCGAGGTTGAGCAGCGTGACGCCGATGTGCATGAGCGTATCGACATCCTCGCCGCCCAGTTCCAGCGCTTTGCTGAAGCTGGTCAGCGCCTCGTCGTGACGCTCCATCTCATGCAGCGTCAGACCCATGCCGAAGTGCCATTCGCTCTGGTTGGGATTGACCGCCAAGGCGCGCTGCAATTCGTAGAGCGCCTTCTCCCATTCCCCAGCTTCAAAGAAGCGATGGGCAGCCTCGGCGTGCTGCTCGGCTCGAAACCACTCGTTCATCGACCACCCTTGGACCCAGACAGATGCGCGCAGTCGTCCCCCGACTGTGCAGTTATCGGGCAGTATAACCCGCGCGCAGGCCTGCTCAAGATAAAGGACAAGTTATTCGAAGACATAGATAGGCAGATCGTGCGCCAGTGATCAGCACAAACGCTTCAATCGTTGCAATCCATACAAATTGCCTGTCTTCACACCAGCGGGTCGGACGGGATGGTCAGGCCGACCTGCTGCAGCACGCGCGCCAGGTGCTCGGGATCGAGAATCTCCCGGATGACCGCCGGCTCGGAAGACCAGTCCAGCGCGCCGAAGAACAGCCGATTGCGGTCCTGGTGCCAACGGAAATAGGACACGAACCAGACCGTGTCGCCGGCGGCCAGCAGTTCAATCGACAAAGGCGTGGGGACGCTGACCGGCAGTTCCAAACTCGGCACGGCCGCGGGATGCGCGGTTTCCAGACGGAGGGTCTGAAGCTGAGCGGGATCGAATTGCAGCGGATCATCAGAGAACACGTAAGCGGCGCGGAAACCTGCCAGCTTCGGACCATAGTCATTGACCCACAACACGTAGCGACCCCGGCAGGGATGCATCGACGGCGACTCGGCGGCAAGCTGGCCAGGGATGGTCAGCAAGTCGTCGAGCGTTTCCCAGTGCTCCATGTCCGTGCTGAGGCGCGCCCCCACCGCTCCGCGTCCACTGACGGTGTAGAGCAGGAGCGTTTTGCCTTCGTGTTCACAGACGAACGGGTCCCGGCCATGCGCGCTGCGGATCGGCCCGTTCGCCCAGCGGGTCCAGGTCTCCAGATTGTCCGACACCGCATAGGAGATGTAGCACTCGCCCGGCCCGGCCCCCATGTAGAACATGTAGAACCGCCCCTGATGGGGATAGACGAACGGCGCCCACACATGGCTGCGTTCCCAGGAGCGATCGCCGACCGCCAGGGGCAGGTGGTGGCGGATCCAGTGCTGAAAATCGCTGGTGCTGGCGTGGCCGAAGGCGACCTCGTTGCCGGAGACCCAGCAGCGCACACCGGGGTGGCCGGTGATGTGGAACAGATGCCACCGGCCGTCGTAGGGCAGCATGCCGAAGTCTTTGACGTACCCGCCGATGGGGGCGTAGCCGTCACGCAGGAAGGACTGGGCGGGGAAGTAGGGATTCTCCGCGCCGGGGTAAAGGCTGGCGTCGGGATGCAGGTTGTATTTGCTGCCAAAGTGCGCGATTTGCTCGGGGGTCCAGCTCATGCGGCCGGCAATTGTACGCGCAAAAAAAACACGCCAGCGCCGGGGCGCTGACGTGTCATGAATGCTGGGAATGAAACCGGGAGCCGGGGGCCGGGGGGGCTCAGGCGGTGGCGGTCGCCGCGGGGCCTTGCTTCTTGGAGTTCAGCCGCAGGGTCAGACGGCTCTTGAGCCGGCTGGCGGTGTTCTTGTGGATGGCGCCGGCGGCGGCGACCTGATCCAGTTCCTTGTAGATGGCGGTCAGTTCCTTCTCCGCCTGCTCGACTGAGCCGTGGAGAATGGTTTCGTTGTAGGTCGAGATCGCTTCACGGAAGCCGCGCTTGCGCCAGCGGTTGCGGGCACGGCGCTTGAGATTCTGACGGATACGCTTCTTGGCGCTGAGCGAATGAGCCATGATGCTGTCTTTCCCACCAAATCAGTTGATGAAGCCACCGGGCAGCCGCGCTGCCGAAGTTTTGCCCGGTCCCACCGAGCGAGCCGCACATTATGACGCCCGGGCGGGGGGGATGCAAGTGGGGGTGGTGGAAAACCCGGGGAAGCCGGTTTGGCCACAGATGAACACGGCTAAACACGGATGATAGAGACAGGGCACAGCAGAGGCAGCAGCGCGCCAAGCCGGGGATGGGCGCAGCGAATCCAGGGGTGCTGAATTGGTTGATGTGTTGATTGGGGATTGGCTGACGTGAAACTGGCTGATGCCGCCTGATGCAAATCACTCAATCACAAATCATCAAATCTCCAAATCCAACCGCTCTTCATCCGTGTTCATCTGTGGCTAAAACTTCTTCCCCGCTATACTGTTCCGTTTCCCCACCTGGGGCAGCTTAAGGATCACGCCCATGGAATCTTCTATCCGCGGCCGAGCCTATGTGCTGGGTGATGATGTCGACACCGATCAGATCATCCCCGCCGAGTACCTGTCCTTCAACCCGTCCGACCCCGAGGAACGCAAGTACTTCGGCATGTACGCCCTCTGCGGCGTGCCCCCCCAGCAGGCGGGTCTGCCCCAGGGCAATCAGCGCTTCGTCGCCGAGGGCGAGTTCCACACGCCCTACACCATCCTCATCGGCGGCAAGAACTTCGGCTGCGGCTCCTCACGCGAACACGCCCCCCTGGCGATCGCCGAAGCCGGCGCCAAGGTCGTCGTCGCTGAGTTCTACGCCCGCATCTTCTTTCGCAACTGCGTCAACGGCGGCTACCTGCTGCCCTGCGAAAGCCAGCAGCGCCTCGTCGAGGAAATCACCACCGGCGACGACTGCGAAGTCAATGTCGAAACCGGCGTGCTGATCAACCACACCACCGGCAAACGCTACAGCCTCAAGCCGCTGGGCGATGTCAAACCCATCGTCGACGCCGGCGGCGTCTTCGCCTATGCCCGCCAGACCGGCATGCTCAAGGCGTGAAGCGCTCATCCAACCGCCCCCAGTTGACCACATCAAAACTCACCACAGAGGCACAGAGGACACAGAGAGCGCGCGTGAGAAGCTGACTTGTCCTCTGCATTTCGCCGCATGCTCTGTGAGCATTACTCTGTGATCTCTGTGGCTCTGTGGTTTCTTTTCTTTTGAGATGGTTTCTTAACCAGCAACGTCCGTGCTGAGGGTGATCTGCTGCGCGCCGGGCGTCAGGCTGATCTCCTGCGCTGCCCCGCCGCTGCGCAGCACCAGCGTCAGTTCGATGGGCGTCTCCACGGTCACGGTGCGCTGGCCCGCCTTCACTTCGCTGCAGGACAGGTTCAAACGGACGCCGCGGAACGGATAATTCGCACAGCCATGCGCCATCGGCAGGCGCACGTCCCAGACCAGCCGACCCGTCACCGCATCCCGGTGCAGGCCGAGCACCTGTTCGTACAGCATGGCGGTCGCGCCCAGTGCTGACCAGCCGCAGAAGTCCGGGCGCGCCCAGGTGCGCTTGTCCTTCCTCGTCGCCGGGGTGATCTGCTCAGGCGCATACGCTTCCCACAACGTGCGCGGCTCATGGGTCTGGCAGACCTGCGCCAAGGCCTCCAGATGTTTGCAGGCAATCTCATGGGCGGTGGCGCCAAAGCCGTGCTGCTCCAGTCCGCGCACGATCATGTAGTTGGTCGGCGCCCACACGCCGCCGAGCCAGTAGCCGCCGCTGTCGCAGTAGTTCGGATCATCCGCCGCCAGCGACGGCACCGGGTGCGGCCGCCAGAACTCGCGCGGATCCCGCAGATGCCCCAGCAACGCCTCGGCCTGACTGGCGGAACACAACCCCGCCAGCAGCGGCCAGAAACCCGCGACCGTCTTGCTCGGATGGAAATTGCCATCCAGATAAATGTCATGGAAGAACTGATCGCGCTCGCACCACATCCAGCGCTGGATCAGCCGCCCCAGCTCGGCGTGCTCGCGTTCAAACCGCTGGGCGACCGCAGCATCACCTACGTGCTGTGCGATCCGCGCCACGCACTGCGCCGCCAGCGCCTGCTGGGCGGACAGATCGATGAAACAGATGTCGCTGCCCTGCCAGCCCAGGTGCAGACAGCGCGGCGCGTTGTCCATCCCCATCGCCCCGGCACAGGTTTCCCAGTACAGCCCGCCGTCATCCTCTGCCGTGGTGGGATTCAGCTCCTGATGCGGCTCAGTGATGCGCGGCCGACGGCGATTGGCCTTGATCCAGTTGAAGTAGCGCACCAGATGCGACAGCACCCGCGTCAGCCGCCGATCGTCGCCGGTGGCGCGGAAGTATTCCCATTCCACCCACGCCAGCAGCGGCGGATTGATGCGTTCGCCATACGCCGGCTGCCCGTCGGCATACAGCGTGCACATGCTGATGAAGCCATCATCGCGCTGCCAGGCGTAAAAGTTGTCCAGCGACTGGATGCCCGGGAACACGTCCGGCGCGTAGACGGTGTACAACGCCATGAAGCAGGTGTCCCACTGCCACAGCCGATCGGGCATGCAGGCTTCATCCATGAACCATGGGGCGGCAAGGCGGGCGTCGTGGCCGATGTGCTGATGCGCCAGGCGCCACGCCAGGTCGTGCGTCGCACGCCAATGCGCGCGGCCGGCGACAAACGGCTGGGGCAGGTCGTCCGCTGGCAGCGTGGGGGAGGGCGGCGCGGTGAAATTCGGCAAGGTGATTGGGGGCATGGCGGGTATGTTCGTAACCGCACCGGCGAAACGCAACATCCCTGTCGGTTATCCACAACTTGATGGGGGATGGTGCAGCCAGCGGCGCGGGGCTTACCACTGCGGGGCCGACTGCAGGAAGTCGCTGACGCGTTCTTCCAGTTCCGCCGCCGCCATGCCGGACGCAGTGGCGCGCACCTTCACGAACCAGCGCTGGCGTTCGATCCACACCTGCGCCAGCGTCGTGCCCGTCGCCGCGCCGTTGCCGTCGCGCAGGCGGAACACCGCCACCTGGGCGGGACGCAGGCCGCTGGCGGTCCGCAGCACCGCCTGTCCCTGGCGTTCCAGCTCCGCGCGTGGGTTGAAGCGCATAATCTCGGCGCGGACCAATTCAATCTGCGCTTCACGTTGAGCAGCGCCAGCCGTGTTGCCCGCCGTGCCGCGCGCTGCGGAACTGAAGTTCTCGTCCTGGGCGCCCGGGTACACATACAGCGTGAGTTGCACGCCCTCTGCGCCGCGATAGCTGGCCGAGATGTTGAGCCCATCGACATCATGCCGCAGCGTCTTTGTGCGGGTGAAGCCGCCGACCACGGCCGGAAACCGCGCCCCGCTGGACGCATGCACAAAGTCTCCCTGCTGAGCCGTCGTGACCGGCGCCGGCCGATCGAGAATGGTGGTCCGCTCCGTGCTCGCGCACCCACCGAGCAGCAGTGTTCCCAGCACCCCCCACGACCACGCACAGCAACGAATCATCACGCACACTCCCATTGATTTGCCCGCAGATGCAACCAACTCACTCAAGCTGCGGATGAGCGCAGCGAACCCGGGGGTTATGTCGGGACTGCTCCGGCGAATCCGGGGGGGGATCCGGGGGGGATCCGGGGGAATCCGGGGGGCTTCGGTTCTTGCCCCGAGGGTTTACCACTGAAACCCCAAACCCAGGTGCAGCCCAAGGCAAGCGGGCTTGCGTTCACCGCCAGGGATCAAGCCCAGCAGCGCCCGTCACCGGGCCAGCTTCGCCAACCACTTGGCCGCCGCCTTGAGTGCCACGGTCCGCAGCCCGTACACCACCTGCACCCCATGGCGTTGCTGCTCCACCAGCCCCACCTCGCGCAGCCGGCGCAGGTGCGCCGACAACGCCGGCGGCAGCAGGCCGGTCAGCTCCGCCAGCTCCGCGACCGATGTGGGCCCGCGCTTGAGCCGAGTCAGAATCGCGCGCCGCTGGGCATTGCCCAGAGCATCAAACACATCCGCTTTTTCTTTGAGGGGTCGTGCCATAAAACGTATTTTAATTGAAAATACATTCTCAAACCAGTCCCCCCTCCCCCCCGGAAATTTTCCGTGCGGATCTTGCGGGGTGTCCGAGGTCGGAAAGCGGGCGCCTGTACCCCTGACCAAACCCTCGGCAACGCCGCCACACCCACCAGGAAAAACCACGTGGAACACGAACGCACCGCATCAGCAACACCACCACTTCACCCGCCCCCATATCCGCGCCAGCACCGCCAGGGCAACCCGCGTCAACCGCTCCACCATCCCAGTCTTTCATCCGTGTTCATCTGTGGCAAAAAAACCACCCCACCAGCCACCCCGCCGCGCCCGATCCCAACCCAAAGGCCACTGGCTCATCTCGTTAGTCCCCATCGCTCCCCAGTTCACCCCTATTGACTGAGCAATCCCACCCCCGCGCCTGCGGGCTATAATCCGCCCCATGAACGAGCGGAAGCAGTACTACATTTCGACGCCGATTTACTACGTCAACGATCAGCCGCACATCGGCCACGTGTACACCACGACCATTGCCGACGTGTCCGCGCGGTTTCAGCGGCTGCGCGGGCGCGACGTGTTCTTCCTCACCGGCACCGACGAGCACGCCACCAAGGTCGTCGAGGCCGCCGCCGCGCGGGGCATCAGCGCCCAGGAATGGGCGGATCGCAACGCGGCGGCGTTTGAGCAGACCTTCGCCCGGCTGGGCATGAGCCACAACGACTTCATCCGCACCACCCAGCCGCGCCACAAGACGCGCGTGCAGCAATATGTCCAGGCCCTGCGCGACGGCGGCGACATCTATCTGGGCGAGTACGAAGGCTGGTACGACGCCGGCCAGGAAGAGTATGTCACCGACGGCAACGCCAAGGAATACGAGTACAAGAGTCCGATCAACGGCAAGCCGCTGATTCGCCGGACGGAGAAGAATTACTTCTTCCGCCTCAGCCAGTATGCCCAGCCGCTGCTGGACTGGATGGAAGCCAACCCGCGCTGCGTACAGCCGGAGGCCCGCAAGAATGAGGTCATCGCCCGCATCCGCGCGGGGCTCAATGACGTGCCCATCTCGCGCACCGGCGCCGAGGGCTGGGGCATCGCGGTGCCGGGCGACGAAGCGCATTCGATCTATGTCTGGATCGATGCGCTGTGCAATTACCTGACCACGGTGGACACCGACGACCGCCGCACGTTCTGGCCGGCCGACGTACATCTGATCGCCAAGGACATTCTCTGGTTCCACGCGGTGATCTGGCCGGCGCTGCTGATGGCGCTGGCGAAACGTCCCGGTTACGAATGGGTCAAGCTGCCCGGGCAGGTGTATTCGCACAGCTTCTGGATCAGTGAAGGCCAGAAGATGAGCAAATCGCTGGGCAACTTCATCGACCTGGCGAAGCTCGACCACTACGTCGCCACGTTCGGCCTCGACGCCCTGCGCTGGTTCCTCGCCACGCAAGGTCCGCTGGGCACCACCGACAGCGATTTCGCCGAGAGCAAGTTCATCGAGGTCTACAACCGCGATCTGGCGAACACGCTGGGCAACAGCTTCAGCCGGGTGTCGAACATGACCGCCAAGTATTTCGACGGCCAGCTGCCCGCGCCGAGTCAGACCGACAGCAAACCCGTGCGCGGCGAGCTGACCCCCTGGCCCCAGATCGCCAGCGGAGCGGTGCGTCAGTTCGCGCAGAGCGCCGGCGACCTGCAATTCGGTGCGGCCGGCGCGGCAGCACTGGGTCTCGTGCAGCAGGTGGATGACTACATCGAGCAACGCGCGCCGTTCAAGCTCGCCAAAGACCCCGCCAAACTGGGCGAGGTGGCGACGATTCTCTATCACTGTGCCGAGGCCCTGCGGGTGGCGTCCGTGCTGCTCTGGCCGTTTGTTCCGCAGGCGAGCGCAAGCATCTGGGAGCGGTTGGGCTTGGACTATGCCCAGCAAATCCAGCAGGCCGGCGGGCGGGGACAGTTCGACGCCTGGACGCAGTGGGGATTGCTTAAGCCTGGAGCTGTGGTGGAGAAGGGCGAGGCGCTGTTCCCGCGGTATCAGCCGGCGAAGTGACCTGGCAGATTCGGTGGGGTCGTGGTGGCCGGTGGGGTGGTTTTTTTGCCACAGATGAACACGGATGAAAGACGGGGATGAATTGGCTGCACGGGGTATGGCCGCCGCCGCGCGCTAGCCTGCGGTGTTATGGCGCTCGAACAGCGAGCCCTACGATCGGCGCTTCCATTTGGGTTATTGCCGCCGTTGTTTTAACGAGCCCCGACCGTCAGGGAGGGGTTGCCTTTGCTGCGTCAAATCGCCGCGGCTGCGCCGCAACCCCTTGCTCACGCGCGGGGCTCGTTGCCGCAGCGTCATGGGCATTTGCAGTGACTTTCCCGCCCATCGATAACCCGGCTGCCTCAAGTGGCTCCGCGCTTGGGTCGATATCCACCTACGGACCCCCTGGTTGAGGACGCGCGCATGACTTCGGCACCCATCAATTCCACCGCCGCAGCCGGCAGCGACAAGGACAAACTCGTCCTGACCGCGGTCAGCGAAATCAGCCACATCGCCACGCTGCCGCAGATCACGCTCAAGATCATCAAGCTGGTGGAGGATCCCAACTCTTCCGCCAACGATCTGAACAACGTCATCACCCATGACCCGGCGCTGGGGGCGCGGATTCTCAAAGTCGTCAACAGTGCGTTCTATGGGCTGCCGGGGCAGGTGGCGTCGATCAATCGCGCGATCGTGCTGCTGGGCCTGAACGCGGTGAAGAACATCGCCATTGCCGCCAGCCTCGCCAAGCTGTTTCGCGGCGGGCAGATCAGCCCGTTTTTCAATGCCCGCGACCTCTGGCACCACTCCATCGCGGTGGCGGCCGGCTCGCGCCTGATCGCCAAGGCGGCGGGGCACGGCTTGCCGGATGAAGCGTTTCTCGCGGGGTTGATTCACGATCTGGGCATCATGGTGGAGATTCAAGCCCGCCGCATGCCGTTCGTGGAAATCATGGAAAAGCTCCACCACCAGCCGGACCTGACTCTGCGCCAAGCGGAAGAAGCGGTGCTGGGCGCCAACCATCAGGAGTTCGGCGCCGCGTTGTGCAAGGCGTGGAAGTTCCCCGTGAGCTTCCAGTACGTCACCGGGCATCACCATGACTCGCTGAGCCTGCCGGAAGAAAAGCGGGCGCTGGCGTGCGTGGTCCATGCGGCCGACATAATCGCTGCAAAGCTCAAGATCGGCTTCACCCGCAGTGTGGAACAACAGGAAATTCCTGCCGATCTGCTCAAGGAACTCAACCTGACCCCTGAGCAGGTCGATGAGATAAGTGGCGAGTTGCCCCAGGCGATTGATGAAGCCTCGGGATTGCTCAAAGAATAAGCCGGCTCGCTCATTACCTAGGCGTCTCTCTTTTCCCTCCGGGCGACGATTCCTCCAAGAATCGTCGCCTTTTTCGTTTGGGGGCAACGCCCATCGCCCGCAGCCCGCCGGCTGCTCAAGGTGCATTCATCCGATCCGGGTCCAGTTCATGCAGCGGCTGGGCGTCGGGATGCGGCGCTTGAATCTCCGCCCACAGTGCGCGCAGCATCTCCCGGCCACGCCCGCTCACGAAGCGCTCAATCGCCGCCGGCGCCTGGGGTTGGTCCGGGTCCACCACGATCAACCACAACGGCGCGCTGGAGGCGGCATCCCGGCTGTAACGCAAGTCCCCGATGCGGTTGGGGTCCCGATTGACCGGCGCGGTAAAGCCATCGGCAAATGCTTCAAACCGCCGCAGGTCGCGCGCCTGCAGCGTAGCGCCCAGGGCGTCCGCGCGTTTGGACAAATCCTGCCGGCGCAGACGTTCGCCTTCGCGCACCGTCACCATCCCGCCCAGCAGCGGCACGCGAATGCTGTCCACCTTGATCCAGCCGTGGGACTGGTACACCGAACGCCACACCACCAGGTTGCCCAGCGTGGGCATGACGCGTTGATGCTCGATTTCATCAAAGCGATAACCCGCCAGCAGGTTCTGGGCCGCCAGCGCCCGCTGATGCTGGGCGATCCCCAGCGCCAGGTACAGGCCCGCTCCCAGCAGCGCGCAGCGTGCGGGTTTCACGTTGCTGACGATCACTCCCACCAGCACGCCCAGCAGCAGCATGCCCGTGAAAATCGGATCAATGATGGCGATCAAATCCCATCCCACCCACGCGCTCGAGAAAGGCCAGAACAGCGCGGTCCCATAGGCGGTGCAGGCGTCGAGCAGCCCATGCGTGGCGTAAGCGAGCAGGGCGGCCCCCAGCACCGCCTTCCGGCGCAGGCGTAAGCGTGGAATCCACCAGAACGGCAACGCGCAGAGCAACCCGCCCAGCGGAATGAACAGCAGCGCATGGGTGAAATGGCGATGCAGCAACAGGTTCGCCAGCGGCGACTCGCCCCAGTTGAACAGCACGTCGACATCCGCCGCCATGCCCGCCAGCAGGCCGATCGGCGTCGCCCAGCGACCCAGCGGTCGGCTGAACACCGCCTGCGCCGCGGCCGCGCCCAATAAACCTTGCGACAACGGGTCCATGCTATGGCGCTTTCTGCTCCGGTGAACTCGGCTGGTTCCCCGCCCGGCTGCTTCGCCGCAACCGCTTGTGCCGCTCGAAATGGCTGACCTCCGCGCGCGTCAGCAGCCCCCAGTTCAGCGGCGTGTCCTGCTCATAGTTCTTGTGCAGCGTCAGCGCGGTCAGGGCTTTGCACAGCTCAAACCCCAGGTAAAACGCGTGGCTCGCATCCGTCACGCCCAGTTGATCGAACAGCGTGAACGGATCATCGCCCACCGCATGCACGCCCTGCTTCAGCGCGTGCAGTTGCTGCCGCTGCGGGTCGGCGAACAGGCGCACGTTGTCATCGGTCAATTGCTGGGCGAGTGCTTCCAACTGCGCCGGATCAAGCTTGCGCAGCCGGGGGTCGCGCAGCATCGCCAGTTGCTCATCCAGATGCTTGGGCGTGGTGCGCCAGGTCACGGCATAGTGCATCAATCGGCGGGCGTGGTCGAGTTCCGCCACGCTGCTGCGCGCCCAGTTGATGACCTGCGTGGTCAGCACGCTGCGGATGCCCACCTCCTGGCAGAACCCCGCCAGCAGCGCGTTGACCCCCGCCGAGTCCACTTCCGTCATCTCGCTCAGGTTGCCCACGCCCATCATCAGCGCCGCGTCGGGCCAGCGTCGGCGCGCTTCAAGGTAACGTCCCAGCGAAGCCGCAAAGCCGAAGCCGATCGGTTCGAGAATCGGATCAATGCGGTACTTCACTCCGCGCGCGCCAAGCACCCCGAGCGTGCGCTCCAGGCTCGCCCAGTCGCCCGGCTCATCCGGCACCACCACCACTTCCGCCCCCCACGTGCTGGCGCAATCCACATTTCGGCTGTTCACGCTCAGCACCAGTTCCGCGCCGGCGGCACACGCCAGCTCGATCTCGCGCGGATGGAAGCTGTCCACGCTCACCCGCAAGCCCGCTTCCCGCAGCAGACGCACCGCCTCCGCCACGCCGACCCACGGCTCGCGCTCCACGTGCGGCTCACAGCCAATGTCGATCACATCCGCCCCGGCAGCCGCCAGCGCCTGCGCCGCCGCCAGCAAATCCTGCGGCGACAGCTGCGCGGCATGGTTCACCTCGGCGATGATCTCCAGATCATGCGGGCCGAACGCCTGCTTGGCGCTGTGCTGGCCGAAGTGCCGCGGCAGGTCATGCAGATGCGCCGGGCCCAGCTCCACAGGCGCGCCCAGCTGGGAACTGAGCTGCGCCAACTGCTCCGGCTCGCCCCGGCAATACCCCGGCAGCACCACGCGATCAATCGGCAAGTCGGCGGGCAGCTCCGCCCAGGTGAGTTTGCGCCCCAGCCAATCCGCGGTCATCAACGCCGCCACCTGAATCGGCAGTTCCACCACCTTAACCCGCAGCGCGCCGGCGCGTTCGAGTTCCTCGGCGACTTGCCGCAGGGCCGGCGCGGCAAAACGCCCGGTCACCAGGACCACGTGCAACGGCGCGGCTGTGTCGGTGGAAGCAGTCATCAACGCATGCGCTCTTTACGTAGGTCCGGGCGGGTCCGGACAAGTGTTAACCCAGGGCGTCAGATGTCCGGGCGAGTCCGGACCTGCAATATCCACTCGGCAGCGCGCTCAGCGTGTCCACTTCTTCTTCATGCCATGCTCAAAGCCTTCGAGCGCCGCGCCTTCCGCCGGCCGCCACATCACCTGCTGTTCGATGAGCTGCGCCAACTCAAAATCCTTGTTGGTGATGCCCTTGGCCGAGTGGGTCATCAGCTTCACATGCACCTCGGCATAGGACACCGCCAGGTCCGGGTGATGGCACGCCGCCTCCGCCAGATGAGCGATGGTGTTGACCACCAGCATGGTGTAGGGCCAGCCGATGGTGCGGTACTGCCGGCGAATCCAGCCGTCGCGGTATTCCCAGGCGGGCAACAGCGTCTTGAGCTTTTCCGCCACCTGTTCCGGGGTGTAAATCGGTTCGTCCTGGCTGACCATGGGTGGGCTCCTCACAATACGAATGCGCGCTTGACGACCCGTTATCATAGCGCTTGAGACGACTTATGCAGCACCACGGCAGCATCATCGAGAACGAATTCGCCGAGGCCTTCCGCATGTGGGCGGCCCGGGTGATTGTCACCGCGCTGGATGAACGCATGGTGCGCGTCGCCGCCGGCGAGGTCACCGGCTACGGCACCAGCGTCATCGGCTGCGATGCCGAGGCCGGCGTCGAACGCTTCCTCACCCCGGACCAGACGCCCGATGGACGCCCCGGCGCCGCCCTGCTGTTCTTCGCCTTCAATGCCAAAGCCCTGCAAAAAGCCCTGCCCAATCGCGTGGGCCAGTGCCTGATGACCTGCCCGACCACCGCGGTGTACGACGGCCTGCCCGATGCCGTCGCCGGCGAGGACAGCGCCCGGCTGGATGTCGGCAAGCTGGTGCGGTTCTTCGGCGATGGGTTCCAGAAAAGCAAAGTGATTGCCGGCAGTCGCCTGTGGCGCATTCCCGTGATGGACGGCGAGTTCGTCTGTGCCGCCTCCATCGGCGCCATCAAAGCCATCGGCGGCGGCAACCTGCTGCTGTGCGGGGCGGACCAGACAGCAGCGCTGCGCGTCGCCCAGCGTGCCGTCGATGCCCTCGCGCCGCTGCCCGACATCATCACGCCCTTCCCCGGCGGCATCGTGCGCAGCGGCTCCAAGGTCGGCTCGCGCTACAAGAAACTGTTCGCCTCCACCAATGACGAATACTGCCCGACCGTGCGCGGCCGCACGCGCAGCAAGCTGCGCCCGGGCGTGGGCGCGGTGTATGAAATCGTCATCAACGGCCTGAGCGATGCCGCCCTGCGTCACGCCATGGTCACCGCCATCAATGCCGCGGCGGGCGCGGACTGCATCGCCATCAGTGCCGGCAACTACGGCGGCAAACTCGGCAAGTTCCACTACCGCCTCCACGAACTGCTCGGAGGCACGCCATGACCGGCTACGTCCTGACCTGGCGCGGCGGGACCGGCGTGCAGCCGTTGGAAGCCGCCCTGCTGCGCCCCGACACGCTGGGTGCGCTGGGCAGCGCCGAGGAAGTCGCGCGCCAGCTCCTGCCGGTGGGACGCACCACCGTGCCGCTGGGCGACTGGTTCCATGTCACCGGCAGCGCGGGGCTGCGCCTGACGCTGCGCGACTGTCCCCCGCTGGCGCGCCTGGGTGCACAGATGAAAGCCGGCGAGCTGATCGTCGAAGGCGATGCCGGCGACGACCTGGCGGCAGCGCTCGGCGGCGGAACCGTGCGCGTCACGGGCGATGCCGGCGCCAACGTCGGCGGCCCGCTCGACAGCACCACGCGCGGCATGACCGGCGGGGAAATCATCGTCCACGGCAACGTCGGCGCGCGCCCCGGCTGGCGCATGCGGCGCGGCCTGCTCGCCGTCGGCGGCATCTGCGGCGAACTACCCGGTTACGAAATGCTCGCGGGCACGCTCGTGCTCAATCAGTGCGCTGAACTCTCCACCCTCGGCACGGCAGCGCGCCGGGGAACCCTGCTGACGCTGACGCCTGAACCCCTGCCCGCCGACGACGAACGCTACGCCCTGGACAGCGTGCTCAAGGCTGATCACTTCACCGCCCTGCGGCTGGTGCTGCGGCGGCTCGAGCAATTGAACTATCCGGTCCCCGCCAGCGCCTGGTCGGCACGCTACGCCCTGCGCAGCGGCGATCGCCTGGAACTGAATCGAGCTGAACAATGGATTGCCCTGCAAGCCTGAACCTCAACGAACGCGCCTGGCGCCTGGCGGATGAGCTGACCCACGACGCCGCGAGCCATGGCGTGAGCGTCACCACCGTCGGCGGCGCGCGGGTGATCGACGCGGGCGTGAAGCAACCCGGCTCGCTGGCGGCGGGCGTCATGCTCGGACGCATCTGTCTGGCGGATCTGGGCAGCGTCACACTCGCGCCCATGACAGTCGCAGGCCGGCCGCTGCCGGGGGTGGCGGTGGAGGTGCGCCAGCCGGTCGCCGCATGCATGGCCAGCCAGTACGCCGGGTGGCAATTGCAGGCGGGCAAGTTTTTCGCGATGGGTTCCGGGCCGTTCCGCGCTGCCTATGGCAAGGAAAAGCTGTACGACGACATCGGCTGCCGGGAGCGCGCCCCGCGCGTGGTCGGCGTGCTGGAAACCGGCAAGCTGCCCGACGAAGCCGTGGTGCAACTGATTGCGGAGAAATGCCAGGTCGCGCCGGACGCCATCACGCTGCTGGCGGCGCGCACCGCGAGCCTCGCCGGGGGCGTGCAGGTGGTGGCGCGCAGCGTGGAAACGGCGCTGCACAAGCTGCACGAGCTGCACTTTGATCTGACGCAGGTGGTGGCGGGCTACGGCGTCGCGCCGGTGCCGCCGGTCGCCAAGGATGACCTGGCCGCCATCGGACGCACCAATGACGCCGTACTGTACGGCGGACAGGTGACGCTGTACCTGCGCGGCGACGATGCAGCGCTGGCCACGGTTGGCGCGCAGCTCCCCAGCAGCGCGTCGCGCGACTATGGGCAGACGTTCGCCAAGCTGTTCGCCCGTTATGACCATGATTTTTACAAGATCGATCCGCTGCTGTTCAGCCCCGCGCTGGTGAGTCTGCACCATCTCGACACCGGCCGGGTGCACACCTTTGGACAGCTCAATGAAGCCTTGCTCGTCGAGTCGTTTTTCGGCTGAGCTTCACACTTGGCCCCCGGCGAGTCGCCGGGGGCTAAATGGGCAAGACCTATCAGGCGTCCGCAGTCTTCACACCCATAGGAATTGTTCCAACATGTTGGTGGTGCTCTCGGGGAATACCGGCGCCGGTTGGCACGCGCAGGATCTCGCCCGCGCTGCGAGCGCACAGGGCGTGGCGCTGCGCGTCCTGCCGTGGTCGCGGTTGCGCGGCGGGGTGGGGGTCAATCCGTTGGCGGGAATTGATGAACTCGACCTGCAGACCATCGACGCCCTGCTGCCGCGCGCCATGCCCGCCGGCTCACTTGAGCAAATCATTTTTCGACTGGACCTGCTGAGCCAACTCGCCGGCGCGGGTGTGCGGGTGATCAATCCGCCGCGCGCCATTGAAATCGCTGTGGACAAATACCTGTCGCTGCGGCTGCTGGCGCAGGCGGGTCTGGCGGTGCCGCGCACGGTGGTGTGCCAGCGGGTGGAGGACGCGCTGCTGGCGTTTGATGAACTAGGCGGCGACGTGCTGCTTAAGCCGCTGTTCGGGTCGGAAGGCTTTGGCATCGCGCGGATCACCGACCGCGATCTGCTGGCGCGCAGCGGGGCGTGGCTCGCTCGGCAAGGCGCGGTGTTGTACGTGCAGGAGTGCATCGAGCACGCCGGCGAAGACTGGCGGCTGCTGGTGATCGGCGGGCAAGTCGTCGCGGCGATGTCCCGGCGCGCCCCCGGCTGGCGCACCAACGTCGCCAGCGGCGGCTTCGCGGCGGCGCTGACGCCCAGCGCCGCAGCGCAACAACTGGCGCTGCGTGCGGCCCAGGCGTGCTGCGCCGAGATTGCCGGGGTCGACATTCTGCCGACAGCGCAGGGCCTGATGGTGCTGGAGGTGAACAGTTCGCCCGGCTGGCGCGCACTGCATGCGGCCACGAACGTGGACGTGGCGGCGGAGGTGATTGCCTATGCCCGGCAGTAAGCGCGCCCACCCGGCAGCCGACTTGGCGCAGGCGTTCCATTGGGCTTGCCTGGCGGAAGTGCTCGCGCCCAAGGTGGGCAATGTGCATCCCGGCGCCGCCTTTGCCGACGTGGACTGGACCAGCTTCGCCATCAGTGGCCAGGTCAGCGCGCAGCCGATCAGTCGCGCGGCAGAACTCGGCGTCGGCCGCGCGGTGTATGAAGCCGCTCGCGCGACCCGTCAGGCGGTGGGCAGCAACACCAATCTGGGCATTCTGTTGCTGGGCGCTCCACTGGCGGCGGCGATCGCGCGCGTCGGCCAATGGCCGGCGCCGGTGACGGCGGTGCGGCGTGAGCTGGCGCGGGTGCTGGCGGAACTGACGCCCACGGATGCACAGCAGGTGTATGCCGCGATCCGACTCGCCCAACCCGGCGGCCTGGGCAAGAGTCAACAGCATGATGTGCGCCGCCGCGCGCCGCGCGACCTGCTGAGCGCCATGCAACCAGCCGCCGAGCGCGATTCGATCGCCCGGCAGTACGTCACGGATTTCGCGGATGTATTCCAGTTCATCACGCCCAGCCTGAGCCGACGCGCTCAACCGCTGGATCAGGCGATCGTCGACGGGCATCTGGATGCGCTGGCGCGCTGGCCCGACAGCCTGATTGCGCGCAAGCGGGGCCTGGCGGAAGCGCAAGCCGCGCAGCGCCGCGCCCGGGCGGTGCTCGACGCCGGCGGCAGCGCGACGCCGCTGGGCCAACGCAGGTTGCGGGCGCTCGATCGCTGGTTGCGCGCGGTGGGCCACCAGCGCAATCCCGGCACCAGCGCGGACCTGCTGGCGGCAGGACTCTTGGTAGTATTTGCCGCCGGTCGCCGTCAGTTGCCCAGTGCCTGGGCGGGAGCGATTGCATGACCCCCAATCTGCCCCAGCGTGTGTTTGTGTTCGAACACCTCTGTGGCGGCGGGGTCGTGGACGAGGAATTGCCCACCCATCTGGTGCGCCAGGGCAAGGCCATGCTGCTGGCGGCGCTGCGCGACCTGCAAAAGCTGGAAATCGAGGTGACCACGCTGCGCGATCCCCGGGTGGAGCTGCCGGGCGTGGTCGCGCGGGTGATCAATGATGAAACGGAACTGCTCGACCAGTTCGACATTCACGCCGCCGCCGCGGACGCCACGCTGGTCATCGCGCCGGAATGCGATGATCTGCTGGGCCAGTGGCTCAGTCGCCTGGATGAAGCGGGGCTGGGCACGCTCAACGTGCGCCGCGGCGCCGCGACCGTCTGCGGGGACAAGCGCGCGACCTTTGCCGCCCTGCGCCGCGCCCGGGTGCCGACGCCCGACACCTGGGTGCTCGACGGCGCCGAGCGCGAATTGGCGCTGGCGCATCTGGCGGCCAACCAGACCCTGCTGATCAAGCCGCGCGACGGGGTGGGGTGTGAGCATATCCGTCTGGTCCGCCATGAAGCGGACGTGCCGATCGGTTCGCAATGGCTCGCCCAGTCCTGGCATCCGGGGCAGGATGTGAGCATCAGCGCCATCGGTTGTCACGGGCACTGGCGCTGGTTGCCCGCCGGTCGTCAGCATGTGAAGCGCGATGAGCGTGATGCGCTGCATTACCGGGGCGGCACCATCCCGCTGCCGGAGCGCGCCCTGGATCAGCGGCTGCAGCGGCTGGCGGAGCAGGCATTCGCGGCGTTGCCGGGGCTGGCGGGGTTTGTCGGCGTGGATGCGGTGCTGGGCGCGCAACCCAAGGATGATGTGGTGATCGAAATCAATCCGCGCCTGACCATGTCCTATGTGGGCTTGTCCGCGCTGTGTCAGGAATCGCTGGCGCTGGCGTGGTTCGACAGTCAGGCCCTTCTGCATTTCGCCGACCGGGCGGTGCATTTTGATCCGGAAGGCAATCTGCGCGAAAAGCCGCCGGTATGAGCAAGGACGTCATCGGCCTGGACATCGGCGGGGCGAATCTCAAAGCCCATCACCGCGCTGGCGTGACCCGCAGCGTGCCGTTTGCGCTGTGGAAGCAACCGGCGAAGCTGGCGGATGCACTGGGCGAACTGCTGACGCAATTGCCCCCCGCAGCGCGGCTGGCGCTGACCATGACCGGCGAGCTGTGCGATTGCTTTCCCAGCAAGCGGGTCGGCGTCGAGCACATCGTCCGCGCGGCCCAGCACGCGGCCGGCAACCGCACCGTGGACATCTGGCTGACCACCGGACAGTTCGTCACGCCTGAGCATGCCCTCACGCAACCGCTGGCGGCGGCGGCGGCGAACTGGCACGCGCTGGCGACCTGCCTGGCGCGGCGGCATCCGCAGGAAAACCTGCTGCTGGTCGACACCGGCTCCACCACCACGGACCTCATCCCGCTGCTGCAGGGGCGCGTGGCGGCGCTGGGCTTAACCGACACCGGCCGGCTGGCGCAGGGCGAACTGGTTTACGTCGGGGCGCGGCGAACGCCCTTGATGGCGCTGGGCCCGCGCCTGACGCTCGACGGCGTGAGCTATCCCCTGATGGCCGAGTGGTTCGCCAGCAGCATGGATGTCAGTGTGCTGCTGGGCGAACTGCCGGAGGATGCACAGGACCGCGACACTGCCGACAACCAACCGCTGACGCGCGCCGCCGCGCGCCTGCGCATCGTACGGATGATCGGCGGCGATGGGGAAACGCTCAGCGCCGCGCAGCAGATGCAGCTTGCCCGGGCTTTCGCCCAGCGCATGGTTGAACGCATTCGCGCCGGCATCGAACAGGTTCGCAGCCGAGTGCCGGTGGACAGCGCGGTGATTGCCGGCAGCGGCGCCTGGCTGGCGCGGCGGGCATGGGCGGAAGCAATGCCGCAACGGCCGCAGCGGTTGCTGGCGGAAGAGCTGGGCGGGGCAGCCGCCAGTGCCGCATGTGCCTGGGCGCTGACGCAGTTGTAAGCAATGAAGCGGGAGAGGGCGCCGCCCGCTGACGGACCGGTTTACGCGCTTTCGCGTCCAACTTCCACCCAGTCGTCATCGCCGTCTGAACGCGCCGGGGCGGCGGTCAGTTCGTCTTCGTCGAGCAGTTCAGCCGCCCGGCCGCTGGGGCTCATGGGCTTGCGCCGGCGTCCGCGTTGGCGCTTGCCGGTTTCAGGCAGCGCCGAGAGCGGCTTATCGCTGGTGAGGCGTTCGTGCAGCTTTTCGAGGGCTTCGATTTCGAGCTGGCGCACGCGTTCGCGGGTCAGGCCGATGGACGCGCCGATTTCCTTGAGGGTCATCGGCTCCTGGCCGTCCAGGCCGTAGCGCAGCCGGAGGATGGTGGCTTCGCGGTCGTCGATGGTGTCGAGCAGATGGCGGATGGTGTTGAGGTCATCGCGGGCAAAGACCTGGTCCTCGGGGCGCGGGGTGCGCTCATCCTGGACGATCTCCGCCAGCGCCATGCCTTCATCGCTGATGGATTCGGTGGTTGCCGGGCGCTGGAAGGCGCGCACGGCCTTGCGGATCATGCGGATCTTCCGCGGCGGGAGGTCCATCTCCCGCGCCAGCTCTTCGTTGCTGGGTGGGCGGTGATGCACGTCTTCAAACGCGCGGATGGTTTTCTTCCAGCGCGAGATCAGTTCCACCATGTACGCGGGAATGTGCACCGGCTGCACGGCGTTGATCAGGGCGCGCTTGATCGCCTGCTTGATCCACCACGAGGCGTAGGTGCTGAAGCGCGCCCCCTGGTCGGGATCGAACGCTTCGACCGCCCGCATCAGGCCCAGGTTGCCTTCCTCGATGAGGTCGGTCAGGTGCATGCCGCGGTTGGCGTAACGCTTGGCGATGTTGACCACCAGGCGCAGGTTCGAGCGGATCATGCGCTCGCGGGCGAAGGGGCAGTTCTCGTGAATGATCTTCCAGCACAGGTCCTTCTCCTGCTGCGCGGTGAGCAACGGCGACTCATCGATCTGTCGCAGGTAAAGCTCGAGATTGCTCTTCACACCCACGCTGGTCATAAGGCACCCACCTCTGGCGGAGCGGCGTCGAGGCGCGCTGACTCCACTGGAAATGTCGGCGCGGCGAGGGGTCAGCTTGAGCGCGAATCGGCAATCGTGAAGGAATATCGGTCGCAAACGCCAGTTCACCCCCACCGAAATCCTCCCGAGGGCGGCGCGAAGCCGCTGCAATCGCTACAGATGGAATCCCGCGCCGGCGGGGCGACAATTGCCAAGCGTTCCATGCCGCTTCATACTGTCCCTCATGCCCGACCCGGACGCTGCCTCTGCGCTGGAAACCGGCTTCGCGCTGGTGCTGGAAGTCGCCCGCGACCTGGCGGCCCCCTGCCCACTCCCGGAGTTGCTCACCAAAGTGATCGACGGCGCCCGGGCCCTGCTGCAGGCGGATCGCGGCTCGGTCTTCCTCTACGACGACAAGACCCATGAGCTGTACATGATCAGCGGCACCGGCATCGAGTCGCTGCGCTTCAGCGCCACGCTGGGCCTCGCCGGGGAATGCGCCACCACCCAGAAACTGCTCAACATTCCCGATTGCTATGCCGACCCGCGCTTCAACCGCGAGATCGACCGCAAAACCGGCTACCGCACCCAGTGCCTGCTGTCGGTCCCGCTGATGGGTCTGCAGAACCGCCTGGTCGGGGTCATGCAACTGCTCAACAGCGCCAAGGGCTCCTTCGACGAACGCGATGAAACCATCGCCATCGCCCTGGGCGCGCAGGCGGGCGTCGCCATCCAGCGCCAGCAGTTGCTCGAAGTCCAGCAGATCAAGCAGAAGATGGAACGCGACCTGCTGGTCGCCCGCGACATTCAGCGCGGCGTGCTGCCCGCCCAGATGCCCGAAGTCCTCGGCTATGAAATCGCCTGCTACAACCGCCCTGCCGACGAAACCGGCGGCGACATTTACGACGTCGCCCACATCGCCGGCGACAATGACAGCCGCGCCGACGCCAACAATCCCGTCGTGCTCCTGCTGGCGGACGCCACCGGCCACGGCATCGGCCCGGCGCTCTCGGTCACCCAGGTCCGCGCCATGTTCCGCATGGGCCTGCGCCTGGGCGCCAGCCTCGGCGATGTCGTCCAGCGCATCGACCAGCAGCTCTATGACGACCTGGGCGGCAGCCGCTTCGTCACCGCCTTCGTCGGCGTGCTCGACCCGCGGAACAATCAGTTGGAATATCAGGCGTGCGGGCAGGGGCCGCTGCTGTTCTACCATCGCGCCGAGGACCGCTTTGACTTCCGCGCCGCCACCGGCCTGCCACTGGGCATCATGCCCGACCTGCCGGGCGATCCGGTCGAACCCGTGCCCCTGCAGCCGGGCGACTGGGTGGTCCTGCTGACCGACGGCTTTTACGAGTGCATGGGTCCCACCAACGACCAGTTTGGCGAAGAACGCGTGGCGGAACTGGTGCGGAAGCATCGCGATCAAGCCCCACAGGTGCTCATCGAAGCCCTGCTGGCGGCGCTGGACGAGTTCGCTTATCAGCACGGCGTCAATCAGGCCGACGACCTGACCGCGATTGTCCTTCGTCGTGTTCACTGACATCTCGCTTACCCGTTGGCGAAGCCGCGGATGAGCGCAGCGAATCCGGGGGTTCATCCGTAAACTCACCACCATGACCACGCCCCCCTTACCCCTGCAAGGCAAAGTCGCGCTCGTCACCGGCGGCGCCAAGCGCGTCGGCAAAGCCATCGCCCTGGCACTGGCGCAGCAAGGCGCGGATATCGCTGTGACCTACCACCACAGCGCCGCCGAGGCCCGGCAGACCGCTACCGAGATCCAGGCGCTGGGGCGACGGGTGCTGACGCTGGCGGTGGATTTCGCTGCGGTGGACATCGCGCCGCGCCAGGTGATAGACGCGGTCACGCAGCAATACGGCCGGCTGGACATTCTCATCAACAACGCCAGTTGCTTCGCTCCCCAGCCGCTGGGGGAGATCACGCTGGAAGAAGTGCAGCGCAATCTGGCGGTCAACGCGTTGAGCCCACTGATGTTGATTCAACAGGCGGCGCCGTGGTTGCGGAAGCATTTTGATGCAGCCGACCCACGCACGCTGGGGCGGGTGGTGAACTTCATTGACATTCATGTGATGGGTCAGCCGCTGCCGGGGTATTTGCCGTACAACCTGTCCAAGGCGGCACTGCAGGAAATCACCCGCACGGCGGCACTGGAGCTGGCGCCGGCGATCACCGTCAATGCGCTCGCCCCCGGGGTGGTGGCGTGGGCCGACAGCTACACCGAGCAGATGAAAACGGATTACCTGCGGCGGGTGCCGCTGGGGCGCGCCGGCACGCCGGAGGATGCGGCGGCGGCGGCGCTGTATCTGGTGCGCGACGCCCACTACTGCACGGGGCAGACCATTCGCCTCGACGGCGGGCGGTTGTGGACCTGAAGCCCACGACGTAGACGCCAGCCCGACGTTTGCTTCAGCCCCGCATGATCCCGTGTTTCATCCGTGTTCATCTGTGGCCGAAAAATCCACCCACCAGGACCGCCTCACACGCCTTTGACGTCGATGCGTTCGATGTCGGCGCCCAGTTGCTGGAGGGTCAGTTCCATGCGGTCGTAGCCGCGGTCGAGGTGGTAGACGCGGTTGACGGTGGTGGCGCCGCGGGCCGCCAGTCCCGCGAGCACCAGGCCGGCGCTGGCGCGCAGGTCGCTGGCCATGACGGGCGCGCCGATCAGTTCGCGCACGCCGGTGATCAGGACGGTGGCGCCGTTGCGGATGACGCTGGCGCCCATGCGCAGCAGCTCGGCGACATGGAGGAAGCGGTCGGGGAAGATTTTTTCCGTGACCATGCTGTTGCCATCCGCCAGGCACAGCAGCGCCATGAGCTGGGCTTGCAGGTCGGTGGGGAAGCCGGGGTGCGGCTGGGTGGTGACCTGCACGGGTTCGAGCCGGCGGGCGGCGGTGACGCGCACGGTTTGCCGGAGCGGGTCAGCATCATCAAGCACTTCGACGCTGACGCCGATTTCGTTGAGTCGATCTTGCAGGGCAGCGAGGGCGTCGAGCGGGCAGTTCTGCACAGTGACGTCGCCGTTGGTGATGGCGCTGGCGATGAGATAGGTGCCGGCTTCGATGCGATCCGCCATGACGGTGTGGGTCAGGCCGTGCAGTTCTTTGACGCCGTGGATGGTGATGCGCGGGGAGCCGGCGCCTTCGATGTGGGCGCCCATGGCGTTGAGCACGTTCGCCAGCTCGGTGACTTCGGGCTCACAGGCGGCGGATTCGATGATGGTGACGCCGTCGGCGAGGGCAGCAGCGGACATGACATTGGCGGTGCCCAGCACGGTGGAGCCGAACGGGCCGCCGAGGAAGATTTTTGCGCCTTTGAGTCGCCCGGAGTCCGGCGTCTGGGCGACGATGTAGCCTTCATCGAGCTGGATGCGCGCCCCCAGGGCGGTCAGGCCGCGCAGGTGCAGGTCGACCGGGCGGTCGCCGATGTTGCACCCGCCGGGCATGGAGACGCGCGCCTCGCCGCGTTTGGCGAGCAGCGGCCCGAGCACGCAGATGCTCGCCCGCATGGTGCGCACGATGTCGTAATGCGCCAGGCACTGGGCGGGATCGGTGGCGTGGATGGTCAACGGCTGGCCGGGCGCGGCATCAGCGCGGGCGACTGTGCAGCCGAGCGATTCGAGCAGCCGCGCCATGTTGCGGATGTCCGCCAGGTTGGGCACATCGTGCAAGACCACCTGCTCGTCGGTCAGCAGCGCCGTCGCCAGCAGGGGCAACGAGGCGTTTTTGGAACCATTGACCCGCATTGTGCCGCGCAGCCGCCGACCGCCACGAATCTGAAACGCATCCATGCTCAGTGCTCCTTGACGTTGTATTGCGGCGTGGGCTTGCTAGACTGCCGCGCCGTTACCGCCATTGTCTATCGGACAGGGGAGCTTGTCATGGCCAAACGCAGCAGTGGAAAGTCTGGGCAGAAGGTTCGTTACGCGTTCATCGGGTCCGGCGGGATTGCCGGGGCGCACCTGCGCTTCCTCAAGGAACGCCCGGAAGTGGAATTGGTGGCGCTGGCGGATGTGCGGGTTGAATCCGCCCAGAAGTTCGCCGAGCAATACAACATCAGCCAGACCTTTGCCGACTACCGGGAGATGCTCGACAAGGTCAAGCCCGACGCGGTGAGCGTCTGCACGCCCAACGGCCTGCATTGCCAGAACAGCGTTGACGCCCTGAACGCCGGCGCTCATGTGCTGGTCGAAAAGCCCATGGCGATGAACGCGACCGAAGCCCAGCGGATGATTGACGCGGCGAAAAAGAACGGTCGGAAGCTGGTCATCGGCTTCCAGTGGCGTTATGGCGCCGCCAGCCAGTTCCTGCGTTCGCATGTGGAAGCAGGGAAATTCGGCGACATCATGTACGCCCGCGCCCAGGCCATGCGCCGCCGTGGCATTCCCAACTGGGGGGTGTTCGGCCGCAAGGACCTGCAGGGCGGCGGGCCGATGATCGACATCGGCGTGCACATCATCGAGGTCTGCCACTACGTCATGGGCTCGCCCAAACCGGTGGCCGCCAGCGGCTCCACCTTCACCTACCTGGGCAACAAGAAGAGCGACGTCAAGAGCATGTGGCCCAACTGGGATCACAAGACCTACACCGTCGAGGACCTGGCGGTCGGGCAGATCCGCTTCGAAAACGGCGCCATGCTGACCATCGAAAGCAGCTTCGTCGCCCATTGCCCGGACAAGTGGAACTTTGAACTCCTGGGCACCAAGGCCGGCGGCACCTTCGACCCGCCGCAGATTTACACCGACCAGGACGGCTACATGGTCAACACCCAGCCGGCGTGGCTGCCGACGGGTGATCACAGCGATGTCATGAAGCTGAAAATCAACAACTTCGTCGACCATGTCGCCCACAACAAACCTTCGCTGTGCCCGGCGGAGCACGGCCTGATGGTGCAGAAGATGCTCGACGGCATCTACCAGTCGGCGGCGGTGGGCAAGGAAGTGGCGATCAAGTAACCGCAGCTTCGCGCTGGGTGCCGGGCGCTGAGGGATGCGGAGGGGCAAGCCCATCCGCTGGCGAAGGGTGAAGTTCCGCGAAGCGATTACGGCGCGACAGCGTGCACGACAAATAAAAACGCCACGGTTTGCGGACCGTGGCGTTTTTGTTTGGTCGATGCTGTCCCGCGAAGCGCGGTTTGCTTCCGGGGGCCCGGGGGGCCGGGATTCCCGGGGGGGGTTACTTGCGCAGCGCCTTCATTTCCTTGACGCATTCGGTGAGCGCCGGGGTGGGGTCGTTGACGTCGCCTTCGTATTCGAGGATCGCCGGGCCGTTGAAGCCGATTTTTTCGAGCTTATCGAACAGGCCAGCCAGCGGGAGGTTGCCTTTGCCGACGACCACGTCTTCCCACTTGCCGTCGCGCTTGAAGACGAAGTCCTTGACGTGGGCGGCAAAGATGCGGCCGGCGAGCGGTTCGATGAAGTCCAGCGCCGGCGTGCCGGTCTGCATTGCCCAGGCGGTGTCGAGGCACACGCCGATGCGCGGCGAGGTCACGCTCATCACGTACTTGAGCATGTTGACCGAACCGAGCCAGTCGTACCCGCCGTGGTTGTGGATGCCCATCTTGATGTCGTACTCATCGGCCAGCTTCTCCGCCAGGCGGAAGCTGGCGGGGGTGGAATCGGGGCTGAAGGTGACGCTCATGTGCTTGGCGCCGACCTTCTTGACGAACTCGCAGCGGTTGCGGGCGGTGGCTTCATCCTGCCAGCAGCGCTCGACGCCGATGCTCACGATCTTGACGCCGGCTTGCTTGTAGACGTTGATGGCGGCGTCGAAGGTTTCGGGCTTGTTGAAGTCGACGTGGATGCCGCACAACTCGATGGCGCTCAAGCCGATCTTTTTGACCAGCTCGGCGGTCTTCACGTTGTCCTTGAACCCACGGAAGCAAAAGCTCTGCACTGCGAATTGTTGTTGGGTAATCGCCATGAGTTGCTCACTTTCTCCAGGGGGCGGGAGGGTAAAGCGCGCCAGTATATCCATCGCCCCCGGGTTGGCGAGTCCAGCGGGCAGCAACGGGAGCGTTACAATCCCCCCACTCCTGGACTTCAATCCTCGCAGGGAATCGCGGCAATGACACAATCACAGGCATGGGTGCTGGCGGCGTGTGGACCCGGCAAGGACCAACCCGGCGCGCTGCGGGTCTTCCAACTCGACCGCGCCACCGGCACGCTGACGCTCGCCCATGAGTTCACCCGCGAGCTGGGTTGTCCGCTGTTTCTGGCCCCCAATCGCAGCGGCACGCGGATTTTCGTCGCCGACTTCACCGAAAAGTTCGGCGACCTGCGCTGCGGCACCCTCTCCAGCTACGCCTTCGACCGCAAGACCGGCCGCGTGAGCCTGCACAACCGCGTCGCCAGCATGGGGGCGGTCCCCTGCTATGTGACGCTGAGCAATGACGAACGCTTCCTGCTCTGCGCCAGCTACGGCGACGGCAGCGTGAGCGTCGCCCCGGTGAGCCACGAAGGCACCCTCGCCGACGTGCAGCAATATGTGAAGCATCAGGCGGCCGACCCCAAGACGCAGGCCCGCGCCCACAGCATCGTGCTGGACCACGCCAACCGTTACGCCATCGCGGCCGACCTGGGCAGCGATCGGCTGTTCGTCTACCGCTTCGATCAGGTCAGCGGCACGCTCACGCCCCATGAGCCGGCGTTCGTCGCCACGCCCGCCAAGGCTGGGCCGCGCCATCTGGCGTTCCATCCCAACGGACGCATCCTGTATTGCCAGACCGAGTACGACAACACCATCCTCGCTTACGACTTCGATCCGCAGACGGGCACGCTGACGCAACGCCAGCGCATTAGTTCACTGCCGGCCGGTTATGCGGAAAAAACCTTTGGCGCTGACATCCATGTACACCGCCGCGCCCAGGTGCTGTGGGTGAGCAATCGCGGGCATGACTCGCTGCTGAGCGTGCGCCTCGATGCCGACGGCAACATGACCCCCGGCGAGCATGTGCCCACCGGCGGCAGCTTCCCGCGCGAAGTGCTGCTGGACGAGGCGGCTGACCTGCTGCTGGTGGGCAATGAGAAAGCCCATCACATCGCCAGCTATGTGCTGGACCCGCAGACCGGCGGACTGACGCGCCGCGTGGAATCGGCGTGTCCGGCGCCGGCAGGGTTGGCGCTGGTGGAAATGGCGTAGTCCCCCCGGACCCCCGGATTCGGGAAGTCCAGCATCAATGCGACCCCCGGATTCGCTGCGCTCATCCGCGGCTTGCGCCTGCGGTGTGTTTTCAGCGTTGGATGGCGAAGGTGACATAGTTGCCGCTGGCGGGGGATGGTTCGCGGGTCTGGGTGCGAATGTGGCGGCGCAGCTCCAGTTCCACTTCAGCGAGGAAATCATTGACGACGTTGCTGTCGCCCTCGACCACCAGCCGCACCCGGCCGTCGTCGAGATTCTGCACATAGCCCGTCACGTCATACCGCCGGGCGATGTGGCTGGTGCGGTAGCGAAACCCCACGCCCTGCACATGGCCCGCGTAATGCACGGTCTGGCGAATCATGCGTAAAGCCAGGAGAAAGGCATTTTTGCCACGGATGAACACGGATAAACACGGATGAAGAGATTTGCTGATGAAGCAATGTGAATGAAGACCAGTTAACGGTTCTACACACAAATTCCAGCTCAAATCTCAAATCATCTCTTGCTCTTATCCGTGTTCATCCGTGTTCATCCGTGGCAAAAAAAATGTCTTACTGATCCAGCGCCGCCAGCGCCTCATCGGGGACGTCGAAGTTGGCGTAGACCTTCTGCACGTCGTCGTGGTCTTCGAGGTTGTCGACCAGGTTCAGCAGCTTCTGGGCGGCGTCACCGGTGAGGTTGACGTAGGTGCTGGGCAGTTTGGTGACGCCGGCGGAATCGGCTTTGATGCCGGCCTTTTCCAGGGCTTCGCGCAGGGACATGAAATCGCTGGGGTCGCAGAGCACTTCCCAGGCTTCGCCATCGTCGACGATGTCCTCGGCGCCGGCTTCCAGGGCGACGGTCATGAGCTGATCTTCGCTGACCGCGGACTTGCTGATGAGGATCTGACCCTTGCCGGTGAAGAGGTACGCCACGCAGCCGGAGGAGCCCAGGGAGCCGCCGCCGCGCTCGAAGACCTTGCGGATTTCGCCGGCGGTGCGGTTGCGATTGTCGGTGAGGATGTCGATGAGGATCGCCACGCCGTGCGGGCCGTAGCCTTCGTAGACGGCTTCTTCATAGTTGGCGTCGTCGCCGGTGCCGGTGCCCTTGCGGATGGCGTTCTCGATGGTGTCCTTGGGCATGTTGGCGGCTTTGGCTTCGTCGATGGCGTAGCGCAAAGTCAGGTTGGCGGCCGGGTCACCCCCGCCGGCTTTGGCGGCAACGATGATGGCGCGCGAGCATTTGCTCCACACCTTGCTGCGCTTGGCGTCCTGACGACCCTTGCGATGCTTGATATTGGCCCACTTGCTATGGCCGGCCATAGGCGATCTCCAACACAGATAGAGGTTTGGCGACTGGCGTCGAGCCAATCATTATAGCAGGGGACCGGCAGAACCCGGACGGGGGTAGCTTGGGAAGCCTGCCGGGGAGCTTCCCAGGGAACTTGGGGGAACTTCCGGGGGGGGTTAGCCGGCGGCTCGGCCGGGGAAGAGCGGGTCCACCACGCCAGCCTGGGCGAAGGCTTTTTTGCGGCGGGCGCAGCCGGGGCACAGCCCGCATTGCCGATCCTGATGCATATCGCAGGACCACGCCAGTTCCCAGGGCACATCCAGATGGGCGCCCAGTTCGATGAGCTGTTTGTCGGTCAGTTCCAGCAGCGGCATGGCGATGTGGGGGGGATGCTCATGGTCCAGGGCTGCGAGATGTTCCGCCAGCAGCGCCTGCTCAGCGGCCTTGGCGACCTGCGGATGGTCGGCATTGACCTGCACCGGCCAGACCACCTGCGTCGCCTGCCACGCCAGGGCATGGGTCAGGCCGAGCATGAGCAGCCGCGGACGCACCAGCGTGGCGGCGGGCTCGGACCCCGGCTCCGCGTTGGGCCGCAGTTGCAGCGTGGGCACTTCCACATGCCGGGTGATGCCAAAGTGATGCGCCTGCTTGCGGGCATGGTCTGCCCGCGTGGCGCCGCCGGGCTTGCCATCGCGTAAATGCAGCACCGCCAGCGTGGCCGGATCGTGATCGGTCAGCACCGACGCCAACCCCACCAGACAGCGCAACCCCCCGCTGTGCAGAATGACCATATCGCAGCGCGGCATGTCTGAGTTATCGGCACTTCATCGCGTGGAAATGCAGAAGAGGTTTTGCCACGGATGAACACGGATAAAGCATGAGAGAGATAAAGACAGGGATGAAGAGAAATGCAGTTGAGCGTCTGCAGACACAGCCGGATATTCGGGTATTCAATGAGTCATGAAGCTGATGTGACCACTGTTCAGCAAGTCCACCTAAAACTTCAATTCCTATCTGTGATCATCTCTCTCCATCTTCATCAGTGTTCATCTGTGGCAAAAAAATCAGCTCACGCTGGACCGACCAGCCCCTCGACCGCCGCAGCGATGCGGTCTTCCACGTCGGGGGTGAACGGGCCGGGCAGGGCGTACTCGTGCATGCCGTCGGTGCCTTCGTAGTATCCTTCCAGACGGACGCGCCGGCTGGGGATGTACGCCAGCAGTTCGTTGCAGTAGCCGGCGACCCAGGTGCTGCCGAAGCCCCATTGCTGTTTGAAGCGATACGCGTAATCAGCGACCGTTTCGCCGGTTAAAGCAATCAGCCGCAGGCCAGCCCCCAGTTGCCAGACCTGCACGGGGTAGTCCACAGTCGCGGGCAGGGCGCCGTCGCGGTCGATCTGGGCGAGCAGGTGGTCAAGGCTGCGCTGGGCGATGCCGGGCTCGTCGGGCCGCAGGGCGAGCAGGTCCGCCTTGCCGGGGGGGCCCTCGAACGCCAGTTCCGCGAGGGTGAACGTGGTGCGCAGGTGCGGATCGAGCGGCGTCATGGCATGGCGCAGCACATCGGCGACCGCGTGGGCGAGGATTTGGCCATACATCGCGCCCAGCCCCGACCGATGGCGCGGCAGCGGGTTGGCGTCGGCGCCGCAGCCGGCGAGAAAGACGCTGTGGGTGTCGGGGAACAATTGTCGCAGCGCGAGCTGGGCGTAGCCGGCGTAGTCGCCGTTGACTTTGCCGGTGCTTTCGCAGGTGGTGTGACAAGCGTAACCGAACATGAGGCCGCGGAGTTGGCCGTCGGGGCTGTCGATGCGGAGGACCGGGACATCCTGATCGACCACGCAAGGCAGCCGGCGGTCATCGCGGTGCCGCCGGCGATTGACCGCGATCCCCGCGCTGCCGACGCCGAAGCTCAGTTTCGCGGGGGCGAGGTTCGCCAGGGCTGCGCGTCCTGCCTGCACGATGCGGGGGATGAGCGCGCGGGTGTAGCGGTCGATGACTTCGTGCTCGGAAGCGGGCAGATCGAAGTACAGCGGCAGCAGGCCCGTCAGCGCGGGGCCGGAGTGGTTGTGGGAATAGTTGAAGATGACCTGCGCGCGTTTGAGCCCCAGTTCGTGCTGCAGCGCGTCGGTGATTTCGATCGCCAGTTCTTTGCCAAAGCCCAGCAGATCGGTTCCCAGAATCAGCCCCTGTTGGCCGGCGGCATCCTGCAGCGCCAGGGCATTGACGTAGATGGGGCAGTCCACCCCGGCGGAAGGCTGGGTCCGAAAACCCCAGCCGTGCAGCCAGATCGGTTCAACTGGGGTGATGTCGACCCGCGCCAGCCCGGCGCGCCAGCAGGGGACGGTGGTGGGTTGCGTCATGGGCGTGCTCCAGGGGGATG
The DNA here is from genome assembly GCA_964605235.1 of uncultured Phycisphaeraceae bacterium. Taxonomy (GTDB): domain Bacteria; phylum Planctomycetota; class Phycisphaerae; order Phycisphaerales; family Phycisphaeraceae; genus CAZSBB01. The sequence goes on from CAZSBB010000015.1 coordinate 96,022, forward strand.
AGACTTGTGCGGCGATGATACCGCCCCGGCATCCGCTGAACCCCCTGACGGGTTGATCCTGCAATGGCTTATTGGTCCATGATGATTTTCCGATAGCCGGACCGGTGGGACTGAATTGACCGGCGGATTGCGCCGAAATGAATGATGTCGGAAGGTGGCATCCGTACGCACTCAGGTGGGGAGATCGATAAGGGCATGTCGGACCAGCTCTTTTCAGAAGAGGTTCCGCTGAACGATCTGGATGATACGGAATTGCTTCCGGCTCCAGAGGAGTTCAGACCCCCGGCCGCCAGCGCGACCAAAAGCGATGCTTCGCCCGAAGCGCGCCGCGAAGAACTCATCCGCCAAACCCTGCTGCGCCTGGGCCCGGCGGTGGTGCGGCCCAGCTCCATCTTCGCCCTCATGGACGTCAACCCCCGCGACACCGAACAGGTGCTCGCGGTCATCAAACGCAGCCCCGGTCTGGCGGCACGCATCCTGAGCGTCATCAACTCCGCGGCGTTCGGCATGACCCGCCAGGTCACCTCCATCGACCGCGCCGTCCACCTGCTGGGCGCGACCCGCGCCCGCGCCATCGCGCTCGCCTACGGCCTGCGCGTGCTGACCGATCGCTCCGGTTTGCCCAACGACCTCGCCGACCTGCTGTGGGCCAACAGCCTGCAGAAAGCCGTCGCCGCCCGCCGCTTCTGCCTTGCCGTCGATGAACAGTTCGCCGAGAGCGCCTACAGCCTGGGACTCATTCAGGACATCGGCCTGGCGATGCTCATGTCCGTCGACGTCGACTTCTACCGCCAGCACATGCGCCATGGACCGCTCAATGAGTCCTGGTGCGCCATCGAACGCGAACGCTTCGGCTTCGACCATGCGTCCATCGGCCAGGGCCTGCTCAACGAATGGAGCGCCTCGCGCCAGGTGCAGGACGCCATCCTCAACCACCATCGCCCGCCCACCGACAAACTCAATAAACAATCCAGCACCCTCGACCTGTCCGTCTTCTTCGCCAGTTTGCTCCCGCATCTCGAAGAAGAGCCCGGCGCCGAGCAGATGGAGTGGTTGCAGGCCATTCACGCCCGTTTCCTCAGCCGCACTTACACCACGCCCGAGCAGTTCATGCGCGCCGTGTTTCAGGATGTGCGCCAACTGCGCGACCAGGAAGCCCAGATCGCCGCCAACGAAGCGCTCATGCGCAAGCTGGTCAATCAGGTCACCGCTTCCACCATCGCCATCACCGCCAAGCTCTGCAAGCTTGAACAGGACATCGACCAGCAACGTCAGGGCATCACCGACCTGAAGTTCCAGGCGTTCACCGATCCGCTGACCAAAGTGCTCAATCGGCGCGGCTTCACCCAGCTCGCCGAACGCCGGCTCGACCTTGCCGCCGAGCAGCAACTGGGCGTCTGCGTCATGCTCGGCGACCTCGACGATTTCAAAAAGATCAACGACACCCATGGCCACGACGTGGGCGATCTCGTCCTGCGCGGCCTGGCGCGGGTCATGCGCCATCACATCAGCCGCAATGACCTGATCGGTCGGCTCGGGGGCGACGAGTTCGCCATCCTCGTCACCGATGTCAATCAGCAGCACGCCATGGAAACCGCCCGCGCCGTCTGCGACGCCATCGAAGGCAAGAAGCTGCGCGTCCGCGATGACCTGCACATCGAAGCTCACTTCAGCCTCGGCGCGATCTTCTGCCCCGGCACGAACGATCCCTATTCCATCGACAATCTGCTCAACCTCGCCGATCAGGCGATGTACGACCGCAAACGCAACGGCAAGCATGGCCTGACCTTCACCGCCACCTGCTGCAACGCCGCCGACAGCGCCAACCCCCGCCCCATCACCCGCCGCAACATCCGCACCGACCAGACCCGCTGACGACCTTGCCCCCAAGCTGCGGATGAGCGCAGCGAATCCGGGGATCGCCGCCCAGGGACGCCACCCCAATCCGAAGGTAACATCCGGTCGCCCCCCCACGCCCCCGCTTTGGGTTATATTGACGACGCCCCAATTCCATCGGAGGTCGGACATGTTGCGATTGCTCGGCGTGCCCCTGCTTGCCCTGCTGCTCGGCTCCCTGGTCGCCTGCCAGAGCGATGGCACAACCATCCACACCGGCCAGGGCGGCGCCACCCCCGAGCCGGTCGCCATCATCGCCACGCAAACCGGCGACGACCCGGGCCTCACCAGTCCCACCGTCGTCCTGCTCAACAGTGCCGAAGAACTCGCCGCCCTGGGCGCCACCACCGCGCCGGGGCTGGCGGTCGACTTCAAATCTCAGTCCGTCCTGCTGGTGGCGGTTGGACGCCAGAACACCGGCGGCTACTGGGCGCGCATCGACGGCGTGCAACAAGCCGGCCGCACCCTCTACCTGCAGGCCACCGTCAACCGCCCCGCTTCCTTCCAGCCTGTCACCGCCGCCATCAGCCACGCCTACGCCGCCGCGGTCATCGCCAAGACCAAAGCCCATCTGATCCCGGAAATCCAGTCCGTCGAAGGCCAGATGCCGTAACCCGACGATGGTTCCACCGGCCGCATCAGCCCGCCCCTCCGCCGCGCGCCCGATAACCCGCCGCGCTCCGAAAATTGTTTAGCTCCGCGCCCGCGCCGCTCGACCTATTCACCGGGGGCACAGCGCGCTGCGCCCGCTCCCCTTGTGTGTTGGCGTTCACTCCACCACCGGAGAGCGGCCATGTCCCGTCAGTCATCCGCATCCCGGCGCCCACCGGCCCTGACCGTGGCTCGGCGTCATCGCCTCCGCCTGATCCTCGCCGCCGGCGCCGCCGCGATCCTCGTCGTCGCCGCCAGCCGCTTCGTCCCCGCCCGCTATGAAGCCCGCCATGTGCTGGACCTGCAACTCCAACCGACGCTGCAACAAGCGCAAACCGGCGTCACGGCGCAGCTGACCCAGGAACTGCTCGACATCCTGGCGGTCAACCTCGCGGACCCCGACGCCGCCGCCAGCCTTAATCGCACCCTCGGCGGCGACGAATGGCCCACCGAACTCACCGGCCAGGTTCACCCCGCCGGCGCCCGCCAACTGGTCATCCGCTGCGTCGCCCCCACGCCTCTGGCGGCGGGTCGGCAAGTCGAAAAACTCGGCCGGGGTTATTCCCAGCTCCTCGCCCGGGCCAGTGCGGATCTGCTGGATCGGCATCGCGCTGCCGCCATCACGCTCTGCGAGCAACTGCAACTGGAACTCGCCCAGCTCGCCCAGCAGCAGCGCGAACTGCTCGCCGCCGCGCCCCAGCTCACCGAGGACAACCTGATCAGCGCCCGCCAGCGCGAACAGCGCCTGGCGCAGGACCATCGCGCCGCCCAGGTGCGCGTGCGCGAACTGGTCGAGCAAACCCCACCCCAACCCCAGCAGCAGCGTGCCAGTGAACTGCAGGCCCAGGTCGCTCTGCTGCAGCGCGACTTGCAGGTGCATCGCCAGCAGTGGAATCGCCCGGACGATCACCCGCTGGTGCAGCAGACCCTCGCCCGGCTCCACGAAACGCAAACCGCGCTGCAACAGGCGCAGGAAGAAGCCCGCGCCGCCGAGGCCCCTGACAGCCCCGCCGCCGTGCATCGCCGCGAGCTGGCGGCCGCGCAGCAGCAGGCGCAGTCGCTGGGCATCGAGCTGGCGCACACCCGGGCGCTGCTGGAACAGGCGGGCCCCGCGCTGGCGCTGCATCGCGCGGTGCGCGAATCCGCCCAGCGTTTGCGCAACGCCTCGGCGGGACTGACGCAATTGCAGGAACTGGGCGCCCAGCCGCTGGTGCTGACCCATGTCGTCACCTCCGCCGCCACCACCCCCCAACTGGTCGCCCCCACGCCCATGCAGGTCGCCCAGGTCGCGGGCGTCATCGCCCTGCTCGCCGCCGCCGGCGTGCTGGCGTTTCTCCACCGCACCGATCGCACCCTCTGGAGCGCCGACCAGGCGCACAGCGAACTGGACCTGCCCGTGCTGGGCGCGGTCGATCGCATCGCCCCGCCGCGGCGCGGCCTGACCCTGGCGTGGAACTGAAGCGGAGCGCCCGATGTACGAAAGCTTCTTCGGCTTTGAAGTCCCCCCCTTCCACAACACGCCCAATGCGCGCCTGTTCTTTGAATCCGAGCAACACCGCGAAGCCCTGGCGCAGCTTGAATACGTCGTGCGCAACCGCCGCGGCTTCTCGCTCATCACCGGCGCCATCGGCTGCGGCAAAACCACCCTCACCCGCGCCCTGATCGGCCGACTGGGTTCGCAGATCCGCACCGCCACCGTCAACAACACCCGCGTGGGCGCTCAGCAACTGCTCAAGATGGTCTGCGCCGAGCTGCGCGTGGAGCTGCCCCCCAATGCGGACAAAGCCGAGATTCTCACCTGCATCCGCCGCTTCGCCGAGCAGCAGAATCACCTCGACCGCACCGTGGTGGTCATCATCGACGAAGGCCAGTGCCTGAGCGTCGATTGCTTTGAGGAACTCCGGCTGCTGACCAACCTGGAAAGCGAAACCGAAAAGCTGGTGCAACTGCTGATCCTCGGCCAGCCGGAGCTGCGCGCGCTGCTCAAGCATCCGCGCTTGGCGCCGTTGACGCAGCGCATCGTGATGATGAGTCATCTACAGCCGCTGAGCTTTGACGAGATGATCCGCTACGTCGCGTTCCGGCTGGTGCGCGCCAGCGCCAGCAAACCCAATGTCGATTTTTCCAAAGCGGCGCTGCGGGCGATTTACGTCCGCTCGCGTGGCGTGCCGCGGGTGGTGAACCTCGTGTGCGACAACGCGCTGCTGGTGGCGTACGCCCGGCAAAGTCGTTTCATTGACACCGCCATCGTGCATCGCGCGATCAACAATCTGCTGCCGGATTTCCAGCCGCAGATGCTCGACAGCGACGCTCCGACCATGGGCCGCACGCTGCCCGACCTCGCCGCGCCCGAGCCCTTGCTCGAAGCCGCCGACGCCGAAGCCAGCGCCCCGGCCGACCCGATTGTGATTGAAGCGAAGTCCGTCCCCAGCAATCTGGAGGTGAGTCATGGGTGACGTATTTGCCGCCCTCCAGCGTCGCGCTGGCCAAGCCGAAGCCATCGCCATCACGCCCGCCAGCACCGAAGCGCCCGCGCAACTGGTGACGCAGGTGGATCACTCCGACCTGCTCGCCCACGCGCCGCGCCAGGGCGTCGCCGGGTTGCGTTGTGAACCCCCCGCCAGCGCGCTCGAGCAATACCGGGCGATCCGCTACCAGATTCTCAGCCGCGCCCATGAGCGCCGGCTGCAGACGCATCTGATCGCCAGCGCCCAGCCGCGCGAGGGACGCACGCTCACCGCGTTGCATCTGGCGCTGGCGTTCAGCGAGCTGCGCAACGGTCGGGCCTTGCTCATCGAAGCCGACCTGCGGCGCCCGGCTTTGGCGCAGCATTTCGATCGCCCGTTGATGCCCGGACTGTTCGGCTACCTGCGCGGCGAGGTGGAAGACATCGACCAGGCGATCCATCGCACCCGGCACCCCGGCCTGCATGTCATGCCCGCCGGCGTACGCGGCTGCAAGGACGCCTCCCAATTCCTCTCCAGCCCGCGCCTCGCCGCAGCGCTGGAGCGCGGCAAGGATTTGTACGACCACGTCATCATCGACGTGCCCGCTCTGGGGCATGTCGTCGACGCCCTGCTGATCGCCCCTTCGTGCGATCAGGCGCTGCTGGTGGCGCGGCTGCAGCATTCCGCCACGCCGCAGGTGCAGCAGGCGCGGCAGCAGTTGGAACAGGTCGGTTGTCCAGTGGCGGGGGTCATCCTCACTCATCGCGAGGGCTAACCATGCACGCGGACCATCCCGCTCGGCCGCGCTTGTTGATGCTGACCCATCGGCTGCCCTATCCGCCGGATCGGGGCGACCGCATTCGCTCCTACCACCTGCTGCGCACACTCAGCCAGCACGCGACGATTGACCTGGCGTGCGTCAGCGAAGAACAGCCGAATCCGCCGCACATCGAGCATCTGCGCACCTTATGCCGACAGGTGGCGGTGCAGCGCATCGGCTGGCTCACCAGCCGGGCGCGCGGCGTGCGGGGGCTGCTGCGCGGCCGTGCGGTGACGCCCAGTGTGTTCTTTGATCCCCGGCTGATGGCGACCATCCACCAATGGCAAACGCAGCAACCGTATGACGCGGTGCTGACTTTCTGCACCGGCATGAGCGCGTACACCGCGCTGTTGCCGCCGGATCCGCAGCGCCGGCAGGTGCTGGATTTGGTGGATGTGGACAGCGTGAAATGGTCGCAGTACGCCGCGGCCGCGCCGTTCTGGAAAGGCTGGCTGTACCGCACGGAAGCGCAGCGGCTGCGCACGCTGGAAGCCGACGCGCAGCACACCCATGCGGCGGTGACCGTGGTGAGCCAGCGTGAAGCGGACGTGTACCGCCAGACGCATGGTGACAACGCCCGGCTGCAGGTGGTGGGCAATGGCGTGGACCTGGATTACTTCCAGCCGCTGCCGCAGCCCGGCGCGGCCGACGCGCTGAACCTGGCGTTCATCGGCGTGCTGGATTACCCGCCCAACCGTGACGGCATCATCTGGTTCGCCCGTGAGATTTTCCCGGCTGTGCGCGTGTTGCTGCCCAAGGCGAAGCTGCGCATCGTCGGCCGACATGCTCCCGCCGCCGTGGTGGCGCTGGGACAACTTCCGGGGGTGAAGGTGGTGGGCGCGGTGGATGATGTGCGCGCCGAGCTGGCGCGGGCGGCAGCGGTGATCGCGCCGTTGCAGATCGCGCGCGGGGTACAGAACAAGGTGCTTGAAGCCATGGCGTGCGCACGCGTGGTCATCGCCACCCCGCAGGCGGCGGCAGGCGTGGAGGCGACCCCGGGACGCGAACTGCTGATGGCGGCGCAGCGCAGCGACTGGCCGCGGCTGATCGCCAGCGTGCTCGATCAGCCGGGGTATCGCGCCAAGCTGGCGTCCCATGCCCGGGCGCTGGTGGAGACGAAATACACCTGGAGCGCGCAGCTCGCGCCGCTGCGCGAATTGCTGTGGGGTGCTTCAGCGGAGCAGATTGCCCAGCCGCGGCGTCAGGCGGCGTGAGCCAGATCAAACGCGGTGCGCCGCTCGGCGTAATGCCGCAGTTCCCCCAGATGGGCGGCAATGGTGCCCCACCGGCCGTCGGTGTGCAGAATCTGCCGCAGCTTGTCGGCAGCGCCGCGCAGACCGGTGTACGTGCGCAGTCTGCCGGTCAGCGACAGCGGCATGCGCGGCAGCTGCGGATCGAACTCCCAGGGATGGAAGTAGAGGATCGCCGGCCGCTGGGCGCTTTGCGCCTGTTCCAATCCCCGCCGCATGAACCACAACGGCAGCAGGCGGAAGTACCCGCCCCCGGCGACGGCGAGGTTGCGCCCACGCCAGCGCCAGACCAGCGGCGGCACTTCCAGCAGGCGCTGGCTGGGCACGCTGCCCTGGACGAAGAACGGCTCGACCGGCGCGGCGGGCACGCCATACGCCGGGTGCAGGACCGGGAAGATGGATGCGTCGTAACTGAACCCGGATTCAAGCAGCACGTCGATCGCCCAGGCCGTGGCGGGGGTGACGCTGAACGTCGGCGCCCGGTAGCCGCGCACCACGCGCCCGGTGAGATCCTCGAGCAGATGCTTGCAGGTGAGCAGGTCGGCGCGGAAGCGCGCCGGGTCGAGCCGATGCAGACGGTCGTGATTGGTGCCGTGGCTGGCGATCTCATGACCCGCGCTGGCGATGCGCTGCACCAGTGCCGGATGCCGCTGCGCCACCGCGCCCAGAATGAAGAAGGTGCCGTGGACCGACGCCTGCCCCAGCAGTTCCAGCAGGAGGTCGACGCTGCGCTCCACCCGGCTGGGCCACTCGTTCCAGTCCGCGCGGGCGATCCGGCCGTGGGCGGCTTCGATGTGGAAGTATTCCTCCACGTCCACGCTCAGCACGCGCAGCGGCAGCCCCGGCGTCTGCGGCGCGACCGGGGGCGGAAGCATGTTCAATCCAGGTGAAGTCATGTTTTCTCGTTTCCACGGGGGACCGCCCGATTATGCTTATCGACCATATGCCCCAAGACCCTTTCATCCTGACCCGGATCATCGCCACGGTCGGCCCCGCCAGCGCCAGCGTGGAACGCCTCGCCCGGCTCATCGAAGCCGGCGCGCGGGTGTTCCGCATCAACTTCTCGCATGGCACGTTTGCCGACTTCACCCGCTTTCGGGACGCCATCCGCGCCGCGGCGGCGCAATGCGGCATCGAGGTCGGCATCCTGGGCGACTTGTGCGGCCCGAAGATTCGCATCGAACAGGTGGTCGAGGGCGGGGTGGAGCTGGCGCCGGGCGACGCGGTGCGCTTCGTGGCGACCGAGGAAGTCGGCGGCACGCGCGACGCCGACGGCGCGGTGCGCTTGAGCACGACCTATCCCGCGCTGGTGGAGGAAGTGGAACCGGGCCAGCGTCTGCTCATCAACGACGGCGCGGTGCGCCTGCTGGCGGTGCAGCGTGAGGCCGGGGCCCTGTTGTGCCGCGTGACCATCGGCGGGTTGGTGACCAGCCGCAAGGGGCTGAACCTGCCGGAGACGCAGTTGCGCGTGGAGTCGATCACCGCCTATGACTGGCAGTGCGTGGACTGGGCTCTGGAACATGAGGTGGATTACCTGGCGCTGAGCTTCGTGCGGCAGGCGCAGGAGGTCGCCCGGCTCAAGGCGTACCTGAAGAAGCGCACCACGCCGGGCCAGCGTATTCCGTTGATCGCCAAGATCGAGAAGCCGCAGGCGGTGCGCGACCTGGACGGCATCATCGAGGAAGCCAACTCGGTGATGGTGGCGCGCGGCGACCTGGGCGTGGAGATGGACCTGGCACTGGTGCCGATCATTCAGAAGCAGATCATCAGTGCCGCGCACGATCAGGGGAAGGTGGTCATCGTCGCCACGCAGATGCTCCAGAGCATGATCGACGCGCCGATGCCCACCCGCGCCGAGGTAAGCGATGTCGCCAATGCGATTTTTGAAGGCGCGGATTGTGTGATGCTCAGCGGGGAAACCGCGGTGGGCGATTATCCCGAGGAAGCGGTGCTGATGATGGCGCGGGTGGCCGGCGCCATGCGCCAGCACGTGGGCGAGCACCATCCGACGTGGGGGCAGCCGCCGGGCCCCAACGCGCGTTTTCGCCAGCAGCGCTATCGCACGTCAGCGCTGGCGCACGGCGTGACCACCGTGACGCGCGAACTCAACGCGCGCTTCATCGTCGTCTGGTCGCAGCACGGCGGCGGCGCGCGGTACCTGTCCATGAACCGCCCCACCATTCCGGTGTTGGCGTTCAGTGATGACGTGCGGGCGCTGCGGCGGATGAATTGTCTGTTTGCGGTGCAGCCGCTGCTGATGGAACTGCCGCGCGACCCGGAAGACTTCATCGCCAGGGTGGATGTGCTGTTGCAGAAGCACAACTGGGCGGAGCCGGGCGACCCGCTCGTGGTGGTGTGCGGCCAGCCGCTGGGTGCGGTGGGCGTGACCAACACGCTGCGGATTCACTATGTGGGCGATGTGTGCCGGCTGACGTGAGCGCGCCGGAACGAGCCGGAAGCGTGAGCGACGGGCTACGTCATTGAACGCCGGTGAACTGCCGCAAGTACCTTGACGTATTGGCGACCCAACGCCCTGCCCGTTGCTGACGCTTCCGGCTCGTTGTCGCGTGGTGCGCTGCGGGCGCGGGGGGTGAGTATCTACAATGCGGCGGTCATGCCCATGTTTTCCCTGCTCATGGCGGTGCACAACCGCGCAGCCCTGGTGGGCGCGGCTTTGGACAGCGCGCTCAGCCAGCGCGACGCCGACCTGGAAATCATCGTGGTCGACGACGGCAGCACGGACGACACGCCGGCGGTGCTGCGGAGCTATGCGGAGCGTGTCATCGTGCTGCGGCAGGACAATGCCGGCGCGGGGGCGGCGCGCAACCGCGCGTTGGCGGCGGCATCCGGCGAATACTGCTGTTTCCTCGACAGCGATGATCTGTGGTTCCCCTGGACGCTGGCGACGTATCGAGCCGCGCTGACAGCCCACGCGCGGCCGGCGTTTCTCAGCAGTGTGGAGCAACCCTTCACCGAGCCGGCGGAGCTGACGGGTTTGTCGGAGGAGCCATTGCAAACGACGGCGTATGCGGATTACTTCACCGCCGGCAGCGCGGGGCAATGGGTGCCGCTGTGCGGCGCGGTGGTGCGCACGGAGGTGCTGCGCGCAGCGGGCGGATTTGCTGAGCATCGGCACAACTATGAGGAGACTGATCTCTGGCTGCGCCTGGGTACTGCGGGGGGCTTTGTGCGAATCACCGCGCCCTGCTGCTCCGCACGCCGCAGGCACAACGCCATGGCGACGCAGGACCGGTCGCGCAGCGTCGCGGGCTGTCTGCGTCTGCTGGAACAGGAAGCGCGCGGCTGCTATCCCGGCGGCAAAGCCCGACGACGTGAACGCTGGGCGCTGCTGTCGGGGCACGTGCGCCCGCTGGCGTGGCGCTGTGCGGCCGACGGCGCGCGCGCCCAGGCGTGGAAGCTGTATCGCCAAACATTGGCGCTGCATGCGGCGCTGGGGCGCTGGCGTTTTCTGCTGGGTTTGCCGATGCGCCTGCTGATGCCGGGTGGAGGGCGCTGCGATGACCAATGACGCCATACCGCAGACGACGGTCATCATCGCCACCAAGGATCGGCGGGAAGACCTGCGCCGGGCGCTGGACTCGGCGCTGGCGCAGCGGCCGGCGGTGGACATCATTGTGATTGATGACGGTTCGTCTGACGACAGCAGCGCCATGGTGCGCGCTGATTACCCGCAGGTGCGCCTGGAGCGCCACGACGAGCCGCGCGGGTACATCGTGGCGCGCAATCTGGGCGCTCGGCTGGCGCGGACGGAATTGCTGGTGTGCATCGATGACGATGCGCAGTTCAGCTCGCCGGCGGTGGTGGCGCAGACGGCGGGGCAGTTTGACCATCCGCGCGTGGCGGGCGTGGCGATTCCCTACAAGGATGTGCGGCGCAGCGAGCGCTTGATCCCTGATTTACCGCCCCCGCCGGAGGGCCAGTGGTATGTCTGCAACACGTTCACCGGCACGGCGCATGCGCTGCGCCGCGCGCCGTTGCTGGCGGTGGGCGGCTATCGGGAAGCCTTGTTCCATCAAGGCGAGGAGCGCGACCTGACGCTGCGCCTGCTGGCGCGCGGCTGGGTGATCCGGCTGGGGCGCGGCGACCCGATTCTGCATTACGAATCGCCCCAGCGCGCCAGCGCCCGGGTGAGCTTGTTCGGCCGGCGCAACGATCTGCTGTTCGTCTGGCACAACGCGCCGGCGCGCTGGCTGCTGCCGGAGCTGCTCGCGGCGAGCGCCAAGGGGCTGCGCTATGGCTGGCGCACCGGGCGCACGCTGCTGATGGCGCGCGGCGTGTGGCGGGGGTGGTGTGCTTTGCCCGGGCACTGGCGGCAGCGGCAGGCGGTGGCGCCGGCGGTGTATCGGCTGCATCGGAAGCTGACCTATCGCGGGCCGTTCACCTTGGCGCAGGTGGAAGGCGAACTCCCGGCGATCAGCGAGATGGTGCCGGCATCAAGCCCCGGGTGAAGCCGGCGCCGGACGGTCGCGCAGGATCAAGCCCGCCACCAGCCCGCCCGCCAGCGCCTGAACCGTCATGCCCAGGAACCAGCTCAGCGCCAGTGAATAGGGAACGGGCATCACGGCATAGGTGCCATAGCCGGCGCCCAGCCCATGCGCCAGGCCCCACAGAGCGCCGAACGCCAGCGCGGCCCGGAGGGTGCGGGGGCCAATCAGTTGGCCGTAGATGAAGCAGAAGGCCGCGGCGCTCAGCAGGCTGACCACGCGCAGCAGACCCATTTTCATCTCGGCTTCGGGGCGCCACAGCTCGGCGGTGGCGGCATAGGACGAGCGCAGCAGCACGCCATGGATGACAAATTCCAGAGCGCTCCAGGTCACAAAGACCGCCAGGGTCGCGAGCATCCAGCGTTTGTACATGGCTAGTTCCTGATGGGGACAACCGGCCTCATGCCGGGCGGCGTGAGTTGAACTGCCTCCATGATACCGACGCTGGGGCCTGCGACCCGATCCTGCATTACGAATCGCCCCAGCGCCTGGGTGAGCTTGTTCGGCCGGCGCAATGATCTGCTGCTCGTCTGGCACCACGCGCCGGCGCGCTGGCTGCTGCCTGAGCTGGCGAGATTTGGACTCCATCACATGGCAGAGAACTTGAAGGGGCGAAAGCGCCATGGACAAAGAATACAGGAATCCGATATCCTGATATGTCGTTTGCTCGTGTTCGACATTCTGTGTTGTTGTGGATGGAGTTCCCCCGCCATGGTGAATGATTCCAGCATCGACCCGGCCAACCCTGCTTCCTGGCCCTGCAAGAAAGATCATCACTGCACTGCCTGCGGCGCATGTGCGGAAGCATGGTCTCGGCGTCACGCCGCCGCCGTCGCGGACGCAAAAACGGTTGCTCAATCCGGGCTAGAAACTACATTACCTGTCGGTGGTCCCGGCTCGGCGCCTTCTGGTCGGATTGTGCGCTGAGCCGATCTGGTTTCATTCGCACATCCCCTCACAGGAGTTTGCATCGATGACGCAGGCAGGCACGGATTCGACACTCATTCCCATCAAGCCGCTGTTTGCTCAGCGTGGCCATGTCAAGAGCCGCGCGGAGTATGACCGGATGTATCAGGAATCCATCGAGAAGCCGGATCAGTTCTGGGCGAAGATGGCGGAAGATTTCGTCTGGCAGAAGAAGTGGAATCAGGTGGTCAGCCACACCTGGAACCGCCGCGAAGTCACCACCAAATGGTTCAGCGGCGCGAAGACCAACCTGAGCGTCAACGCTCTGGACCGCCATCTGGAAAAGCGTGGCGACCAGATCGCCCTGATGTGGGAAGGCAACGAGCCGGGCGAAGATTCCAAGCTGACCTACAAGCAATTGCATGAGCAGGTCTGCCGCTGCGCCAACGTGCTCAAGAGCCTGGGCGTGCAGAAAGGCGATCGCGTCTGCATCTATATGCAGATGATCCCGCAGGCCACGGTGGCGATGCTCGCCTGCGCCCGCATTGGCGCGGTGCATTCGGTGGTGTTCGGCGCGTTCAGCGAAGACTCGCTGCGCGACCGCATCAACGACTGCCAGGCCAAGCTGCTGGTGACGCAGGACACCGCGCTGCGCGGCTCCAAGCGCGACATCCCGATGAAGACCAAGGCCGATGCCGCGGTGGTCCAGTGTCCGAGCATCGAGAAGGTGCTGGTCGTCAAGCGCACCGGCCACGAAGTGCCCTTCACCGCCGACCGGGATGTGTGGTGGCATGAGGCGATGGAAAAAGCCAACCCCACCTGCGCGCCCGAATGGTGCGAAGCGGAAGACCCGCTGTTCATCCTGTACACCTCCGGCTCGACCGGCAAGCCCAAGGGCGTGCTGCACACCACCGCGGGCTACATGGTGTGGACCGCGGTCACCTTCAAGTATGCCTTCGACTACCACGACGGCGACATCTGGTGGTGCACCGCCGACGTGGGCTGGGTGACCGGGCACAGCTACATCGTCTATGCCCCGCTGATCAACGGCGCCACGCAGGTCATCTTTGAAGGCGTGCCCAACTATCCCGACGCCGGCCGGTTCTGGGATGTGGTCGACAAGTACAAAGTCACCCACTTCTACACCGCCCCCACCGCCATCCGCGCGCTGATGCGCGAAGGCGAAGGCCCGATTCAGACGCGCAAGCTCGACAGCCTCAAGTGTCTCGGTTCGGTCGGCGAGCCGATCAATCCGGAAGTCTGGCTGTGGTACTACCGCAACATCGGCAAGGAACGCTGCCCGGTCATCGACACCTGGTGGCAGACCGAAACCGGCGGGTTCATGATCACCGCCATCCCCGGCGCGCATGACCTCAAACCCGGCTCGGCGACCATGCCGTTCTTCGGCGTTCAGCCTTCCATTGTCGACGACAACGGCAAGGAACTGCCCGCCGGCGACAAGGGCAAGCTCTGCATCAAGGCGCCCTGGCCGGGCATCCTGCGTTCCACCTGGGGCGATCACGATCGTTTCATTCAGACCTACTTCACCACCTACCCCGGCAACTACTTCACCGGCGACGGCTGCCTGAAGGACAAAGACGGCTACTACTGGCTGCTGGGCCGGGTGGACGACGTGATCAACGTCTCAGGCCATCGCCTGGGCACCGCGGAAGTGGAGTCCGCGCTGGTCGCCCATCCCGATGTCGCCGAGGCGGCGGTGGTTGGTTATCCGCATGAAATCAAGGGTCAGGGCATTTACGCCTACGTCACCCTGAAGACCGGCGTCAAAGCCACCGAAGAGCTGCGCAAATCGCTGGTGCAAACCGTGCGCAAGGAGATCGGCCCGATCGCTTCGCCGGACATCATCCAGTGGGCCCCGAGCCTGCCCAAGACGCGCTCGGGCAAAATCATGCGCCGCATCCTGCGCAAGATCGCCGAAGGCGAAACCGGCTCCATCGGCGACACCAGCACCCTGGCGGACCCCAGCGTCGTCGACGATCTGGTCAAGAACGCGCCCAAGCGCTGATTCGGCTCAACCGATCCCACATCACTCCCCAGGGAGCGCCCCACCGGCGCTCCCTTTTTCATTGCGCCCCGCAACACCATTTCCCTTCCCCCCCCACCCTCAAGCCGCGGATGAGCGCAGCGAATCCGGGGGTTGGCTCCCCCCGCGCCACCGTTACTACGAGCCCGCGCGCCAGTGTGAGCCAAGATAAGCCGGGATCGACCAACCACACTCCGGACACTGGATTTGTCCCGCCTGCAGGCTGCCCATCAGGTTGTAGCCGCATTTCATGCACTTGCCCGCCCGCCGTCCGCGCCGCACCTTGGCATACGCCAGCCAGCGGTACACGTACCGGGGCAGGCCGCACCACAACACGCCGGCACACGCCAGCGCCAGCCACGCCCCCAGCACGCCGCCGCACAGATCCCAGGTGGTCCAGCCGCGCTGCGGTGAACGTAGACGTGGAGGTAACAAGAACCAGTTGAACATGTAGGTCAGCGTACGCGGCAGCAGATACGCCACGCCGTACACCAACCAGGCGCTTTGCAGGATCAGCACCACCCGCATGGGGGTGGCGTGACGTTTTCGCCGGTACACCAGCAGCGCGCTGACGCCGGCGCTGACACCCACCGCGACCAGCGCCCCCAGCGGTCGCCACGCCGCGATGCTCCGGCCGCGATGCTTCACCCGCAGTTCGGCATAACAGACCACCGGCCGCCACCAGTCGAAGATTTCCAGCACAAACGCCAATGTTCCCAGCACCGCAACCAGCAGCAACCCCCACGCGCCCACCAACACCACTTCGCGCCGCCAACGATTCAAGCCGCCATACGCCAACAGCCAAAGCAACGGCGGCAACACCCCAAGGCAGAAGATGTCGCGCGGCCGATGATGCGTCGGCAGCGCGGGCATCGTCGTCCCTTGTTGCGCGAAAATCCGCTGCACCGCGCTGTCGTAGCCCAGCGCGCCGATGCGCCGATCGACACCCCCAAGGAGAAACCAGACCGTCAGCGGCGCCAACAACAACACCCACCAGCGTAAACGACGCAACGCATGATCTGAACGCCAGCATCTCTCCAGGTGAAATGGTGCATTCATCAACTCACCTCGGTTTTCATGTTGATATCCCCCTGCTTCCCCAACCCCCGGATTCGCTGCGCTCATCGGCAGTTTGGTTGCGCCACTGTCTTCAGCGCATCTCACCGCCATCCGTCACCGCTCGCGCGTGCATCACCGTTCGCAAATTTACCGGCACCGCCCCGCCGCATTCCGGACATTCAACGCGGCGCGCCTCCAATGTGCCGCGCAGGTCATATCCGCAATGCTGACAACGCGTCCCCAAGCGCGTCAGCTTCATCCACTGATGCAATCGCCCCGGCAGCATCAGCAGCAATCCCACGGTGGCGATCATCAGCCAACAGGTCAGCAGCGCCGACGCGATCTGAAACGTGTACCAACCACTTTGCGGATTGATCAGCCAGTCGTAGTTGACCACGTCATTGAGCAGATGCAGGAAGCGCGAGCTGTGATCCAACAGCTTGGCGCTCAACACCAGCACCGGCAAAAACCACGGCCACAAGCTGCGCAGAATCAGCAGACCACGCACCACACTGACCTGCTGGCGCTGCAGGCGACTTCGCACCCACCACGCACTGATCAGCAGCGCACCAAACACCAGCACCACCGCGGGAATCGGCCGCCACCGGCACAGGGGATAGCCCAGATGAATCAGCCGGGGCTGCGGGTGCAGCATGAGCGGCGCCCACCAGTGCATGCGCTCCAGCACTGCCGCCGCCACGCCGATGATCCAGACCGAGAGCCATAGCCACACCCCGAATCGCAGCAGCCGGGCGCGCCAGCGTGGAGCGCGTTGGAACCAACTGACGCCGACCAGCGGCGCGATGATGGCGGTAAGCGCCAGCGTGATCCAGCCGCGCCAGGGCGCGATTCGCACGCTGCAGCCTTCAGCGGCAAATCGGGAAAACACGCCGCCGTCCCAGCCCAGCAGTCCGACCTCCACCGCCAGGACCGATCTTGAAGGATAATTGCGTCTTTGCACCCACTGGTAGGGCGCTGTCAACGCCAACCCCACCAGGCCAGCCAACAGCACCACCGCCAGCCAACGGGCAGCCCGGGGGTTAACCATCCGCATCAATTTTCGCTGCTGGCTGACCCCGGTTTTCATGCGGGTATCCCCCTGCTTCCCCAACCTCCCGGATTCGCTGCGCTCAGCCGCGGCGTGGTTGCACCGACGGGTCTTGTACATCTTCCCCACGCCGTCGCGCTCTTCGGCAGCATCCATCATAAACCGTCAGGGCGACAAACCATCCTCCAATTTCGCGCGAGCGCGCCATACACTGCCATGATGACCATCCTCAACTTCGGCTCGCTCAACCTCGATCATGTCTACCGGGTGCCGCATCTGGTGCGCGACGGCGAAACCCTCAGCTCCCACCACTACGCCACCTTCGCTGGCGGGAAAGGCGCGAATCAGTCCATGGCGCTGGCGCGTGCGGGGGCGCCGGTGCGTCATGCCGGGGCGGTGGGTCGGGATGGTCAGTGGCTGCTCAACAAGCTTGCCGAGGCGGGCGTGGACGTCAGCGGCGTGCGGGTGCTCGACGACACGCCCACCGGGCATGCGGTCATTCAGGTGGATGATGCTGGGCAGAACGGCATCTTCCTGTTTGCCGGGGCGAACCACGCGCTGACGCCGGATGACATCGACGTCCAACTCGCCAAAGTCGCTGCTTGCGGGGGTGACTCCGGGGGTGGTTCCGGGGGTGGTTCCGGGGGTGGCGACACGTTGCTGGTGCAGAATGAAACCAATGCGGTCGCTCAGCTCATCGCGCGGGGCAGCGCCGCCGGGCTGCATGTCTGCTTCAATCCCGCGCCGTTCACGCCTGACGTGCTGGACTATCCGCTGGAGTTGGTGAGCACCTTCGTGGTCAATGAAACCGAAGCCGCCGGCCTGGCGGGGATTGCTGCTGACCATGCCGCTGCGTCCGAGCCGGCAGCGTTGCTCGAACTTCTGGCCGCGCGGTTTCCTCATGCGCAAATCGTCCTGACCTGCGGGGCTGCGGGGGTGCTGTACGGGCATGGCCATTTACGCCACGCGGCCGCCGGCCGACGGGTCAACGTGGTCGACACCACGGCCGCCGGCGACACGTTTCTGGGCTACTTCCTGGCCAGCCGGGTGGCCGGGCTGGACGTGTCGGCAGCACTGGAGCGGGCGACGCGCGCCGCGGCCTTGTGCGTGGGACGCCAGGGGGCGATGGACTCGATTCCCACCGCCAAGGAAGTGGACGGCTAACCTCGGCAGCTTGGATTGAGCATATGGTTCAGCGATATGTGGTGGTACCATAGCCTTGTAGATCAGGCGCGCGCAATTCCCGTCTTCACGCGTCTGGGGGGTCTTGAGCAACCTGCTCAGGAGCGTCGTCTATGCCAGTCTTTTTCCCTGTCGGCATCTGGGATCTGATTCTGCTGGCGGTGGGCGTCGCGCTGGCGGTTGTGGCTTACCAACAGGTGATGCGCGAGCGTATCCTCATTCACGGGCCATGGTGTCCACGTTGCGACTACTCCCTGGAAGGCAATCCTGCCGCGGCGACATGTCCCGAATGCGGCGCAGACTTTACCCAGCATCCGCTCATTGCCACCGGTACGCGCGAGCGGGTCACACTGCACTGGCTGGCCCAAGCGGCGATCATTTGCATCGGCGTGGCGCTGATGCGGCTGGCGCCTTGTTGGCAGTCTGCAAGCGTGGATTTTCGGATGACGGCACAATCCCACGGAGATGTGCTCGACAGTCCTGATTGGGAGCGGATGGTTTTTGATGTATTCGCCTGGCAGACAGGACATCAGTGGGTTGTGCTGTGGGGTTTCGAGAAAGTTGCAACCTTCAGCCGGCGCCTGGATCCCATCTGTCTGAAGGTCCGCCACCCAGGCACAGGTGTTTATACCAAGCCGATGGTTGTGGACCCCGACACGCTGAGTTTCAGGTATCCCAGGGCCGCCGATGGCCAATTGATCCACGGACAGCTTCTGGACGGAGATGCAGTCGTCGCGTGGTTCGCCGATGCGGGTATCGACACGACCCTGCCGCGCAACCAAGCGGTGGCGAACTATGTCGCCATGGTGATTCGCGGCAAAGCAGAAGGTAATCGGCACTACGATACATTGGGCGATCCGATGTCCGTTTCATATCACGTATCGGTTGGCTCGCGTCACCCCTGGCATTCGCTCTGGACGATTGGCTTGATGCTTGTGCTGATGGCGCTGGCGAAGCGCCAATCCCGACGGTGGATAGACCAGCAACTGCGCTGCACCGCTCCAAACGTCATTCGTCGAAACGGTTGAGACGATCGCTCACACCACGGTTTACGTGGGTTGACCATGCCGAGGTCTCCGAGGGTACGAAGCTCGGCGACTTGTCATGCGGCCACCGGACACGGCGCATGCGCACAATCGACACAATACCTTCACATGACCCGATGTATTGACTGATTCAAGACACCCGATAATAAACGTAAAAATCTATATAAAAATGAATTATAAAATTAAGTTGCATCTCCGGAATACCGGCGTGTAAAATGTGCGCATGTCGCGCACAATTTCTGCCCCACCACCTCTCGATCAGCCTGCCGCGCCCAGCGCTTCGCCATTGCATCTGGCGCGGCATATCGAGGGCCGCATCCGTGCCGGCGAGTGGCGCAGCGGCGATCAACTGCCCACCCTCCGCAGCTTGGCGCGCGATTTTGACGTCAGCTTCGCCACCGCCCGGGCGGCCATCGCCCACCTCGAAAAACGCGGCGTGGTGTACTCCATCCAGGGCAGCGGCACCTTTGTCCGCCGTCAGCCCCTGCCCGTCGACGCTCAGCGCGGCGTGCCGTGGGTCAGCCTCATCCTCGACCATCGCCCCCACACCGCCGGGGAACTCAATCACCATCTGCAGCGCCATATGGCGATCAACCAGATTCTGCCCCTGTCGTTGGGCTGGCGGCCGGGGGTGTTCGGCGATCTGCTCGAGCGGCTGTTCGACACCTGGCGCCATGACGCGCCGCGCGCGCTGGTGCTCCAGGCGGGCGATGAGGAAATCGAAACCGCCATCGCCCGGCATCTGCCCGCCTCGGCGCCGGTGATCACCCAGTTCCGCTCCGGCGCGGTGACCCCCGCCGGCTGGCACAGCGTGGATCCGGATTACGGCGCGGCGTTTCGGCTGGGCGTCGAGCAACTGCTGGCGCAGGGACACCGGCGCATCGGCCTGGTGCTCAAACCACGGGTGCTGCGCGGGCATTGGCGACACACCTGGCGCAAAGCCTGGATGCCGCACACCGCGGCGATCATGGGCGCCGCCGAAGCCGTGCGCGCCGCCGGCGTCGAACATGCCCTGACCCTGCACTACAACCGGCCGATGCAGGGCGATCCTTCCGCGCTGCCGCTCGATGACGACAACCTGCGCGCGATGGCGCAATGGCTGAGCCAGCCCAACGCGCCCACCGCCATCATCAGTGATGACTTCCGGCTGCCGGCGGTGTGCCTGGTCGCCCAGCGCCTGGGCCTGCGCATCGGACACGACCTGCACCTGGTGGCGGTGGGACATCCCGCAGCCGCCGTGGCGCTGGGCGTGCCCTGCGTGGATCTGCAATGGGAACAAGTCGCCCTGCAGATCGTCAGCCTCATCCAGACCGATCCCCAACTGCTGCGTACCGCGGCGCGGCGGCTGCTGGTCAGCCCGCGCTGGTGTCCCGCCCCCACGGTCGATGCTCCGCTCCCGCCCCAGGAGACCGCGCCATGATGCCAACGCCCAGGTCGCGCCGTGCTTTCACCCTCATCGAACTGCTGGTGGTCATCAGCATCGTCGCCCTGCTGGTGAGCATTCTCCTGCCGGCGCTCGCCCGCGCCCGCGAGGCGGCGGTCAACACCCAATGCCAGGCGCAGTTCCGTCAGCTGGGTCTGATCTGGCATGTCTATCTCGAAAACAATCAATACTTCATGCCCGACAACAGTTGGTTCAAACCCAAGTATCACTCGAGCATGAGCACGCTGGGTTATCCCGACACGATCGCGTTCTACTTCAAACCCAGCCACACCGGTTCATCGCCCCTGTTCGTCCAGTGCCCCGAGCGCACGCCCGAAGACCTGCTGCTGTCGGGCTACAGCAACGGCGCGACGATCGGCTACAACGACAGCTGGTGGGAAAATGGCGCGCGGCGCTGGGATCAGGTGCGCCATCCCAGCAACATCCTGGTGCTGGCCGACTCCACCACGTCGCGCATCTTCAACAGCAATTATGTGGGTGATTACGTGCTGCGCCGCCACGGCGGCATGCCCAGCGGGGTGCAGAATGTCACCACCGGCCGCAAAGCCAATCTGCTCATGGCGGACTGGCATGTGGAACCGGTGGCCGCGCCCTGGTCGGGCTCGTGGATCACCATCGACTAAGCGCGGGAGGACCCCTGACGTGTGTGGTCTGACGGATCATGTCGGCCGGCGCGCGGGCGGCCGGGGGTGGCTGCCGCTGCTGCTGGGTCTGCTGGTGTTTTCGACCGCTCAGCCCGCGCGCGCCGGCGGCGTGGAGTATCCGCTGTTTGGACACTTCCGCGCCGCGGCGGGCACGATTGAAATCTGGTTGACGCCGCAGGTCGACAACCTGTATCCCCCGGTGGCGGAGAAGCAATTCCAGAGCCTGTTTCCGCTGTTCAGTTGCACGATTCCCGAAGTGCTGAACATGTCCGGGGGCGGCGCCGCCAAAGGAACCGCCAAGGGTCCGCAGCATCTGCTGTATGTGTCGCTGGCGCGCCCCGATCTGCGCGATGGCTTGTTGCCGGTGCCGGGCGCATTGCCGCCGGGTTTGACGCCGGGCGCGCCGCTGCACATCGCCTTCACCTGGCGCGACCGCGACATGCGGCTGTACGTCAATGGTGAGCTCATCGGCTCCCGGCAGCAGGCGGCGCTGTTCCCCGCGATTCCGCCCGGCGCGGCGCTGACCATTGGCTCGGTGCGCAATCGGCCGGCGCCCATCATCCTGCATGCGGTGCGCTTCTCCTGTGTCGCGCGCACGGAAGCCCAGCTGGCGCAGGCGCTGCCGCGGGCGGATCGTTTCACGCTGCTGCTGGATGTGTTCGATCAACCGCAAGCCGTCAGTGCTGATGACCGGACCACGCCGGCGATTTCCTCGCCGCTGGCGGGCCCGGTGCAGGGACAAGTCAACGGCCCGTGGCATTTCGCGGCTGACGCCCAGCATCCGGGGTTGGCATTCACCCAACCATGATCCATTTCAACGGGAGTGCTTTCATGAATCGACGAAGTTTGCTCGCCGCGGCGCTCGGTCTGCTGCTGGTGCTCGGTTGCCGTTCACTTCCGCGCGCGCAAGCCGGCGAGGTGGAACTGTTTGAACGCTACCCGCTGACCAGCGCCCCGCTGCTGTCTGACGCGCCGACCATCGATGGCCAGGTCGATGAAGCCGAGTGGCAGAACGCCGCCGTGATGGGCCCGTTGCTCACGCTGCGCGCCGGCATCAGTGAAGAGCTGCGCCACACGGTCTACGTCGGCTACGACGCGCACCACCTCTACATCGCGTTTCGCATTCGACGTCCCGCCACCGCGGTGATGCCGCAGTCGCCCAATGAAACCGGGCGCGTGGACTCCTGGCGCCTGGGCGACATGGTGGAGATGGCGCTCGACATCGTTCATGAAGGCCAGACCTATTTCGACTTTGTGCTGTATCCCAATGGCGCTTTCGCCGACGGGCGCGGCAAACCCAACGTCGACCGACACTGGGACTGCGATTGGCGTCAGGCGGCGTCCCTGACCGCCGACGGCTGGCAGGGCGAGCTGGCGATTCCGTTCCAGTCGCTGGGGCTCGACCGCGCGCCGGCGCCGGGCACGGTGTGGGGCTTTGATTTCATCGACAACCAGAAATCCCCCAGCAACCTGGTGATCATGTCCGGCTTCCGGGGACCAACCTGGCATCGCTTCAAAAACTTCGGCCATCTGCGCTTTGCCGCCCCCGGTGAGCCGGCGATCCGCTATCTGCAGTTCAAGGACGTCGGCGTCGCGCAGACCGTCGCCGAGTTCGAACTGGTCAACCCCGGCAGCGCCCCGGCAACCGTGCAGGCGCAAATGCAATTGCTCAAGCGGCGCGCCGGTGCGGACGGCGGCGCCAAGAGCTTCTATGACCAGGTCAACAGCGGCACGGATGACGACTATGACGAAGGCAACAGCGATTTCACCAAGTCGACCAAACTGCCGGACCTGATCACCGAAGCCCTGGCGCGCTACGAACCGGTCGCCAACGGCACGCTCGACGACCGCATCACCATCCCGGCGGGACAGCGGCGCGGCTGGGGCCTGCTGCGCGACACCGGCACCGGCGAAATGCTGCTGCGGCATACCGTGCGCAGCGCCGACGGCACGCTGCTGGCGGGCATGGTGCGCGTGGTGTGCGTGGAGCCGGCGCTGGCGCTGACGCTCGAACCCTACTGGCTGCGGCGGCAGGCGCTTGACGTCACCGCGGACCTGCGCAAGGTCACCGTGCCCACCGGCGCGACGCTGGAACTACAACTGCGCGCCCAGGATGATCCAGCCCAGGTGCTGACAGATTCGCGCACGCCGATTGCGGAAAACAGCCGGGAAATCCAGGGCACGCTGAGCACCGCCCAACTGAAGCCCGGCGGCTACCGCGTGGACGCCATCCTGCGCGATGCGGCCGGCAAAGAGCTGGCGCGCAATGACACCGCCATTGTTCGCCCGGAGAATCCGGTCTGGTTCAACAATGACTGCGGCAAATCGCTTCCGCAGCCGTGGACGCCGGTGCGGGCTGCCCAGACCGGGGTGGTGGAAGTCTGGGGCCGGGTGTACGACCTGACCACGGTTTGGCCGCGCTCCATCACCAGCGGCGGGGTGGAATTGCTCACCGCGCCGGCGACGCTTGCAGCGCGCGTTGGCGACCAGACGCTGCCGTGGCGCGTGCTGTCCCTGGAACTGCGCCAGAGCGATGAGCAGCAGGCGCTCTTTGATGCCGTGCTGGAAATCCCCGGCGGCTCGCTGCGCGGCACCGTCACGCTCATGTTCGACGGCCTGCTGTGGTACGACCTCAAGCTCTCGCCCACGGGCGACAAGCTGGCGCTCGATGCACTGACCTGGGAGATGACGCTGGACCCGCGCTTTGCCGCGCTGGTGGACTTCCACAAGTTTCTGCATGATCCGCTGATCACGCCCAAGCCGCCGGTGCCGCTCAAGTATGACCCGGCGCAGGCGGGCCGACTGGTGGACCTGGCGCTGCCCTTCTCGCCTTATGTGTGGATGGGTGACGAGCGCGGCGGGCTGGCGTTTGTCGCCGAGGCGCCGGTGGATTGGCAGAACGAGCAGCCCACCGGCGTCATCCGCATCACCCCGCCCTCCGCCCAGCAGCGCGCGGCTGTCATGCAGGTGCGGCTGATCGACCATGCGGTGGAACTGACCAAGCCCATGCGTGTGCAGTTTGGTTTGCAGGCGACGCCGATCCGCGCGCTGCCGGAGGAATCGGTGAGCCATATGGTGCAGGCCGGCGGCCCGATTGTGGATGCTGACTACTACCGCCAGCTCGCGGAAGCCGGGGCGCGCTCAATGGTGTTTCACGGCAGTTGGAAAGGTGACAAAGCCAACGACTGGGGCGGTTGGCCCAGCCATCCACGCACGCCCGAGCTGCGTGAAAAGCTCAAGGAAGCGATCGCGCAAGCTCATGCCGCGGGCATGGCGGTGACGATTTACACCGGCTGGGGCGTGTCCGTCGACAGCGACGAATGGCGGAACTTTGGCTATGAGATGGTGCGCCAGCCGCTGGAGAACTCGGGCTTTGGCACCTATCGCCAGTCGGCGGGCAGCAACGGCGTGTATGCCGACTACATGGCGTGGATGTACAACGAACTGATCACCGCGTACGACTGCGACGGGGCGTTCTGGGACAGCACCGCCAACTTCCTGGCGAGCACGGACATCGGCATCGGCACCGGATGGATCGACGACCAGGGCCGCGTGCGCCCGGCGTTTCCCGTGCTGGGCACACGCGAGCTGTACAAGCGCGTCTACACCCTGACCCACGGCGAACGCAAAACCCGGGGCCTGAACGTCAACCACGGCGGCAGCATCTGGTGCATCAACGCGTTCAACGACATCTTCCATCGCGGCGAAGGCACACCCATGCACGTCAAGAAACTGCGCGACGCGTGGAGCCCATTGGATGATCTGCGCGCCAGCTACGACGGCCGAAAGATCGGCGTGCTGTTCCTGGCGATGAACAAGAACTTCAAGCGGCTGCCCATGACCGTCAATCGGCACACCGCGGTCACGTTGCTGTTCGGCGCGCTGTGCAAAGACGCCGGCGGATTCATCAAGAGCCCCAAGCGCACGTTCTATGGCGATGACGATCAGCCGTCCCCGCAGCTCTGGCGGGCGCGCTTGTGGTTGCCGATGGATCAGCACACGCGCTGGTTGCCGTACTACGGCCAGGAGCAGGCGACCACGTTGGAACCGAGCAGCCTGCTGAGCACCGCGCTGGTCAGTGGCGATGGGCAACGCGCGCTGGTGGTGGTGAGCAATCTTGACGATCAGCCGATCGTGGGCGCCCGCGTGACTTTGCAGCGGGAGGTGTTGGGTTTCCCCGCCGACGCCAAATTGCAGGTGGAAGATGCGATCCTGGGCACGCTGGTCGCGCTGGAAGGCAGTGTGCTGCGCCTGGACATCATGGCGGAACGCTACCGCTTCCTGAAAATCTGGCGGGAGTGAGTGATGACGACGACGATGGCGGAAACAGTTCGGGCAGCGCTCGCTGCACCCACCCTGATGGGGCGTCACGACCGCAGCAACTCGCCGCTGCCGCGCCCCGCGCGGTGGACGGTGCTGACCGAGCGCTTCACCCATTGCGTGCATGCCTACCACGGCGTGGATGCGTTCAGTCGTGACGGCGCGCGGCTGCTGTATGCCGGCATCGATCAGCCGGGACGTGCAGCATTGGTGGTGCGCGACCTCGACACCCACCACGAAACCGTGCTGGCGGAAAATCTGCCGTGCAATTTCCACACCGCCGCCCGGCAGCGCTGGGTGCTCCACGATTCCGCGGTGCTCACCAGCATGGATGGCGCGGAGGGTCTGCCCTGCCCGGTGCTGGTCAAGGTCGATACGCCGGGCGCGGTGGAACTGCTGCGCATGTTTGAGGGTTGCAGCGTGCGGCATATCTGCCCGGATCAGATTCATGCCGGCGCCAGCCGCGGGTTCGGCCCCCAGGCGGCGGTGTTGTTGCTTAACCTGCAGGAGCGCACGGAGCAAACGCTGGTGTCCGCCGAGCGCTGCGTCGCGGTGCTGCCGCCGGGGCTGCGCTGCGATGTGGCGCGGGCGCACTTCAACCACCCGGTGCCCAATGATGATTGCACGCGCGTCTTCTTCAAGCTCATGGAAGGCGTCGGCGCGCAGCAACGCTTCGTCGCGCTCTTCACCTATCACCAGCCCACCGATGAGTTGATCTGCCTGGACAACCGCATCTCCGGCCACCCGTTCTGGATGCCCGACGGCCAGCACATCCTCAACGTGCAAAGCCCGCGCGATGGCTCGGACAACCGTTACCTGGTCACGCAACACTGGCGCACCGGCGCGGTGACGCGCGTGCTCGACAGCGTGATCGAAGGCCCCGGGCATCCGGCGGTGTCACCCGACGGCCGCTGGATCAGCACCGATGCCTTTGCCGCCGATGGGCAGCAGGCGTGGGTGTATCTCGTCGAGCCGCAGCAACGCCGCGCCACGCGCATCGCCCACCTGCCGCATCACTTTGGCGGCGGTCCCGATCAGCAGCATCCCCTGCGCGGCCAGCCGCATCCGGTGTGGTCCCCCGACAGCCAGCGCCTGCTGGTCAACTGCAACTTCCATGGCCGCGGCTACCGCCTGGTGCTGCTCGATGATTTCCTGCCCGGCTAAAAAAGGGGATAAGTACATTATTTTCTTAAAATAATGTACTTATCCCGAATGTCACGAAGTTAAGTCGCAATGTGGTTGCCGGTCAGTAGTTGAGCGACCCACTGTCGTCGTGGCCGGTTGAGGTGCGGGTATTTCTTGGGTCTGCGTTTGAGCGCTCGTGGCTGCACGCGGCCGGGGCGATGGGGGTTGATTCGCAGCGGAGCCAGCGTGTCGTCGGCGTCGTGGTGCAGCAGCCAGCGCTGGGCGTCGATGAAGC
>CAZSBB010000016.1:0-122551 GCA_964605235.1 uncultured Phycisphaeraceae bacterium
CACTTTGAGCCGAAAGTCCGGTGAATACGCCATGCCTGAGGCCTCCTTGCCGAGGTGATGACGCATTATGACATCCGGTCGCAAATGGCGCGAATCGCTCTAAATAGGTCATTGGACGTAAGTAAACCATTGGATTCCAAGCGCGGACCGGGGTGACTCAACCCCCAGATTCGCCGCCCCAATGCGTCTGTGATTTCAATGGTGCGGGAGCACGAAAAGCCGTCCCGCACTCCGGGCAAACATGTTGCCCCAGCGGCAGCATCGACAGGTCATACGCACATTCATGGCAATACGCCCGATTGCTGGGGATCGCCATGTTGGTGATGCGCTCGGGATGGAAGAAGAGATACCACCCCAGGCCGAGGCGCACCAATGACGAGAAGGGAAGCAGCCTGAGCCAATCCCGCTGGATCAGTTCCGCCAAGCTGCCGAATTGCTGCCGAGCGTATTGGTCCGCGACATACAACGACCACACAGCTGACAGCAGTTCAATCACCGCCTCCGCCGCCAGCCAGATTCCCAGCAGCTTGACCCACAACCGAAACAGCGTCTTGTACTTCATCGCGCATCCCCCGCCACAGCGCCCACTCGCCCTTCCGACCTCTTATCCCTGCCTCATCTCTCCCCGCTCTTCATCCGTGTTCATCTGTGGCAAAAAACAACTCCACCATCGACCTCAAAACGCAAACCGCGTCTGCACCGCCACGAACGACTCATCGCTCAGACCCGCGATGCGATCCGTCTCGCGCAGGTCGAAGCCTCGCCGAAATTCCTGATTGAATGCGTAACCGCCGCTGATTTCCAGCTCGAACTGGGCACACGCCCGCCAGCGCAGCCCCGCCTCCACCAGCGACTGCTGGAAGAACACCCGGCGATCCTTCTGATCCGCATCCGTCAGCCGGTAAGCGTGAATCTCCCGACGGGCGCCGGCGAACAGCTCCAGGTGGTCGATCACTTCATATGCCGCCTCCACCTCCAGCGAAGACGGCACGGCATAACGTCCGGTCAGCGTCCAGCGCTCCAGCGGCTGCCACTGCACGCTGCTGTAAGGCAGACCAATGGTGTAGCCGAGCGTGTCGCTGGCCTGATGGGCGTAGGCGATGGCGGGCAACGGAATGTCGGGGAAAATCGTGCGGTTGCCGTTGTAATCCAGCAGCAGTTGCAGGCTGGACTTTTCATCGAGCTGACGGGTCAGGATGATGTCGCCCTTGGCGTACCAGGCGTTGCCGTCGCCGTAGGGCGTGCCGCCGTTGTAGCCCACGCCGGCGATGACATCCACCGCCCAGCCATCGCTTTCCCCCAGCCGCAGGCCCACCGCCAGGGCATGGTCGATCAGTTCATCGGGCAGCACCGGGGAACTGGTGTGCAGCGCCAGCCAGGTCAGGTCCAGGCCCACCGTCAGCCGCAGCGGATCATCGCCCAGCACGCGCCAGCGCGCGGCCGTGCCGTATTCCTGAATGGAGATGCCCGGCCCACGGTCGATGCTGCCGCGGTTGATGAAGCGGGCGTAGTCATTTTCTTCATAGCTCTGGCCCTCGGTCCAGGGCTGGAGCATCAGGCTCGGGCCGGTTTGCGCCCACGCCGGCGCCGCCCCCAGCAGGGCGATTGCCGCCAGAATCATCAGCCAACGGGTGTGGATCAGCTGCCGCATGATGCATCTCCTGAGATTAAGCCACCGCATCCTAACAATTATCCGGGCCGGTCATACTTTCACCTTCGTCCAGCCGCCGTGCAGAAAGCGGCCGGTGAACAACAACCCCCGGCTGGCCATATCCAGCGTCAGCGCCAGCCACACCCCCGGCAGCCCGCCGCCCAGCAGATGACCCAGCACATACGCTCCGGGCACGCGAATGGTGAACACGCTCACCCAGGTCATCTTCATGGTCGCGGTGGTGTCGCCGGCGCCGCGCAAAGCCGTGCTGAACACCGCATAGCAGGCGAAGAAAACCTGCACCAGTCCCGCCATGCGCAGCGGCAGAATCGTCTGATCGATCAGCGGTTGGGCGTGGGTGAACACGCTCGCCAGCGGGCGCGGAAACAGCGCGATGAACAAGCCGGCGGTCCCCATCAGCAGCGCGGCGTAGCGCCAGCACAGCGCCACGGCCGCGCGGGCGCGCACCGGATCGCCCAGCCCCAGGTACTGCCCGCACAGCGTCGCTCCCGCCATGCCCAGCGCGAAGCCGGGCTGAAAGGCGAAGGACTCGACGCGGATCACAATCATGTGGGCGCCGATCAGGCCCTCGCCCGCCAGCCGGCCGACGATGCACAGCACCAGAAAAGTGGACAGCCACGTGCCGCCGAGCGTTTCCACCAGGTTGGGCAACCCCACCCGGCAGATGCGCTGCATGGTGTGCAGATGCGGACGCAGGCGAATCCAGCGCAGACGAATCTCCCCCCCGCCGCGGGCGACATTCACTAATACCAGCAGCGCGCCCAGCAGCCACGCGCCCAACGTGCCGGCCGCGATGCCCGCCACGCCGTGCCCGCCGATGGGCGCGGGGGCATAGACGAACGCCACGCTGAGCGCCGCGTTGAGCAGGTTGACCGCCAGCATGACCTGAAACGGACGCTGGGTATTGCCGGCCGCGCGCAGCGCCGCGTTGCACACCAGCAGCAGGGCATGCGCGGGCGCCGCCAGGGCGACGATGCGCAGGTAGGTGACGCCCAGCGCCTGCCCCTCGCCTTCGAGGCCGCTGGCCCAGGTCAGCAGCGGCGCGCCACCGAGGAGGAAGACCCCGGTGACCAGCCCCAGCCCCGCCGCCAGCAGGACCGCCTGCGCCAGGGCGCTGTTGGCGAGTCGGCGATGCCGGGCGCCCACCGCGCGGGCGATCAGCGCCGCCACGCCGATGCCCAGGGCGCTGTGGATGATGCCCAATAGCCAGTTGAAGAAGGTCGCCACCCCCAGCGCGTCCGTGGCGGAAATCGCGGTCGCCGGCGGCTGCAGGTGACCCGCCAGCACCAGATCGACCGTGCCCACCAGCAGGTTCAGGCCCTGCTCGGCGAGCGGCCAGATCGCCAGCGACCACACCTGTTGGCGCAGCGTCAGCCCCGCCAGGCGCCCGCCCAGTTGCCGGGATGACACATCCACTGACGCCATGAAACACGTCTCAATCGCGGCCGCCGGCGGGAAAGGAGGGCGCGGCCACGGTCATAAAAAAACGGGCCAGGTCGGCCCGTGGGCAAGTCGCGGTAATGGGCGCGGTAGGATTCGAACCTACGTAGGCGTAAGCCAGCAGATTTACAGTCTGCCCCGTTTGGCCGCTTCGGTACACGCCCGCGAAGCGGAACAGTATAACCAAGCCACGCACTGCGGCAAATGGGCCCGGATGCGGTGACTTTCCGAGCCGTCCACGCCAGTGGGCAGGTATCCGACCGGCGGCTGGTGATGGTGATCAACCCGCAACAAGAAAGGGGATAAGTACATTATTTTTATCTGGAAATAATGTACTTATCCCCTTTCTTGTTCCAATCAACCCGCCCACTGGCGGCGGCGGCTCGGAGAAGGGCGGGCATGCGGGTCCCCCACCGCCCCGGCCAGATCGCCGGGGAACGCCTTTCGCCTTGCGTTTGCATCACCCCCCGGCTCTGCGGTACACTGCGTCGTTCCGGCTCCGCGGTGGGCGGGGCGGATTCTGCATTGCTGGTTCTGGAGATCTGGACTGTGGTCAAGCTGCGAATGAAGCGTTTTGGTCGGCGCAATCACCCGTTCTACCGCCTGTGCGCGATGGATATCCGTTCCCCGCGCGACGGCCGGGCCATTGAAGAACTGGGCACCTACGACCCGCGCAATCCCGACGCCAGCAAGCAATTCGACTGCAAAGCCGACCGCGTCAAGTACTGGCTCAGCCAGGGCGCGCAGCCCAGCGACACCGTGCGCGGCCTGCTCAAGAAGGCCTCCATCGATCCGACCCCCGGCCAGAAGCTGGCGTAAAGTCGGTCGACCGCCCGGCTGCGCTCCGGTGCAGCCCGTCCAGCTTTCGCCGCGCTCCGCCCCACCCCCGGAACACCGGCCCCCGGTTCCCCGGACCTCCCGGAAGCGGCGACCATGCGCATCGATGTCCTGACGCTCTTTCCCGAAATGTTCCAGGGGGTGCTCGGCAGCAGCATCCTCAAACGCGCTGCCGATCCGCAACTGCACGCCGACCGACCCGCCGGCCCGCCGGTTGCCTATCACGTTGCCGACATTCGGCAGTACACCACCGACAAGCATGGCAAAGTCGACAAAGCACCCTACGGCGGGGGGCCGGGCATGGTCATCCAATGTCAGCCGGTGTGGGATGCGGTGCAGGCGGTTGAAGCGCTCGACCCGCGTCCCGCCACGCGCGTGCTCATGACGCCCCAGGGTCAGCCGCTGCGCCAGGCGCTGGTTGAAGAGCTGGCGCACTTGCCGCGCCTGCTGATCATTGCCGGGCATTATGAAGGCATCGACGAGCGCGTGATCGAGGAACTCGCTCCGCGCGAAATCAGCATCGGCGACTACGTGCTCTCCGGCGGAGAACTGCCCGCGATGGTGCTGATCGACGCGATTGTCCGTCTGCTGCCCGACGCGCTGGGCCACGCCGAATCCGCCAGCTACGAAAGCTTCGCCCCCGGGGCAACGGGTTTACTCGACTGCCCGCATTACACCCGCCCCCCGGAATGGATGGGCCGTAAGGTGCCGGATGTGCTGCTCAGCGGCCATCACGCCCAGATCGACCAGTGGCGTCACGAGCAATCCCGCCAGCGCACCGCCCAGCGCCGCCCGGATTTGCTCAAGCCCAACGAACCGGCGGGATGATCCGGCGGCGCATTACCTGGGCAACACTCGTTTGATCGTCGCCAGCAGGCCCTGGCGCATGACCTCCAACCCCCAGATTTCCCGGCGGTGACCGGGCGCCCATACCGCGACATTGGGCACGTTCTCCGCCTGCCAGGCAATGGGCGCTTCACCTTCGGGAATGCGGGCGGTGACGAAATCCCGCACCGGGGCGCACTGGCCCAGACGGATGTACACCTCATCGCGCGGGAGCCAGGCGGTGTCGTAGCCGGGGTCAAATCCGGGGGCGAAACCGCTGTTCGGCACCACTTGCAATTCACACGGCACATGGGGATGGCCGGACGCGGGTAGAGGTTCGCCGCCCCACACCCAATACCGGCCGATCCACTGGCGGTACTGAGGCCAATCCGCATATGCCCCGATGCCGCAGTGCGCCACCACGGTGGGTTTGCCGCCGCCGATCCACGCGCCCAGCAATTCGCGCCCGGCGGGACTGCTCTTGACCTGCGTGTGGTAGATCACCAGCAGGTCCGCTTCCGCCAGATCGGCGGCTGTGGGCTCGCGCTGTTCCACCGGCACCACCTTCACCGCGGTCGCGCCCAGCGCCAGCAGCGCGTCGCGCAAGCCCTCGCGCCCGCCTTCGCCGCTGGCCGGGTCGGCATGATGCGGATCCGCCAGCAGCGCCACGCGCCCCAGCCTGGTCGTACGCTGGGCTGGGTGTTGCAACAGCTCCAGCGGCGCGTAACCCAGGTCGCGCGCCGGCAGGCTGATCCGGCGCTGCGTGCGCGCCGACTCATGGGCGGCAAATGCCAGCCGAGTCGCTTGCCCGCTGTGCTCGACGCCGCACAGCACGTCATGCTGCGGGTCGAGCACGCCTTGCCAGAGATCGCGAAAAAGCCCGGCAAAACCCTCATATTCCAAAGGCGTCACGGCATGGCGCACCGCGCCCGCGCCAGTGAGCACTTCGATGCTGGAGCCGACGAAACGCAGCATTCCCGCACTGCCGGTGATGTGAATGCCGGTGTCATACGGCAGCGCGGCCGGCCCGGTGACGAACACCGCCTGACTGCCCCTGGTGAACTCCATGAACACCACCGAAGCATCTTCCACCGCATGCTGGTAGCGGCGTTTGCCCGTGTGGTCCACGCCCGCCAGCACGGAGATGGGTTGGTCGTCGAGCAGGTACGCCGCCATGTCGAACCAGTGCACGGTCCACGACAGCAGATCCCACCCGCCGCCCACGCGCCCGTGCAGGACGAGCTTGTCGCCCAGCGCGCCGGCGGCGAGGAGCTGGCGCGCCTGCTGGAACACGCCCGTGTAGCGGCGCTGATGGGCAATCGCCAGCCTGACCTTGTGCTTGCGGCAGGCGGCGAGCATGTCATCCATCTCGCTGCCGTCGAGCGCCATCGGCTTTTCACAGGTGACGGCTTGGACGCCGCGCTGGGCGGCTTCCACCACCTGCGGGCGATGCAGCGTTGGCCAGGTGCAGATGCTCACGGCATCCGGCGTCAGCGCGGCGTAAAGCGCCGTGGTGGAGTTGAACAGCCGCTCCTTGGGCACATTGAAGCGCGTGCCGAAGGCCGCGAGATTGTCGGGGTTGATGTCCACGCCACACAGCGCGAGATCGGGAAACGCCTGGCGATAGCCGTGGGCGTGGGCGTGTCCGATGGCGAAGCCTTCCATGCCGCCGGTCGCTTTGCCACAGCCGATGATTGCCGCCGATTTCATGTGTTCCACTCCCGCAGCCGGTCGGCGCTGAGGCGCACGGCATCGGTCCCGGCGATTTCCAGGGTGGTGGGTCCAGCGAAGCCGATGCGCTTGAGTTCCTGGACCACTTCACGAATGCCGATCACGCCTTCGCCCAGCGGAATGGTCGCCATGCCGCAGCCATGCAGTTGGCCGCGTTGGGGGATCCATTCCGCGGGCATGTCTTTCCAATGCACATGCTGGATGCGCGGGCCGAACCGCGCGATGAACGCCAGCGGGTCGCCGCCGCCGAGCCAGAGGTTGCCGGTGTCGAGGTTGAGCCCCACGGTGTCGGGTTCGCCCAGTTCATCGAGCAATTGCCCCAGTTCATCGATGTCATCCGTCACCACGCCATGCGGCTCGAGCAGCAGTTGGACGCCCAGCTCTTTCGCCCAGGCGATGGGGTGATGCAGTTTTTCACGTATGGCGAAGCGGCGTTGCGTGGGCGTGAGCTGTTGGCCGAAGGTGGTTTTGGGATCGCCTTCGGTGGTGACGACCTGCTCGATGCCCAGGAAGTGCGCCAGTTGAATGGCTTTGATGATCTGCGGCGAGCCGTAGGTTTCGGGCATGGGCGGATCGAGCAGATTGGCGTGGGCGCAGACGGCAGTAAGGGTGAGCCCGGTGTCTTGCAGGAGGTCGCGCACGCGTTGGGGATGGCTGTCGAGGCTGACGGACGCGGCAAAGCCGAACTCCGCGCCCAGGCTGGCGCCGCCGTGGTTGTCGGTCAGGTCGGCAAAGTCGAAGCCCATTTCCGCGATCGCCTGGAACTGGCGGCGCAGGTCGCGAAAGGGTTCGATCAGGGCGAAGCAGCCGATGCGCATGGCGTGTTCTCCGGGTCGGCAGATTGGTGGGCACACGCTATCGCGGGGCGCACGGGCTGTCTTTCAGAACTCGCCAGTGGGAAAAACTGCAAGGCGAAGGGTGATCGGCACGATGAAACAGCATGAGGGCCCGGGAACCCTTCTACATGCGTTGGTGAATCAGGTTCTGCGCAGGTATTCCCCCGGGGGCGCTGGTGCGCGGTGGACAATCGGCCGTTGATGCGGGGTTTGCCAAACGTCGAATGCGGGTCTACCTTTTCGCTTCCATTCATGTCGGCACGGATGCCGGTGTGCGATTTTTGACCTGATTGCAGGAACGAGTGCTTCACGTCTCAAGGGGTCCGGAACATGCAGAGATGGCGCAAGCTCCGCGTTTTCGCGGTGGGAATGACCTGTCTGCTCACGGCGGCGGCGCTGCCGACGCTGGCGGCATTGGCGTACTGGCGCGGGTGGAACAGCCCCGAGAATCCGCTGGGCTTGCATGACCAACCCGCGCTGCTCCGGCTGGCGCTGGTGGCGGCCGTGCTCACGCCCTGGTGGGTCATGCTGCTGAGCTGGATGTGCCACGAACGGAAAAATCAGCCACAGACCCAGCCTATAATGTCCGCATGAACCCGCTGGCGCACGCATCGACGGGAAGCAGGCGCAGCGGCCTTCTGTTGCTCGGTGCGCTGCTGCTGCTGACCGGTTGCACCAACAACTTCCAGACCTACTTCGTGCCCGCCGACCGCGCGCCGCTGCCGGCCGCCACGCAGCAAGTCCAGGTCATCAAGCTGGGCGAACAGGCGATTGAACCCAATCGCCAAAGCCTTTACCCCAATGCCCGCGTGCTCGGCCGCAGCCATTTCACCAGCAGCGGCGGCGACAGCACCGCCGAGTTGGAAACCTTCGCCAAAACCATCGGCAGCGATGTCGTGCTCTGGCGGCAGGCCTGGCTGGGCGCCACCGCAGAATCCGGCTACGACCCGGTCACTTCCGACGACACCCGCATCATCACCACCAAACGCTCCGACGGCACCACCACCAAAACCGTCATCACTGATCGCCGCACGGATCTGGTGCCCTACGTCCGCAGCCGCGATCGCTACATCAACGAAGCCCTGTTCCTGCGCCAGGCGCCATAATCCCCGGCCGCCTGCACCCATCACACCCGCCCCTTCGCCCACAGCTATAATCGCCCGCATGGCAGTGACCTCCCGATTACTCGACGGCAAGAGCGTCTCCGAGCGCGTCCTGGCGCGCTGCGCCCAGCGCGTCGAACAGCTCAAACAACGCACCGGCGTCACCCCCGCGCTCGCCACGGTGCTGGTGGGGCAGGACCCCGCTTCCGCCACCTATGTCCGCATGAAACAACGCCGCTGCGAAGCGGTGGGCATGCGCTCGGTCAAGGTGGAACTCCCCGCCGAGCTGACCACCGCGCAGCTCGTGATGGAAATTCAAAAACTCAGCGACGACCCGGCCATCCACGGCATCCTGCTGCAGCACCCCGTGCCGCATCACATCGACGAACGCGCTGCGTTTGAAGCCATCGCCCCCGGCAAGGATGTCGACGGCGTGACGCTCACCAGCTTCGCCAACATGGCGTTCGGGTTGCCCGGCTTCGCCAGTTGCACGCCCGGCGGCATCATGCGCCTGCTTGAAGCGTACAACGTGAAGCTCGCGGGCCAGCATGCCGTGGTCGTCGGCCGCAGCGCCATCCTGGGCAAACCCATGGCGATGCTGCTGCTGCAAGCCAACGCCACCGTGACCATCTGCCACTCGCGCACCGCCGACCTCGCCGGGGAAGTGCAGCGCGGGGACATTGTGGTGGCGGCGGTCGGCAAGCCGCAGTTCATCAAAGGGGCATGGATCAAACCCGGCGCCACGGTGATCGACGCCGGCTACAACGCGGGCAACGTCGGCGATGTCGAGTTCGACGCCGCCGCCGCACGGGCGGGTCTCATCACGCCCGTGCCCGGCGGAGTGGGCCCCATGACCATCGCCACGTTGATTGACCAGACCGCCCTCGCCGCCGCGCGCCAGCTCGGTGTGGAAGACGTTGCATCATGACCCAGTTCAACACCACCAGCTATCAGATCGAACGACCCACCGGCCAGTGCGCCGTCACCGGGCAGGTGATCAACCCCGGCGAGCACTACATCGCCACGCTGGTGGAATACGACCCGCCCGCCGAGGAGTCCAGCGCCAGTCAACCGGCGCGCAGCCCCAGCGCCGCCGATGCGCTGGGCCTCAAGCGCCTGGATTTTTCGCTGGCCGCGTGGACCGAAGGCCATCGCCCCGAACGCTGCTTCAGCTATTGGAAGACCGTCGCCCCCGAACCCAACAAACGCAAGAAGATGTTTGTCGACGACGCGGTGCTGTACAACCTTTTCCTGCGCCTGGCGGAGGACGTCCAGCCGCAGCGGCAGGCGTTCCGCTTTGTGCTGGCGCTGATCCTGATGCGCAAGAAACTGCTGCGCTACGACGGCACCCGCCGCGAGCCGGCGGGCGATGTCACGCTGGAATGGTGGCGCGTCGTGCCCAAGGTGGACCTGAGCAAAGGCCCGCTGGGCAAGTGGGATGAGAAGGGCGCGCTCGACGTGCTCAACCCGCAGATCACCGATGCCCAGATTCAGCAGGTCACCGACCAACTGGGCGAAATCCTCGACGGAGAATTGCAATGAGCCTCCGGGGGCGGATGGCAATGAGTGTGCTGCTGCTGGCGCTGACCGGCGCGCTGGCGGGTTGTCCGAGCATGCCCCCCACACCCGCCCAGCCGCAGGCTCCCCGGCCCGCCCAGATGCCCAGCTATTCGCAGGTCGCCCTAAGCTACAACCGCAACGTCGTGCTGATCGACCGCCTGTGGGCCAAGGCCTTCGTGCGCGTGCAATACCGTGATGAGAAGAACCGCCTGCAGCAGGAACAGGGCGAAGACAGCACCCTGATGGTGGAAGTGCCCGACCGCCTCTCGCTGATGGTCGGCAAGCTGGGCAACATCTTCCTGCACGTGGGCTGCGACAACCAGCGTTACTGGCTGATCGAACTGCTGGGCAAGCACTCGGCGGTGTACGGACGCAACGCGCTGCTGGACCACGCGCCGCTGTCGCTGCCCATTCGCGTGCGGCCCAGCGATCTGCCGCTGCTGATGGGACTGGTGCCGATCCCCACCGGCGAAGGGTTGACCCCCGCCCCGCCGGTGGACTGGCGCGACGGCTGCTACGCCCTCATGCCGCCGGGGCTGCGGGCGCGGGTGTTAATTCAACCTGACACCTTTTTGCCCTACCGCGTCGAACTGCTCGACAGCAAGGGCGAGCCGGCGGTGGTCGCCTGGCACAGCAAGCCGCAGCCGATGGCGATGGCGCTGGGCCCGACGCACGAGCGCCCGCAGATTTCCAGCCGCATCGACATTCGCATCCTCAGCGACGGCACCCGGCTGCAGATGGACCTGTCGCGCATGACCGATGCCCGGGGCGAGGAGGAATCGCGTCAGGACCGGGCGTTTCGCCGGGCGTTCGACCTGCCCTATCTGCTGCGGGCGCACCGGGTGGAACCGGAAGACGTGGTGGACCTGGACGTGATGATCCCCCCCACCGTGAACTGACCACCGCCAACCAGCAGCTTCCGCCACCCACCGAGCCGCCGCCGCCAGTCGGCGGGTGCTGCCGTCCACCACCACGAACTATCCCGCTCGGAAAAGAACGCAACAGAACAATAACCACAGCGACACAGAGAGCACCGAGAAATCTCACCGAGAATGACAGAAGCGCCAGGTGAAGGTGTTCCTTATCCTGTCTTGACTCTGAGTCCTCTGTGTCTCTGTGGTAGGTTTTGAGATGACTTCCTACCGCGCCAGCTTCCACCGCAGGGTCAGCTCGCGCAGCGAAGTAGGCACCATTTCCCGGCCGCCGGGCAGCTTGCGGACGACGATCGTGCCATCGCCGGTGTAATCGGTGACCTGCTCCTGCACCTGCTCGGGCGACAGCCGCGAATACACGCGCAGCTTGCCGTCGGGCAAACGCTCGGCACGTTCCTCGCGGAAGGCGATCTTCCCGCTGTGGGGGTGGTAAGCGTAAAAGCCCAGGGTTGAACCATCGGTCGGCAGCGCCGGCGCCATCAGATACAGTTCCGCCTGCGAGAGATAGCCCACCGGGGGGCGGGTCCATTCCACCTGGTTGTCGCCGGCGGGGCTGCGGCGCACCAGCGTGATCTTGTCCCCCTTGCGGATCCACGTTTCCGCCCACGCCGAGTGGCTCAGGTCCGCTTCGGTGACAATCTGCAAACGCTCGGCGCCGCGCTGGGGTTGGAGCTTCGCCAGCTGCTTGGGCTTGAGCGGGCGCTCGGTGGTGCGGATCGACCACACTTCCACTTCCCGATCATCGCTGACGAAAAAGTTGGACATGCTGTCGTAGGCGGTGTCGCCCACAATCACCCGGCTCTGCACATCCACGCGCACGCCCGGCGTGCCCCGCAGCGGGTCGCGCCCCACCAGCTTCTCATCCAGCGGGCCGCGGCTCTGCACGATCTTCAGGTAGCCCACATCCTCCGAACCTTCCACCATCCGCAGCCATTGCTCGCGCACCAGGCTGTCCGCCAGTTGCGCCGGCGGATGCGCTTTCGCCCATTGCTCACCCTGTTGCGCCAGCTGTGCCCGGCGCTGGACCACCTGGTCAGGATTGTCGAACTGCAGGCTCGCCAGCACCGCCTCATACATCGGCCGGGCGATTTCATAGTGGTCGCGCGGGGTTTCCAGCTCTATCAATACAAAGGAGGTGTCGTTGAACTGCACGAACGCCTGAGCAGTCACCCATTGCCCGCGCTGCGACACCGGCAGATAGTAGTACAGCACCCGCGCCGGGCGGTTGGCGTACTGGGCTTTGACATCATCGAGCAAGGTGGCGGCGGGATTCACCGCGCCCATCTGCTGGAGCGCCTGCGCCCGCACCAGCTCCAGGTCGGCCGGCAGGTCGTCGCGCATCTTGCGCACCGACAGCACCAGGGCAAAGCCCTGATCGTGAATGCAGCGCACGATCGCCAGGTCGCCGGTCTGCTGCACCATGCGGCTGTTCACCGGCGGCAGAAAGCTGATGCCATACGCCTGCTCGCGCCAGCGTTCAGCGCTGAGCTGGCCGGTGGGATCCGCGGCGTGAGCGCTGACCGCCCCCAGCAGCAGGCCCAGCAGCATCAAGCCCAATCGTCGTCCGTTCATCTGGGTTCGCAAGGTCATGGGGCTGCACTCACTTTCTGTCCAACCAGTGTTGGGCTTGCTGCGCGGCCTGGGCGTGCACCGCCAGGGCGGCCTCCGGCCGCACGCGCGCCAAGGTGAAGTCCGTTTCACCCATCGGGTCGCTCTGCCGATCATAGCCTTCCAGTCGCAGCAGGTGGCCATCGGCGTCGAGCAACACGCGCTCGCCCACCACGCCCAGCAAGGGTTGAACCCGCAGTTCCCAGGCGGCGCCCTCGGCGTCCGGCCCGGCATGGGCGCGCCAGCTCACCACATGCGGCAGCGGCGGGGCGTCCATGCCGACAAACCACACCACCGCCGGCCCGGGTTGCTGCGCCAGGTACGCCACCGGCCAGTCATCTTCCGCCATCGGCCAGACCAGACCCGCCGGGGCGTCGGCTTCCCAGGCGGCCTGCTCGCCCTGACGCGCCAGCAGCACCCCGGCTTCCAGCTGCAATTGCTGCTGGTCCACCCCTTCGCTCCCATTGTGCCGACGTTCACTGAGCTGGCTGAAACGCTCGCCCGCGGCGTCGGCGGTCCAATGCCGTTCCACACTGATCGTTTGCCGCAGCTCGCCCCGGCTGAAACTCGCCAGCGCCATGGCACGCCCCGCCAGCCCGCCGGCGCCGTCGTGCGTCATGCGCTCGACCTGCAAACCCAGCGGCCGGGTCGCCCGCCACATGAGATACCAGCGCGGTTGCTCCGTCGCAGCACCGGACCCTTGCGTGCCGGCCAGCACAAAATGTTCCGCCAGCGCCTGACCGCGTTCCAGCTGAGCCGCCAAATCGGCGCCGGTTTGGGGAACGTGCCAGCGTTGCTGCGCCAACCAGTCGCGCATGGTTTGCCGCCATTGCTGGGCGGCTTCGTCGGCTTCACGACTGGTCAGCTCCGCCACGCTGTCGAGGAGGAATGCCGTGGTGCTCGTGCCGGCGCGCACGCAACTGAGCCGACGTTCCAGGCCGCCGTCGCGCTCGGCGGCGCGGGCTTCGCGCAGCCGCAGGCCGGCTTCTTCCCACGCCAAGCCAGCCTTGGTTTTGAACTGGACGTTCCACTGCTCGTCGCGCGTCGGCGCGCGGGACAGCAACAGCCGCGCCTGCCGGGCGAGCAATTCACGGGGCGCCAGCTCCTGAGCCCGCGGGTGCTCGGCGGGCAACCACGGCTGGCCGCGCAACCGCAGGAGGCGCAGCTCCGGCGCGGTGGTCTGCACCAGCAGCAGCGTTTCGCTGCGCGCGCGGGCGACCAGCGCCAGCGTGCCGTCGGGCGGCGTGGGCGCTTGCTCATCGACCAGCAACCCCGCGGCGCGCCAGTCGTCGGCGGTGGCTTCGCGCAGGCTGTGGTCGATGCTCTGGCGCGCGATTTCCTCCAGCAGCTTCAGGTCCGCGAAGGTTTGTTCGGGGCGGAATCCGCCGCGGGTTAGCGGGCCGGTGAGCGCCAGCAGGCGCCAGCTCTGACCGTCCTGGGTGAAGAGGGTCAGTTGATGCTGATAGAGGTCAATGCCGCGCTGTTCGGTGAGGATGTATTGGACCACCAGCCACGCCCCGGCGCGGCGGCGGGATTGATGCCGGGGCGTCAGGTGGCGCAGTTGTTCCTTGGTGAACAGCTCGCCCAACGTCACGAACAGCGCGTCGCGGGCGCTGCGCGGCGCTTCGACGGGCAGGGTCGCCAGCAGCAGCACCCGGCCGGGTTGGTTGGGGTCCGCCAGGCGCAGGGCGTCGCCCCAGCGACCATCGCGCGGGCTGGGTTCCACCGGCAACCAGTCGCTGGGCAGCACCGTTTCCAGATCGCCCAGGCGGCGGGTGGTCAATTCGAAATGCAGTTGAATGTCGTCGGCGAGCTGATGCTCATCCAGGTAGCGTTCCCGGGCGCGCTGCACCGCCCACGCGGCGGCGGCGACGCTCAGCGCCAGCGTCAGCAGCAGGGCGCTGGCGCGCCAGCGCGCCTGCGCCACAGGATGAAGATGGAGCGGCCCTGGATTCATGCGTGCATGGTAACCGCCCCGGCGCGGCCGGCGCAGGTTCAGCTCATCGCGCCGATCTTGCGCAGGTACATGACGCAGCCGGTGATGAACTGCTGGACCTGCGGCTCATCGAACTGCGCCATGAAGCCGCCTTCGAGTTCCATGGTGTAAGGCCCGGTGAAGCCGCGCGCGCCCATGGCGGCAAACACCGCGGGGAAGTCGACCACGCCGTCGCCCAGACCGGGGAACTCGTGGTCGTGGAATTTGCCGTTGGTGTCCTTGAGATGGATGGCCGCGACGTAGTCGATGACCTGCTCCAGCTCGCTCATGGTGGTGACGCCGTGGTTGTAGTAGTAGACGTTGGCGGTGTCGAAATTGACGCGCACGTGCGGATGATCAACAGCTTGCATGGTCGCCCGGGCGATGCTGCCGTTGGTGATCAGATCAGGATGCGTCTCCAGCACGGCAATCACATCGTGCTGCGCCGCCAGGTCACCAAGCTGACGCAGGCGGTCCCACACCAGGTCGCGCGGGGTTTCGCCGGCTTTGACGGACAGGAACAGGCGCTGACAGGCGAACAGGCGGCAGACTTCCAGTTGGCGCTGCATCTGCTCTTTGACCTGCGGGCTGGTGACGTCGAACGTGCCCTGCATGGAGGAGACGTGCAGCTTATTGGCTTTGACGTTCTGGGCGAGCTGGGTCTGCTCGGCGGCGTCCTTGGGGACACCGACTTCGACGTGATGGATGCCGATGGTCGGCAGGTGCGCCCAGCCGCGGTCACGGAATTTCAGATAGTTGCTGATGCGGGAAGCGATGAGGTTGGGCATGGTGAAGGGTCCGGCAAAGGCGGGGGCATGATGAAGACTGCATATTGTAGTTTGCTCAATAGGACTGCGGGGGCGCGGGACCGTCCCATAACAATTGACGGGTTGGCGTTTATCCGGACCTTGGTGGAAATGCGGAGAATGTTGGGATAATTGCCTGTTTTACGCAGATTGCGCAGCAGTTTGCAGCACGGGGGAACGGCTGAAATTAACCGGGTTTAGACCCCGCGCCGGCGGCAACAGTGCGCGAC
Organism: uncultured Phycisphaeraceae bacterium; assembly: GCA_964605235.1. GTDB lineage: Bacteria > Planctomycetota > Phycisphaerae > Phycisphaerales > Phycisphaeraceae > CAZSBB01. The sequence continues at coordinate 15,556 of CAZSBB010000016.1, forward strand.
AATGAAACGCCGATGGTAGGGACGTGGATCCCTGCCGCGGTGGCGTTGCCATTGAGCGCAGGTGCGAAAGTGGACGTCGGCGCGCGCCGATGGTCCATTCGCCGCCGGGTTCCAGTTTCCCTGTTTGAAGGAGCGTGACCATGTCGCGTGGGATGAAACGGCTGTCGCAGAGCGTGCTGGCGGCGTTGGTGCTGCTGGCGGCGGGTTTGAGTTTGACCGGGTGTAGTCCCAGCAACGGGCTGACCTGGGCGACGCCGTGCCCCGGCTGCTCGCCGTGCGGTCCAGGGGTGGATTGCCAACCGCAAGCGCCCGCCCCGGCGCCGGCTCCGATGGTCGCCCCCGCCCCGCCCCCGCCCACCCCGGGCGTCATCTGCGGCACCCTCGCCTGGCCCACCGGCGATCCGCGCACCAGCAGCATCCTGCTGGAGAAGTGCGCCCCGTCGATGGTGCAGGTCGGCCGGCCGTTTGATTTCGTCATCAAGGTCCACAACCTCACCAACACCACGCTCAAGAATGTCGTCGTTACCGACGCCATGCCCGCGAGCTTCCGCGTCAGCAAGATGGAACCCAGCGCCAGCGGCGGGTACGTGTGGAACCTGGGCAACCTCGAACCCCGCGCCGTGCGCACCATCACCGTCAGCGGCATGGCGACCGGCCCGGGCAAGCTGCAGAACTGCGTGACCGTCACCCATCAGCTTGACACCTGCCTGGCGATCGATGTGACCGCCCCGCAGCTCACGCTGACCAAGACCGCTCCGGCGGCCGTGCTCAAGTGTGATCCCATCGACATCAAGCTCGTCGTCACCAACACCGGCGTCGGCGCGGCCGAGGGCGTCAAGATCGTCGACACCCTGCCCAGCGGCATGACCACCCTCGACGGCAAGAGCAGCGTCGAAATTCCCGTCGGCACTCTGCCGGCGGGCAAGAGCATGGAATACACCATCGCCGCCAAGGTGCAGCGCTCCGGCAGCTACACCAATCAAGCCGTCGCCACCGCGCTCGGTGACATCTCCGCTCGCGCCAGCAGCACCACCGCCGTGATGGAACCGGCGCTCAAGGTCACCAAGACCGGCCCGGCGCTGCGCTACGTCGGTCGCCCGATCGACTACACCATCTCCGTCACCAACACCGGCAACGGCGAAGCCCGCAATGTCATGCTCGAAGACGCCATTCCCGCCGGCACCACGCATCTGGCGGCGAGCGATGACGGCAAGGTCGCCGGCGCGTCCGTCGTCTGGAACCTGGGCAACCTCGCCCCCGGCGCCAGCAAACGCGTGACCGTGCAGGTGCGCGGCAATCAGATCGGCACCGTCACCAACACCGCCGTCGCCCGCGCCTACTGTGCGGCAGATGCCGCTGGCAGCGCCACCACGGAAATCAAGGGCATTCCCGCCATCCTGCTCGAATGCATCGACGTGGAAGACCCCATCGAAGTCGGCGGCGTGTGCACCTATGTCATCACCGTCACCAACCAGGGCTCGAGCGTCGGCACCAACATCCGCATCGACACCACGCTGGAAGACAGCATGCAATACGTCAGTGCCGATGGCCCGACCCAGGGCACGGTCAACGGCCGCACCATCACCTTCGCCCCGCTGCCCAGCCTCGCCCCGCAGGCCCGGCAGAGCTGGACCGTCAAGGTCAAGGCCTTGCGCCCCGGCGACGTGCGCTTCCACATCACCATGAACTCCGACCAGATTCAGCGGCCGGTGCAGGAAACCGAAAGCACCAACTTCTACCAGTAAGCCGCCGGGTCCATCACGACTGCTTCGCACCAACGGCCCGCGTCACCCGACGCGGGCCGTTGTCATTTCATGCCGCGCTGAAAATCACCGCACGTCGCGCCAGGGATTCGAGAACCGTAGACTATGCGGTACCATTTCGTTGTATGTCTCGGGTTCCCCCCTCTGCCTTCTGTTCGAAAGGTCCTCCGCATATGGCCGCATTCTCACCCTTGACGCTGACCTTCGCCTTGGCCCTGCTGCTGGGCATCGCCGCGCTGACGCAGGCGTTTGACCTGGTGGTGGACGGCCAACCCGCCGCGACCATTGTGCTGCCCGCCCAGACCGAGTTCGACACCTACGCCCAGCAGCGTCCCGGCGAACTGGATGCATGGATCGATCAGCACAACGCCGACCTGGACGTCAAAGAGCGTGACCGCATCAAGCGCCAGACGCAAACGGCGCTGCAGCGCGAGCTGAAGAGCGTGGGCGATGAGGAAGAAAAGGCGCTTGAGGAACTGCAGACGCTGGTGGAGAAGATCACCGGCGCCAAGCTGCCTGTGGTGCGCGTGGGCGCAGAGACGCCGATGCCGACCGGGCCCCGCATCCTGCTGGGTGCGGAACTGGCGCGCCAGGCGGGCCTGGGCGCGGAGTTGGATCAGCTTCATCGCGATGGACTGCTCTGCCGGGCGACGGGGCAGACGCTGATTCTCACCGGCCGGCGGGCGCGCGGCACGTTGTACAGCGTGTACACCCTGCTCGAATCCTGCGGCGCCCGCTGGGTGATGCCCGGCCCCTTCGGCGAACTGCTGCCGGACACCAAGACCCTGCGCACCGACATCAACCTCACCGAAAACCCGTCGCACGACGAACGCTACTTCTGGTGCACCTACGGCCACACCGCCGACTACCCGCGCTGGACGCTGTGCAACAAGGGCAATTTCATCCGCGCTTTGGGCGATCCCATGCCGCGCCAGGGACACAACCTGGGCAACCCGCTGTCGTGGGGCGCCAGGCAGCCGGCGTACCAGGTGCGACAGGTGCGCTCCGTGCGCGAAGTGGTGACCGACGAGAGCGGCAAGAAGGTCGCCAAAATGGTGGAGAAGGAAGTCGACACCCTGCCGGATGATTACTACGCGCTCGCCAACGGCAAACTGAATTTCCACACGCCCAACTTCGCCAACCCCAAGGCCTGGCAGCTGTATGGCGACTTCTTCACCGATTACTTCAACCGCAACCCCCTGGAGCAATACGCTTCGCTCTCGGCGGAGGACGGGCTGGTGCTCGACGAACGCCCCGAAAGCCGGGCGCTGCGCAGCAATGATTTCGACTGGGCGATGGGCGCCTTCTCCGCCACCGATCAGCTCTGGTTCTTCCATCGCCAGGTGATCGAGCGCGTGCGGCAGAAGTATCCCGACCGCAAATTCGGCGTGCTGGTGTACGCCAACAACCTGACCCCGCCGCGGCTTGAGCAGGTGCATCCCGCCATGTCGCTGGTGTTCGCTCCGCTGGGCGTCAGCCCACTGCACCATGTGCGCGATCCCAGGAGCAAAACCATGCGGGCGTGGAAGCAGTGGCTGGAGGATTGGATGGTGCTCGCCAATGCCGCCGGCGCCGAGACGCTGTTGTACGACTATGAGCCGATGGGCTATTGCTGGAACATGGCGATGATCTGCCCGCGCTGGGCGATCATCGGCAAAAACTATCCGTGGTTCCATGAGCTGGGACTCGACGGCCACACCACCCAGGGCTACGACGACTGGGGTTCCTGCGGGCTCAACAACTACCTCATGCAGCGGCTGTACTGGAATGTGAAGCAGCCTTACCACGACATCATGCGCGACTACGCCCAGGCGCGGTTCGGCGCGGCGGCGGTGGCGATGATGGACTACTACCAGGCGCTGGAAGACCGCATGGCGGAGATTCCCGACCTGTACTCCAACGAGGTGTGGGCGAACCACCTGATCCTCACCCCCGCCGTGCGCGCCCGCGCCCGCGAGTTGCTGAGCCGCGCGGTCGCCGCCGCCGACACCGCCCGCGCCAAAGCGCACATGCAGACCATGGTGGACCTGCAGGCGAGCACCGACGCCGCGTGCGATGCCGAGGAAATCCTGCGGGAAACCGGGGATTATGGGCAAGCCGTGGCGCGGCTGGCGGACGTGTTTGTCATCCGCGACAAGCTCAACCAGCTTTATCCGAACTACATGCATCCCACCCGCCTGGATGACAAAGGCAAAGCCCAGTTCATGACCGGCGGCATTTACAACCAGTACAAGGACCTCGACGCCAAGGTGAAAGCCGCGAAGGTGAGCCTGCGTCTGCCGCGCATGATGAAGGGTTGCCTGGACACGCGCAATCATGCCGTGGCGCTGGGCTACCACCTGCCAGCGACCTCAGTTGCGCAGCTCGACGATCTGGACACCAGCGTGTGCCCGGATGTGAAGTACCAGACTCAGCGCGAAGTGGCGGCTTTCTTCTACCGCACCAGCGTCAATGTGCCTGCCGCGTTCGCCCAGTGTGAGCGGGTGAAGCTGCAATTCGGCAGCGTGATTTTCAAAGCCATGCAGATCTGGATCAACGGCGAGCCGGTGGTCTTCGAGCAGAACGGCTACCAGGACACCATTTACCGGGGGCCGGATTACTTCTGGTACGACTACGATCACGCCTGGACGACTGATGTGACCAAATACCTCAAGCCGGGGCAGGAGAACGTGATCGCCTTCCGCGTGTTCAAGAGCTTTGATTTCGCAGGCGTGTATCGGCCGATCCACCTGCTGGGGGAATGACGGGCGAGGGGATGAAAAAAGGGGATAAGTACATTTATTTTTAAAAAATAAATGTACTTATCCCCTTTTTTCATCCCCTTGTTTAATCCGCAGCGGTGGTGGCGAGCCAGGCGGGTTGGCTGGTGAGCAGCTCCGGCACCTGCACGGCTTCGAGCGGGCGGGCAAACAGGTAGCCCTGGCAGTAGTCGCATTCCAGCGCCAGCGCCTGAGCGAGCTGAGCGCGGGTTTCCACGCCCTCGGCGGTGACCTGCATGCCCAGGTTGTGGGCGAGGATGACGATGGCGTCGACCACGGCGCTGTAGCGCGGATCGTCCGCCATGTTGACCACGAACGCGCGGTCGATCTTGATCACATCCAGCGGGAAGCGGTGCAGGCAGCTCAGCGAGGAGTAGCCGGTGCCGAAGTCGTCCATGTGCAGGCAGCAGCCCAGTTCGCGCAGCTCATGCAGGATGGGCGTGAGCTGCTCACTGGCTTCCATGATGACGCTCTCGGTGATTTCCAGCTTGAGCGCCGAGCCGGGCAGTTGTGAATCCGCCAGCGCGTCGCGCACCACATCCACCAGCCCCGGCTCACTGATTTGCCGTTTGGACAGGTTGACGCTGATGGTCAGGTTGTGGGCGTCCGGCAGATCGCGGCGCCACTTGGCGAGATCGGCACACGCCTGGCGCAGCACCCACGCGCCGATGGGCACGATGAGTCCGGTTTCCTCCGCCAGGGGAATGAACTCATTGGGACTGATGGCGCCATGCTCGGGATGCTGCCAGCGAACAAGGGCTTCAAAGCCGACGACCTGGCCGGCGCTGGTGTTGACGATGGGCTGGTAAATCAGGCGCAACTGTTTGGCGCCGTGGGCGCGGCGGAGATCGTTTTCCAGGCGCAGCCGGGTGAGCACCTCGGCGTGCATGTCGCGGCTGAAGATTTCAAAGCGATTGCGCCCCGACGCTTTGGCGCGATACATCGCCATGTCGGCGTCGCGCAGCACGTCGGCGGGCTCTTCGTAGCTGCCGCTGCCCACCACCACGCCGATGCTGCCGGTGACGAACAGTTCGTGATCGCCGATCTGGAACGGGCGGTACAGCGAAGCATGCAACCGCTCGGCGATGCGCGGCACGTCGTCGGCTTGGCGCAGGTTGTCCAGCAGCACGACGAACTCGTCGCCACCGAGCCGGGCGATGGCGCTGTCGCTGCGGCGGGAGACGGTGTCGCCGGCGCGGAGGCTGGTGCGCAGGCGCTGGGCGAACTGGATCAGCAATTCATCGCCGGCGGCGTGGCCGAGGCTGTCATTGATGAGTTTGAAGCGGTCCAGATCCAGGAAAAAGACGGCAAAGCAGTAATCGTCCTCGGCGCGGGCGCGTTGCAGGCAGGTGTGCAGCCGCTCGGTGAGCATCGCCCGGTTGGGCAGGCCGGTGAGGGTGTCATGCAGCGCCTGGTGGCGCAGGGAGTCCTCGGCGTGGCGGCGTCCGGTGACATCGGTCAGCGAGCCGGCAAAGCGGATGGCGTGATGCTCATCGTCGCGCACCGCCAGGCCACGGGCGAGCACCCAGCGGTATTCGCCGTCGCGGTGGCGCAACCGGTGTTCGTGTTCGAAATGCTCGGCATCCTGTTCCAGGTGGTCGGCAATGGCGCGGCGCAGTGCGGGCAGGTCTTCGGGATGGACACGTCCGAACCATTCATCGGGACTGTCGCCCACCAGGTCTTCGGGTTCGCCGAGGATGGCTTTCCAGCGCGCCGAGTAGTAGACGTGCTGGTGCTTGAGGTCCCAGTCCCACAGGCCGTCGTTGGCGCCGCGCGACGCCAGGGCATAGCGTTCCTCGCTGCAGCGGAGGGCTTCCTCGGAGCGTTGGCGCTGCTGGGCTTCCTCGAGCAGGCGCACGTTGGTCTGGCGCAGCACCTGGGCGGCTTCCTGGGCGGCGTCGCGGGCCTGGACCAGTTCATTGGTGCGCGAGTCGACTTCATCCTGCAGCAGGTCGTTGAAGCGGCGCAGCGCCTGATCGCGTTCCTGCACCGCCATGCGCATGCTTTCGAAGGCGCGGAAGAGGACGCCCATGTCGCCGCAGGTTTCCGGGGGCAGGGCGATGGTGAAATCGCCATGGGTGATGTGATGGGCGGCGCGCAGGAGCAGGCGCAGGCGAGTGTGGATGCGTTGGATCAGCAGCAAGCCGGTGGCGGCCGCCATGGCGACGCTCAAGCCGAGCGAACCGGTGATCCACAAGCCGATGTGCCAGACATGCTGGAGCTGCCGGTACTGCCACAAGCCCACAAAAAACAGGCTGATCGCCACCGCCAGTCCCAGCAGGGCGGCCGTAGCGAGCAGATAGCGCAACCTGGACGTGTTCCTGATCACTTGACCCCACGACCCTGGGTTTGGCCGGCCCAGGCAGCGGCGACCATGCCCGTCATGGCCGTTCGCGCCGCCGCCGGCAATCCAACTGTCTATCTGCATCGGGAAGCCGACGGCGCGACTTTGCCCCCGCGGGCAACTCCGGCGTGCGCCGCGCCGGTCATTTCCGATTCTGCCGTCTGTGCCGCTCAGGTCGTGAATTGCGGGATGCGGGGTCCGAGTTTGGCGCGCCGGTTTTTTCCGTTGCAGCGTCGTTATGGGACCGTTACGCTGGGCGCTGGGGATGCGGAGGCGCAAGCGTATGCGACGGGGGAAAGCGCGGAAGCGGACGAGAGGTATACGGGTGGTGTGGGAACGGCGCGTGGGAGGGTTGGTCATGATTCAGAACAAAGTCGAAGTGCTGCGGGCGGCGTGCTGCATCGCGGGTCTGGACGGACGCATCACCTCGGATGAGCGACGCATGCTCGAACAACTCGCGGAACAGGTGGGCGTGGGCCAGGTGTCGCTCAACGCCATGATCGAGCGCGCCACCGGCGATCCCCGCTTTTATCAGGAACTGTTCGACGACCTGCGCACCACCGCCGAGAACACCATGCGGGTGCTGTTCACCGTCGCCTGTGCCGACCGGGAGCTGAGCGATACGGAACTGCAGACGCTCTACCACTTCGCAGCCCTGCTGGGCATGGACGACAAGCGTTTCAACCAGTACATCGCCGCGGCGCGCAAGAAGGTTGATGGCGGCGCGACGCCCAGCAACCCGAGCGCCTAACGCCCGCGGCCTCAGCGCATCCGCTTGAGCTCAAACGTCTGTCCCGCCAGCGCCTGCTTGGCGAAGGCGCCCCAGAACGGCGAAGGGGTGTAGTCCCAATCCGTGATCATCACCGGCGTGGCGCGCGGGTGGAAGCACCAGCCGGTCCAGTTGATGCGATGCTTCTGAATGAACCCGAGCATGTCCGGCACCCAGGTATACGGGTCTTCCTGATCGTCCGCGGGAATGAACTCCATCTTCTTCACATCCGCGCCGACCTCGCCCAGAAAGATCGGATGCCGGGCCGCCACCGGCAGCACCTTCTCCCAGCCTTTGTGCCAGTTGTAGGTGTGCCAGGAATACATCACGCCGTTGCCGCCTTTGTCGTCCAGGGCGTAACCATTGACGATGCCGGTCAGGTCGTTGCACCAGAAGAGCCCGCCGGCGATGACCACATTGCGCGCTCCCGTGGAGCGCACGGCATCGACCAGCCCTTGCATGCCCACCGATTCAAAGCCCTGATTCTTCCGCTTTTCCTCGTCGGTCAGGAAGGCTGACTCGTCCGTGCCTTCCTTGTTGCCGACCCACCCGCCGTTGCGCCACACTTCCCAGCCGATGCCATGCGGCTCGTTCATCAGATCGAACAACACCGCGGGATGGTCCTTGTATTTGGCGGCGAACTCGGCCCAGAACTGGGCGTGCTCCGGCTTGGGCGCGCGGTAGCGATGCAGGTCGATCACGATGTACGCCCCGCGATTGGCGGCCAGCGTGATCATCTTGTCGATCTTCCGGCGAAACGCTTCCCCACCGTCTTTCTGGTACACGCTCTTGCCCCACCAGAATTCCTCCTTCATGGGCACGCGCACGCAGTTGGCTTTCCATTCCTCAATCGCCACCACCAGCGACTTCACCGGCTGCTCGTCCATCGGCAGCGTCTCGAGCCCGCCGGCGTTGACGCCCTGCAACCAAACCTCCTTGCCCTCGGGATCGCACAGCCGATTGCCCACCACCTTGAGCATGGCGGGCCACTTGGCGGGGTTCGGCTCCTCATCAGGCACAAAACGCGCCGCCTTCTGGCGCTCGTATTCCGCCTTACGGGCGAGAATCGGCGCGGGATCGGTTTGCCGCAGCACCACATCGTCCAGCTCGTAAACGCCCTTCTGCACATTGAACAGGCACGGCATCCACTGCAGCTTCACCGCGCCCTCGGGCACCAGAAAGTCCACGCGCTTTTCCACCCAGCCATCGGTGTTGCGCGTGGCGGCGGATGGCGGCGCTTCGCCGATCACTTTGCCTTCGGCATTGACGAACTTGAACAGGAAGCGCGCGTCGTACCACGGCAGCTCGCCGCGTTTGAAATCGCTTAAGCGATACTTCCAGGTCATCTCCAGCGCGGGGATGCTCGGCGGCAACAGAATCTCGCGGAATAGCATCACCATCGCGCCCGGCTTGGTGCTGGTCAGACGCAGGTAACGGTTGCCGCTCATCTCCTCGGTTTCAAAGCTCAAGCCTTTGCCGGGCGATCCCCAGCCATCGGGCAGGCTCGAGTCCTTGGGATGGTTGGTTTCCAGGTTGCCGTTGGGAATGAGTGAGCCGGTGTCCGCCAGCAGTTTGGCAGCCTTTTCCTGCTCGCGCAGCAACTTGGCGGCAATCTGCTCCTGCTTGGCGGCCTGCTGAGCGGCGCGCTCCGCGGCGGCGGCTTGCACGGGCGCGGGGTCCGTGGCGCGCAGCACCAGGTCGTCCAGGTCATACGTGCCCGCCTGCACCTGAAACAGGCTGGGCATGAACTTGAGCGTCGTCGCCCCGGCCGGCACGAGGAAACTGGTCGAGCGTTCCTCCCAGCCGTCGGAATCCTTGCGGCGGTACGGCGCTCCCGGCGTCGGGCTGACCTTCTGGCGCCCCGCGTCCATGAACTCCATCATGATGCGGGCGTCGAACCATGCCTGCTTGCCGGGGCGCAGTCCGGTGACGCGCTGCTTCCACGACAGCTCGAGCGCTGCAATGCCGGCGGGGATGGGAATCTCCCGGTAGTACATGGTGGTCGCGCCGGGCTTGGTGCAGACCAGGCGCAGGAAGTGGTTGCCGGCTTCGACTTCGCAGGCGACGCCGTTCTTCCCGGCCGGCCAATCGTCGGGCCAGCCGTCCTGGTCGGCGTCCAGTTCCAAGTCGCCGTTCGCCAGCAGGGAGGGCGCAGCGGCGGGCGCTTCGGATGCAGAGGCGCAAGCGGGCAGCAGGGCGAAGCGCATGCAGGCGGCGCAGACGAGGCCGGCGAGCAGGGACAGAGCGATCGCGCCGCGGTGCGGACTGGAAGGAGCGTTGCGCATGGGGTGACCTTCTGCGGCGCCAGAGCGCCTAGTTGAGCAGGCGGAAATTTTCCATGGAGCGGTTGTTGACGGTGTCGCGGGTGATGTTGTTGATCACCGCGCTTTCCTGATAGAGCTTGCCATGGCCATCGAGGAACATGATGTTGGTGCCGCCGAGGTGTCGCGTCAGGTCGAAGTTGGAGGACACGCCCACGTTGGCGATGCTGTCGAGATGCCAGCTGTTGCCGTCGGCGATGAAGATTTTGTTGGACGGGCGGGGCACGACATCGACCTTGCGGAAGAAGGACCACGCCTTGGGGTTGCCGCCGCCGGTCATCGCCTGGGCGTTGTGCGGCTGGTTGTACAGTGATTCGCCATAGGACACGCGATACCAGGGCTGGGGATCCTTCTGCGGCGAGTCCGGACAGTAAAACACCGTGACGGTGAACTTGGCGTTCTTCTGGCTGCCCCAGTAGCTGTCGGATTTGATGTACCCCTGCGCGCTGCCCGCCGGCTCCTGCATGCCGCCCCACTCGGGCTTGCCGACGTACGGGCCGATGGCGTTGTACATGCCGTAGTTCTTGGACGTGCCCTGGGCGTTGTAGGAAATGTAGGAATTAACCGGCGGCATCCAGGCGTTTTCGTCGGAGTAGTAGGTGTTGTACCCCAGCGCCAGTTGATGCAGATTCGCCTGGCATTTGATGGACTGCGCCGCCGCCCGCGCCTGCTGCAGCGCCGGCAACAGCAGGGCGATCAACAACGCCACGATCGAGATGACCACCATCAGCTCCACGAGCGTGAAAGCTTTGCGAATCGGGTTGCGTGCCATGCTGACCTCCCGTGTCAGGAAGACCCTGGTGTCGACTTATCGCCGCGGCGGCGCCACCGAGGCGCGCTGCACCAATTCCACCGGCAGAGTGCGGTGTTCGATCGGCATCTGCGGATTGACCATCCGCTGCGTGAGCAGTTCCATCGCGCTGCGCCCCAGCTCCTGAAACGGCTGACGCACGGTGGTCAACGCCGGCGTCAGCCATTCCGCCAGGGGGTCGTCGTCGAAGCCCACCACGCTCACGTCCTGCGGCACACGCAGCCCCAACTGCGCCAAGGTGCGATAGCCCGCCCGCGCCAGCGCGTCGCAACTGTAAAAAATCGCCGTCGGCGGCTCGGCCTGTCCCATCGCCTGCCGCGTGCAGACCGCCACCACCTCCGACCAGTCGCCCAGCCGATCGCGGTCTTCGAGCAGATCGAACACCAGGTTGCGATCAAACGGCAAGCCCGCGTCCGACACGGCGTCACGCAATCCCTCCAGCCGGTCGCGCACCGTGTCCGCCACCAGGTCGCCGATGAATGCGATCCGCCGATGGCCCTGCGCCAGCAACAGGCGTCCAACCTGGTAGCCGCCGTCGCGGTTGTCCGCCGTGACCGACGGCACTTCAATGTCGTGCAGCCGCTGGTCGACCAGCACGAACGGATAGTCATGCGCCTTGAGTTGAAAGAGCGATTCGTTGAACGACTGATGATGCAGCGACACGATCACCGCCCCGTCCGCCGCCGCTTCGGGAAGCTGCGCCAGGGTCTGCAGGTCCAGGTCCATGTCGCCGTGCGCGTCATATAGCTGCACCTGAATGCCGCGCTGTCGCGCTGCCGCCTGCACCCCGCGTGAGACCTGCAGCGACGACGCCCATTGCAGATTGCCCGCCACGACCTGCACCTGCCGCGTGGTGACTTCCTGCCCACGCACAAACAGGCCCTTGCCGGGACGACGCTCCAGCAACCCTTCGCGGATGAGCAATTCACTGGCGCGGCGAACCGTCACGCGACTCACACCCGTGTCCCGCGCAAGCTGATGCTCCGAACCCACACACTGGCCCGGCTGATACCCGCCCTTGTGCACCAACGCCCGCAGTCGTTCCGCCAGCGCTTCATAGGTGTGCAGACTGGTATTCATACCGGTATTCATCTCCATGCCGTAAGCATATTCATCGAAGCAGGCATGTCAATGAAAATCATGCCAAGCGGAAATAATAAATACCAGTATGTCTGGATTTTCGGCGACAGATTCCCCTGCCGCACCCGCCGATGCCGCCTCAGCCCTTCTCAGGGCCGGAGCTGGCCCAGAGTTGGGGCACCTGCTCTAACACCATTTTCCCACGGGTCATACGGGTGAACCGCCGCTGTTCGACCAGCCCGGCGTCGCGCACCACCGCCACCGCCCCGGCATGGTCCACGGGCACATCCACAAACACCCGCCGCCCCCGATGCTGCGCCAACGCAGCCGTCAGCAACGCAGCCCCGCAGTGCTCGTCGCCCAGACAAGGACCAATCTGAACGGCATTCACGCCCGGACGGGTGGCGACGAAGCCGCCTTCTCCCACCTGCCACCACGCCCCCGGCTCATCCCGCAGAGCCGCCAGCAACGCGCGACGATCCGTCCCCGTCACCGCCGCATCCAGCGCCAGCACCCGCGCCCAATCCCCGGAAGGGTCTTCGAAAAAGGTGTCAGACACCCTTTCCGTTTTCCTGGCGCCTGGGCGCCGGATGACCTTCGGCACCCCCTCATACCGCGCCAAGGTGAACTGGCTGACGAAGCCCAGCTTCTCGTACAGCGGCCGACCGAGGTCCGTCGCATCCAAACGCACGCTGAAGCAACCGCTGTCATCCAACGCGCGCAGCACATGGGTCAGCAAGGTCGTGCCCACACCCTGCCCGCGACACTCGGGATCAACCAGCACCATGGCGATCCACGCAATGGCGCCAAAGCGGAACGCCGCCGCCGTGCCCACGCCCTGGCCGTTTACTTCCGCCACGCAGCAACCGGTGGGCGCCAGGCGCAGGAAGCGGCGCCAGTCGTTTTCCGTCTGGTTCCACTGCGCCGCCCGGCACAAATGCCAGCCCAGGGGAAGGTCCGCCTCCGTCATCAAACGCACGACTGCTGCCATGCCCGTCATCATACCCCCGGACGCGCTGCCTCCACGCTGTGGTCGGCTGCCTCCGCAGGAGCAATGTGCTAATCTCTGCCCATGCGCATCGCTGCCGTGGTCGAAGAGTTTCCGGTGCTGTCGGAAACATTCATCCTCAACCAGCTCACCGGCTTGCTCGAACGCGGCCACGAACTGGACCTCTACGCCTTTGCCGCGCGCCCCGCCGACCAGGCGCATCCCGAGGTGCTGCGGTTTGGCTTGCTCGACAACGTGCGCTACGCGCCGGCCCTGCCGCGCTGCAAAGGGCAACGCTTGCTGTCGGGGCTGCGGCTATGTCTGTCCAATCTGCCGCGCCATCCGGGGGCAGCCCTGGGCGCGGTGAACATTTTCCGGTTTGGTCGGTACGCCCGTTCGCTGCGCCTGCTTCACGATGCCGCGCCGTTTTTTTCCGCGCAGCCGTATGACGTGGTGCACGCCCACTTCGGGCAGGTCGGCGTGCGCGTGGAACTGCTGCGCCGGCTGGGCTTGCTGCGCGGGCGCTTCTTCGTGAGCTTCTACGGCTTTGACATCAGCCAGCGGGTTCGGCTGGAAAAGCCGGGGTACTACCATCCGCTGTTTGCCGCCGCCGACCGTGTGCTGGTGCTGAGCAACATCATGCGTCAGCAGGTGCTCGAACAGGGCTGCCCCGCCGATAAAGTGCGGGTGCATCACCTGGGCGCCGACGAAAGACGATTCCAGTACCACCCCCGGAAGCTGGTTGCGGGGGAGCCGGTGCGCATCGTCAGCGTCGCCCGACTGGCGGAAAAGAAGGGGCTGCAATACGGCATCCGCGCGGTGGCCCAGGTCGCCAGTCGGCACCCGAACTTGCGTTACCAGATCATCGGCGATGGTCCGCTGCGTGCTGAGCTCGAAGCCCTCATCGCCGAGCTGAACCTGCAGCAACATATTGAACTGCTGGGGTGGCGCACGCAGGAAGAGGTGGTGAAAATCCTCGACCGCGCGCATCTGCTTTTGGCGCCCAGCGTGACCGCGGCCGAGGGAGATCAGGAAGGCACGCCCACGGTGATCGCCGAAGCCATGCTCATGGGGCTGCCCGTGCTGTCCACGCTGCACAGCGGCATCCCGGAGATGGTGCAGGATGGCGTCACCGGCCTGCTGGCGCCGGAGCGCGATGTGCCCACGCTGGCGGCCAGGCTCGCCCAGCTGCTCGCCCAACCCGACCAGTGGGAAGCCATGGGCGCCGCCGGCCGGGCGTTTGCCGCGCGGGAATTTGCAGTCGGAGCGCTCAATGACCGATTGGTGGAGCATTATCAGGCCGATATTGCTTAAGACTCACCACAGAGACGCAGAGAACACAGAGTAAACAGCAAAAGGATGCTGCCAGCCTCCAACCGATGAGCCGTGCTCCACAGAATACGCTCTGTGCCCTCTGTGTCTCTGTGGTGAAAACTGCATTGAGCATGCCCAGCCGGCCCGCCGCCCGGCGGTACAATCGTTCCTGACGCGGAGATCTCTTGCCCCGTGCGCATCGCGGTCGTCATTCCCTGTCACAACGCTCAGCGCTGGATCAGCGCCACGCTGGCCTCCGTGGCGCGCCAGACCCGGCCGCCCGATCAGATCGTGGTGGTCAACGACAACAGCACCGACGACTCGGCCGGCGTCGTGCAGGCCAGCGGTTTGCCCATCACCTTGCTGACCACCCAGCATGGCAACGCCGCCGCCGCCCGCAACGCCGGCTTCGAAGTGCTCGACGCCGACTGGGTCGCGCTGCTCGATGCCGACGACCAGTGGTATCCCCACCATCTGGAGCAGGCGGAGCGGTTGCTCGCGGACACCGATGCCGTGGCGTACTGCGCCCAGCATGACTTCATGGAACTGGACGAACAGCGCGTGCCGCTGCCGGCGTGCTTCTGGCAGGGCTACAGCGCATCACGCGCCGGGCTGAGCGCGGACGATTACGTGAACCTCATGGCGCAGCAGATTCACTTTGGTCACTCCACCGTGCTGTACCGCGTCAGTCGGCTGCGCGCGGTGGGCGGTTTCGACGTCTCACAGAAACGGCGGCATGACATCGACCTCTGGCTGCGCATGCTCGCAGGGCATCGCTGGGCTTGGGGGGTTCAGCCGGCTGCGTCGTACCGCTACCGCACGCCGGGCAGCATCTCCCGGCATACCGTCGAAGTCGCGTACTACGCGCTGCGGGCGCTGGTGAAAAATCTGGACGCCTATCCGCAGCCAGCCTTCCGCCAGTTGGTGGATTCCTACGCCAAACGTGCCGCCTCCGTGGCGCTGCATGAGACAGACGATCCCGCCATGCGGCAGCAACTGCGCGAATTGGCCTGGCCGCATCTGTCGGGCAAGTACCGCTGCTTTTACCGTGTGGCCGATGTGTGTCCGTGGCCGCTGCGGGTTGGCGTTTGGCTCAAGCGAAACACCTGGAACGCGCTGCGGCGCAAGCGGCGCCAGCAACGCGAAGCGGCCGCCCTGCTGGAGCGTTCCCAGTGACTGCCGCGCTGCCGATGGATGCAGATGCGGTGCGCTTCGGCGTGGTGATTCCCACCTACAACCGCGCGGACCTGATTGCCGCCACGCTCCAGTCCGTGCTGGCGCAGGAGCATCCGGCCGCGCGGATCATCGTCGTCGATGATGGCTCGACGGATGACACGGTCGCCCGCGCCCGAGCGTTTGCGCCGGCGGTCACCGTGCTCGAACAAACCAACGCCGGCCCGGGCGCGGCCCGCAATCGCGGGATCGACGCGGCCGACGATTGCGACTACATCGCCTTCCTCGACAGCGACGACCTCTTCCTGCCTTGGACGCTGGCAACCTACGCCCAGGCGCTCGCGCGCCACGGCCGCCCCGCGTTTCTGCTCAGCAGCGCGATTGAGTTCCGCCATGACAACGAACTGGCGCAGCTCCATCAGCAGCCCATCAGCACCCAGGCGTTCCCGGATTACTACGCCAGCAGTGACGCCGACTACTGGATCGGCTGCTCGGTGGTGTGCGTGCGCCGCGATGCTTTGCAGGCGGTCGGCGCGTTCTGCCCGCAGCGGATCAATCAGGAAGACTGCGACCTCTGGCTCAAGCTCGGCGCGGCCCCCGGCTTCGTGGTGATCCATCAGCCCACCTGCTCCGGCCGACGGTGGCATGAGCAGAACATCTCGCACGATCGCACGCGCAACCTCGCGGGGGTGCGCCATCTGCTGACCCAGGCGCAGACCAATGCGTACCCCGGCGGCAGCGCCCGGCAACGTGAACGCCTGCGGATCCTCACCCGACATATCCGCCCGGCCGCGGTGGCGTGCTTGCGCACCGGTCAACGCCGTGAAGCTTGGGAGCTGTACCGCGCCAGCTTCGGCTGGCATCTGCGGCTGGGTCGCCTGCGCTTTCTGCTGGGCTTCCCGTGGGTGGCGCTGGTGACGAAGCTCAAGAGATAAGATTTTCTCTCACAGAGAGCACAGAGGCACAGAGAGAATGCAGAGGAGAGATGCATTGGGTGGTGGATGACATGGCAGCGAGGGATCGGGATGGTTTTTCTTTTCTGCTTTCTCTGTGGCTCCGTGTCTCTGTGAGAGACTCTTCATCTTCACATTCCAGCCGCAGCGTTGGAAAGGTCAGTCGGCATGAAGATCAGCGCGTTTGTTCAGCTTCGCCGCACGCTGACGCCCACGGGCGTGGGGATTCACATCATTGAGATGGCGCGCGGGCTGGCAGCCCAGCCGGATGTTGAGCTGCGGCTGCTGGTGTCACGGAAAGAGCTGGATGTTGCCGGGCGGATTTTGCGGCAGTACCCGTTGCATGATTTCCCCGCCGATGCGTTTCCGCTGGGCCGGGCGTGGATGGAGCGGCTGTGGCGCGTGCTGCGCTGGCCCCCCGCGGAACGCTGGTGCGGGCAGGCGGATTGGTTGTACAGCCCCGCCGAGGCATTTGTGCCGACCCGGCGCATTCCGCAAGCGGTGACCATTCATGACATGTATCCCAGCGAGCGCGACCTGCCCTGGAGCGACGAAGCCTCCCACCGCGCCAAGGGCAAACGCTGGAACGGCCTGATTCGCTTGATCCTCAGCCAGGCGCGAGTCATCCTCGCGGTGTCGCAGTTCACCAAGGAACGCATCGTCGCGCTCACCGGCTGCGACCCGCAGCGCATCGTCGTCACCGGCAACGGCGTGAGTCAGGCGTACTACGACCTGGGCGCCCAGCAGGCGCAGGGTTCGCCTTGCGACGCCCCCGCCTGTGCGGGCGCTGGGCCTTATGTGCTGGTGGTCGGCGGGTTGACCAAACGCAAGCGCGGCGACAGCATTCTGGCGGTCGCTAAACAACTTCATGAAAGCAAGAGTGATCTGCGCGTGCTGGTGGCGGGCAAGAGCCGCGAGCATTTCGCCCAGCAGGCGGGCGCGCTGCCCAATGTGCAATTGCTCGGCTATGTGGATGACGCGCAGCTTCCGCAACTGGTGGGGGCCGCCCGGTGTCTGCTGTTCCTCTCGCAGTACGAGGGCTTTGGCATGCCGGCCGCGGAAGCAATGGCCGCCGGGACGCCGGTGGTGGTTTCGCATCACGCAGCGCTGCCGGAGATCGTGGGCGATGCGGGCGTGATCGTCGATCCGCAGCAGACGCAGGCGATTGCGGGGCAGGTGACGCAGTTGCACCGTGATGCAGCGCTGCGCCGGGAATACCAGCAGCGCGGGCGTCAGCGTGCCGAGCACTACACCTGGGCGGCATGTGTCGAGCGCCTGCTCGGCGCGCTGCGGCAGTGACCAACGTCAACTAAGACATTTTGCGTTTCAGAGCGTAGCGCAGCTTGCGCAGTGGGGTGCGCAGGATGACCTTTTGCCACAGGGCGAATTTTTCCAGCGGGCTGGTGAGGGTGAAGGGCGCGTCAGCCGGGACATACCAGCCGTTGAGGCCGGTGCGTTTGACGAGGCGGTAGCCCTGGCTTTGCAGGTGGCGATGGGTCAGCAGGTCATGCAGATGATCTTCGATGAACAGCAGGCGGGGGCGATGGCGGGCGAGCGTCAGCCCGCGCAGGACTTCGAGCTGTAAGCCTTCCACGTCGATGCTGATGAAGTCGAGGCGCGGAAGCTTGAGGTCGTCGAGGATTTCATCGAGCGTGCGCACCTGCACCTGAATGACGCGGGCGAAGTCGATGCCGACGTTGGCGGCCCCCGGCGTGAGGGTGGATTGCCCGGAGGCGCGGGCGACGTGGAAGTCGGCGACGCCCTGCTGCCCCGGCGCGCCGCAGGCCGCCTGCACCACGGTGGAATGAGGGCGGGCGGCGCGGAGCTGGTCGCACAGTTCGTCGATGGGTTCGATGAGCGCCCCGCGCCAGCCTTTCTGTTCCAGATGCCAGGTCTGGGATTGGCGCACGGGATCATTGGCGCCGACTTCGACGTACCAACCCTCGGCGCTGTCGCCAAAGAACAGCTCCTTGAGCCGGGACTCGGCTTGATGTTCGCGCTCTTTGCGGTCCGTGATGGAACCGAAATGACGACGGCCATAGCGACGGAATTCGTAGGGCATCACGCGCAATCGGCTCCGCAGGTTCTGGAAGACATTTGCATACTCACCACCGAGGCACAGAGGACGCAGAGAGAAGCCCGGAGGAAGCAGGCAAGATTGGTCAGTTTGTCTCTGTGCGTATTGCTCGGTGTTCTCGGTGTCTCTGTGGTTACAGGTTTTTTTGATCGTTGCTTAGAACTTATCCAGATCAGGAAAACGGCGCAGCCGACTGAGCGGGCGTTGCCGGGAGGGAGCAGCCGGGGCGGCAGCGCCGCCAGCCGCGACAGGGGAAGGGGCAGCGGCCGCGCTGTCACTGACGGGGTTCTGGCCTTCCATTTGAATGGTGCAATTCCGGCAGAGATTCTGCTGCAGCAGATTGCTCGACGAGTCCGCGCGCACAAGCACGCCCTGGGCTTGCGTGGGCAGGGTGGCTTCACTGGCGCACAGGTTGCCGCGCACGATGTAGCCACGGGCGCCGGTGAGCAGGATGCCCGGCCAGCGTCCCGCAGCGCGACGGGAATTGTCGCGGCAGACATTATCCGCCACGCTGCCGCCGATGCCGCCGGCGATCTCGATGCCGCAGCGGGCGTTGTCGATGCAGTGGTTGTTGAGGAACAGGTTGTCCTGGCCTTCGCCGCCGGGTCCGAAGGCGATGCCGTGGCGGCCGTTGCCGCGCACTTCGTTCCCTTGGAGCAGGTGGTCGGAGCCATCGCCTTCGAGGCGCATGCCATCGCCGCGGTTGTGGCGGAGGCGACATTGCAGCACGCGCACCGCCCGTGCGCCTTGCCCGACGCACAAGCCGTGGCCCTGCAGGTGTTCGCCGGTGCAATCGCGCAGCGTGACATCGCAGCCGCCCAGCACGCTGATGCCTTCATGCCGGCTGTGGCGGATGATGCAGTTTTCCAGCAGTACTTCGCGGCAATCGATCAGGCGCAGCGCCGCGGCCAGCGGTTCGGTGTGACTGCCATCACCGGGGCCGGCGGGTTCCTGGCCCAGAATGGTGAGATTCCGTAGGTGCAGGTGGTGATGGCGCACCGCGCTGACGGCGGCAAACCAGGGCATGACGCGGGCGTCTTCCTTGAGCAGGTAATCGCCCAGCAGGTGGCCGGTGAGCCAGAGGGTGTGATCGTCGATGTCACGGATGTGCACGAAGGTGGCGTTCCAGCCGCGGCGTTGATTGTCCAGCACGCAGACTTCATCGCCCACCTGAAACAGCGCTGCATCTTCGACTTCGATGCTGTCAGCGCCGAGCCGGGCGTTGAGCCGCAGGCGCGCGCCGTGCGAGCGCGGCAAGCGCAGCACGCACTGGCCCTGGCCATCGAGCGTCACACCGGTGCGCAGGTGCAGTCCCGCGCGCAGGTGATGCACGCCCGGCGGCAGGAGCACGCAGCCGCCGGCGGGGCCCAGCTCATCGAGCGCGCGTTGCAGCCCGGCCGTGGCGTCGTCGTCATTCAGGTACGCGCGGGCGTCGACGGTGCGCGGCAGCAGCGCCGCCGGTTTAAGCAACGGCGCTTCGAGCCCGCCGAGCACCAGTTGCACGATTTCCTGTTCGTCCAAGGCGCGATTGAACAGCGCCAGTTCATCAAGCGCGAAGCCGGCCGTCGGGTCGGTCAACGGGCCGATGAGCAGACAATCCTGACGCAGATTCGGTGACGGCAGCGGGGCCTTCTCTTTTTTCTGCTCGGCGATCAGGCGACCATCAAGGAACAGGCGCACGGCTTCAAAGGTGAAGGTGACCGCCACGTGGATCCAGCGGTCCGGCTCCAGCGCCCGCCCGCTGGCGAGCACCGCCTGACCACAGACGACCAGAAGCTGGCCCTGCTGAGCGTGGTCGACCATGATCTGCAGCGCACCGTGAAGGTCGAGCAGATTGGCAGCCCCGGCACGAGGAGGTTGCAGCCAGCACGACAGCGTGCCCTCCGCCAGACGCTGGGGCGCTGCCCCCCGGGCATAGGCGTCGACCTCCGCCAGTTGCAGGGCATGGCCCAGCCGGCGCGGCAGGCGACGTCCATGGTGCAGGTACAACGCCCCGCCGTCGGGCGCACCGTTGAAGGCTGCGGCGCCGTCCGGTTCGTCGAAATGCCAGAGTCCGATCAGGTTTGGTTGCATAGCCATGACGCACCCATGCCCCATGATACTCGGTCTCGTGCGGGGTCGACCGGCACGACTGATTCGGACGATATCCAACTGGACATTCACCGGCGCAAACCCACTGCCATTGGGCCTGCCTCACAGGTCTTGCGCCCCAGATGGCGCGTGAGTCAGGTTTCGCTAACATGCTCGGCCATGCAGGTTGAATTGGACATCGAAATCATCGAGCAATTGCTGGCGTACCTGCGCGCTCAGAACCATATCGGAGCGAACGAAACGCCGCGGTGTGCCGTGCTCGCCGGCGGGGTTTCCAACCGCACCGTGCTGGTGGAGCGCGCCCACGGCCAGGCGTGGGTGCTCAAACAGGCGCTCGCCAAGCTGCGGGTGCAGGCGGACTGGTTCAGCGATCCGGCGCGGGTGCATCGGGAAGCCATGGGCCTGCGCTGGCTGGCGCAACTGGCGCCGGCGGGCAGCATCACGCCGTTGGTGTTTGAAGACCATCAGCACCATCTGCTGGCGATGCAGGCGGTGCCGCTCCCGCATCACAACTGGAAGCAACTGCTCCTGCGCGGGCAACTGGCGCCGGACCATGTGCGCCAGTTCGGCACGCTGCTGGGACAGGTGCATCGGCTATCGGCGCAGCGGCGCGATCAGGTCGCTCACATTTTCGCGGACTGGCGGTTTTTTGAATCGCTGCGCCTCGAACCGTACTACGGCTACGCCGCCGCGCAGGTTCCCGCAGCGCGCGCTTTCCTCCAGCAACTCATTGCCGACACCCGCAGCCAACGCCTGGCGCTGGTGCATGGCGACTACAGCCCCAAAAATGTGCTGGTGCATCAGGACCGCCTGATCCTGCTGGACCATGAAGTGATTCACTTCGGCGACCCGGCTTTCGACGTGGGCTTTGGTCTGACCCATCTGCTGAGCAAAGCCCACCATCTGCCCGCCTGGCGCGGCGCGTTCGCCGAGGCCGCCCTGTCGTTCTATGAGCATTACCGTCAGGCCCTGGGCGAACACGCCTGGGCGGGCGCGCTCGAAGCGCGGGCGGTGCGCCACACGCTCGGTTGTCTGCTGGCGCGCGTCGCGGGACGCTCGCCGCTGGAATATCTCACGCCGGAAACCCGCCAGCACCAGCAGCAGGTGGTGGTGGGGCTCATGCAGGAACCGCCGTTGCGTCTGCAGGTGCTGGTCAACCAGTTTGTGCAAGGATTGGAACGCCATGTCGCGGATTGAACAACTCGACGCCCTGGAAATCCTCGACAGCCGCGGCCGCCCCACCGTGCTGGCGCGTTGCCGGCTCGCCAGCGGCGTGCAGGTCAGCGCCAGCGCGCCCTCGGGTGCTTCCACCGGCGCTGCCGAGGCGCTGGAGCTGCGCGACGGCGGCAAGCGTTACCGGGGCCTAGGCTGTCGCAAGGCGGTGGGCCATGTGAACCAGGAAATCGCCCAGGCCGTCATCGGCCAAGAGCTGGCGGATCAGGCGGCGCTCGATCAGCTCATGCTGGATCTCGACGGCACGCTCAACAAAAAGAAGCTGGGCGCCAATGCGATTCTCGCGGTGTCGCTGGTCTTCGCGCGCGCTCAGGCGGCGGAGCGCGGCCTGCCGCTGTATCAGCATTACGCCACGCTGCTGGGGATCGAGCAGCCGCGCCTGCCGACGCTGACGGTCAACCTGTTCAGCGGTGGCAAGCATGCCGGCGCCCAGATGCCGATTCAGGACATTCTGCTGGTGCCGGTGGGGGCGGACTCCATCGACGCCGGCTTGGAAATGATCTGGCGCACCTATCAGGCGGCTGCGGACCTGTGCCTGTCGCAATACGAGATGCGCGCGCTCAGCGCGGATGAAGGCGGCCTGGCGCCGCCGTTCGCCAGCGTGCCCGCGGCGTTTGCCGACACCGTCAGCGCGATCGAAGCTGCCGGGCTGCGGCCGGGGCAGGACCTGGCGATCGCGGTGGATGTCGCCAGCAGTCATTTCTTTCAGGATGGCAAGTACCACCTGGGCGGCGAGGCGCTGACCCCCGAGCAGATGATCAGCACGGTGGGACGCTGGGTGCGCGACTATCCGATCGTCAGCGTGGAAGACGGGCTGAGCGAAGAGCACTGGGAATACTGGCCCGCCCTGCGTGCCGAGCTCAACGGCCGCGCGCTGACGCTGGGCGATGACTTCCTCTGCACCAATCCCAAGCGGATCGAACGCGCGGTGCAGGCCGGCGCTTGTGACGCCCTGCTGCTGAAGGTCAATCAGATCGGCTCACTCACCGAAGCAGCGCAGGCGTATCGGCTGGCGCGGCAGGCGGGCTGGAAGGTCACCATCAGCGCCCGCAGCGGCGAAACCGAAGACAACTGGCTGGCGGACCTCTCCGTCGGCTGGCGCGGCGATCAGATCAAAGTCGGCTCGGTCACGCAGTCCGAACGGCTGGCGAAGTACAACCGCCTGCTGGAAATCGAAGCCGACGCCCCCGACCTGCCGCTGTGCGCTTGGCCCAAACGCTGAGCAGGCTCAGCATCATCGCACCCTACAGCACCGTCATCCCATCGACCGGCTCACCCGCCAGCAGCCGTTCACGCAGCGCCAAGTAGCGCACCAGGCTGTTGTACGCGCAGCGTTCCCAGAAGCTGCGGCCCCAGAGCTGCGCCGGAATCTGCAGCATGTGATCCACCACCGCGTCGATCAGCTTCACTTCCTCCACCGACACCAGCGGCGCCAGTGCGCACACCCCCGGCAGCCAGATGCGCAGCCCCGGCTTGTTGCGTTCCCGGGCGTCGTATTGCCCGTCGGCTTGCAGATGGGTCAGCAGGCGATTGCCGATTTGCCGGGCGTAGCGCAGCAGGCCGGCGCGTTGGGGATGGTCCGTCGGCAGCGTGAAAATTAGATCACTGAGCGTATCGAGGATCAGCGAGGCGTAGCCGTTGTAGTAGTTGTGACCGCCATGCGCGCCCAGCGGCAACAGGTCGGCGGTGACGATCTGCGTGGCGTAGTACAGCGCGTGCTCCAGCGCCAGCGGCAGGCGCGTGGCGCGGTAATGCGAAGCCAGATGCCAGATGGCGAACGCGGCATAGTTGTAGTTGAACTCGATGCGATAGGTCTGGTACGCCCGCACCAGACGCTCGGAAGCTTGCAGATATTGGTCCTCGCCCAGCACCTTGGCGGCCACCACCAGCAGGTCGCCGGCGGGCCCGGTGTCGTAGCTGCCCCCCTGCCACGGCGTTTTGCCGATGCCGTTGGGCATCAGGTGCACCCCGCTGAAAGTGCCGTCCTCGCGCTGCAGGCGCAGGGTCAGGTCCGCCTGGTCCCGCACCACTTCCAGCAATTCCGCATTGGGCAGCAGGTAGTGATGCACGCGCCCCAGCGAGGCGACGATGTGCGACGACCACATCCGGTAAATCAATTCCTCGCCGCGCGCGCGGCGCTCCCGGCGCGCGGCAATCGCCTGCTGGCATTCGTGCTGCAACTGGCGCGTCACGAACTGCCGATCCGCCAGCGGGCGCAGCTGCACGCGCGGCGGCAGCAGTCGACTGGCGCTGCGCTGCTCGGGATACAACCGCAGCACCGGGCCGGCGGCGGCGGCGACTTCCAGCGTGTTGACGCCTTCATCCAGCTTCACCCACGGGCTGGTCACGCTCGGCTCCATCGGCAGCACGAACAGCTCGCCATTGACCCGCAGGTTGAAGTGCTGCCAATCCTGGCCCCACTTGTCGAAATGCCGCAGGGCGGGAAACGGCTCATCCGCGTTGTACAGGTCGCGCCACTGCACCACGAACCGGCTGCGCTGGTCGTCTTCGTCGTAATGCCACAGCACCCGCGCCACGGTTGCCCACGGCGCCGGCGTGCGCTGCGACACCAGCCGGACGCGCATCATTTCATCATCCCGGGGCGCCCAGTTGAAGAACGAACCCCACCCGGCGGCCTCCATGGTGTGGTAGCGCAGGTAGCTGATCGACAGCAGCAGCGCTGCGCCGTCAAACGCTTCGGCAAGCTCAGCGCGCGGCACCCGCCACGCCAGCAGTTTGCCTGCGGACAGCGCGATGGCGGTCTGGTCGGCGCGGAGCGGGCGCGGCTCGGACTTCGGGGCGCGCGGACTGCACGGATAGGTGTCGCGCGTGGCGGTCGAGGTTCCATCATGCTGCTGCCGGAACAGGTAGCGGTAGCGCAGATCGCTGCTGATGACGGTCAGCGCGCCGATCCACTCCGGACGCTCCCCCACCTGCGGCACCACCGGGGCATCGATCACTTCCAACAGCACGTACAGATATTGCTCGTCGTGATGCACGGCTGCGCGGTAGCGACCAAGCGGCAACGGGCGCGGCAAGTGCGCGGGCACCGCCGGCTGCTCCTGCACGCCATCGCCGGGCGGCCAGCGGGTGATGTCATCACGCCAGTCCACCAACGCCGGCGGGGCCGCACAGAACGCCGCCCAATCGCCATACGGCCAGGGCGTCGCCTGATGGGTGTCGTCGCCATACAACTGAAACGCGCGGGAAGCAGTGGGTTCACTCATGGTTGACCATCAACAACTCAGCGGGCAAATCGAATGATGCGGCTGTCGCGGAACGGCATATCCAACTGCACCAGCGCAGTGGGCTGAGCCGCCCCGGCAAACATCTGGAACGCCACCGGCTGCCCGTCGGCGTCAGTGGCGGCGGTGGGCACAAACGGCAGACGCACCCGCAGCGCGACTTCACGTTGCGGCACATCGAGCGTGCTGACCACAAACAACAGGGAGAAATCGCGTCCATCACGCATGAACGTCATCAGTCGCGGAGCGTCGGTTTCCACCTCCGGCTCAATCCCCGCCAGCTGACAAGGAAAGGTCACGAGCTGGCGCTGCGGCTGCAATTCCGGCGTTTCCGTGGTGGTGTGGTTGTAAGCGCCCGCGAGCTGCCGGGCATAGAGCGACAGCAGAAACACCCGGCCTTTGCCATAAGCATGCTCGATGATGGCGGGCGCGCCGTCAGGAAACTTCGCCAACACCTGAGCGTCGGCAACCCGCCAGTTCGGTTCACGATGCGCCATCAGCGTCTGCGCCGGCCAGTAGTCGGTCGCGGGCAGGTCCAGCCGCACCGTGCCCGGCTCGGGAGAATCCGGCGGCGCGGGGGGCAGCTCCCCACGATCACTCAGGCCGAACAGTTTGGTCGCCCAGGGGCTGGGCTCGTCATATTCCTGCCGCGCCAGGGCGGGGAAGCTGCCCCAGAGCAGGCCGCCTTGTTCAACCCATTGCGCGATCTTCGTCTGCGCCCGGCTGTCCACATGCGGGTCGGTGACATACAGCAGGCGATATCGGCTCAGCGCGTCATCGAGCATCACCTCTTCCTCGCTGACGGCTTCCAATGGCAGATGGCTGTCGAGCAGCGCGACATACACGCACTGGCGATCGCGCAGCAGGTGGGAATAGAACGCGCGATTCATCTCCGTGGTATTGGCGACCAGCACGGCTGCGCGCACCGGGCGCACCTGGCTGTTCTGCAGGTCGTCTTCCAGGCGCGCCATCCAGCGGCCCAGGCGGTGGTAGTCGATGACGGATTGTGTCTGATCCGCCCACGGCGGGCCGATGACGCGCAGCGGGCCATACAGATAGGAGAACAGCGAGCGCACGTTGAAGGCGAGATAAACCGTGCCGCGTTGCAACGGCCCGCCGCCGACGATCAGCGCGCCGTTGGTCTGGCCATGGGGCCGGGACGCCGCCTGCAGGAAGCGCATGCCGAAGGCGACGGCATAGGGGTTCCAGGTCCAGTCTTCCACCTGCAGATGGTCGAGCGACTGGCGGCGCGCCAGCTCGAAGATGTTGAGCGCGCCATTCCACTGATGCCCGCGCATGAAGGGAAACGCCTGGAAATTGGGGCTCGCCAGCGGTTCGTTGGTGAAGTATTGCTTGGCGTAGGCGGACTTGATGGCTTGCTTGCCGTGGCTCAGGACCAGGTGGGTGTAATCGCCTTTGAAACGCTGGGTCCAGTGGTACAGGCGTTTTTCCGTCAGCGGCGCGGCACTGCGGGTGGAGTCCAGCAGTTCGCCGGCGGCGCGGGCTTCTTCCTGCTCGGCGGCGGTCTGGTTGTCCAGTTCCAGGTTGCCGGTGGGACCGGCGGCGGCTGGGCGCGCCGCGTCGGT
Organism: uncultured Phycisphaeraceae bacterium; assembly: GCA_964605235.1. GTDB lineage: Bacteria > Planctomycetota > Phycisphaerae > Phycisphaerales > Phycisphaeraceae > CAZSBB01. Next base: position 42,063 of record CAZSBB010000016.1, read on the forward strand.
GGTCGCGGTGATTTCCTGCGCGTCCGTCAGGTCACGCGGGTCGCGCTGCAAACTGTCGCGCAGCAGTTGGGTGTCGCGCTCCTGCGCCTGGCGTTGGTCATCGGTCTGCCATTGCGGATTGATAGCGCGCATGACATTGCGGGCGATGGCGCCCAGCGTCTGGTAGTCGAGCGCTTCGACCTGTTCCCAGTTGTCTTTGCCGAAGAAATCGGGCGTGAGGTTCTGTTCCTGCAGGTATTGGCGGAACGCCTGTTGAATCAGGGGGACGGCATTGATGAACGGGCTGGAGATGAATGGGCCGATCTCGTCACCCATGACCACAAGCTGCGCGTCGCGGCGGAAACCGGGCCAGCCCCGGGCGGGGGGCGTGTACTCGGCGATGGCGGTGTCGTGGATGATCTGCTCGAGCGCCTGCCGCGCGGTCAGGCCCGGCGGCGGCTGAGCGGGGACTTTGGTCAGCTCCACCTGGGGGTACCAGTGATGCGCCACCGTGCGCGGGCGCAGGCCCAGCTTGGCGAAGGTGCGTTCCACCACACCGTCGGCATGATGCGTGCTGAAGGTGGAGAAGCCCAGGCACTGCAGCGTGCTCATGGTCTGGGCAAATTCGTCATCGCTGGCGGCGGTGAACATGGTGGCGTAGGTGATGCGACGCGGGCCGGGCGTGGGCGTGAGCCCGAGCTGGGCGACCTGATCGTAGCGCTCCTGGGACCACTGGCGGAAGCTGCGCACGTTGGCGGCGATGGCGGGAAAATCACGGCTTGACGCCATGAGGATCGACAAGCCCTTGTCGTCGACCGGTTCGGCGCCCGAGCGGAACACGCGCTGCGGGTCAGGTCGTGTCGCCAGTTCGAAGCGCACCGTGGCTTGCCGCAGCGGGCGCGGCCGGGCGTTCATCTGGTCATACAGCCGAATGGTGGTCCACCACAGCGGGTATTTGGAATCAACCGTCTGGCCCCACGCCGACCACGCGCCGGGGCGCAGCCGATGCTCCGGCTTGGTGAAGAGCTTGAGCGCTTCGCGCTGATCGGGGGTCGAACGCTGGGCGAACAGGTAGCACGCGGTGTCGCCCTGGGGCCCGTGCGACGACCACGGCGTATGCACGCAGAACACATCCGCGACCGCCGGGGCGCTCTGGCCCACCAGTTGCACGCGCAGCCAGACCGGGCCGGTGAAGTCGCGGGCGTCGGGCAGGTAGTCGCGGTCCTGGGTCAGCAGCACCACATCCGGGCCGCTGAGCCGGGGCATGACGAGTTCGAGCTGCACTTGGCCGGCGGGCAGGTCCACATCAAAGGTGTCCCAGCGGTAGTTGGCGCCGTTCTCCTGGCGCACGCCGGCGGTGAAAACCTGCGTGCCCACATGGAACTCGAAAGGTTCAAACTTGATCTGCACGTCGCCGCCCCGCAGGCGATGGGTGAGCGGGTAGTAGATGCTGGTGCGGTAACGCACGTGCACGCGCCAGGCGCCGGGGCGCGGAATGGTGACGGTGTGCGTCGCGCGGCGGGGCGTTTCGATGGGACTGGGCCGCCAGGGAATGGTGCTGGCGACGTAGTGTCCCCCGCTGGCGCCTTCGGGATTGTCGATGGGCAGCAGGTGCGGCTGTTCGTACTTCACGTGCTCGGTCACGCCACGCCCATCGGGGGCGGTGAACTGCTCAACCTCGGCGACGATGAAGCGGCTGAAAAAATCGTGCGTGGCGCCGTCGGGCGCGGGCGCGCCGCCGGCAACTTCCAGCGGCGCCCAGTCAGGCGTCACCGCCGGCTCGCGGGCTTCAAACTGCGGCGGCGTGGGGGGCGCAGCCGGCTCGACCTGCGGGTTGGCGAAGTACAGGTAAAACGTCAGCGGCAATTTGCGTTTCGCCAGCGGCGCCTGCACCCAGATCTGGGACAAGCCATCGTCCTGCCCGAAGTTGAGCACGCCGCAGGGCCATGGGTCGCCCTGCAGGCTGATGGCGCGCAGGTCCGCCAGATCGCGGCGCAGTCGGCCGGTGTTCACCAACAGCAACGGGTCGGGGGTGTTCAGGCGGATGGCAGCGCCGCGGGTTTGCAGCAGCGCCGGGTCATTGATGGTGATGCGCAGCCGCTGGCGGTAGGCGTTGTTCCACCACTTGCCGCCCAGGTCGTGTTCCAGCTCGCGCAGGACGGCGCCGTCGAGATCCTCCAGCGGATCATCGGCAGCCCACAGCGCTCCTGCCGCGCCCAGCAGGAAGCTGACGACGACAGACCACGCACAACAACAGCGCGCCCAGCCAGGTTTCATGGTTGCTTCACGATCCGCATCAAGGCAGGAAGGTGGCGGTGGAGGGCGCGGCAAAGCGCGGGGTCCACCACATGCCGTCGCCCAGGTCCCAACTCACGCCGGGGATCAGCTTGTGCCACTCGGCGTGGCCATCCATGAAGGAGACGTTCACGCCGTCGGCATTGCCTTCGCCGTTGAAGTGGTTGGAGCGTTTGGGGTGGTAGCCGGCGACGGTGCCGGTGAAGTCCCACACCGCCCAGTCGAGCATGAGGAACTGCTGGCTCGGTTGCAGCTTGCGGGCGGGCAGGCGATAGCTGGTCGAGGCGCTGGGCGCCGGCACCACGCCCGCCGAGTTGGCGTTGTTGAAGTTGCCGATGAGCCAGCCGTTGATGTTGTTGATCGAGCCCACCGGCGGGTCTTCGCCGCGCAGTCCGTTGCCGCAGAGGTAGCGGTAGTACAAACCCGAGCCAGTGGCGCTGTAGGCGGTGGCGTTCCACTGACTGGTGAAGTCGGGGTCGCGCTCGTTGGAGGGGCAGTGGATCAGCGCCGAGGTAATGCCGTAGGCGTCGCGCAGGGTGCGATGATCGCCTTCGCGGATGTGGTTGAAGCGGTTGTAGCTGGCGCGGGGGAAGTTGCCGAAGTCCTGGTCATAGGTGAGCAGGCCGATGGCGAACTGCCGGAGGTTGGAGCCGCATTGCACGCGCATGGCGGCTTCGCGGGCTTTGGCGAGGGCGGGCAGGAGAATCGCCACCAGCAGGCTGATGATGCTGATGACCACCAGCAGCTCGATGAGCGTGAAGGCGCGGAGGCGGTGAGGCACGATGTGATGCGACTGCTTCATGAGTGTTTCCGAGTGCGGGAGGTCGGCGTCTAGTAGTAGTAGTTGTAGCTGTCGTTGTACCAGTCCACTTCATTCATGCCGGCGACGTGCCCGTCGATGAAGCTGATGTTGAGGGTGTCAACGCCCACGTGCAGCAGGCCGGAGGCGTAGTTGACGCCGAAGTGCCAGGAGCCGGCGCGGGGAGCGCGATTGCTGAAGCGGCTGTCAAAGAACAGGGCGACGCGGCTGGTGGTCTTGAGGTCGCTTTCGCGGCACAGGCCCGCCTTGCCGGTGGCGTTGAGATAGTTGCGAATGGCGTGGGGCATGGTGGGCGGCAGGCCGCCGGACGCGGGGGGATCGGGATCGCCGCGGTAATACGGCCGGGCGATGCCCAGGTGGGCGTTGTAGCCCAGCGGAAAATTGTGCTTGTTGTAGATGTAGTCATCGGTCGCGGTGGGGCACCGGCCGGCGCTGACGTAACGGGTGACATAGGAGCTGTCGGCAGTGCCGGCGTAGTCCAGCGTGCCGTTGGCGTACCCGCCCTGGATCAGGGCGCGCTGGGCGGCAGTGCCCCACCAGGTGGCGCCCCGCGCGTCGTTGTAGGAATCAAGCGTGCTGTTGCCCAGCGCCTGATGGGCGGGGAAGAAGTAATCCTTGTAGTCCACGGTGTAGGCGGCATAGGCGATGCCCATCTGCCGCAGGTTGCTGTGGCACGCCACATCCATCGCCGCCTGCCGGGCTTTCTGCAGCGCGGGCAGGAGAATCGCCACCAGCAGGCTGATGATGCTGATGACCACCAGCAGTTCGATCAGCGTGAAGCCGCGGAGATCGTACCGGGTCTCGGGGTGTCGGTTCATGGGTCAGGCTCCAGGTAAGCGGCAGATCAGGCGAAGCTGCCAGTGACGACCCGCAGGGCATTGATCAGTAATACGGCCAGGGATCCGCCACCGGGCCGGTGATGGTGGCGACGGGTTCCCGATCAAACAGAAAATGGAAGACGTACTCGTTGGTGTCGATGTAGTGGCGTTTGGCTTCGGCGTGACCATCCCAGTACAGCACGTTGACTGCTCCGAGATGGCGGAAGGCGTAGCTGTAGTAGGTGAAGTTGGTGCCGCTGGTGGAATCGAGATTGTTGTTGTAGTAGGCGCTGGTCCAGCGGTTGGAGTGGCCGCCGATGTCGCTCACGATGTCGCCGCTGGCGGGCGTGCGCACCGTCGGCCGGCTGGATTCAACGATCGTTTTGTTGGGGCCGAACGACCAGCCCTGACGCAGCACCCGGGAGGCAAATGTCCCGGCGCTGTTCCGCCGCCCCATCGACAGGTTCTGGGCGTAGCTGGTGCGTCCATGTTCCCAGCGGAAATAAGGCATGTCGTTGGCGGCCGGGGCGCCGCGCTCCGACGGACAGTTCAGCAAGCGCCAGCCGGTGATCACCTTGTCCGTCGGGGCGGTGATGTTGTGGTTCAAACCCAGGTACTGCGTGTGCGGCCCCCACGCGCCGCTCTGGCCCAGCTTCAGATGCCAGTCGGAGGTGTTGCCCAGGTTGCTGGTCCCGTCGGTCATGGGAATCCAGTCGGCGTAGTCCTGGGCGTAGACCTCGAAGCCGAAGTAAACCTGCTTGATGTTGACCAGGCACTGGGCGGCTTCCGCGGCGGCGCGCGCCGCGCTGAGCGCCGGCAGCAGCACCGCCACCAGCAGGCTGATGATGCTGATCACCACCAGCAGTTCAATCAGCGTGAAACCGCGTGGGCCAGCATGAGGGCGGGAAAACCGTGTCATCGAAACTCCTTCCACAGGGGGGATCAGGTCGCTATGCGGAGCCGACCGCCAACCGCTCCATTTTCAGGGCTGCGCCACAGGAAACACGCGGCACCAGCCGGGGCGCGACCTTCACTTGCACCGGGGCCACCGGGCTCGATCCACTGGCGTGGGCTTTGAGTTGGTTGTCGAGCAACTCGAAGCCGCGGACGCCGATCACTTCCGAATCATGCGAGACGGTGGTCAGTGGCGCGGTGGTCTGCCGGGAATAGCCGCAGCCGTCGTAGCCGACCACCGCCAGGTCGCGCGGCACCTGCAGGCCCAGCTCGCCCGCCATGCGCATCGCCGCCATGGCGATGATGTCGCCCACCGCCATCAGGCAGTCGAACTCCGCCCCGCGCTGCATCAGGAACAGCCGCATCTGTTCCAGTTCATCCGTGATCCAATGCCGCATGTGAAACTCGTCGAGCGTCAGGTTCATGCGCACCGGCGCCGGCAACCCGGCCGCCGCCCACGCCGCCTCGATGCCCGCCATCTTCTGTTCAACGATGTGACAGGTCCGCCGTCCATTGGCGATGCACAACCGCCGGCGGCCCAGCTTCAGCAAATGTTCGCCCAGCAGTTTTCCGCCGGCGTAGCAATCCACGCTCACATCCGGCGTGACAAACGGCATGCGCCCGGCGCCATCAAATGTCACCACCGGAAACCCGTCATCCACCAGCCGCCGCAGCTCCCGGTGGTTGCCGAACTCCGTGGGATACACCGCGATGCCGTCCACATAGCGGTCCATCAGCCAGCGGATGACTTCATCCTCCAGCCGCGGCTCGTTGCGATGGTTGGCGGCAATCACCAGGTTGCCGGCATTGCGCGCGGCGCTTTCGAAACTCATGAACACCCGCGCGCTCATCTCCACATCAAAGCCCGGCGTCACCAACCCCAGCGTGGCGGTGCTCTTGCCCAGCAGGGCGCGGGCCATCGGATTGGGACGGTACCCCAACTGCCGCGCCGCATCGGTCACCCGCTGGCGCGTCGCCTGCGAGGCGTAGCAGTCGCTGCGGCGATTGAGCACGCCCGACACCGTCGCCGGGGCAACTTTCGCCAGCGCCGCCACCTGGGCGATGGTCACCCGCTGGGGGCTGGCGGCTTGACGTGCTGTCCGGGTTGAAGCCATGACATACCTCGGCCGCGAATCAACGCGGTGAATCACGTGTGGCGAACGCCCGGAGCAGGTTTGAGCGCCGTCCCGACCTGCGGCGCGCGGCGGCGGCATATGAAAGCCTTCATGTCGCCAAAAAAGAGGATAAACCCCCCGGCCCACATGTCAAGAAGTTTTCCTGGTGGTCCCGGCGGCGCAGAAATTTCAGCAGCGGAACCGGGGCACTGCACCCACCCCTACGCCACCGTTGTCGGCGGCAATGAACCACACCCGTAAGCCGCTGCATCTTGAGCAGCTAGAAGAGCGTGTAGATGAACGGCGCCAACGCGGAACTTTTCACGAACAGCAGCAGCAGGCCCATTACCAGCAACAACAGCAGCACCGGCGCCGCCAGGTAGTGGCCACGTTGCAGGAAGAACCCGACCAGGCCCGCCAGCAGCGTCAGCCGGGAACGGTGTCGCGCCCGCTGCGGGGTGGCGGCGGCGCTGCGAGTCGGGGGCAGATTCTCCCATCCGATCAGGCCCGCCGGCGCCGGCGCCGACCAGGCGTAAAACGGATGCCGACCGTGGCGGCGTTGCTGCCACCGGCCCAGCGGGCGAATCGCCAGTTGATAGACCAGCCACAGCAGCAGCCGCATCACCCACTGACCCTGCCAGTGCGCCAGCCGCATCCAGGGTCCTTCCAACCCCGCCAGCAGTTCCGGACAGACCCCCGCCAGCAGCAACAGCAGGGCGCCCAGCGCCATCATGCCCAGGGCGATGGCGTCGGGCATCCACGCCGCCGCCACGAACGCCAGGCCCCCCAGCAGCAGCAGCGCCCAGCCGACGGTGACGCCGAAGTTGACCAACTGGCGCAGCCGCTGGCGCTGGCGGCGTTGCGTCAGTTGGCGCAGGTAGTGTCCGCGCGGCCTGGGCTGGTGGGGATCAGTCGAGGTCAAAGCGTTGGAGCCACTGGGCGCGCTGGGTGTCGTCCAGCGGCGGGCGCGGCTGCTGCGCGCGCTGCAGCAGTCGATTGCCCACCACCAGGGTGTCGATGTCGGTCGCCATGAAACAACGGTATGCGTCCTCCACGGTGTTGACGATCGGCTCGCCGCGCACATTGAAGCTGGTGTTCACGATGACGCTGCAGCCGGTCAGGTCCTTGAAGCGGCGGATGACGCCGTGCATGAAGGGGTTGCGTTGCGGGTCGATGGTCTGCACCCGCGCCGAGTAGTCCACATGGGTGACGGCGGGGATGTCGGAGCGGGGAAGCTTGAGCAGGTCGATGCCGAACAGTCCATCGCCCGCCGCCGCCTTGCGCCGCGCCGGCTGCACGTCATAGACCAGCAGCATATACGGGCTGTCCGGCTGGCCCATCTGGAAGTAGGCGTCGGCGTCCTCCGCCAGCACCATGGGCGCGAAGGGCCGGAAGCTTTCGCGGAATTTGATCTTCAGGTTCATGCGCGACTGCATGGCTTCATCACGGGCGTCGCCCAGGATGGAGCGGGCGCCCAGCGCCCGCGGGCCGAACTCCATCGGTCCCCGCGCCACCGCCACCACCTTGCCCTGGGCGATCTGCCGGGCGATGGCGTCCTGCAGCGCTGCGTCGTCGAGCGTTTCCCACACGGCATCCAGCCGCCGCAGCACCTGGTCGTCGGCGGCGCTGGTGGGGTCAATCGAGGGTCCCAGGAAGGCGCCCGCCATGCCGTCGGGGGCGCCGACCACGCGTGGCTGGTCCAGGCGCTGATGCCAGAACGCCAAGGCGGCGCCCAGCGCCCCGCCGGCGTCGCCCGCCGCCGGCTGGGTCCAGATGGAGTCGAAGATTCCCGCGCGCGACAGCCGGCCGGTGGCGACGCAGTTGAGCGCCACGCCGCCGGCGAGCACCAGATGGGCTTCGCCGGTTTGCGCCCGCACATGCCGCGCCATACGTTCGAGGGCTTCATCCAGAACCTGTTGGATGCTCGCCGCCAGATCCATTTCGCGTTGGGTCAGAAGGCTTTCGGGCGCCCGCGGCGGGCCGCCAAACAGTTGGTGGAACTTTTCGCTGGTGGTGGTCAGGTCGGTGGCGTAGTTGAAGTAATCCTGGTTGAGGATGACCGCGCCGTCGTCCTGCAGTTGCAGCAGGTGGGCGCGGATCAGCGGCGCGTAGGTCGGCCGGCCGTAGGGCGCCAGGCCCATGAGTTTGTATTCGCCGCTGTTGATCTTGAACCCGCAATAGTAGGTGAACGCCGAGTACAGCAGTCCCAGCGAATTGGGAAAGCGCAGCTCCTGGCGCAGTTCGATCCGCTGCCCCTTGCCGACGCCCCAGGTGGCGGTGGACCATTCGCCCACGCCGTCGATGGTCAGCACCGCGGCGCGCTCATGCGGCGAAGGATAAAAGGCGCTGGCGGCGTGCGACTGGTGATGATCGACCATCCACACCCGACGCTTCACCCCCAGCTCGCCGGCGATTTCGCGTTCGAGCCAGAGCTTGCGGGTCAACCAGTCCGGCAGGGCGTGCAGGAAGCTGCGCACCCCGCGCGGGGCGGTCAGCAGATAGGTCATGAACAGCCGTTCGAATTTGAGTGCGGGCTGTTCGTAGAACACCAGATGATCGACCTGCTCGATGGTGAGCTGCGCGTGATCCAGACACCAGCCGATGGCGTGATGGGGAAAGGACGGGTCGCCCTTGATGCGGGTAAAGCGTTCTTCCTGGGCGGCGGCGACGATGCGGCCGTCGACCAGCAGCGCCGCCGCCGAGTCGTGGTAGTACGCCGAGATGCCCAGCACACTGACGCTCATGGGGTGGGCGTCTCCTCCGCCGCCGCGGGCGTCAGCGTCAGGTGCAGCAGACGGTCCAGACCAGTCGGTGCATACAGGCGGATGACCGACACCCGTTGACGCCGCAGCGTCGCGGGCAAGGTGAACACCAGGTCTTCGCCCCGGCGCGTCATGGGCAACTCGATCCATTGCTGCAGGTCGTAACCTTCGCTTTCATCCAGCAACGACACCCACGCCCGGGCGGTTTCCAGATCGGCTCCCGACAACGTCAGCCCCGCCAGCGGCAACGGGGTCTGCAACGCCAGCACCGACGTGGGGACGTCCAGCGGCAGCCGGACCAGTTGCGCCTCGAACAGCGGAGACCGCAGCGCGTAACGCAACGGGTTGGCTGGATCCACCGTCAGCTTGAGGCTGTAGGGCAGCCAATCGTTGATCACCAGCGGCGGGGGCGCAGGCGCAGCCCGGCGCGGTCCCAGCGCGGCGGGAAAGTCGCGCTCCAGCACCTGGGCGGTTTGCACGGCAAAAAATCGGCAGGCGCGCGGGCCGGGATGCCCATCCTCCGGATTGATCCCCCACGCCACCGCTTCGGGACCCGTCGCCGGCGCCGCGCCATACCGCGCCACAAAAGCCGGCAACAGATTGCACACGGCGATCCCCGCCTGCTCCCACAGCGGCAACACGGGGGCATACCGCGGGGTGAAATGATCCACGCTGGGGAAGTTGGGCAACGTCACCAGCAGCCCCGGGATGCTCGCCTCACGCTGGAACTGCCCGACCGCCGCCACCGTCTGCCCGTAGCGCGCCAGGTTCTCGCCCGCCAGCAGCGCCAGTTCCCACTGGGCGTAGGTCAGACCCGCCTGGATCCCCGCCTTTTCCATCTTCCGCACCCGCACCCGTTCCAACTGATCCATCAACCGCGGAAAGGCCCGCTCCAGCACCCACTGGCCGGCGAAATCACCCAGTGGTGAGCCGGCGAGGCGCAGCAGTCGTTCATCCGGGTCGTTGCTTACATAACCCCAGATGATCAGGTCCGGCTGGTAGATCGGCACGAGCTGACGCGCCAACTGCAACTGCTCACCGGTGGAAAAGCCTGAGTTCCCCGCCGCGATGACTTCCACCTGGTCATAGCCCCGAGCCGACAACTCCAGCGCCAGTTGACGCCACCATTGGTGGTTGAGCGTCAGGTACGCGGACCCGGTGACAAAGGAATCACCCAGCACCAGCACCCGCCGCGCGGTGGTCTTTTCGACCTGCACCGGTTGGCTGTTCCACGAACGTACGCCTGACTGCACCACAATCGGCTGCCCCAGCCGCCCGTGCCCGACGGTCACCGGAAAGGCTGGATCCACCCGGTCCATCCCGGCATGCCCCTGACGCACCACCTCGTTGTGCTGCCGCCAGCCCGCGCCGCCGAGCTGCCCCTGCTGCTGCAAACGCGGAATCAGGACGTGTTCCAACAGCAGCGCCAACAACAGCAGCACCCCGCCGGACAACGCCACCGCGCGTAATGCCGCCAGCGGCAAGAGATGCAGCACACGGCGACGACAGGTGATCCGCAGGACGCAATGCAACCGGGAAGGCTCCCTCAGGCCCATTGGGCAAGTCCACCATGGTCGGCACGGGCCTTCCATCCCACAACGGAAATATACCCCTGTTCCGGGGACTGGTCGAGAGAAATGCACCTGGCCGCCCGGGCCGCGCTACTCCGACGCCAGCAGGTATCGGCGCGGCGCCGTGTGCACAAAAAAGTCCGCCACCTCCGCGCCCAGCTCGCGCCGCAGCAGCGCCAGGCCGTCAAGCCGACTGCCCAGGCACGACGGCGTGTGCAGGTCCAGCGCCATGAAGTGATACAGCCGATCGCGGAGCAACTGCCGCACCAGTCGATCCGGCTCGGGGCCTTCCTCGCCGGTCAGCGGCCGCAGGTTCCCCGCCAGCCATACGCCGCGCTGTTGCAGCTCATACACCCCCTCCGGCTCGCGCCAGACGCACGGCAAACGCTCGGGATGCGCCAGCACCGGCTGATAGTCGTGGTCGAAAAACCACTGCATCACCCGACCCAGCCAGGCGGGCCACTGATCCGCCCAGAAATCCATCAGCACGCATCGGCTGTCCCCCAGCGTGGGCACGCCATGCTGCCCCATCCAGTCGATGACGTTCTCCCCGATGCGCAGTTCCCCGCCGGGCCAGAGGTCGAAACGCAGCCCCGCGCGCAGCACTGCCGCCTGCAAACCGCGCGTGGCGTGCTGCACCAGCGCCGGCGTCACCGCGGTGAACTCCGTGTTCATGTGCGAGGTGCAGAACGCTCCGCCATAACCCGCGCCCAGCAACGCGCGAATGCACGCCAGGCTTTCGCTGACCGTCGGACAGCCGTCGTCGATCCCCGGCAGGAGATGGGTGTGAATGTCGATGTGACCCTGGGTCATCGCCGTCGCTTACCTTCCCTGGTTGGTCAGCGCCGGCTGGACGCGCCAGATGAAATCCTCGGGCATGGCGCCCAGCAATTGCAGCCGCAGCAGTTGCAGGGCGGTTTTGGCGGCCCGGTCGCGCACCATGTCCCGCGCCCCGCTGAACAGATAGCGCTGCGCCTCGGCGCGGGTTTGTTCGCCTTCCCGCCGCGCCAGGCCGATCCACACCGTGCCCACCGGCTTGTCGTCCGTGCCGCCGTCGGGGCCGGCGATGCCGGTGAGCGCCACGGCATCGGTCGCGCCGCTGCGCTGCAGCGCGCCCAGCGCCATCGCCTGCGCCGTCTCCCCGCTGACCGCGCCGTATTGCGCCAACGTTTCCCGCGGCACGCCCAACTGGCTGTGCTTCAGGTCATTGCTGTAAGTGATCCAACCGCCGCGGAACGCCGCGCTGGAGCCGGGCACTTCGGTGATGAGCGCCCCCACCAGCCCGCCGGTGCAGCTTTCCGCCACCGCCAGGGTGCGCCCGCGGGATTGCAATTCCGCCAGCAGCGCCTGTTGCAGCGTGTCGCTTTCGCAGCCGAACACGCTGGCGCCCAGCGCCTGCTGCACGAGGGCGACGGTGGCGTCCAGTTCACGCTGGGCGGACGCACGATCGGGAAATTCGCTGCGGACGCGCACGCTCACCAGGCCGTCGGCGACGGTGGTGCCGACTTTGGGGTTGCGGCCGCGGTCCATCAGCGCGCCCAGTTTTTCGCCAACCACGCTTTCGCCCAGCCCGAAGGTGTTGATCTTGAGCGTGAGGATGACGCCCCGGCTCGGTCCATGCTGGAGAATGTCGGGCAGGATGAGCTGCGCCCACATGTCATACATTTCGCGCGGCACGCCGGGCATCACATACACCTGCGCGGCTCCCAACCGGGCGTGCAAACCTGGCGCGGTGCCGCAGCGATTGGGCAGCACCCGTGAGCCGCGCGGATGCAGCGCCTGGACCTTGTTGCGCTCCGCCATCTTGCGGCCGCGCTTCTCCAGCATGGCGCGGATGGCTTCCACGCTCGGTTCATGCACCACCAGGTCCACGCCCAGCGCCTGCGCCAGCGCCTGACGGGTCAGGTCATCCTCAGTGGGACCGAGACCGCCGGTGACGATGATCAGCGGACCGCGCGCCGCGGCATACTGCAGCGCATCGACAATGGCGGACTGATCGTCGGCAACCGTCAGGTGGAACAGCGTGCCGATGCCATGGGCCGCGAGCTGCGCCGACAGGTACGCGCTGTTGGTGTCGACGGTCTGACCCAGGACCAGTTCATCGCCAATGGAGAGAATGATCGCGTGCATGGCGGGAATTGTAATCGCCTGCCCCCCCGGAAGTTTGTGGACGAAGCTCAAGGGATGCTTGCACAGGCAACCTACCGGCGTAACCATAGCGGCTGAGTTGCGATTACCCTGGTTGCCCCATGGAAAGGACACCCATGACGAACGCTGCGTCGGATGCGGATGCGGCGCCCATGCGCACCTGGGAGGATCTGGTTTTCGCCACGGTCGAGGGCCTGGACCTGCAACTGAACCTGTACCTGCCCATGGACACGCCCCGCCCCCCGCTGGTGATGTCCATCCACGGCGGCGGCTGGCGCAAAGGCACGCACCGCAGCGGCCCCACCTGGCTCATCCCCCATGGCTTTGCGGTGGCGAGCATCGCCTACCGGCTGTCGCAGCAGGCGATTTTTCCCGCCCAGTTGCATGACTGCCAGGCGGCGCTGCGCTGGCTGCGGGCCCGCGCGGATCAATTCGGTTACGACGTGACGCGCGTGGCGCTGTTCGGTGGGTCGGCCGGCGGTTATCTGGCGACCTTGCTGGGCGCCTCGGCGCACGTCGACGCCCTGCGCGGCCAGGTCGGCGGGGATTTCGCTCAACCCCTGCACGTCGACGCCGTGGTCGATTTCTATGGTCCCACCGACTTTCTCCTGCGGGCGCGCACCCAGCCGCAGAACGCCAACACGCCCGGCTCCAGCACGCATGGACTGCTGGGCGGCACCGTGGCGGAAAAGCCCGAACTGGCGCGGCTGGCGAGCGTCACCACGCATGTCACCCCTGCCGCCCCGCCGCTGCTGGTTCTTCATGGCGACGCCGACCAGACGGTGTTCCTCAACCAGTCGCAGGAGCTGGTGGCGCGTTATCACGCTGCCGGGGTGGAAGCGACGTTGATCGTCGTGCCCGGCGGCAGACACGGCTCGCCGCATTATGCCCAGCCGCAGTACCGCCAGGCGGTTGTCGCCTTCCTGGCGCGGCATCTGCAAACCGCCCCGCCCGCCTGACATTATCATCTCCCACTGATGCCCTCCGCCTGCTCCACCATGACGAGGTGATCCTTGACTGCGCCCGCTGCCCTGCCCACCGACTTTCGCCAGCCACCGCGTGAATTTTCCGTCATGCCGTTCTGGTTCTGGAACGACCAGCTGACTGAGGCGGAATTGCTGCGCCAGATCGCCGACTTTGAAGCCCATGGCGTGTACGGCTTCGTCATCCATCCGCGCGTCGGCTTGCCCGATTCGCTGGGCTGGATGAGCGACCAGCTGCTGCGCTTCTATGACCTGGCGATCACTGAGGCAGAGCGCCGCGGGATGTACGTGCTGCTGTACGACGAAGGGATGTACCCCTCGGGCTCCTCGCATGGGCAGGTCGCCGCCGCCAATCCCGCCTTCGCCACCCGCGCGCTGGTGCATGTGGAACTGCCTGACGCATCGCCCCCCGCACTCCCGGAGGGGCACCACCTTGTCGCCCTGCTGCAACGACGCAACGGGAAGCATGTCGCCATCATCGATCGGCCCAACGGTTCCACCATCCGCGGCCTGCATTACCTCGACGAAGCCGCCGACGCCCACCTGACCGAGCCGCGCGAATCACGCCCCCTCGCCGCCGACCTGCTCAACCCCGACGCGGTGGATTGCTTCATCCGTCTGGTCTATGACCGCTTCGCCCAGCGTTACCAGCAGCACTTCGGCAAAACCGTGCTGGCGATCTTCACCGACGAGCCGAACATGCTCGGCAAGTTCTACGACCACAAAAACCAACGCCCCGGCACCACCGGCATCCTCGCCCATGTGCAGCGCCTGCTCGGTTACGACTTCACCCCCCACCTGCTGACCCTCTGGTACGACGACGAACCCGACGCCCAGCGCCACCGCGCCGCCTACGCCTGGGCGCTCGAGCAACGCCTGTTCGAAACCTACTACAGCAAGCTGCGCGACTGGTGTGCCGCCCACCGCATTCCGCTGACCGGCCACCCCATGCGCAGCGATGACCTGGGCGCCCTGCGCTACTTCCAACTGCCCGGCCAGGACATGGTCTGGCGCCAGGTGGTCCCGGGAAAACGCGCCACCGAAGGCGCTGACGCCACCCAAGCCAAATGCTCCGCCTCGGCGGCGCTGCACCTGGGCGCCCGCCGCAACAGCAACGAATGCTGCGGCGCCTATGGCGCGGAGCTGACCGAAGCCGAGATGAAGTGGATCGCCGACTGGTGCTTCGTCCGCGGCGTGAACCTGCTGTATCCCCATGCGTTCTACTACAGCGTGCGCGGCCCACGGGTCCACGAGCGTCCGCCGGACGTCGGCCCCCACAGCCCCTGGTGGAGCAGGTATGCCGACTACGCCCACGGCTTCCGCCGGCTCAGTTGGCTCAACACCGACAGCACGCCGATCTGCAGCATCGCCATCCTCGGGGAGAACAACCACCTGGGCTGGCGCGCCGCCAAGACGCTGCTGGAACATCAGCTCGACTTCCACTACCTGGAAATCCGTCACCTGTTTGAAGACGCGGCAGTGGACGCCCAGGGCATTCGCCTGGCGGGCATGCACTATCGCCTGCTGGTGATTGACGACCTGCGCGTGCCGGTGCCCGCCGCCGAGCCGGCGCTGCGCACGCTCGAACAAGCGGGCCGCTTGCTGCACTACGCTGGCGATGATGCCGCCCTGGTGCAGCAGGCGCGGGCGTTGACCCCGGCGGACCTGACCAGTGCTGCCGCGCAGCGACAGTTGCGCTATCGGCATGTGCGCAAGCTGGAGGCCGACTGGTATCTGCTGTTCAACGAGGGCGACATTCCGCTGCCGCTGGAGGTGACAGTCAGCGCGCCGGGGCCGCGGACGTGGATCGATCCCTACGGGGTTGAGCCGCGCGTGCTGGATGCAGCGCCACGTGAACTGGGGCCGTATCAGATGCTGGTGCTGCGCTGCGGTCCCGACACCTCGAATTGATATCCCCCATGCTGCACGTCGCGCTCTACCATCCTGTCATCCCCCAGAACACCGGCAGCATCGCCCGGCAGTGCGTGGGTATGGCTGCCCATCTGCATCTGATCGGCCCGCTGGGTTTTGACATCAGCGATCAGGCGGTCAAACGCGCCGGGCTGGATTACTGGGAACACCTGCGGCTGACCTATCACGAAACCGATGACGCGTTTCTGGGCTGGTTGGGGAAACGTCAGCCATGGCTGGTGACCAAGTTCGGCGAGCTGCGCTACGACCAGCCGAATTATGGGCCGGAGGATGTGCTGCTGCTGGGCAACGAAAACACCGGACTGCCGCTGGCGTGGCGGCAACGCTGGGCGAGCCGCTGCGTGAATATTCCCATCCTCGGGCAGGTGCGCAGTTACAACCTGTCCAATGCGGTGGCGATCGTGCTGGCGCAGGCGACCTTGCGCAGCGGCGGTTTCGACGCCCCGGCCGGCGGGTGAGGCGGTGGGCTCCTGCATATGATGGGCGATCCCGTCCCTGGAGGAGAAAGCCATGGCCGCGACCCGTTCGTTCGACCCCGCACTGCATCGCCAGCAGGTGCAAGGCTTGCTGCAGCGTCAGGAAGCGTTGCTCAGCCGCCCCAATCGGGTGGATGCTGCGTGGAGCAATGGCATTTATCAGCGCTATGAGCATTGCGTCATCACGGCCGAGCACGTGCCGATCACCTGGCGCTATGACCTGAACCCGCAGACCAATCCGCTGCTGCTCGAGCGGCTGGGCGTCAACGCGGCGTTCAATCCCGGGGCGATTTTTCTGGATGGGAAATACTGTCTGGTATGCCGGGTGGAGGGCGTGGACCGCAAATCGTTTTTCGCGGTGGCGCGCAGCGCTGCGCCGACGGAAGGCTTCCGGTTTGATGACGAGCCGGTGACCTTGCCGCAGGTCGAGCCGGCGGACACCAATGTGTATGACATGCGCCTGACCGCCCACGAAGACGGCTGCATCTACGGCATGTTCTGCACCGAGCGGCATGACCCGCAGTCCGAGCAGATCAGCGCGGCAGTCGCCCAATGCGGCATCGTGCGCACCACGGATCTGATCCACTGGGAACGCCTGCCGGACCTGATAACCCCATCCGCGCAGCAGCGCAACTGCGTGCTTCATCCCACCTTCATCGATGGGCAGTATGCGTTTTACACTCGCCCGCAAAACAGCTTTCTCAACACCGCACCGGGCGGGGGCATCGGCTTCGGCCTGGCGCGCGACATCACCCATGCGGAGATTGCCGAGGAACGCATCGTCGATCCCAAGGTGTACCACACGGTCAATGAATTGAAGAACGGAGCCGGCGCCCCGCCGCTGCGCACGGAGCGCGGCTGGCTGCACATCGCCCACGGCGTACGCGAGACGGCAGCGGGCTTGCGCTATGTGCTGTACGTGTTGCTGTGCGATCTGCACGAGCCGTGGCGCGTGACCCATCGCCCGGCCGGCTACTTCATCGCGCCGCGCGGAGGCGAACGGGTGGGCGACGTGTCCAATGTGGTGTTCTGCAATGGCGCGATCGCGGCCGGCGACGGCGCGGTGTATGTGTACTACGCCTCCAGCGACACCCGCATTCATGTGGCGGCGACCAGCGTGGATCAGTTGCTCGATTACACCTTGCACACGCCGGCCGACACGTTGCACAGCGCCGGCTCCGTGTCGCAGCGCCTGGCGTTGATCCGCAGCAATCGCGCGTGGCTGGCGCAGCAGTCGTCAAAATAACCCGCACCGTCGCACGTCCAATGCCCGCATCCGCACAATTGACCCATCCGCCGGCGGCACGATAATCCGCTCAGCCAAGGAGCCTGCTCATGATTTCACACCGCCTGCGCGGAGCCCGTCGGTGGCCGCTTTTTCTGCTGGGTCTGCTGAGCCTGTTCAGCCTGCTGCTGACCGGCTGCGGCGGGAAGGATGACCCGCACGCCAGCGCGGTCGCCGAGCTGAACTTCTTCACCTTCAGCGAGTACATCGACCCGGAGCTGATCACGCGCTTCACGCAGGAAACCGGCATCGCCGTCAACCTGGGTTACTACGAATCCTCGGAAGAAATGCTCGCCAAGCTGCAGCACGCCGGCGGGGTGTCCAGCTATGACGTGGTGATCACCAGCAACCAGCTCGTGCCGGTGCTCGCCCGGCTGGAGTTGATTCAACCGCTGGATCATGCGCAACTGCCGAACCTGAAAAATCTGGAAGAGTCCTTCCGCAACGCCATCGCCGACCCCGGCAACCGCTACAGCGTGGCGTACCAGTGGGGCACGGTGGGTCTGCTGTACAACCGACGCAAGCTGCCGAACCTGCCCGACACCTGGGGCGTGCTGTTCGATCCCCAGCAACAGGTGGGTTCATTTCTGCTGCTCGATGAACTGCGCGACCAGCTGGGCGTGACGCTCAAGTATCTGGGCCAGAGCGTGAACGAGACTGACCTGAACCAACTGAAGCAGGCGGGTGAACTGCTGATCAAAGCCAAGAACAGTCCGCGCTGTCTGGGCTTTGAAGGCGGCGTGGGCGCCAAAAACCGCGTGGCGGCAGGCACGGTGGACCTGGCGGTGGTGTGGAACGGCGACGCCCAGCGCGCCATCGAGGAAGCCCCGGCCGGCGAGCTGGCGTATCTGCTGCCGCGCGAGGGTTCGGTCATCTGGGCGGACCTGATGGTGGTGCCTGCGCAGGCGCCGCATCGGGAAGCAGCGCATCGCTTCATCAATTTCCTGCTCGAAGCCCAGGCGGGCGCCGACCTGAGCAACTACAACAAGTTCGCCACTCCCAACGCGGCTTCGTTGCCTTACATCACCCCCGAAGACCGGGAGAACCGCACGCTGTATCCCACCGCCGAGACGCGCCAGCGACTGGAGTACCTCGTGGACGTGGGCCCCGCCAACCGGGCGTTTGATGAAATCTGGACCGCGGTCAAGGCGCGGTGAGTGCCTGGCGCCGGCCGATCCGAGCAGGAAATATCACCGGGCTGCTTGTTCCGCGCCGATGCAGTACGTATCATTTTTTCAGTATTGCACGTAAAGGATGCACCGCCATGCCCAAGCTGACGCTCAGTGCGGATCAGGACGTGATCGAGCAAGCCAAGCAACTGGCGGAAGCTCGGGGGACCAGCGTGTCCGCCATGTTCAGCCAGTTCGTGCGCGCCAGCGCCAAGCAGGCGCGCACGCGCAAACAACCGTTGGCGCCCATCACCCGGCGGGTGGCGGGACTCGCCAGACTACCGGCCGGCAAGTCCTATCGCGCCCTGATTGAGCAGGCCATCGCGGAGAAGCACCGCTGATGATTCGGCGCGTTTTCTTTGACACCAATGTGCTGCTCGATGTGCTTACCGCCCGTCAGCCTTTCTTTGACGATGCCGCGCAGTTGTGGTCCCTGGCGGAAACCCGTGCGCTCGACGGCTACGTTTCGGCGCTGAGCTTGCCCACGGTGTATTACCTGTTGCGGCGGGTCGTGGGCAGCAGCAAAGCCAACACCGGCCTCAAAGCCATTCGCAGTGTGTTCACCCTGGTGCCATTGGATCAGCAGTTGGTTGATCAGGCATTGGAAGGACGTTTTGCCGACTTTGAAGACGGCATCCAAGCCTGTGCCGCGCTGCGCGCCAACGCCGATTGCCTGGTGACTCGTGACCCCCGAGGCTTCAAACACAGCGCGGTCACGGTCATGACGCCTCAGGCGCTGATTGCCATCCTGGACTGACCTGTCTCCCGGACGCGCACACGCTATGCGCCAAACAGAAACTGCTGGCGCACTTCGCCCAGGCGCTGACCTTCTTCCACTTCTGTTGGATAGCTGAAGTGCCCCGCCTGGCGCACGAATAATTCCTTTGCGCCCGGCATCGCGTTGTACACCGCAAACTGCCCGGGCGGCGGGACGGCCGGGTCGAACAACGCACAGGCACACAACGCGGGGGCCTGCTGGAAAGTCGCAGCCGTGGCGGCGTCATAGTATGCCAGCACGTTGAGCACTTCGGGCTTCCGCGTGTACAGCTTGCGCACCGCTTCGCCGCTGCCGGTGCATGGGATGGTCACGCGCAATGGATGATTGCCGAAGCTGGGGACTTCCAGTGAGATGCGGCGCACGCGCAGCTCCCACGGCGCCGCCAGCGCACCGATGCCGCCGCCGAAGCTGGTGCCGTGGTAGTACAGCTCTGCCCCGACGGTTGGCGTCAGCTCCCGCAGCGCGTTGATGGCGCACCAGAGAAAGTCAGCACAGCAACCGAGATGCACGTAGGTTTCGCGCTGTTCGAGGCCGTGGAGCACATGAAAAGCTGCGCTGTTGGGAATGCCGGCATGGGCGGAGCGGTGAAAGCCGCGGGCACAGGGAAACAGCACCGCGGTATCCCCCGGCCAACCCGCCCAGTCCGGCTGCTCGCGCCCGCCATAGCCATGACCCACGACATACCCACGCGTGATGTTGCCCGAGCGCGGCGTCACCAGCCAGCCGCCAATGCGCACGCCCGCCCATGAATCAAACTCGACTTCCTCCAACCGCAGGTCCGCATGCGAGCAGGCGATCTCCCGGCGCGTGGTGCGCGGAGGAATGGCGAGCGCCTGCTGATATTGGCTGCGCCAGAAGGCGGCGAAATCCGCCGGCGGCGCGGGGGCGGGAACCTGCAGCAAAGCGTCGAGGTCGTAGCCGTAGGTCGGGTCGAAGGGTAAATCGTGGTGGAACATGATGGCAGTTTCATGCGCACAGGAGGTGGCCGCAACTGTGGAAAGCTGCAAGCCAGAAGATTGCGCTCGCACAGCGAGCCCTACAAGCTGACCCGCAGGGCTCGCTGTGCGCGCGCCATGGTTCGACCAGGCGCAATCATGCCAGGTCCAGGTCGTCCGCCTCTTCCGCGCGCTCCATGATGAAGTTGAAGCGCGCTGCCGGGTCCTTGCCCATCAGGTCGCTGATGACGCGCTCGGTCTGCAGGGCGTCGGCGATCTCCACCCGCAGCAGGCGCCGGGTGCGCGGGTTGAGCGTCGTCTCCCACAGCGTCTTGGGCATCATCTCCCCCAGGCCCTTGAACCGGGTGATCTCCGGCTTGGCGTTGCCTTTGCGCGGCTGGGCGAGAATGCGATCGCGGTCGGCGTCGTCCAGCGCCCAGTGCGTTTCCTTGCCCAGATCAATGCGGTACAGCGGCGGCTGGGCGAGGAACACCTTGCCCGCGCGGATCAGCTCCGGCATGTGGCGGTAGAAAAACGTCAGCAGCAGCGTGGCGATGTGGTGACCGTCGGAGTCGGCGTCCATCAGCAGAATGATGCGTCCATAGCGCAGGCTCGCCAGGTCGAGCGTCTTGCCCAGGCCGCAGCCCAGGGCGGTGACGACATCGCCCAGCTCCTTGTTTTCCAGCACTTTTTTTAGGTTCGCCTGTTCGGTGTTGAGCACCTTGCCGCGCAGGGGCAGGATGGCTTGGCGGTTGCGGTCCCGGCCCTGCTTGGCGCTGCCGCCGGCGGAGTCGCCTTCCACGATGAACAGCTCGGTGAGATTGGTGTCGTGGCTCAGACAGTCGGACAGTTTGCCCGGCAGACTCAAGCGCCCGGTGGTGGCGCTCTTGCGCGTGACCGCCTGACTGGCGGCGCGCGAAGCTTCGCGGGCTTTGGCCGCCTGGATGATGCGGACGATGATGGTTTCGCCGATGCTGCGGTTGTTGTTGAGCCAGCCTTCCAGCGCGGGGCGCACCGTGCCATCAACCATGGCCTGCACTTCGGAGTTGTTCAGACGGTCTTTGGTCTGGCCCTGGAACTGCGGGTCGGGGATAAAGATCGACAGCACGCCGGTGAGCCCTTCGCGGATGTCGTCGGCGGTGAGGTTGACGCCGCGCGGCTGGAGTTTGTGCACATCGATGAAGTTGCGCACGGCTTTGGTGAGCCCCGCGCGCAAGCCGTTTTCGTGCGTGCCGCCGGAGCCGGTGGGGATGCCGTTGACGTAGCTGCGGATGTGCTCGTCGGTGGCTTCGGTCCATTGCAGGATCAGTTGCAGGCGGTCGCCGTTCTCCTTGTCGAACAGGAACGGCTGATCGTGAATGACGCGGCTGTTGCGCTGGGCAATGATTTTGTTGAGGTAGTCCGGCAGGCCGGCGTCGGCCTGGAAGACGTACTTCTTCTTATTCAGCTCATCTTCGAAAGTGACCTTGACGCCTTTGTGCAGGAAGCTGGCGACTTCCAGGCGGTCGTGGATGATCTGGGGATCGAACTCGGTGCGGGGGAAGATGGTGGGATCGGGATGGAAGTAGATGGTGGTGCCGGAGCCGCGCGCCGGGCCGATTTTTTTCAGGCCGGTTTTGGGAACGCCCAGAGCGAAAGTTTGCTGGTAGGACTGGCCGTCTTTCTTGACGGTGGCGATGAGGGTTTTGCTCAGGGCATTGACAACCGAAGCGCCCACGCCGTGCAAGCCGCCGGAGGTTTTGTAGTTCTTGCCTTCGAATTTGCCGCCGGCATGGAGGGTGGTGAGGATAATTTCGAGAGCGGGTTTTTTGTGCTTGGGATGCAGGTCGATGGGGATGCCGCGCCCGTTGTCGCTGACGGTGACGCTGGTGCCGTCTTCATGGAGGGTGACATTGATCTCGGTGGCGTAGCCGTTCATGGCTTCGTCGACGGCGTTGTCGACGATTTCCCAGACCAGGTGATGCAGCCCCGCGCTGCCCACCCCGCCGATGTACATGCCGGGGCGCTTGCGGACGGGCTCCAGACCTTCGAGCACGGTGATGTCTTTGGCGGTGTAGGTGGTCATGGTTATTTATTTTTTGCCACGTATGAACACGGATGAAGCATTGAGAGAGATAAGAGCGGGATAAGAGATTGGGAATGGGGGTAGGGGGTCACAGGATGACGCGACGGATTTCGAGTTTGGGGGTGGCGAAGTTCAGCAGTAGACACAGAGGTAGGCCGGTGGCGCGCAGGTAGTTGAGGGCTTGGGCGACGTGGGCGTTGTGCAGTTTTTCCACGGATTTGATCTCCAGCAAAATCTGTTCTTCCACCACCAGGTCCGCGATGTAGTCACCAACTACCACCCCATCGTAGCGCACCGCGAGGCGCGCTTGCTGGGCAAAAGTGAATGATGCCTTGCGCAGTTCATGGGCCAGTGCATTCTCATAGACCTTCTCCAGGAATCCCGTACCCAACTCACTGCTGACCTGGAAAGCACAGCCAATAATCCTTTCCGTCAGCTCACTGAATCGCGTTGCATCCCGCTCCACCATCGCCGCCCCCCACATCTCTTCTGCTTATCTGTGTCAATCTCTCTCCGCCTTCATCCGTGTTCATCCGTGGCAAAAAAAACGCTTACCCCTCACTCCCCTCCGGCAGCACCGGGACTTCCGGCGGGTCGGGGACCATGCGGGTCAGGGTGCCGCGTTTGATGATTTCCCGGCCTTTGCCGCCGCGGCTGGTGCGCTCGTACTTGGCGGTGTTGATGCGTTGCTCGCCGCCCATCGAGCTCACCAGCGTCAGGGTGTCGCGGTCGTCTTCCGCCACCCGGCAGCCGATGAGCTGGTCGTCGTTGTCGAGCTTCATCAGGATCACGCCGCGCCCCGCGCCGCTGAGGTAGTTCACTTCATCGGCACTGCACAGCAAGGCGCGACACTTCTGGCTGGCGGCGATGATGGTCTCGCTGCCGTGGATGACGAAGACATTGAGCACCTGAGCGGGATCGCGCGGGCGGGCGTAGCGGCGGCCGGCGCGGGTGCTGACTTCCACGAACTGCGCCAGGCCGAAGCGCAGGCTGTAGCCGTCGCTGGTGATCGCCAGCGCGTGCACCGGCGGGGCGTAGTCGGGCTTCCTGGGGTCCTCGGCGATTGATCCGATGACGCGCTCGTCGAGGCTGAAGGCGGCAACGATGCGTTCGCCGTCCTTGAGTTTGAAGAACTTCTGGATCGGCTCGCCGTAGCCGGTGGTCGCGGGCAGGTCGATGATCCGCAGCGTGTACGCCACACCGAAGTTGCTCAGGAACACCGCGGTCGCGCGGGTGGAACCCACATCCACCGCCAGCAGGCTGTCGCCCTCGCGCAGACGGGCTTTGTCGGCATCAACCGCCTGCTTCTGCCGCTTGACCCAACCGTCCCGGCTGATGAGGAAGTAGTTGTCTTCCTCGACAATGAAATCCTCGGCGGAGAAGGTCGGCTCGTCGCCCACCGCTTCCATGATGGTTCGGCGTTTGTCGTTTTTGCCGTATTTCTCAATGATTTCTTCGATCTCACCCCGCACCAGCCCCCACCGGCCCGCGGCGCTCTGCTCGCTCAACAGCTTCTGAATCTCCCTGGAACGCTTGCGCTTCTGCTCCAGTTCGTCGGCAATGAGCTGAATCTCCAGCCGGGCGAGGCGATAGAGCTTCAGTTCCAGAATGGCGTCGGTCTGCTCCTCATCAAGCTGCTTGAACCGCGCCATGATCTTCTGGGCGGCGTCGGCTTTGCCCTCGGACTTGCGGATGATGCGGATGATCTCGTCGAGCGCGTCGAAGACCAGCGCGAAGCCTTCGAGGATGTGCATTCGGCGTTGCAGTTGTTCCAGCTCGTGTTCGAGCTTTTTGGTCACCACTTCCAGGCGGAATTGCAGGAAATTATGCAGGATTTCCCGCAGGTCGCAGCGCTCGGGTCGGCCGATCTCCGGGTTGTCGGTGGGAATCAGGCAGGTGAGGTTGACGTTGAAGTTGACCTGCAGGCTGGTGTTCTTGAACAGGTACGCCAGCACCATCTGCGGGTCGGCGTCGCGCTTGATCTCCAGCACGATGCGCACGTCATCTGTCGACACGTCCTTCACATCCGTCAGCGGCGCCAGCTTGCGCGACAGCACGATCTGGGCGATCTGCTCGACGAGTTGGGCTTTGTTGACGGTGTAGGGCACGCTGGTGATGACCAGTTCCTGCGTGCCACGGGTGGAAGAGCCAGTCTCCCAGGTGGCGCGGAGGCGGATGGCGCCCTGGCCGGTCTTGTAGATTTCGCGCAGCTCATCGCGGGTGTTGAGCACCTGCCCGCCGGTGGGGAAGTCCGGGCCCTGGATGGCGTCGTTGGCGATGAGCTGATAGGTCTTGAGCTCGGGATTTTCCAGCAGTTTGAGCAGAGCGTTGCATACCTCGCGCAGGTTGTGCGGGGGAATGTTGGTCGCCATGCCCACGGCAATGCCGGTGGCGCCATTGAGCAGCAGGTTGGGGACCCGGGCGGGCAGGACGACGGGTTCGCTCTTGGTGCCGTCGTAGTTGGGTCGGAAGTGGACGGTGCGCTGGCCCAGTTCATCGACAAGGGTGTCCGCCAGCGGCGCCAGGCGACACTCGGTGTAGCGCATGGCGGCCGCGTTGTCGCCGTCGAGGGAGCCGAAGTTGCCGCTGCCGTCGATCAGGGGCACGCGCAGGGAGAACGGCTGCGCCATGCGGACCAGCGCGTCGTAGATCGCCGTGTCGCCGTGCGGATGGTAATTGCCCATGACATCGCCGACCACCTTGGCGCACTTGCGGTGCTTGGAGGCGGCATCGATGCCCTGCTGATGCATGGTGAACAGGATGCGGCGCTGGACGGGCTTGAGACCATCGCGCACATCAGGCAGCGCGCGGCTGGTGATGACCGACAGGGCGTAATTGAGATAGCGGGTCTGGGCGGCATCATGCAGCGCCACCGGCGGAATTTCCGCGGCGCCGCCGGGGCCATCACCCTCGAACAGAGAATCGGAATCGGATGCGGAACGACGCTTCGCCAAGCCCTGGCCCTCCTTGGCCCAAATTACGGGGTCTGGAACAGTCGAGCGATTCTAGCGTAGGACACGCGATGGCGCAAGCG
Organism: uncultured Phycisphaeraceae bacterium; assembly: GCA_964605235.1. GTDB lineage: Bacteria > Planctomycetota > Phycisphaerae > Phycisphaerales > Phycisphaeraceae > CAZSBB01. Next base: position 67,182 of record CAZSBB010000016.1, read on the forward strand.
TTGGCTGCGGCGTCACCGGGTTTACCTCTGCTTGTCGCAGTTCATCCCTGGCGCAGCGCCGCCGGCGGGGTCTGGCGGTCCAGCGCGGGGGGATAGCCCAGCCGGCGATTCCAGCGACCCGCCAGCAGGGCGAACTGACGCAGTTGCCAGTTGGTCAGCTCTTTCTTCCAGCGTTCATCGCGGAACTGGTCGGGGGCGTTGGCGCGGTAGTGGTCGAGATCGACCTGCCCGGCATTGCGCACCGCCAGCTTGTTCTGCGGGGCATCGAGCTCCTGCCGGCCGACGATCGGGTTGTGCAGCGCGCCCAGGTGTTGCGCATCGGCAACAGTGCTCATCGCACCGGGATTGCCGCCGATGACGTGATGCTCCGCCTGGTGGTACGCCAGCATGTTCGGCTCAAACTCCAGTTCCAGGAAAGCGCAGATGCGGCGCAACTCGCTGTCGGTCTCCTGCTGGAGCTTTTCGTAGCAGACTTCAATGACCGTGGCGGGGTCCTGCTGGCGGATGAAGGCGTGACGCTTGGCGATGCTGCGCGCCCAGTTGCGGGCGCAACGCCAGAACGGCGTCTGCGGATACTTGCGTTTGGCGCTGGCGGCCACCGCCCGGCCGTCGCGGTAGAGGAACACGTAGCGGCGGGCGAAGTCGGCATGCCGCTGGGCTTCGAGGTAGCGCCGGGTGTTCGTCACCACCAGCAGGCGGCGGCCGGTGAGCTGGGCGATCTGTTCGAAGGGGTTGACCGGGCTGTTCACCTCGAACCGTTGCCACAAGGGACAGTTGGCCCCGTGCAGGGTGCAGAGCGCCTGACCCGTCTTGGCGATCCAGTCCATCTCACCGACGCTGAAGCCCTGTGAGTGACTGCCCAGGAGCATGTTGGCCCAGGTGCTGCCCGAGTAGCTGGTGGCGACAAGGTTGACGATGGTCAGCGGCGCTTGGCTCATGATCTGGCTATGGTTCGCGGTCGGCCGGCGTGGATCGGCGTCGGAAAGCGGCCCATACTATCATGGCGCGGATGCCCGCACGAACCGTGCTGTTCCTGTCCAAGGGGGAGGCCGCGCCATCCACCCGCTACCGGGCGCTGGCGTATCTGCCGCAGCTGACCCACGCCGGCTGGACCGCGCAACACCAGGCGGCGCCGCGCAACTGGGCCGCCTGGCGCCGCACCCTGGCGGCCGCGCGACAGGCGACGGTGGTCGTGCTGCTGCGCCGAACGCTCCACACTGCCGGACGCCTGCTGCTGCGCCGCGCGGCAGCACGCCTCATATTCGATTTCGACGACGCCATCTTCCTCAATGACCGCGGCCAACCCGCCGGCGGACGGCTGCGACGCTTCGCCGCCCTGGCGCGCCGCGTCGACCGCATCTGGGCGGGCAATGCCTACCTGGCGGAGGCGGCCCGGGCGTGGAACCCGCAGGTGAGCGTCATGCCCACGGTCATGGATCTGGCGAACTATCCCGCCGCCCAGCCCGCACCCGATCAGCCGTTCACGCTGGTATGGGTCGGCAGCTCCGCCACCCGGCGTTATCTCGAAGAATTGCTGCCCACCCTTGAGCAAGTCGCCGCCCGCGTGGGACCCATGCACCTGAAAATCATCGCCGACTTCACCCTGACCGCCGGCGATGCCCGGCTGCGGATTGAGCCGGTCGCCTGGTCCGCCGCGACCGAAGGCCAGGAACTGGCGACGGCGCATGTGGGCTTGGCGCCGTTGCCGGATGACCCTTGGACCCGCGGCAAATGCGGCTGCAAGGTGCTGCAATACATGGCGGCGCGGCTGCCGGTGGTCAGCAGCCCGGTGGGGGTCAACCGCGATTTCGTCATCCCGGAACAGACCGGCCTGCTGGCGACCACGCCGGAGCAATGGATCGCCGCGCTGCTGCGCCTGCACGCCGATGCCCCGCTGCGCGCCCGCATGGGACAAGCCGGCCGGCAGTGCGTGGCGGAACATTACACCCAGCAACGGGTGGCGGCCCGGATGCTCAGCGAACTTGAAGCGCTGGCGGGTGGCGGCGGCGTCTGAAACCGCGTTGCCCAGCGCTCTGGTTACTTGGGTTTGTGGGCGATGATGACCATGCCGTCGCAGGCATTGGTCAGGCCGGTCCAGAAGGCGATCATGCGCCACCAGAAGCGGCGTTTGGCGACGAATGCCTGCCACTTCGAGCCGGTGACTTTCGCCTGCTGGGCGGCACTGATGCGCAGCGGCGTCGGGCGCACCTGCGGGCGGATGGTGGTGACGGTCAACCCCACTTCTTGCAACAACCGCGCCATCTGGGTGCGGGAGAAAAAGCTGAAATGGCGCGGCACGTCCAGGCCGGTCCAGAACTCGCCGAAGTGACGAAAAGCCCAGGAATCCACATTGGGACAGCAGATCAACAGGAACCCGCCGGGATTGAGCTGACTGACCGCCTGCCGGATGCAGCCGACCGGATCGGGCAGATGCTCAATGACATGCCAGAGGGTGATGGCGTCAAAGCGCCGGTCCCGCAAGGTGTCGCCCGGCCAGGAGCCGATCGCCACGTCCAGGTCGAAACAGCGTTTGGCGCCTTGCGCCACCGCGGGGTTGAAGTCCATGCCCTGGGTGCGCCAGCCGCGCGCCCGTTGCTTGAGCAGAAAACCGCACGCCCCACAGCCCAGGTCCAGCAGCGTGCCCTCCCCCGCCCACGGCAGGGCATCGACATGCCGCCGACTGCGCCGCAAGCGCCACGCCACCGGCAAAGTCAGCAACCACGCCAGGGGATTGCGTTGGCCCGGATAGCCGAAGTGTTCGCGCAGCGCCACGCGCAAGGCGCGCTCGCGCAGGGTCAGGCCCCGGGTGGTCACGCCGTCGGTCCCGCGCAGCTTGCCCGAGAGCAGGCCTTCGTAATAGTCGTCGGGATAGTACTGGCCGATCAGCTCCAGCTTGGGCCGGGGGCTGGTGTACAGGTGGCCGCACTGCTTACAACGCACGATGTGAAAGCGCCCGCCCATGCCATAGCGGTACTCATCCGCATGCATGAAGGGTTCATGCTCGGCACTGCCGCAGACCAGACACGGCACGGATTCCAGGTCCTGCGGGCGCAGCCGCACACTGCCTTGGGTCGGCGGCGGCGCAGGTGAGTGGTTGAACGTCATGGGCGGGATTGTAGACCCCGGGCGCGGGGCTGCAAAACCACGCCGCCAACCTGCGTTTTCCCTGTCTGCCGCTGGCTATTAAACTGCTGCCATGAAGCTTATCCGCTCGCTCCCCTGCTGCCCCGGCGTTCCGCGCCTGCTTCCGTTGCTGGCGCTGCTGCTGACCTGCGTCGGCTGTCAGACCGCGCCCTACCACGCTGGCCCGAACCCGATGGAGATCGATCCCTCCGAGTTCGACCGGCTGTTCCAGGCCAGCACTGCCGTGCTGCGCGAAGAAGGCTACGTGGTGGACCGCGAGGACTACCGCTTTGGCGCCATCACCACGCAGCCCCGTCCCAGCGCCACGCTGCTGGAACCGTGGAAGGGCGACAACACCACCTTCAGCCAGGCCGCCGAGAGCACGCTCAACAAGCAGCGGCGGTCGATCTCGGTGACCATCGCTCCCCCGCCCGCCGACGAGGTGCGCAGTCCCGACGATCCCCCGCGCAATCCGCACAGCTATGACTTTGCCGTGGAAGTGCTGATCGAACAGGAACAGTCGCCCCGCCGCTCATTCACCGGCTCCACCGTCGGCCCGCGCGTGGTGCGTCCGCTCAACGACACCCCCGCCGAGCTCAAAGAGCGCGGCATCGCCAACGCCTACTGGCAACCGGTCGGGCGCGACCCCTATCTGGAACGTCGGCTCATGGGCCTGATCGTCCGCCGCTCATTGAGCCTGCCCACCGCCACGCCTGCCGCGCCGGTGGATGTCACCACCGCGCCGCCGACTGAGCAATTGGTCGACTGAGCAAGCCTGACAACGCGGCTCAGCGTCCCGCGCGGCGACTCTTGCGGCTCGCCTGCTCGGCTTGCCGCGCCCGCTGCGCCGCCGCCTTGTCCGCGGCAAACACGCTCTGGTCACGCTTGCGGCGCAGCTCCTCGACGCTCTTGACCCGCAGCCGGGCGGCACCCTTCCACACCATGGTCTTGACCCGCGTGCCGGCTTTCTCGTGAGCCGCCAGCCGCTTCTTCGCCGCCGCCACCGCGCCATTGCTCTGATACTGCGGCAACCATGCCGCCTGGGCGACGAGCATGTCGTCGGCAAGCTGCCAGATTTCCTCGGGGTTGAGCACCGCCGCCGTCAGCGGGTCGTGCAGCATGGCCTGTTTGAGCAGCGTCACATCGCCGGTGACCGCCGCTTCCTTGCTCATGCGCTGCACATGCACCGACGCGCTGCAGGTGGCGGCGCAGGCGTGGGGCAGCGTGATGCCCTCGGCCATGTTGATGCCGAACTGATCGACAAAGCCCGGCGCTTCGATGATGCAGTCGGCCGGCAGGTTGGGAATGACGCCGCCGTTGCGGACGTTGAAGTGTCCGCGGTAGATGCGCCCGGTCTCGCGCGACTCGATGATGTAGCTGCCATGCTCGCTGGAACGCTTCCATTCCGTGAGCGGTTTGCCGGCGTCATTGAGCCAGCGGGGGAAGTCGGTTTCAAACCAGTTGCGGCCCTCGGTGCAGACGCGCAGGTAGCCGCCGGTTTCGCCGTTGATCCAGCTCGACATGTCGATCCACCGGCGAATCTCGCCGCGCCGCTTGCGGTACCACGGCACGTACTCGCTCAGGTGGCCGTTGCTCTCGGTGCTGTAGCAGCCGAAGCGGCGCAACACGTCGATGCGCACCTTCTCGGTCTTGGGCAAGGTGGGATGCGCCTCAAACGCGGCCAGCAGTTCCTCGCTGGAAATGATCCGGCCCTGGAAGCGCACCTGCACGTACCACGTCTGATGGTTGATGCCGGCACAGATGATCTGCACATCGCGGCGATGGTCCACCTCCTTGATGCCGTGGTAGTGGCCCAGGGCGTTGGCGATCTGCCGCCAGCCGCCTTCGACGCCGTGACACAGGCCCACGGTGTTGATGCCTTCGCCGCGGTCGTAAGCGTCGAGCGCCGCCCAGGTGTTCATCGCCATGGGGTTGGCGTAGTTGAGGAACAGCGCCCCACCGGTGCGGGAGGTGTTGCAGACTTCCTTCATGTCCTTCTGGAAGGCGAGAATCTGCGGGATATTCCGCTGGCCGTACATGATGCCGCCCACGCAGAGGGTGTCGCCCACGCACTGGTCGACGCCGTAGCGCAGCGGCACGTCGATGTCATGCTTGAAGGCGTCGAGCCCGCCGATGCGGGTGCAGTTGATGACGTAATCGGCGCCGTCAAGCGCCTTGCGGCGCTCCACCGAGCCGGTCAGCTTCGCGGGCAGCTTATTGGCGGCAATGTCCTTGGCGCAGAGCTGCTGCACCATGTCCAGGTTCTTGCGATTGATGTCATGAAAGGCGAACTGCGTGTCGCGCAGCTCCGGGACCAGCAGAATGTCCTGCATCAGCCGGCGGGTGAAACCCACGCTGCCGGCGCCGATGAACGCCACTTTGATCGCCATGCGACTGCTCCTGAGTTGAACGAACGGGGAAACCGGGAAGAAAGGGGATAAGTACATTATTTTTTTACAAAATAAATGTACTTATCCCCTTTCTTTCTGCCGCCCTGCGCCACGGACTGCCGCCCGACCCGGACGATCCGGGTCATGGGATAATGTGCGGCAGTGTAGAATGCTCATTGACCGTGAAAATGGAAGAGCTTGCGATGGCTGGTACTTTTGTGCTCAACCAGTTGCGCCGCCGGCGCCCCGGCTCCCGGGCGGTGATGCTCGGGCGGTCGGCGGCGCCGCTGCATGCGATGATCACCAGTGCGGGAACCGAACGCCGGGACAGCGCTGACTATGACTGGCACGGCCTGCGGCGCGGCCCGGCGCGCTTCGTGCTGCTGCAATACACGCTGTCGGGGCGCGGACGCCTGGAATACGAAGGCCGGCGCCGCCTGCTGCTGCCGGGGCAGTGCCTGCTGCTGCACTTTCCGCATGACAATCGCTACTGGGTGCAGCCGGGCGATCGCTGGCGGTTTTTTTACGTCTGCCTGCACGGCGATCAGGTCTTGCGGGCGTGGTATGCCGCGCTCAAACAGGCCGGCCCGGTGCTGGACCTGTCCGCCGATGAGCCTTTGCTCACCGCGGCGGCGGGGTTGTGCCTGCAGGTGCTGCGTCAGGAGTTGCGCGGGCCCTGGCATGCTTCAGCGCTGGCGTATGACCTGGCGATGCGGCTGCTGGAGCGCACCATGCCCACGCCGGGAGCGCGGCAACATCGCCCCGCGCCGCTGCAGCGCGTGCTGGAACTGGTGCAGGCCCAGCCGACCGCGCCGTGGCGCGTGCCGGAGCTGGCGCGGCGGGCGGGTTACAGCCGATTTCACTTCACGCGGTTGTTTGAACAGCACGTGGGCGTGACGCCCAGTGAGTACCTGATTCGTCAGCGCCTGGCGCATGCCGCCCAGCAGTTGTTGACCCGGCCGCTGTCGGTGCAGGCGATCGCCCAGAGCTGCGGATTTGCGGACCCCGCCTATTTCAGCCGGGCGTTTCGTCGGTTGTACGGCATGACGCCCAGCGCGTTTCGCGGCAGCGGCATGTATGGCGCGGAGCCGACCTGAGTCACTCGAGGCGCGCGGCGCCCCGGGGAATTACTTGGCGCGGTACGCCTGGCGCGACAAGCGGTAGAGCTCCCAGCGATAGAGCATGGCTTCGCGCAGCTCGGCGGGGCGATTTTCGAGGTCGGCGGCTTTCAGAGCTTTTTCCGCCTGGGCGGTGGCTTCCTCAAACTGGCCGTTGGCGGCAAGCGCGGCCGCGAGCGTGTCGTAGTCCAGCGCGGTGGGCTCCTTGAGGTTTGCAAAGAGCAGGCGCGCATACTTGAGCCCGGCCGGGGGGTCGTACAGCCGGGCGTTGGTGGTGGTCGACAAGGTCCACGCCAGCGAGCGCAGCGTGGCGGTGCGCGTGGGCTCGATTTCGACCGCCCGCTGCAGATGGCGCAGACCCTTGGTCGCCTCCTCGGTGGTCAGCAGCAGCACGCCGAGGTTGGCGTGGGCGGCGGCGTCGTTGTCGTCGAGTTCCAACACGCGTTCGAGATGCTTGCGGGCTTCATCCAGGCGGCGCAGGCGCGCCAGCAGGGAACCGAGCTTGGCGCGGGCATTGACGCCATCGGGCTTCATCACGATCGCGGCGCGATACGATTCCTCGGCGGCGACGTAATTGCCTTCGTTCTCCAGCAGCAGGCCCAGCAGGACGCGCGAGTCGGGGTCGTTGGGAAACAGCTCGACGGCTTTTTCGATGTTCGGCCGGGCTTCCGCCAGGCGGTTCATCTGCAGCAACGCCACGCCCAGGTTGTAGAACACCCGCTGCATGACCGCTTCGCTCTTGGGCGACAAACCTTTGAGCGCCCGTTCATAGGCATCGACCGCTTCGGGCAGTTGACCCAGCCGCATCAGCGCCACGCCCAGGTTGTAGTGGTATTGCCGCCGCAGGGGCTCCAGCTCCGTCGCCTTGCGCAGCCAGGGCAGGGCCGCCGCATACTGCTGGGTGTGCATGAGCGTGGTGCCGACGTTGAAGTAGTACATCCCCGCCCCGGGCAGATGAATCAGCGCCCGCTGATACTCCAGCACGGCTTCCCGTTTCTGTCCGCGCCCCGAGAGCACGCTGCCATAGTTGTTGTGCGCCATCCACGGGGCAGGGTTCAGTTCGATCACATGCAGCCAGAGCGATTCGAGGTCGCGGTAGACCGGAATCTGCCGCCAGGTGCGCACGCCCAGCAGGCTCACGGCCACGACCAGCAGCACGACGCCGGCGCGCTGTCCCAGCGCCCCGGGCAATAGCCGCAGGGCGACCGTGGTGCAGCCCACCACCAGCGCGATCACGCCCATGCTCGCCAGGTATTGGAAGTGATCCGCCACGAAGGAGTACATGAAGGGAAAGACATTGAAGAACCCCAGGGCGGGAAAGAGCGTGCCGCAGAAAAAGAGCGCCGCCGTCGCCGGGCCGCGCCCCAGGCGCCGCTGAAAACCCAGCAGCAGACCGAGCACGACCACGACATAGATGGGGAACACCCACTGCCACCATTGCGTCGCGTCAATGTGCCAGCGTTCGTAGAAGAAAATCAACTCGGCGGGCCAGACCACTTTGCCGGCATAAAACCAGACCACCCGCCCGGCGATCAGCAGGCGCTCGTACCAGTGGTACGCCCACTGCTCGCCCTTGGCGCCCACCTGCACCACTTCCAGATGCGCCGTGTGCAGCCCCGCCAGCAGGCCGATCAACCAGAACGGCGCCAGCAGCAGCGCTTCGCGCCAGGGCAGCTGGCCGCGTTTCCACCACAGCACCAGCAGCAGGGCGCAAGGCAGGGTGACCGTGACGCTCTTGCTCAGCAGGGCGGCGATGAACAGCCACAGCGCCAGCACATACCAGCGCCAGTGGCGCTGCCGGGGCGCGACCTCCTGCTCGGGCGGGTTGAACTCGAAGTACGCCAGCGCCGCCAGCAGGTAGAAGACGCCCGACAGCACATTCTTGCGTTCGGTGATCCACGCCACCGATTCCACATGCACCGGATGCAGAGCGAAAATCAGCGCCGCGGCATAAGCCCCGGGGACTTTCAGCCGGCGCAGCACCATCCACCACAGCAGCCCCACGCCGATGTGCAGCGCCAGGTTGACCAGGTGGTAGCCCAGCGGCTTGAGGCCCCAGAGGTGGTACTCGATCCAGAAGCTGGTGTGAACCAGCGGGTAGTACTGCGGGGTCGCCTGCGGGTCGGACCAGATGCGCCACAGTCCCAGCGGGGTGCGCAGGTTGAAGTTGTTCTGGACGTAGGCGTCGTCGTCCCAGATGAACCCGCAGTCCTTGACCGGCAGGTACGCAGCCACACAGGCCGCGATCAGCAGCAGGGCGCTCAGACGTTCACGGTGGACGGGCCCAATCATGCGGGAGGAATTATAGCGGTGGCCGCAGCCGACACCGCCCGGCCGCGCCGGTTGTTCAGATCATGGGCGACCGAACTGCCGCTCGAGAATGCGGGCGAGAGGACTTGAACCTCCACGGGTTGCCCCACTGGAACCTAAATCCAGCGCGTCTGCCAATTCCGCCACGCCCGCGACGGGGCTACATCATAGCAGTGCGAACTGCAGCATCGTGGGTTGTTGGGGCTGCTGTTGGGGCTGCACCCGGGCCAGCGCCTCTGGCCCTGCGGGAACAACTCCCGCGCGTGGAAGCCACGGGTTGCAGCACCGCCGCAGGTGAATGACGCCCGGAGAGCGATCCCTCCTCGCCGGCTTGGGGGGGCCCACCAGTCGTCACGGCGACCATGGGGTCCATGCTACTGGTGTTACCGGGCGCTTCCGGGGGTTTCCGGGGGGGGCCGGGGGGGGCCGGGGGGATGATTTCGACCCCGGCAGGGGTCGTGGACAGTAGCCACGGGTGGAGCGCAGCGAAACCCGTGGTTGACGAGCGCGTTTGATTCCGATCCGTCCCGGCGAGACGGCGGAAGCTTCCTTCACCCCTGCCGGGGTGAGGACGTGCAAATGCGCTCTTTCCCACGAGTTCCGCTGCGCTCCACTCGTGGCTACTTGCCTGCGCCCCCTTCAGGGGCGAAGACCATGCACCGCAAGCTGGTGGGCAACAGCAAGCCCTGACGCTCGGTGATCCATCAGCACGGGTTGATCAGCCATACGCGTTTGCCCTGCGGGCTGCACCCGCCGACTTGCGTCGACGGCTCGGAGGGATGCCCAACATCACCCTTGCTCCGCGTGCTGTCTGAGCCGCCCACGCGAGTGGGCAGGTGCACCTCCCCCGGCCCCACCGCGCTGGGCCACCTCCCCCGGCGACACCTCGCCAGCGCCACCAGAGCCATTGCCGGTTCCCCCGCACCCGTGCCGACCAATGCCCTTGCCCCCCAACCACTTTGTTGCTATAAAAGCAACATGTTGCCAGCCCAGCCGAACCAGAGTCTGATCGACGGCATGGCGTGCCTGCAATGGCTCGCCAGCGTCGGCCGGCCGGTCGGTTGCCGGGAGGCCGCCCGCGCACTCAACCTTGAAACCACCCGCGTCAATCGGCTGCTGCGCACGCTCACGTATCTGGGGATGGCCCAGCAGACGCCCCAGCGCAAGTACCGCCCCGGCCCGGCGATTCACGTGCTGGCGGCCCAGGCGCTGTTCGGCTCCCGGCTGCTGAGCGTGGCGCTCGAACCGCTGGAAAGCCTGCAGCGCTTCGGACTGGTGGTGGCGCTGGGCGTGCGCTGGCGCGATCAGATCAGCTACCTCTACCACGCCACGCCAGGCATGAAAGCAGGCGAAGCGCTGGGTCGCGTGGGCCTGTTCCCGGCAGCGCAATCGAGCATCGGCGTCGCGCTGCTGGCGCAGTCCACCCGTCAGCGCGGCGAAGACCTCACCACCGCTCGCAAGCTTGGTTACGCCTGCATTCGCCCGAACCCCAATCATCCCGCCCATCGCTCGCTGGCGTTCGCGCTGCCTGAGCCGCATCACGCCGGCATCGCGCTGGCGGGTACGTTTCCTGATGCCCAATTGCCTGAGCTGGTCGACGCGCTCCGGCAAACCGTCGCCACCATCACCACGCGGCTGGATGAACACCTGGAGCACCCCACATGACCACCACGCTCACTCCCACCGCCACGGCCGGCTTCCCTTCTTTCTCCGGCGTCATCCCGCATCTGGCGCAAATCGCCGACTTCGGCCCACCTCGCAGCGAATGCGGCATCGGCTGCCTCATGCCCTGGCAAGGCAAGCTCTATGTCCTCAACTACGTCTCCCATCGCCGACGCTCCGGCACTGGCACCGGCTTGCGGGTGATCGAACCCGACTTCTCCATGACGCACCACCCGGCCGCCGTCGACGGCACCTACGCCGGCCGGATGATTCACTGGGAAAGCCATCAACTGCTCATCGGCCCGCACCTGATCGACACCCAGCATCAGGTGCGCACCGTCGCGGAACTGGTTGATGTGCGCATCGCCGGCATCGCCCGCCATCTGCAGGAGCCAGCGCGCCTGGTCTACGTGCTGGGCATGGAAGGTGAACTGCTGGAACTGGACGTGCACACGCTCGCCTGCCGGCAGGTGGCTGACCTGCAGCGCGAGCTGGGCACCGAGGGCGAAGGCCACGTGCATTTCAAGGATTGCTTTGCCGCGCCGGGCCAGCTCATCGTCTGCTCCAATGAATACGACGAAGCCGACTACCTCGGCCAACGGCAGCAGGGACGCCTCGCTTCCTTCGATGGTCAGCAGTGGACCGTGCTCGAACGCAAGCCCTACTACGCAGTCCACGGCATCAGCGGCTTCGGCGGCGCGGCAGCGATCTTCGCCACCGGTTGGGATCGCGCGTCCACCCTGCTGAGCGTGCTGACGCAGGATGGTCAGTGGACGCGCTATCGGTTGCCCAAAGCCACGCACGTGTTCGAGCACAAGTGGCAGACGGAGTGGCCGCGTGTGCGCGAGGTGGAACACGAGCGGCTGCTGCTCGATGCGCAGGGGATGTTTTACGAGCTGTCACCCCACGCCTTTGGCGGGCGCATCTGGGGCGTCAAGCCGATCTGTGCCCACCTGTGGGTGGTGCCGGATTTCTGCTCGTGGCGCGGGCTGCTGGTGCTCGGCTCGGACAACGCCAGCCCGCACGGCCCTAATGGCAATCTGCTGACCGCCGAACCGCATGCGGGTTTGTGGTTCGGCAAGACCGACGACCTCTGGTCCTTCGGCAAACCCACCGGCTGGGGCGGCCCGTGGTGGGATGATCCCATCGTGGCCGACGTGCCCAGCGATCCTTACCTCATGACCGGCTTCGACCAGAAATGCCTGCATCTGCACCATCAGGGCGAATCGGCCGCCACCTACACGCTGGAGCTGGATTTCAAAGGCTGCGGCGAGTTCCATCCCTGGCAGCAGTTTCACCTGGAACCCGGCGGCTACTGCGTCCACCCCTTCCCCGCCGGCGTGTCCGCCCACTGGCTGCGGCTGGTCTGCAACCGCGACGGCGTCGCCAGCGCGCAACTGCATTACACCTGAACGTCAACCCCAGCAGAAGATCACCACCGAGGCACAGAAAGCACCGAGTTGAAAATAGTCCGAGGAAAACAGCAATGCCATGACCGGGCACATCTGCACGGCCGGCCCGCTGTGATTCCCTCTCTGTGCTCTCTGGGTCTCGGTGGTGAAGCCTGATTTCAACCTTCCAACGAGAGCAACCATGGCTACCAAACATCATGACTTTGACGTCTGCGTCGTCGGCGGCGGCATGGCGGGGCTGTGTGCCGCGCTGGCCTCCGCGCGGGGCGGCGCGCGCACCGCGCTGGTGCAGGACCGCCCCGTGCTCGGCGGCAACGCCAGCTCGGAAGTCCGCATGTGGATCTGCGGCACCCACGGCGAAAATCTCAAGGAAACCGGCCTGCTCGAGGAAATCCAGCTCGAAAACCAGTACCGCAATCCCGCGGGCAACTACTCCATCTGGGACAGCGTGCTCTGGGCCAAAGCCACATTTGAACCCCGCCTCACCCTCCTGCTCAACTGTTCCTGCACCGGCTGCGAAGCGACCGGCCCCGCCGATGACCGCCGCATCGACAAGATCACCTGCTGGCAACTGACCACGCAGACCTGGCATCACATCGGCGCGAAAATCTTCATCGACTGCTCGGGCGACAGCATCCTCGCCGAGGGCAGCGGCGCGCGCTTCCGCCATGGGCGTGAGTCGCGCGACGAGTTCGGCGAAGACATTCAGCCTCGCCGCGCCGACCGCAAAACCATGGGCAATTCGCTGCTCATTCAGCTGCGCCGCACGGAGGAACCCCAACCCTTCACCGCGCCAAGCTGGGCGTATCGCTTTGAATCGCCTGATGACCTGCCCCACCGCATCCAGGGCGTGCGCGGCACCAACTTCTGGTGGATCGAGCTGGGCGGCCTGCAGGACACCATCACCGATGCCGAGGCCATCCGCGATGAGCTGATGCGCACCGCATGGGGCGTGTGGGACTACATCAAAAACCGCGCCCCCGAGCGCGCCGAGTCCGAATGCTGGGCGCTGGAATGGTTAGGGTCGCTGCCGGGCAAGCGCGAGAATCGCCGGTACGAAGGTCCGCACATCCTCACCCAGCACGACATCCGCGCGGCCGGCCGGTTCCCCGACACCGTGTGCTACGGCGGGTGGCCCATGGACGACCATCACCCGGCGGGTATGCTGTATCCGGGCAAACCCACGCTGTTCCACCCCGCGCCCCGGCTGTACGGCATCCCTTTCCGCGCCCTGCATTCACGCAATGTGCGCAACCTGCTGTTTGCGGGGCGCAACATCTCCGTCACCCATGCCGCGCTGTCCTCCACGCGCGTCATGGGCACCACTTCGCTGCTGGGTCAGGCGGTCGGCACAGCCGCAGCGCTCGCGGTGGAGCTGAACGTCGCCCCCGGTTCGCTGTATCCCCAGCACATTGCACGCCTGCAACAAAGCCTGCTGCATGACGACCTGTTTTTGCCGGGCGTCGCGCGCCAGCCGGACGAACTGACGCACGGCCTCACCTGCACGCATCCGCAACTGCTGGCGGGATTGGATCGCCCGGTGAGTGTGGATGGCTCGGCCGCGCCCGATGCCGTGACGCTGCCGCTGGGGCAAGCCGTGGAGCTGACGTGGAACAACGTGCGGCAGGTGGCGGGGCTGCGGGTGGTGTTCGACAGCAATCTGGCGCACACCAAGCGGCTGCCGTGCAGCTATCCGCTCAAGGGCGATCGCTGCGTGGTGCCCGAGTCGCTGGTCAAGGGCTATCGCGTGGAAGCGCGCGACGCCGGCGGGGCGTGGCGCACCGTGCAGGTCGAGGAAAACAACTACCAGCGGCTGGTGCGGGTGGGATTGAACCTGGAAGCCAGCGGGATTCGGCTGACTCCCACCAGCACATGGGGCGCAGGGGCGGCGCGGCTGTTCAGCGTGGAGCCGTTGTCACAGGCGCGGCTCATCAAGCATGTGCCCCAGCCGCGGATGGTGCGCTGGCGCGAGGTGGTGGCAAAGGTGCCTGCTGCGGATCTCGCCCCGCCGGACAGCGGGCTGGAGCAGCCCGAAGGACGCAAAGCGCACGGCGCGTGATGGCGTAGATGAGCTTGGGAATGTGACCGGAACGCCTGGGTGTTCTTCGACCCCGACAGGGGTCGTGGACAGTAGCCACGGGTGCAGCGCAGCGTCACCCGTGGTAGATGAGCGCTCCCTATTTTCATCCGTCCCGGAGGGACGGCGGAAGCTTCCGTCACCCCTGCCGGGGTGAGCAGAAATCAACAGATTCACTCCCACGAGTTCCGCTGCGCTGCACTCGTGGCTACTCACCTGCGCCCCATTCTGGGGCGAAGACCAACACCGCATCATGGTGAGTCATCACGGGTCAATCAGCGCGGGTTGCTGGGCGCAGCCCGGGTTTCGATGCGCACCGGGACCTGCACGAGTTGATCCGGCGGCAGCACGGGCATCTGCGGCGTCACCGGCACTTCATTGCGCAGCAGGCTGGCTTCCATCTGCTGGAGCAAACGCTGGCCGGTGGATTGCGGGCCGCCCAGCGGCGGGGTGAGTTGCTGGGGCGGCTGACTTTCCAGCTTGATCACCTGACCTTCCTGCCGCGCCAGGTGGTTGAGCAGCAACGGCACCTGGCTGGACTGCATGGTCAGATCAACTTGCCGTACCTGCGCCGGGCGCGGCGCTGCTGTCGGCGCGGCGGCGGTTGCAGCTCCGTCGGCGGGCGCGGCTTCCGGCTGGGGTGGCAGCCGGGTCATGACGGCAATGCGGTTGCTCGCGGACCAGTACACCAACTCACGGTAGCTGGCGTCGGCATCCCGGGCACTGACGCTGATCACAAACTCCAACGGCGTGGTGGGCCCCAACTGCCCCGGCGCGGCAGGCGACACGGGCGCTGCTGCAGGAGCTGCCCCAGCCGTCGTTCCTGCCGCCATCGCGGCCCCCAGACCAGCCTCGTTCGGCTGGGCGCGGGCTCGAGCCGGCGTGGCCGGCGGAGCAGATGAAGGAGCGGCGAACCGGGCGCTGGGGGCGGTCTTGGACAGACTGTGGGTTCGCGCCAGCTCGCGCGCCGGCTCGGGAGCCGGGGCGACCGCCTTGGCAGCTGCTGGCGACGCTGTGGCCGGCTGGTCAACGGTCGCCATTTTGTTGTCGGCCACCTGCGGCGGGGGGGCGGGGGCAGCACTGGCAACGGCAGATTTCGCCACTTCCTCATCGGCGCGGGGGGTATCGTGCAGGACCGTATTGACCGCCGCCGGCGCCAGCTCCTGAGCATCGGCCGACCCATGCAAGGCAACGACAGCCGGCGCGGATGCCGGTTCCGCTGGCCCTTGGGTGGGAGCAGGCTCAGCCGGCGTCGCCTCCGCCAGCGCCGCCACCAGCGGTAGAGCACGGGGACGATCCGCCGTGGTCGTGCGATCTCCCAACGCCAAGGTTGAATCGGTGGGGGTGGCCGGCTGCTCCTGCGCCAGTGCCGCGGCCGGCTCCTCGCGTTTCTGTGCAGCAATCCGGGGCAGCGCAGCCGACAGCGCCTGGTCGTCCGACGCCTGCTCGACGAGTTCCGTCACCGGCTGCGTCAGGAGGGCGTCCTTGTCCCCCCGCGCTGGCGAAGGCGCGGGAGCGCTGGCAACCGGGCGCCGCTGGTCTTCCGTTTCGCGCAGCGCCAGCACTGCCGGCGGGGGCGTCCTGGGCAGTGCGGGCGCGTCGGGGCCGTTGACGGTCAGGTCCGCTTCCGAGCGTGAGAGCGTTTCATCTTGTCCCAGCAAGGCAGCATCTTTGGCATCGGGTGCAGTGGTGCCCAGCGCCAGTTGACGATCCAGCTCGCGCGCCCGCCGGCTCAGGCCGTTGTCCCCAAGCATGACGAACAGGACGGACGCCACCAGCGCCACCCCAGCCGCCATGCCGGCATAGCTCCACCACCGGACGCGGGCGCGGTGGGCGTGCAGATGCAATGACTGCGGCGCCGAGCGCGGGCGCTGCGGCTCCCCGGCCGGCGGCGCTGCTTGATCACCCAGCAAGATCTGGCGTTCCAGATGATTCTGCACGGCTTCGCGCAGGCTCGCCGGCGGGGACTCGCTGGGCAGGCTTTGCAACAGATGGCGATCGTGAATGAGCTGGGTGACCAAGGCGCGCAGGCGGACATCCTGACGCAGCTGGGCTTCAAACGTCTGCTGCTGCGCCGGCGTGAGTTCTTGCTCGATGTAGCCGAGGATCAGGTTTTCGTCGTACGTTTCCATTATCCGATCCGAGCGCGG
Source organism: uncultured Phycisphaeraceae bacterium (assembly GCA_964605235.1). Classification (GTDB taxonomy): domain Bacteria; phylum Planctomycetota; class Phycisphaerae; order Phycisphaerales; family Phycisphaeraceae; genus CAZSBB01. Next base: position 83,424 of record CAZSBB010000016.1, read on the forward strand.
CTGGCGCGTTCATCATCCTGCTGCCCCGCGCCTGCATGACCCTGGGAATTACCTTGGGAACTACCGGGGGAACTTCCGGGGGTTCCGGGGGCGGGGGGGGCGAGTTGGAGCATTTCGTGGCGCAGCGCCAGGCGAGCCCGAAAGAGTCGGCTTTTGACCGTTCCTTCGGGCAGTTGCAGCACCTGGCTGATCTGCTGGTAATCCATCCCTTCCAGGTCGCGCAGCACCAGCACGCTGCGGAAAGCTTCATCCAGGCGGGCGAGCGCGACTTGCAGCAGGCCCAACAGTTCATCCCTTTCGACGCGCTGCGCCGGCGAAAGTTCCCGCTCCCTGCCGGGGGCCCCCGGAAGTTTCCCGGCGACTGACGGCGCGTGGGGCTGGCCGGAGGAATGATGGGAATGGCTACCCCCCATCGCGTCGAGGCTGACGGTGGGGCGGTTCTGGCGTTGCCGCAGCCGGGTGAGGCACTGGTTCATGGCGATGCGGTAGATCCAGGTGCCCACTTCGCTGCGGTTTTCAAAGCTGGGCAGATGCTCGATCACCTTGACCAGCGTGTCCTGGGCGGCTTCGGCGGCATCGTCGCGGTGGTGGAGCATGCGCAGGCACAGGTTGTAAACCCGGCGCTCGAACAGCTCCAACAGCCGCGCCAGGGCGGCGTGGTCGCCACCGGCGGCCTGCTGCGCCAGTTGTTGTTCGAGGGATTTCGTCATGGCTGGTGCGGACTGTTACTATGCCGCTGCGGCGCGCTGCGGTCAACCAAACCTCGCGCCGGATTTTCTGAACGAGCCCCGACCGTGAGGGAGGGGTGGTCTTCCCGCCGCCGGATTGCAACCCCTTGCTGACGCGCGGGGCTCGTCAACTCATCACGGATTGCTCGCCATGTCCTCACGCGATGTTTATGAATCTCCCCTGGCGACCCGCAACGCTTCGCCGCAGATGCAGGCGATCTGGTCGCCCCAGCGTAAGTTCTCCACCTGGCGCCGGCTGTGGCTGGCGCTGGCGGAGGCGGAGCATGAGCTGGGCTTGCCGATCAGCGCCGAACAGCTCGCCGAGCTGCGGGCACATCTGGATGACATCAACTACGACCGCGCCTCGGCGTACGAAAAGCAGTTGCGGCATGACGTGATGGCGCATGTCCACGCCCTGGGCGAGCTGGCGCCGCTGGCGCGGCCGATCATTCACCTGGGCGCCACCAGCCAGTACGTCAACTGCAATACGGAACTGCTGCAGATGCGCGACGCGCTGCACCTGCTGGCGGGCAAGCTGGCGCGGGTGATTGATCTGCTGGGGGCGTTTGCCGCGCGCTACCGCGACCTGCCGACGCTGGCGTTCACGCATTACCAGCCCGCCCAACCAACCACGGTGGGCAAGCGCGCCTGCCTGTGGGCGCACGACCTGGCGCTGGCGCTGGAAGAACTGGAACACCGCGCCCAATGCCTGCGTTTTCGCGGGGTCAAAGGCACCACCGGCACGCAGGCGTCGTTCCTGGAGCTGTTTGAAGGCGATCACGCCAAGGTCGAGCTGTTGGATGAGCTGGTCACGCAGAAAATGGGTTGGCCGGTGGACCGAAGGTTTGCCGTGACGGGGCAGACGTACCCGCGCGTGGTGGACGGCATGGTGCTGGCGAGCCTGGCGGCAACGGCGGCGGCGGGGATGAAGTTCGCCACCGACCTGCGGCTGCTGGCCAATCGCAAGGAACTGGAAGAGCCGTTTGAAGCCGAGCAGATCGGCTCCTCGGCGATGGCGTACAAACGCAACCCCATGCGCTGCGAGCGCGTCTGCGGGCTTTCCCGGTTCGTCATCGGCCAAACGCAGATCGGCTTCACCACCGCCGCCGAGCAATGGTTCGAGCGCACGCTCGACGACTCCAGCACGCGCCGGCTGATCCTGCCCGAGCCGTTTTTGGCGCTCGACGGCGTGCTGGACCTGCTGATCAACATTGCCGGGGGCATGGTGGTGTACGAGAAGACGATTGCCGCGAACCTGGCGGCGGAGCTGCCGTTCATGGCAACGGAAAACCTGCTGATGGCGGCAGTGAAGCGCGGGCACGATCGGCAGGCGGTGCATGAGGTCATTCGTCAGCACAGCCAGGCGGCCGCCCAGCGGGTCAAGAGCGAAGGGCAGGCGAACGACCTGCTCGACCGGCTGGCGGGCGAGGCGCTGTTTGCCGGGGTCGATCTGCACGCGGTGCTGGACGCCCGGCAGTTCGTCGGGCGCGCCCCGCAGCAGGTGGATGCATTCCTGGCGCAGGTGGTCGAACCGATCCGTCAGCGCTACCGCCAGCAGTTGGCGTATCAGCCGACGCTGAAGGTGTGAGCGGGGGGTTGCGGAACTTGGCCGTGGTGTTGCAGGTCCGGGCTGCCCGGACACGATTTTACCTTGCGCCCCACCCTGTCCGGGTCAGCCCGGTCCTGCGGAAAATGCCGGTTCCGTGTCATGTCACCTGTTTCCGGAGGTGACATGTACGTAATTTGTTTGAACAAAAGCACTTGGCGATGTCACCCGCCTTGCGGGGTGACATGGGGCCGATTTTGCAAGTTCATTGATGAGCTGAACTTGTAAAAAATGGCGGTGTCACCATGGCCATGGGACGGCCGGGGTGACACCTCCGCGGTGACATCTATATGGAAGTCGCACTTCACGCGGCGCGTGGGCTTCAGCGGATCGGCGCCGGCGGCGGGCCCTGACGCTGGTTGGAGCGGGCGGGGGCTTGCTCACCTTCCCCACCGCCAGCGGCGTTTTCATTGGTGGCGGGGGCGGGGTCATTTCCGGGGGCATTTCCGGGGGCATTTCCGGGGTCATTTCCGGGGGCGCCGGCGTTCATGCCCTGGGCTTGCTGAACGAGGTCGGCGACGGTTTTGACGGTGCGGACGGGCAGGTACATGCGGTAGGCGAAACCGGCATCCTGCACGCCCAGGCCAAAGGTGAGCGGCGGGAGGTCAGCCGGGGCGTTGATCTGCATCTGCGGAGCGAACATCGCCAGCAGGGGCGCTACCGCCTGGAGGAAGCCGGCGACGTTGACATGGATTTCCATGGCGGGATGCGCCGGCAGGGCGTGCTCATCGAGGTTCTGCAGGAGCGGGTCGGTGTCGAGGCTGTGCTCGGGTTTGACCAGCAGGTCTTTGATGAGCGCCGGGTTGGGATTCATGGTCAGCACCACGCCGTCGTCGGTGGCGGCGAAGTAGCCATTGGCGCTGGCGAACATCTGCACGAAGGGCGCCATCGGCCCCATCTGCTGGAGCATCTGCGGCGGGTACTGGGTCATGAGTTGGAACTGGGTGATGTCCTTGCCTTCGATCTGCATGACGCCGGGGGTGACGGTCGCCTGGTAGGTGATGTCAGCACCCATGCCGCTGGGCACGGTTTTGCCGTTGAGCGCCGTCACGCCGGTGGTGATGGCGTCGGCGAGGCCCTTGGGGTCAGCGCTGGCGTAGTGGGTCACCAGGTCCAGCGCCGCCGGGTTGAAGCCGGCGGCATTGGCGGGGGCGTACCAGGCGCTGCCGTAGCCCTGCATCAGCTTGAGCGCCGGCAGCAGCGGGCGGTACATCGCCGCCACGGGATGGTCCTCGGGCAGCAGCGCCATGGCGGCATCCGCCAAGCCCGGCAGGTCCAGCGCCTGGCCGTCGAACGCCAGCGCCAGCAGGAACGGCTTGGCGGGCAGGGCGCGCAGGAGTTGCCGCGCCGGTGCGGCACTGCCGGGGAAAAACCTGGCGCAGGCGGTGTCGGGCTTGAACTGGGCGCCCACCGTCAGACCAACGCCGGTGTCGGAAAAGTCCAGCGCGATCACGCCCAATTCACCATCGCGCGCCACCGCCGCGCCCAGCGCGCCATACAATTTGAGCATCATCGCCACCTGCGCCGCCTGCTCGGCGGGCATCTGCGGGTTGCCGGCGACGCCTTGTTCAACTTGCGCCAGCGCGACCGTCAGGCCCTGCTGCAGCAGCGGCCGCATGGGTTCGATGACATACAGCAGCGTCAGGTCCGACTGCTGGATCGTCTGCGTGCCCACGCGCCCGGCGAGCTTGAGCAGTTCCGCGCCGCGACCGCCGGCGGCGTACTGCTCGGCGGCGGCCTGCTGGTTCGACAGCAGGGCGTAGCCGTCGAGGGGCCGGAGGAAGCCGGGCTGGCCCGAGGGCAACGGCGTCTGCTGCACGCCCTGGGCCAGCACGCCATAGTTCCCGGCGAAGGCGGCGTAGTCGGTCACGGGGATCAGGACGGTGATCACCGGCTCCTGCATTTCCTCCACGGTCTGGGCGTTGCCCAGGTTCAGCGCCAGCAGCAGCGGCGCGTCGTCACGCACGCCGTTGACCATGCCGCCGAGCATCTTGAGGGAGCCGAAGAGGTCCTGGACCATCGGCTCCTGGACGCCAAAGGTCTGCGCCAACCGGGCGAGCTTGGCGCTGGCGGCGGCGGGATTGGGCAGCAGCAGCGCCACGGCGGTATCGGCGGGCAGGCGGTCGAGCATGTCGGTCAGCTCATCAGCGCGCCCGGGTGCGGCAGGGCCCAGCAGCAGGGTCAACATCACCAGCAGACCGGTCAGGAAGCGACCAGCAGAAGGCAGCGGATGCAGCATGAGGAAATCCCAGAGAAAGCCGCGGGGTGACAGGGAAACGGATCGGCCGAGCCGCGGCGAGTCATGATACCGTGTTCCATGTTTGGAGTCGCACGTCGTCTTTCGTGGCACGATGCACGGGGCGTCTTTATACTGAGTGGTCGCGTCAGTTCCGGCGAGATGAGCGTCGCCGGCGCTGCAACCTCAACGCTCAGGGGAAGGAGGCCTGCGTGCCTGCGTACAACACACTGGACATTCGCAACATCGCGCTGCTGGGCCATGGCGGCAGCGGCAAAACCACGCTGGTGGAAGCGATCCTGCATCAGGCAGGCGCGATCGGCCATATGGGCACGATCGAGCGCGGCGACACGATTTGCGATTTCGATCCGCTCGAAAAGCATCATGGGCATTCGCTCAACAGCGCCATCGTCAGCCTGGACCACGCCGGCAAGCACATCAACCTGATCGACACCCCCGGCTATCCCGACTTCATGGGGCAAGCCATCGCGGTCATGCCGGCGGTGGAAACCGTCGCCGTGGTCATCAACGCCCATCAGGGCATCGAGATGGTCACCCGCCGGATGATGGAACGCGCCGCCGAGCGCAAGCTCTGCCGCATGATCATCGTCAACAAGATCGACGGCGACAATGTGGACCTGCCGGGCCTGCTCGAACAGATCAAGGAAACCTTCGGCGCCGCCTGCCTGCCCCTGAATCTGCCCTGCAACAACAACGCCGGCGTCATCGACTGCTTCCAGAACGCCGCCGGCGACAGCGATCTGGGCGACGTCAACGAATACCACACCCACATCATTGATCAGGTGGTCGAAGTCGACGAAAACCTGATGGCGACCTACCTGGAAACCGGCGAGGTCAAACCCGACCAGCTCCACGCGCCCTTTGAAGCCGCCCTGCGCGAGGGCCATCTCATCCCGGTCTGCTTCACCAGCGCGACCACGGGCGTGGGCATCAAGGAACTGCTGGATATTCTCGTTTCGCTGGCGCCCAATCCCACCGAAGGCAACCCGCGCCCCTTCGTCCGCGGCGAACCCGACCAGCACGACGGCGAGGAGTTCCACGCCGAACCGGACGCCAGCCGACATGTGCTGGCGCATGTGTTCAAGGTCACCGTCGATCCGTTCGTCGGCCGGCTGTCGATCTTCCGCGTGCACCAGGGCACCATCACCAAGGACAGCCAGCTGTTCATCGGCAACGCCAAGAAGCCGTTCAAGGTGGGCCACCTGTTCAAAGTCCATGGCAAGGAGCACAAGGAAGTCGACTCGGGCATCCCCGGCGACCTGTGCGCCGTCGCCAAGATTGAAGACGTCCATTACGACGACGTGCTGCACGACTCGCACGATGAGGACAACATCCACCTGCGCCCCCTGCCGTTTCCCAGTCCGATGTACGGCCTGGCGATCGAGGCGAAAAGCCGCGGCGACGAGCAGAAGATCGCCAAAGCCCTGGGCGCCTGCACCGCCGAGGACCCCTGCTTCCAGGTCGAACGCAATGCCGTCACCCATGAAACGGTCATCCGCGGCCTGGGCGACCTGCACCTGCGCATCATGCTGGAGAAGATGAAGGAGCGGTATCACGTCGAGGTCGACACCCACGTGCCCCAGATCGCCTACAAGGAAACCATCGGCGGCAGCGCCGACGGCCATCACCGCCACAAGAAGCAGACCGGCGGGGCGGGGCAGTTCGGCGAGGTGTTCCTCTCCGTCGAGCCGCTGGAGCGCGGCGCCGGGTTCGAGTTCGTCAATGACACCTACGGCGGCTCCATCCCCGGCCAGTTCATCCCGGCGATCGAAAAAGGCGTGCGCATGGTGCTTGATACCGGCTGCATCGCCGGCTTTCCCCTGCAGGACGTGCGGGTGCGGGTCACCGATGGCAAGCATCACCCGGTGGACTCCAAGGAAGTCGCCTTCGTCGCCGCCGGCAAACGCGCCTTCATTGATGCGGTGACGAAAGCCAAACCGCAGATTCTCGAGCCGGTGGTCAATCTCGAAATCACCGTGCCCCAGAACAACATGGGCGACATCGCCGGCGACCTTTCGGGCAAGCGCGGACGCATCCTGGGCACCGACAACGCCCCGGGCGGCATGGCGGTCATCAAAGCCATGGCGCCCCTCGCGGAGCTCGGTCAATATCAATCGCAGCTCAAATCGGTGACCGGCGGCCTCGGCTCCTACACCATGGAGTTCAGCCATTACGAGCCGGTGCCCAGCCATGTGCAGCAGCAGATCGCCGCGAAATACCAGCCGCATGCGGAGGAAGATTGAGCCCGCAGCGCGCTTGCCGTTCACGGTGCTGATATCAATGTTCAAGTATTGACGCGGTGAACACCGATAAGAAAACCACCCGGCAAGTCAGATTTTTGTTGACTTGTTTTTCGCCAAATGGTTAAAGTTTTGGTCATGCTCTGAGGATGTTCGCGAAAGGATCAAGCCATGGCAAAGAAGAAGGCCGCTAAGAAGGTCACCAAGAAGAAGGCCACCAAGAAGGCCCCCGCGAAGAAGAAAGTCGCCAAGAAGAAAGCGACCAAGAAGAAGGCCACCAAGAAGAAGTAAGCGAATTGCTCGTCGGTCAACGTGACCGCATGCAGGACTGAACGAATTCCTTGGCGAATCAGTCCGCTCCGAAACTCAGACTGATTCGCCCTCAGAACACATCCTCAAACCTCCTCAGAGCAGACAAACGTAAAGGCGTTCTCCTCGCGAGAACGCCTTTTTCATTGGGAAAAACCGCATCAATGCCGCAGCGCGCTCCGCCCGTTGGCCCCCGGCTCCGCCGGGGGATGTTGCCGCACTTCGCCCACCGGCAAACCGGTTGAGTCGACACCTCACCGGGTGGTTCAGCCCAGCCGCGCTTCGCGCGTCAGCGCTGCGGTGGCGGCTTCCGAAAACAACTTGTCCGCGAACGCCGCGTTCACTTCCCGCAGCCGCGCCACCTGCGCCGCCGCCGCCGCCGGCTGGTCAATCAGCTCCGCCAGCGCCGCCACCACCGGCGGCACCTGACCGAAGTGCGGTATCAACTCCACCAGCGCCCGCTCGCGACCCTGCCACTGCGCCACCAGGTTCGGCAACGTGTACGTCTTGGCGGCCACCAGCCAGTTGAGCGCCAGATACATCGCCCGCGGCACGTTGTACAACGCCACCATCGGCTTCTCGTGCGCCCCCACCTGCAACGTCGCCGTCCCCGACGCCACCAGCACCGAATGCGCCCAGTCCAGCACCGATTCCGTGCGCCCCACCGCCAGATGCAACCCGCCGGGCAGCTCCGGCTTCCCCAGATGCGCGGCCGTCTGTTGGCGAATCAGCGTCGCCAGCTTGTCGTTGAACGCCGCGATCACCGCCGTCAGGTGCGGGCGCGTCCGTCGCAGGTGCATGAACGTGTCGAGCATGGTGATCCAGTTGCGGTTGATCTCCCCCACCCGCGAACCCGGCAGCAGCGCCAACCGATGGCCCTCCTGCGGCAGATCCGCCCCGGCGGGAACCCGCGCGTGACAGGATGGATCGAACACCGGATGCCCCACGAACGTCGCCCCCACGCCCCGACTGCTGAACCAGTCCGGCTCAAACGGCAGCAGGCACAGCACATGGTCCGACAGTCGACGCATTCGGCGAATCCGCCAGGAGCCCCACGCCCACAACTGCGGCGCCACCAGATGCACGATCCGCGCCGCAGGACAATGCTGGCGCACCTGAGCACAGATCGCCCAGTTGCCCGCCGGGCTGTCCACCGGCACCAGGGCCTGCACCGCCTGCGCCTGGAGCCACTGTCCCAGCCGCGCCACCCGTCGGCGATGCGTTTGCACCTGCCGCAGCGTGTCCAGGCCCATCGCCGCATGTTCGGTGGTGGCTTCAATCAGTTCCGCCCCCGCCGCCGCCATGCGCGGCCCGCCCAGGGCGTAAATCGGCCGATTCGGCTCCTGCGCCCGCAGACGCGCGATCACCCCCGCCGCCAGCGCGTCGCCGCTGGGCTCGAACGTGGAAAACACCACCGCACCGGGATGCCGCAGGTCGGTCATGGCTGCACAATGTACGCTAGGGGCCGTCCAATGTCGCTGTCGACGGGATGATACGGATGTGGATGACCAGCGCATGATGGAAGACTCGCCTAACCGGGTCTGGATCACCGGCGCCTCCAGCGGCATCGGCGCCGCCCTGGCGCGCGAACTGACCCAACGCGGCGGCTATCGCCTGCTGCTGCTGGCGCGACGGGTGGATCGGCTCGAAGCGCTGGCGCAGGAGCTTGACGCCGACTTTGCCGCCCTCGACCTCGCCGATGCCGCCGCCTTGTCCGACGCCATCATGCAACTGCGCCAGCGCTTCGGCGCCCCCGCCGTGCTGATCAACAATGCCGGACTCGGGCAGTACCAGGCTTTCCTGCAAAGCTCCGAAGCCGATGCCCAGCAGCTGATGCAGGTCAACTACCACGCCCCGGCGCTGCTGATGCGCCGCCTCCTGCCGGACATGCTCACGGCCGGGCGCGGCCACATCATCAACATCGCCTCCATTGCCGCGACCTTCGGCCCCTGGGGACACGGCTCCTATGCCGCCGCCAAGGCAGCGCTCATCGCCCTGACCCAAACCCTCGCGGTCGAGCATCGTCACACCGGCGTGCATTTCAGCTACGTCAAACCCGGCGTCATTCGCACCGAATTTTTCGACGACCCCGCTTACGCCCCCCTGCAACCCCGCGTGCAACGCTACGGCATGCCCGTCGAGCTGGCGGCACGCCGCATCTGCAAACTGCTGACCCGCCCCCGGCTGACCCTGCACCTGCCCGCCCACTACCGCCTGGCGGATGTGCTGGCTGCGGCGCTCCCGCAAACCATGGCGCGCATCGTCTGGAAGCACAGCCACCCGCATTAGCGCGCTGCCCAGCGCATGAACTCACGCAATGTCCCCGCCACCCGCTTGCGCCTCTGCATCACCACACCCCACATCCTCCACCTCTTTCTGGTACAAATCGGCGCATGACCACCACCCCCACGCCCGCGACCGCAGCCGAGCAGCTCACCAAGCTCATTCGTGATATTCCCGACTATCCCAAGCCGGGCATCATGTTCAAGGACATCACCCCGCTGCTGCGCGATCCCGCCGGGCTGGCGATGGCGGTCGAGCAGATGGCCAACCCCTTCCGCGGCAAGGGTGTGGAACTGGTCATGGGCGCCGAGAGCCGCGGCTTCATCTTCGGCACCGCCATCGCCCAGTCGCTCTCGGCGGGCTTCGTGCCCATCCGCAAACCCAAGAAACTGCCGTGGAAAACCCGCAGCTTTGAGTACGCTCTGGAGTACGGCAAGGACCGCCTGGAAATCCACGAAGACGCCATCAACCCCGGCCAGCGCGTGCTCATGGTCGATGACCTGCTCGCCACCGGCGGCACCATGGAAGCCTGCTGCGAACTGGTCCAGGGACTCGGCGGCCAAATCGTCGGCCTGACCGTCCTGCTCGAACTCACCTTCCTGCCCGGACGCGAAAAAATCTCCCGCTTCGGCAACGTCCACAGCGTCATCCGCGTCTAACCCCCCCGGAAGTTCCCCCGGTCCTCGGAAGTTTCCCCTCGCCTGTCGGTCCACAACTACAAGCCTGAAAAGCATCAACCACCGAGACAGAGAGCACCGAGCAATGCACACCGAGACTGACAGCAGAACCATCGAGAGGGCACGCTGCTCCTGACTTCACTCCGTGTCCTCTGTGCCTCTGTGGTGGATTTTGAATTGACTGCTTGCCTTCTCGTCCTGGCGGATACATGAGCCGCTCCCGCTCCCAGCCTGACGACGCTCCCCGCCACCTGCCCCCGGCCCGCGCCGGCTACTTCCAGCTTTCCCAGCAACCCCTCCACGCCCTGCTCTTCCTGAGCCCCCTGCTGCTGGCGTATGAAGTCGGCACCATGATCGTCGCCACCGACCCGCACACCGGGGCGACCCGCTTCATCTACGCCCGCTCGCTGCTGCAGGATTTTTTCGAATGGTTCGGCGTCACCGGCTACTACCTGCCGGGACTCATCACCATCACCGTCCTGCTGGCGTGGCACTTCGTCCGCCGCGACCCCTTTGACGTGCGCCTGCGCGTCTATGGCTTGATGGGCGCGGAATCGCTGGCGTTCGCCCTGCCCCTGTTCGTCACCGCCCTGGTGTTCTTCCGAGGCCCGGCCGCGCCGGCTGCCATGGCGACGCTGCTCGCCCAAGCCACCGGCGCAGCGTCAACCGCGGTCGCGCCCACGCTGGCGCAGAAGCTGCTCTTCTCCATCGGCGCGGGCATCTATGAAGAGCTGCTCTTTCGCCTGATCGCCATCGCCCTGCTGCACATGCTGTTCGTGGATGTGCTGGCGCTGCCGTCCCGCTACGGCGCCCTGCTGGCGGTGCTGGGCTCCGCAGCGCTGTTCTCGGCGTACCACTTCTCTGAAGGCAATCCGTTCCAGTGGGGCAAGGGCATCTTTTACTTTGCCGCCGGGGTGTACTTTGCCGCCATCTACGTGCTGCGCGGCTTCGGCGTCGTCGCGGGCACCCACGCCATCTACGACGTGCTGGTGGTGCTGCTGCAACTGTCCCACGCCACCGCCAGTCCATGACCGGGTCGGCGTTGCCTGCTCAGTATTGCCCGTATTCCAACGCCGTTTCAATGAACACGCGGTAGTTGTGCGCGGTCTTTTCCGCCAGCGGCACGTTGATCGGCGCTGCGGTGGGCAGCATGACGTAACCGCCGCCGGCTTTGGCTTGCTGCAGGCATTCGATGACGGCAGTGCGGACCTGTTCCGCCGTGCCGTGCTCGAGCAGCTTCAGTTCCAGGTTGCCCCACACGCTCACGCCGCGCGCCCCGCAGCGCCGTTTGACTTCATCCAGCGGCAGATCGCCATCCGGCGGCGGTTCGCACGGGTCGGTGCCGTCGCAGCCGGTTTCGAAGAACAGGTCGATCACCTGGGCGATTTTGCCGTGGCAATGCAGGCGGACTTTGCTGCCGCGCTGGTGGATGAGGTCGGTCATGGCGCGGACGTGGGGAACCATGAAGCGTGCAAACATCTCCGGCCGGGCGTACGGCGGGGTCATGTATTCGGGCCCGCAGATGCGGTACAAGTCCACCACAGCCGCATCAAGCATGTTGGACAAATTCTGCTGCACGCGTGCGGCCACCACTTCCACCGCATGCGCGAAATGCTCCGTGTCCTCGTACAGCCACATCACGTAATCCTGAAAGCTCATCAGGTCCGCCACGAGGTAGGCGGGATCGCCCAGCGAGGACATGATCAGCCCGTGGTCGCCCAGCTCCGCGCGGACTTCCGCCAACCCGGCATCGGTGTAGGTCAGCGGCTCGTAGGGCACGCTCAGGGCTTTGTCGACGTCCTCCATGTTCTTGCACCAATGCTCGATGCGCCAGGTGGTGTGCACGGAAGGGTCGTACTCGCAGATGGTGCGCAGGTCGCCCTTGGGGGTGTGGAGAATGGTGGTCTTGCGGGTGGTCGTGCCTTGCTGTTCGGTGGTGACTTCCATGGGCACCGGATAGCTGGAGCAGAGGATGCAGCCGGTGTCGGTCATGTAGGTGTCGCGCTGGATGCCGACGTTCCAGTTGGTGATGGCGTCGGTGTGGTCGCGGATGAACCCCATCAACTGGGCGTAGCTGGGCTGCTGCCAGTACCAGTCGGCGTGGTTGCGGGCGGGCATCTCGTAGGTGTTGATGGGCACGCGGTCCGGGATGCCGCAGCTTAGGGCGGTAAGCAGGCGCTGCCGGCCGGTCCAGGCGGCGGGGCGCGGCGCGGCGGCATCAGACGAGGTCGAGGCGGTGGACATGGCGCAACTCCCGGGCACAAAGCCCCAGGCGACGCCGGCGGGGAAGCGTTCGCAACTAACTGCAATGCTACAACCAGGCTATTCTCCATGCAGTCGCTGGTTTTCAGGAGTTGTTCGCAAAAATCGTCACCCCCCGGAATTTGGCGTTGGCGGCCAGGCGCGCTGGTCAGCGACCAATCCTGCCGGGGGCGACGGGTTCGCCGGCGATGATTGCCTGCAGGCGCGCCATGTCCACATGTTCGTCGAGGTGATCCGCCAGCAGGTCGTACTGTCGTTCCTGAAACGCGCGGGTGCGTTCGCCCTCGCTGCCGGTGGGCGCTGGTGCGAGCTGGGCGTTGAGCTGATGCAGCAAGGCGGCGACGATGCCGGGCTGATCGAACAGGCCGTGCAGATAGGTGCCCCAGACTTTGCCGTCGGCGCGCTGGGCGCCGTCCATGTCGCTGACCGCTGCCTGATTGCGGGTGGTGACTTGCAGCAGCGGCGCGAGGTCCTCCAGCAACCGGGTGACGCCCATGTGAATTTCGTAGCCATCCACATCCTGCCCCAGCGCTGACCAATGCCCGCTGGTGCGCGTCAGCGTCTTGTGCTTTTCCAATGTGGTGTGCAGCGGGAGCAATCCCAACCCCTCCGCACTTCCGGGGGAACCCTCCACGCCATGCGGGTCGGCGATGGTTTGGCCGAGCAATTGGTAGCCGCCGCACACGCCGCCGAGTTGCCCGCCGGCGTCGACGTATTTGCGGAGCGGGGCATCCCAGCCCACATCGCGCAGCCACTGCCGATCCGCGCGCACGTTCTTGCTGCCCGGCAGCAGCACCAGGTCGTAATCCGTCAGCAGGCGCGGGCGCGCCAGGTAATGCAGGCGCACGCACGCCTGCCGCGCCAGCGGGTTGAAGTCCGTGAAGTTGGAAATATGCGGCAGACGAATCACCGCGATGTTGATGCGCCCGGGCTTGGGCGCTTCAGGGGGATCCAGCACCACATCCAACGGCATGCCGTCTTCCGAGTCGATTTCAATATGCCGAAAGAACGGCACCAGCCCCAGCACGGGCAAGCCGGTGCGCTGCTCCAGCCAGGTCATGCCGTCGTCAAACAGCGCCGCGTCGCCGCGAAAGCGATTGATGAGAATGCCCTTGACGCACGCCCGGTCCTCGGGGGGAATGACGTCGAGCGTGCCGACGATCTGGGCGAACACGCCGCCGCGGTCGATGTCCGCCGCCAGCACGACGGGCGCGTTGACGGCCTGCGCCATGCGGAAGTTGACGAAATCGCGCGGGCGCAGGTTCACCTCCGCGCAGGAGCCAGCGCCTTCGAGCACGATGAGCTGGCGGTCCTGGCTCAGCCGGGCGTAGCTTTCCAGCGCTTTGCCAAACAGCGCGTCGGTGTTGCGGAAGTATTCCTTTGCCTCTGAGTTGCCCAGCACGTGGCCCTGCACGATGACCTGCGCCTGCACATCCGTGGAGGGTTTGAGCAGCACGGGATTCATGTCCACGGTCGGCTCCACGCCGGCGGCATGGGCCTGCACCACCTGCGCCCGGCCGATCTCCCCGCCGCTGAGGGTGACGTAGGAATTGTTGGACATGTTCTGGGCTTTGTACGGCGCCACCTGCACGCCGCGCCGGGCGAACCACCGGCACAGCCCGGTCACCAGCACGCTCTTGCCCACGTCCGAGCCTGTGCCCAGGATCGCCAAGGCGCGACAGGCCGGGTTGATCGCCACGCAGGTCATGGCCCTACACCCCACCCACCGCGCGTTCGATTTCATCCGGGCTGGTGATGCCCTCGGCGACGTAGCGATAGCCCATCTCCTGCAGGCTCACGAAACTGGTGCGCTCCAGGGCATCGCGCAAGGCCGCCATGGTCGCGCTCTTGAGCAGCGCGTCGCGCAGGTCGTTGGTCATCTCCAGCAGTTCGTACAAGCCTTGCCGCCCGTGGTAGCCGGCGTCGAAGCAGCGCGGACAGCCCACGGGATAGTAAATCGCTTTGATCTCCCGGCCGGTGCGCTTCATCTGGTGCAACTGCTTGGGCGTCGGTCGGCGCGGGGCGCGACAAGCGGGACACAACATCCGCACCAGCCGCTGCGCCAGCACCAGGTTCAAGCTCGACGCGACCAAATACGGCTCGGCGCCCAGGTCCAGCAATCGAAACAGCGTGCCAATGGTGTCCTTGGCGTGGACAGTGGAGAGCACGAGGTGGCCGGTCATCGCCGCCTGCATCGCGGTCTCGGCGGTTTCGCGGTCGCGGATTTCGCCCAGCAGGATCACATCGGGGTCTTGCCGCAGCACCGAGCGCAGCAGGCTGTGGAAGGTGTTGCCCTTCTGCTCGTTGATGGGAATCTGCGTGACGCCATCGAGTTGATATTCCACCGGGTCTTCGATGGTGATGACATTGCGGCGCTGGCGGTCGATGTCGCGCAGCACGGCATAGAGCGTGGTGGTTTTGCCCGAGCCGGTGGGGCCGCAGGACAGCAGCATGCCCGCGGATTGCAGGGAGACCTGCTGCACGCGCGCGAGCATCCAGTCGGGCAGGTTCAGTTGCTCCATGCGCTGGGGCGCGTTGTAGGGATCGAGCACGCGCAGCACGAGCTTCTGGCCGTACATCGCGGGGGTGAAGCTGACGCGATAGTCGACGCGGCGGTCGGGGAAACGCGCGGTGAAGTGGCCTTCCTGCACGATGCCGCGCTGGGCGATGTCGATGTCGCCGAGCACCTTGACCACGCCGTAGAGCCGAATGCCCAGGGTGCCCAGGATGCGGACGATCTCGACCATGCCGCCGTCGACGCGCAGGCGGATGCTGCAGTCGCGGTCGCGCATTTCAAAATGCAGGTCGGAGGCGTGGGTGTGGTAAGCCGCCAGCAGCAGACAGCGCAGCAGGCGCACCGCCATGCCGACTTCAGCGTTGGTGTCGCCCTCGGTCTGTTCCTGAGCTTCCTCCATCAACCCGGCGGCATGCACCACCACGCCGCGGGCGTTGATGAGTTCCACCTGGCCTTCATGCACCGGCTGCTGGCGATGCGGCTTGAGGAACTTGACGATCGCGGCAAACGGATCGCTGGCGCTGCCCGCGAGCAGGTCCGGGCCGAGATTGTCGCTGACCGCCTGCGGTGCGACCTGCAGCGGCGCCATGGGGCGGAAGGCGTCATCCGGCAGCACGATGGGCGCGGCGGCGGGGTCGACGGCGGGTTCGGGCGCGGCGGCGGGGTCCAGCGTCAACGGGGGCAGGTCGGGGCCTTCGTCATCACCCGCGCCAGCGGTCGGAGCCGGCTCCTGCGGCGACGCGGGCGCGGCGGCATTGAGATCGCCGCGCGGATCATTGAGCAGAAAGCGGATGACCGTGCGCCCGATCTCGATGGCTGCCCCATCGGTCAGGACGGTCGCCGAGGCGAGCTTGCCATCGACGCGCGTGCCGTTGCGCGAGTCCAGATCGCGCACCAGCCAGCCGCCGGCGCCGCGCTCGACCACGCAATGATGTCGGCTCGCCTTCTCGTCAAATATCTGCACGTCCGCACTGGAGCTGCGCCCCAGCACCACGCTGGTGGCGGCCAGCTTCATGAGCTTGCGTCGTTTGCCGTCGAGTATTTCCAGAAAGGGCAAGCGGCGTCTCCTGGCGGGCCATGGGCGGCGCGTGCCTCAGTGTAACCAACTCCGCAACCGGGCAGTAGACTGCCGGGCATGAGCGGCCCATCCAGCGCGGACATCCTGACCCGGGTGCGGCAGGCGGGCTTCGCGCTGGCGGGCATCGCCCCGGCGGAGCCGAGCGCTCAGGCACAGTTTGTTGACCAATGGCTCGCCGCCGGCCGACATGGCGAAATGGCGTACCTCGCCCAGCAGCCCGAACTGCGTCTGGATGTGCGCCGGCTGGTGCCCGGAGCGATGAGCATCATCTGCGTCGCCGATGCGTACCCCGCTGAGCATTCTGGCAATGAGCAAGCGGAATCGCCGCCGCGCGGGCGCGTGGCGCGCTATGCCTGGGGACGCGACTATCACCAGGTCATGAAAGATCGACTGCATGATCTGGCGGACTGGTTGCGCGCTTATCACCCGCAGCACACCTTTCGCACCACCGTGGACACCGCCCCGGTGCTGGAGCGTGAACACGCCCTGCGCGCGGGGCTCGGCTGGGTGGGCAAGAACACCATGCTCATCCACCCCCAGCGCGGCTCGTGGCTGCTGCTGGGCGAAATCATCACCACCCTGCCCCTGCAAACCACTTCCTCCGCTCAGCGCGTGACTGACCACTGCGGCACCTGCACCCGCTGCCTGGACGCCTGCCCCACGCAATGCCTCACGCCCTACGCCATCGACGCGGCGCGCTGCCTGAGCTACCTCACCATCGAGCACCGTGCGCCCATTGATCCCGCCTTGCACGATGCCGTCGGCAATTGGCTGGCGGGATGTGATGTGTGTCAGGAAGTGTGCCCGCACAATGATCGCGTCCCGACTGAGGACACACAGGATGCTTACCAGCCCGGCGCCGCCGCCGAGGGTTTTGATCTGCTGACCGTGCTCAACTGGGATGCCGCCGCGCGAACGCAGGCGCTGACGCGCTCAGCGCTCAAGCGCATTCGGCTGGAGATGTTCAAACGCAATGCGCTCATCGCCGCGGGCAACGCGCTGCGCCGGCAGAACCATCCGGCACTGCGGCAGCGTGTACGAGAACTCGCCAGCGACACGGCGGAAAGCGAGCTGGTGCGCCAGACGGCGCAGCAGGTGCTTGAACGGTTGTCGGCCGGTCAGTGAGGTTGCACGAAACGAGCCGCAAGCGTGAGCGACGGGCAGCGTCCACCCGCACCGGAAAATCGGCGAGCTACCCCAGACGCCGCGACGACCATGCGCCCAACCCGTCGCTGACGCTTCCGGCTCGTTGATTGCTTACCGCACGCTGCGGCGCAGGCATTCGGTGACCAGTGCGGTCCAGCCGGTCTGGTGGCTGGCGCCCAGGCCGCGCCCGTCGTTGCCGTGGAAGTATTCGTGGAACAGCAGCAGGTCGCGGAAGGCCGGGTCATCGCGGTAGCGCAGGTCCGCGCCATGACAGGGCCGATTCCCTTCCGCACCGGGCAAAAACAAGCGTGCCAAGCGCGTCGCCAATTCCCGGGCGACCTCCGCCAGCGTGCGCATCTGCCCGGAGCCGGTGGGACACTCGACGCGGAAGTCAGCGCCGAAGAAATGGTGATAGCGTTCGAGCGCTTCGATCAGCAGATAGTTGACGGGGAACCACACCGGCCCGCGCCAGTTGCTGTTGCCGCCGAACAAGTCGGTGTCGGACTCGCCGGGGGTGTATTGCACGGAATGGGTCATGCCGCCGATGTCGAACGCGAAGGGGTGCTGCTCATGCACGCGCGACAGCGAGCGGATGCCATAGGGCGCGAGGAACTCGTTCTCATCCAGCAGGTACGCCAGCACCCGGCGCAGGCGTGCTTCCGAGGGAATCGCCAGCAGCAGTTGGCAGTCGCCGGGGCGATCGGTGCGGCAGAGATACGCCACATGCCGCGCCAGGTCCGCGCGATGCTGCATGAACCACAGCATGCGCCGGCGAAAATCCGGCAGTTCGTTGATGAGATTCTCGTCGAGCACCTCGGCGGCGATCAGCGGCATCAGACCCACCATCGAGCGCACGCGCAGCGGTTGGCAATTAGCGCCGCTGCGCACGGTGTCGTAGTAAAACCCGTCCTGCTCATCCCACAGGCCCTGCCCGCCCAGCGTGTTCATGGCGTCGGCGATGGCGACGAAATGCTCGAAGAACTTGCTCGCCACGTCGCCGTAGCTCGGGTCATGTCGCGCCAGTTCCAGCGCCATCGCAAGCATGGTGTTGCAGTAGAACGCCATCCACGCGGTGCCGTCGGCCTGGTCCAGCGCCCCGCCGTCGGGCAGCGGATGATTGCGGTCGAACACGCCCACGTTGTCCATGCCCAGGAAACCGCCGCTGAAGATATGCCGTCCCTGCACGTCCTTGCGGTTGACCCACCAGGTGAAGTTGATCAGCAGCTTCTGAAACGCGCGGGCGAGGAAATCCACATCGCGCTTCCCGCGCGGCCCGGTCAGCTTGTACACCCGCCAGCACGCCCACGCATGCACCGGCGGATTCACATCGCCCAGCGCGAACTCATACGCAGGAATCTGCCCATTGGGGTGCATGTACCACTCGCGCAGCAAGAGCAGCAATTGCCGCTTGGCGAAGTGCGGATCCACCCGCGCCAGCGGCAGCATGTGAAACGCCAGGTCCCACGCGGCATACCACGGGTACTCCCACTTGTCGGGCATCGAAATCACGTCGCGGTTGTACAAATGCCGCCAGTCGTGGTTGCGCCCCTGCTTCCGCGCAGCCGGCGGCGGGGGCATCTTGGGATCACCCGTCAGCCAGTGCGAAACGGAATAGTGATAGAACTGCTTGCTCCACAGCAAACCGGCATACGCCTGCCGCGCAACTTGGCGCTGGGCGTCGTCCAGCCGTTCATCAAGCAACCGCTCGTAGTAAGCATCCGCCTCGCGCTGCCGCTGCTCGAATGTCTTGTTGAATGACGCACCGAAGGCTTTGCCCCTGGCGTCCTTGCTGCTGCGAAAGCGCACCTCCACCACGCGCGGCTCACCGGGCGCCAGCTCCAGCACCTGCCAGGCGGCGCACTTGGTGCCAAACGCTTCGGGATTAACCGCCTCCTCCTGCCCCTGCACCACCCGGCGATGGAACGCATCCTTCACGTAGGGATTGGGTGAAGGCGATTGGAACAACAATTCGTTGTGGGTTTCGTTGTCGGTGAACAGCAGGGGCGGCGGGCCGTTGCTCCCGTTCACCGGTGCGAAGTCCAGCCGCATTTCGCCCAGCGTTTCGTGCGTGGCCCGCACCTGCCCGTCGCCAACGCGTTCCATGCGCGGCTTCTTCGTGCAGTCTTCGGACTTGGCGCCCCAACTCCAGGTGTTGCGGAACCAGAACGTCGGCAGCACATGCAGCGTGCGCACCTCCGGGCCGCGGTTGGTGCAGGTGAGGCGCACGAGCATGTCGTCCGGGCCGGCTTTGGCGTACTCGATCTGCACGTCGAAGTAGCGCGACTGCGCGAAGATGCCGGTGTCGCTCAGCTCGTACTCGCCGGCTTTGCGGTCGCGCGCGGCGGACTGCTGCACGAGGTCGTCATAGGGAAAGGCGGCATGGGGGTACTTGTACAGGGCGCGGCAGTAGCTGTGGGTGGGCGTGGCGTCGAGGTAGTAGTAGAGTTCTTTGACGTCTTCGCCGTGGTTGCCTTGCGGGCCGGTCAAGCCGAACAGACGTTCCTTGAGGTACGGGTCCTGGCCGTTCCACAGCGCGAGGGCGAAGCACAGGCGTCCCTGACGATCGCACCAGCCCAGCAGGCCGTCTTCCCCCCAGCGATACGCGCGGCTGCGGGCGTGTTCGTGCGGAAAGTAATTCCAACAGTCGCCGTCGACGGAATAGTCTTCGCGCACCGTGCCCCACTGGCGTTCGGACAGGTAAGTGCCCCAGCGTTTCCAGTTGGCGTTGCGGGTCTGATCGTCGCGCAGGCGACGGGCTTCGGCATCAGCGGCGGGGCGGCGGGTGGCGGGCATGCGGGACACCTGCATAAGACCGTGAAATCAATCGGTGCTGTTGAGGGTCCAATCGTAGTCGAGATATTCGACTTTGTAGCCGGAAACATCGCGCTGCAGGTATTTTCCGACATAAGCGGGCAGCGCCGCCGCGCCGCCAAAATCCACGGCAAACCAGTTGAAAATCTGGGACAGCCGCAGACGCCGGGCGGCATGGTCGATGCGATTGCGCTGCGGGTCGTTGGCGATCCATTGCTGCACGTTGGCGGTGAGCACTGCATCCAGATCCTCCGCGCGGTACGCCCGCGCCAGCAGCGGCGGACAGGAGCGCGCCCCGCACACCAGCGCGGCATGGATGCGCGGGTCCTTGAACGTCGGCCGAATGATGTCGTTCTCCAACTCGTTGAGCGTGATGGTGCGTCCCCGCAGGCGGACGAGCTTCGCCTTGAACACCGCGAAGTCGTCAGCGGCAGGCGACCAGCCGGGCTTCCGCCGATCGAGCACCGCCTGGATCATGCTGGCGTTGTAGAGGTTGAGGTAGTACGCCAACTGCGCGTCGCGCGGCAGTGCTGCAACGTCCACCTGCGCCAGCTCATCGAGATAGCCATGCAGGGCCGGCGCATGATCGCGGGCGATGGCGGTGTAGTCCACCCGCTGGTCGCGCACCGTCTGCCGCAGCAGACTGTCAAAACCGGCGTGCAGGTCGGCGGTGGGCTGCGTCTGGGGCGTAGCCGCTGCGGCGAGGGTTCCCAGCAGCAGCAGCAACACAAACGGAAGGCGGCGGGGCCAAAGCATGGTGTCGTTCCGGGGCAGGCAAAAACCAGCGCCAATGGTCGATTCATTTAGCCCCGGGTCACTGACCCGGGGCTAAGTGGGCAGTGAGCAAAACCCGCGGCGCCGCCGACTTATTCCCGCGCGCTACTGGCGCGGGCGTGGCTGCGCCAGCTTGCGCCGCGCGGGTTTGGCGGCCGGTTGCCGCACGCCACTGGCGTAGTACTCGTCGAACCAGTTCGCCACCGCCACGCTCGCGGGCTGGGGATGCACGACGAACAGCCGGAGGTTGGCGTGCCGGCTGAGCCACGCCAGTTCCTCCAGCGCGGCAGCGGGGAAGGTGCGCGGGTCGTCCCAGATCAGGTTGACCGTCTGCCGGGCTTTGGCGTGCGGCACGTTGCGCAGCCGCAGCAACGGCAGCAGCGCCCGCAGCAGGGTCAGTTGCGTGCCGCTGTCCAGCGCCAGCACACAGCCGCGCCCGAACCAGGCGAGGTCCAGCAGATAGCGGGCATCATGGTCGGCTTCGCGCGGGTTGTAGCGCACCAGCGGCATCGACCACACCCCCCACTGCCCCAGACGCAAGCGCGGCAGCGCGGCTGCATCAGGGAAAGGATCATGCGCCCCAAAGTAAAAAAACGTCTCACCCTTGGCGACCATCGCCCGCATCTGCCGCACCAGCGCGCCGCGCGGAGCGCTCTGCCAGTACACGGCATGCGGCTTGTGCGGATACATGGCGTCAAGCAAGGGACCCGTCAGCGGCAACGGCAGCACCGGCGCCAACGGACGCTGCAAGCGCCAGAGGTAGTCGCCCCCGAGAGCCGCCAGAGACACCAGCAGGATCAACCAGACGCTTAGCCGATTGAGCGCATCGGCACGGTTGGCGGCAATCACGCTGTTGGGCGGCAACAGCACCACGCGCGGGTCCACCGCCGCTTCGTCCGTCGGGACCGCTTCGTCCCCGCCGGCGGCGCCGTCTTCCGCCTGGCGTTCGATCTGCATCGCCTCATCACGCTGCTGCGGGCCCTGGCGTTTCCAGAAAGGAACCTGCTCCTGGTTGGGGTCGGCGCCAGCATCTTTATCCGGCAGTTTCCCGGCGGCGGCGAGCTCATAAATGTTTTTGCCGGTGGAAGTGTCCACCCCCGCCAGGTCCAGCCGGTCGTCGGCGGTGTCCTCGGCAAACTTGATGCGCGCCGCCTGCTGGGCGAGCAGGCCGCGTGCTTCCTGGCGCAACTGTTCCTGTTGCGCCACGGCCGCGGCATCGGGGATGGATTCATCCTCGCGGAAGAAGCTGATGTGCTGGGAATTGAGCAGCGCCAGGCCGTACGCCAGCACTGCCGCCCCGGCCGCGACGCGGTAGAGCAGCACGCGGCGCGGATGATCGAACCCGCGCAGCAGCAGGAAGACCACCACCACCTGGGCGACGATGGAGCCGATGCCGACGGGGCCGAAATATTCCCAGAGCTTGAGGATCATGGTGCAGGTCGTTTTACGAGCCCCGCGCGTAAGCAAGGGGTTCTGCATGGCGCGGCAAAGGGCACCCCTCCCTCACGGTCGGGGCTCGTTAAGCAGATCAATCACTTGCGTTGCTGGCGCGTCTCCCGCAGGTAGTGGGTGAAGGCGTAGTACACGATGTTGACGCCCATCTGGTAGCCGCGCTGCACGCGCTGTTTGTCCGCGCCCGAGCCGCCGTCTTTCCAGAGGTCGTTGAGGTCGCCGGGGGAATAGTAGACCGCCCAACGGCCTTTGACCTTGATGCCCTTGGCGCGGAGCCCGCCGTGGGGGGCGAAGATCGGCTGGCCATCGGGGAAGCTGAAGGGTTGCTGGAAGATGGGGTCGTCGTCGGCGATTTCCAGCACGCGGTGGCCGGGCATCAGGCTGTTGAGGACGGCGCGGAAGTTGCGGTCCCAGCCGGAGGTGCCGGCGTCGGCGAAGAGCATGCCGCCTTTGAGCAGGTAATCGCGGAGGATTTTCTGCTCGCCGCTGGTGATGCGCAGGCCCCCCTCGCCGGTCATGAAGAGGAACGGCGGGGCCTGGCCCTCGGGGTATCGGGTGAGCAGGCTGATGCGATGGGCTTCGCCGGTCTTGCGGGTTTTGAAGCCGGTGATTTTGCCGAACTCGCGCAGGAAGTTGGCGTCGGCGTTGCCCGCCGCGGCGGTCATGCCGTCGTCCCAGCCTTCGCCGTCGTACTCAAGTCGAATGAAGCGCACCACGGCATTCTCCATGCCGTCGGGCCAGCCGCCCTGCTTGCCGCCGCCCTGCCCCGGCTTGCCGTGCACGCGCGAAGCGTCGGCGGTGTAGGTCATCTGCGTGGCTTGCTCGGTCTGCTCGAGCAACTTGGAATCGTCCAGGTCCGGCTGATGGAAGCTGATGAAACTGTTGGGATTCACCACCAGCTTCTTCTTGGGCTTCTTCTTGGGTTTGACCACCTGCACCAGCGCCACCACCGGATTGCCGCTGCCCTTGGGGATGGTGTACGCCTCGACGCAGCCCCAGATGTTGAGCAGCCAGGGCAGCATGAACAGGACGAACAGATGCAGCAGCACGCTGGAGTAGAAGCTCTTGCGGTAGCGCGGGTCGCGCCCGTGGGTGCGCACGTTTTCGAGCACGCGGTCGCCCGGCGCGGGAGGCAGCACATCAGTGAAGCCATACGCCCGCAGCACCGCGGCGCGCCAGGACCAGACCTGCATGAACACCAACCACACCAGCGCCAGCAGCACCGGCCAGCACAGCGCCCAGCGCATGTCGAACAGGTCCACGGAGGTCGGCCGGACGCCGAGGATTTTCAGATCGTGGATCACGATCAGGTCGGTGATGCTCAGCACCTTGTAGCAGTACCACACGCCCAGCGCCAGCCCGACCGACAGCAGCGCCCGGCCGACGCGCAGCGCCAGCGGGGCGTGCCAGAGCACCACCAGCATGCCCATCAGCAGGACGATGCTGCCCACCCCCGCCAGCCACGCCAGCGCCCCAACCTGCTGCGGCACACGCAGATCGACAAACGCCCGCGCCAGCTCGGGAAAGTCACCCACCAGCGTCACATAGCTGGCGGGACCATAGAGCTTGAAACACAGCAGAGCCGCGCCAAGCAAACCCAGCGTCAGCGCCAGCAAGGCGGCAGGATGGTACAGACGATCACGCGACATACAGTTTCAGCAATACGGCTTTGAACTCCACACCGAGGACGCCCGCAGATGAGCGCAGCGAATCCGCCGGCTGCCACGACACCCCGCGTCCAGGTCACTTCACATTCGTGTCGTCAATGCTCAGCCCCAGATCATCACTGGGCTTCTTGGGAATTTCCTCGGGCTTGGCGGGTTCGACCAGCTTCTGCACGACGGGGTTGTTGCGTTTGTCCTCGGGCACGCCTTCGAGCAGCGCGTTTGCGGCGGCGTTGTTCGCGCCTTCGGCGGGCGCCGCCGCTGCACCCTCGGCGGGCGCTTCCGGTGAAACCGCAGCCTGCTCGACCGGGGTCGCCGAGGACGCCGGGGGTTGCTGCGCCGCCAGCTCAGCGGCCTTTTTCGCCTTCTTCATTTCTTCCTGTTTGGCGACGTACACCTTGTACGCCTCGGCGTCGAAGTGCTCGAGGTAACGCTCGTACAGGTAGGTGGTGGAGGTCGCGCCGAGGATGACGGCATGGATCGCCACCGCCAGCAGCACGAAGCGCAACAGACTGCCAGCCGTGAAGCCGCGCATGAGCTGGTCGGGCGACAGCCGGTCCAATTCGGTCGCGGGCGCGGCGCTGGGCGACGGGATGGTAGCGGTGGATTTGCTCATGAGGGGCTCCTGAAAATCAGCGCTGCTCGTCGCCGCGCTCACCGATGGCCGCCACCAATCCGCCGGCGGCGGCTATGGCGTCGAGCACCGGCTCATAGACCTGTTTGTCGACGTTGCGGTCGCACTTGAACATGACCGTCCGGCCGTCGTCGGTCGTGCTGTTCTTGATCAGCGCCAGCAGGGCATACTCCACCCCCTGGGCGTCGGGAATGACCTGCCCGTTGAGGTGGATCACCCCCTGATCGCTGATGATGACGCTGTTCATGCTTTCCTTGAGCTTCTGCACCAGCGGGGAATGCGGGCTCTCGGCTTTGATGTTCGCCTGCTTGGCGAAGTTGGAGCAAAGCATGAAGAAGATGATCAACAGGAAAGCGATGTCGCCCATGGACGCCACGGGGACCTGCAGCGCGCGCTTGCGCTGGGCGGCACGACGGTCGGACAGCGCGCTCATGAGCCGCCCTCCTGCTCGCGCACGATGCCGATGACCCCGCCGGCGTTGCTGATGCTGAGCATCACGTCGTAGTAAAGCTGGTAGGGCACCGCCCCGGTGGCTTCGAGGAGCACCACGCGCTCCTGGCCCTCGGCTTTCTGGCCCAGTTGCAGCAGCTTCAGCGCGGTCTGCAGGGTGGGCAGGTCGGTGGGCTTGTCGTTGAAGATGATCTTGCCGCCGTCGAGGTTCACGATGTTGGTCTTCTTCTGTTCCTGCTTGTTCTCCTGCTTGTCGCCCGAGGGCAGGTCGGTGCGCAGGCCCATGGGCGTCTGCAGGGTGGTGGCGACCATGAAGAAAACGATCAGCAGGAAGGCAATGTCAGAGAAGGAGGCCACAGGGACCTCCGGCTCGGTGATTCGTCGTTTGCGGAGCTTGAGCGCCATCGCGTCGCGTTCACTTTTCCTGCTGGCCCGCCTGACTGGCGACGAATTCGATCAGTTCGCTGGCGGCTTCCTCGATTTCCAGGGCGATCTTGTCCGCCATGCTGGTGAAGAAGGTGTAGGGAATGACCGCCGCGATGGCGATGAGCAGCCCGGCGGCGGTGGTGACGAGGGCTTCGGAAATGCCGGCGGCAACCAGCCCGGCGTCGAGGCCCGCCGCTTCGCTCATCGCCTGAAAGCTGGTGATCATGCCGGTGACGGTGCCGGTCATGCCCAGCAGGGGGGCGGCGTTGCCGATGCTGGTGAGCACGTTGAAGCGTTTTTCAACGCCGCTGATGGCGTGCTGGGTGTAGTCCTCCATGGCTTTCTCCACCACGGTGGTGATGGAAGCGGATTTGCCATGCAGGCTTGCGTGCTTGGCGTAGCTCTGCAGCCCCGCCAGCAGCACCGCCGAGACCGGGCCGGGGGTGTTGGCGCACAGGGCGGCAGCATCGCGGAGGCGTCCCTGTTCGAGCAGTTCGAGCACCTTGGCGCGGAGCGTGCGGGTGTCGACCCGGCCGTTGCGGTAGAACGCCAGAGCCCGATCGATGACCACGGCAACGGTGAGCACGGAGCACACCATCAGCGGAATCATCAACGGGCCGCCGTCAAAAATATGCTTGAGCATGGATCAGCCTTGTGCGCGAAAAAGACCAAGGAAAGTCAGGGCGTCGGGCGGGTTGAGCGTCAGTGCCGCCACCGGCGGAGGCGCGTGGTCCGCCACGACGAGGATCAACTGGCCGGTGACAGGATTGTAGAGGCTGGCGCTCAGACGCCCAACGGGACAGGTCCAGCGCACGGGGCGTGGGCCGGGCGCCGCAAGCACCAGTTGGTCATCCACCACCGCCAGCCACAGCCGGCGATTGATCAGCCAGGAGCCGACATCCACCGCAGTGCCGGTGCGCCGCGCCAGGCGACAGGCGGTGGGCGCGAGGCCCAGTTCCACCAGCGCCTCGTGCAGCCACACCGGCAGCGGATTCGAGCGCGGATTGGCGAGCGCAGGAGCTTCCATAAACATCGTCTCAGATTTCACCACAGAGACACAGAGAACACGGAGTAATAGCAAGAGAAGCCACGCCTCCCCTGCTTTTACCGCAATTCTCTGTGTGCATAACTCGGTGCTCTCTGTGGCTCTGTGGTTATCGCCTGATTTTGCCGCCGTATCCCAGCGTTCAGCATTCCACCGAGATCAGCGACACAAACGTCAATTATCCGCGTCCTGCTCCGCCACGCGCAGCAGGGCGTCGTCGGTCAGGCGGCCACGAGCGTACTTGGCCCACTTGCTTTCGGGATAGTCCCAGGTGAGCTTCTTGAACACGCGGTACGCATCCACAAACGCCTGCGCCTTCATGTGGCAGTCGCCGGTCCAGTACATGCACTCGGCGGCGACTTCGTTGTCGGCCTTGGGATCTTCATACACGGTCTTGAACACTTCGATCGCCTTGTCGAACTTCTCGGCGAGCATGTAACACTGGGCGCTGATGGCGGTGGCGTTGTGCGCCAGCCGATGGTTGGGGAAGCGCACGCCCAGTCGGCCGAACACCTGGCCGGCGGTCACGAACATCTGCTGGCCCTGGATTTTGATCTTCTCGCGCTCGATGGGGTCGGTCGCCGCCGAGGCTTTTTCGTCGAAATCCTTGCCCTTGGTGCGGAAGTAGTTGCCCAGCCGGAAGATCGTTTCCGCCACCAGTTCGTTCTCGGGATAGCGGTAGCTGAGCTTGACGTATTCCTCGCAGGCTTCATCGATCTGCCCCATCTTCTCGAGCACCAGGGCTTTCTTGTACTGGCTCTTGGGGGCGTAGGGGCTGTCGGGATAGCTGGTCACGATGTCGCCGAAGCGGTTGATGGCTTCGACATAGAAATCGCGGGCCAGCTCTTCGTTCTTGGCGTCGCGGGCGAACTCGAACGCGAGGTTCGCCAGCAGGTAATCCGCCTGCACGCGGGCTTCGGTGTCGGGGAAGTCGCGGATGGCTTCCTCGAGCAGCTTCTTGCCCTGCGCGATCTCGCGGCGGGCGAGGGATTCCTGACCCAGATCACGATGGCGCTTGGCGAGTTCCAGGTACGCCTCGGCAATGGTGAACTGGGTCTGCACCGCGATTTCGGGATCCTTGAACCGCTTGGTGAACGGCAGCACCAGGCCGTCGTCGCCCTTGAACACGTTGAGCTGCAGTTCCAGTGGCTCGGCGCCGCTGGGGGCGTAGACGGCGGTGAGCACATCGCCATAGACCACCGGCAGCTTCAGGTCGCCGGCGTTCGCCTCGGCGTCGGCTTCGGCGGGCGCGGCATCGGCGCCTTCGGGTTTGGCGGCGGGCTTGGCCTGGTCGCTCTCGTGGTACACGAGGTGGATCAGGCCCTTGAAGATGCCGCTGTGGCCGAACGATTCCGCCAGCGGCAGTTCCACCTGCTTCCCGCTGGCGGTGCGCAGCAGCAGGCGGATGGTGTCCTTGTCATCGGTGCTGTCGAGGGTCTTGTGGACCACGCGGAAGTAGGCGGTTTCGCCCACATGCAGGCCGGTGGTCAGGGATTGGTAGCGGCGGTCCATGGCGTGGAAGAGCACATCGCCGCCGAAGTGCGCCTTCTGCACGATCCAGCGTTGCTGGCCCTGCTCGTCCTGGTACTGGAAGCCGATGAAGATTTCATCGCTGCCGCGCACCATCAGCGGGGTGGCCTCGATCTCCCGGCCGCGCTGCTCGCGCTCATAAATCAGCGTCTGATCCGGCACCGGGCCCATCGCCAGCGGGACTTCGAAGGTGTACCGCCCTTCCTCCAGCGGCTCGGCCGCCAGCGGGTTGCCGCGCACCACCACCTGCCGATAGCCCTCGGGCGCGTCGATGCGGCTGGGGTCGCCGGGCGTGCGCGTGAGCTTGATGGTGCCCGGCACGTTGACGTCAAAATCATCCGGCCCCTGCTCGGCGCCGTGCAACGCGCGGGCGGCGGAAGTCTGCACATAAATCGACGCCTCGGCATTGGGCGAACGGGCGATCGCCGGGCACACCAGTTCCACCAGCAGCGGGCCATCCACCGGCAGCACCGCCGGCTTCTCCCACGCCTGGGGCGCCGTCGGCCGGACCGCCAGCAGATCGTGCGTGACCGGGAAGTATTCATTGACCTGCCGATCCACCGCCTGGGCCTGCTGGTAATTGGTGAGCTGTTTCTCATCCAGCGGCACGCTGCTCACGTCATACACCCGCAACTGCGGGGCAATGGCGGACGCCTGCTCGACGCGATAGTTGCGCCAACTCGGCACGCCGGGGTCGGTGTTCTCATGATCGAAGTACGCCAGCAGCAGGTCCTCGCCGCGGGCGATCTTGACTTCATTTTCGCGCTGCGGAGCTTCGAGAATCGGCAATGCGGTGCCCATGAAAATGCCGCTGTGCTCGGCGGTTTCCAGCGCCTTGAGCGTCACCGGCTCAGCGCCTTCGGTGCGCACGGTGAACTCCACCACGTCCAGCTTGTCGCTCACGTCGGCGTCGGGGTCCTTGATGAACACCTTCACCGCGTCGCCCGGCTGGAAGCGGCGCATGGGAATGAACTCCTCCTGCCGTTCACCGCCGCTGCTGAGGTTGTATTCCACGAAACAGGCGCTCAGCTCGGCGTTGCTGAAGGTCGCCGAGAGGAAGGCGCTCAGGGCGCTCTTGGCCTGGTCGACCACCTTGGGATCGTCATAGCTGATGGTGATGCGGTCACCGGGGACGATTTCCAGTTGGTCGTTCTGCTTGAGCTTGCGGAAGTCTTCGCGGGTGGGCAGGATCTGCCGGCCGGCGGTGTCTTCGAGCGTCACGCGGGTGATGGCGGGCGCATCGGTTTCAAAATCCGCGAGCATCAGGCGCACCACGCGGGCGTTGGAGGCGGGGGCAAAGGCAATGGTGAACTGCGTGGCGGCGTCGTTGGCGGTGATCTGCGCCGGCTCGACCCAGCATTTTTCCTTGACCAGCGGATGGGCCGTGGGGTCGAAGGTGTCCGCCGGCACCGGGCCGATGAAGGGCGCTTCGGGCAGGTCGCACTGCAATTCGAATTTGGGCGTGCTGTGCCGATAGGCGTAGATGAACAGGTCCAGGCGATGGACGCCCTTGCTCAGCGAACGGGTGACGCGGGTGGCGGACTCGCCGACTTTGCCGTCGATCGCCAGCAGGTAGCGCACGTTGCGGTTGTCGCCGGTGGTGTCCACCAGGAAGGAGCGCAGGCGGGTCTGGTCGACTTCAAAGGCGCCGTAGTAGTGGGCGATGTACCAGTCCTGCCAGCCGATCTGCATGTCGTTGGCTTTGCCCAGCAGATCGCGGTTCCACTGGCCGGCGATCTGCTTGGGTTCCAGCTCCACCTTGGGCGCGCCGACGGTCAGGTGATCGCGTTCGACATAGCTCTTGTAATCGTCGAGCGTGCGCAGGTTGCTGGCGCCGCGCACGAACTTGACCAGCTCCAGTCGGAGCGAGCCGTCCCACGGCACATGCTTGCCGGGCCAGCGGCCGATGGACACATAGTCCCGGCCGTTGATGGACGTCTGCACGATGAAGTCTTTGAGCTTGCGGCCGGGCACATCGGAGGTGACCACCAGCTTGCCCAGCGAGACGTTGTCGTTGAGGTCCACGCTGAAGGTCTTGGGCCGGCGGTTGTCCGCCAGACCGACCCAGGGCGGGAAGTCGCCGTTGGTGATGGCGAAGTTGGGGTCCCGGCCTTCCTCGGAGTCCGAAGCATAGGCGGTCGCCTGCCCGGTGGAAGTGGGAATGGCGCCCTCAAAAATGCCCGAGTGCGGCTCGGTTTCCTTGAGCTTGAAGCCATTGAGCCGATCGCCGCTGGTGGTGGTCACGGTCACCGCCAGTTCGTCGCGCTCATTGGAAATGCTGCGGTCGCCGTCGATCACCCGGACGTTGATCTTGTTGCCCGGCTTGACCTGATCATCAGCGCGCTCGGTGTCCAGCACCATGCGCTGCAAGTGATCCGCCCCCACGCGCAGCCGCTGACGAATCATCTTCTCCAGCGCCTTCTCCTCCTGCTCCTCGGCGGTGAGGATGTGCCCGGAGCTGGCGAAGAGCTGGCCATCGGTGACGACCGACAGCGTGGTGGTGGGGAACTCCTTGGGATCGCGCTCGCCAATGAAGCGCGGCGAGAAGTTGTAGTGGACCTGATCGTTGCCCAGCAACTGCAGGGCGCGATCGCCCTTCTTGGCGGCGCCCAGCGCGGTGGCGACCTGGCCCTCAAACTTGGTTTTGCTGTCGCCCTTGGGGAACAGGGCGAAGAATTCCTCGTCGCCGCCGTCGGTCCAGGCGCGGATTTCAATATTCGCGCCATCCTGCACGATGGCGAGGTTGCGGTCCTCCAGCGTCACCTTCAGCGGTTTGCCGGGGATGATGAAGCGCTTGTCGGCGCTCAGGCCCACCGCCACTTCGCGGGCTTCCTCCAGATTGCGCAAACGAATGTTGAGGTTGCCTTCGAGGATGCGGCCGGGCGCGTGGCCGGGCATGCGGGCGAACACTTCACCGAGCAGGTTGCGGGCTTCGAGGTATTCCTCCTGGTCGAACCGCACCAGCGCCAACTGGTAGTAGGCGTCGGCCTGCAGGCTGCGATCGCGGGCGCGGGTGAGTTTTTCCAGCCGGGTCAGCGCAGCCTCGAACTGCTTGGTCACGCGGTCCACTTCCGCCATCTTGAGCTCCGCCTGCAGCTGGGCGAAGGTGCCGTCGAACTCGGGGGCGGCGGCAATGCGGTTGAACCACGCGCGGGCGCGGGGATACTCCTGCCGCGCCAGGGCGATGTTGGCGTAAGCGACGCCCAGGGCGGCGCGGATTTCGGGGTCGAAGCCGTTGGGTGTGGATTCGGTCCACTCCAGCATCGCCTTGCCCAACTGCTCGGCGACGTCGTAGCGTTTGGCGTCGGTGTTCTGGTTGATCAGCCAGGTCAGGTAGTTGGGGTCCAGGTCCTTGAGCATGTTCAGGACCAGTTCCTGGCGGCTCAGGTAGCTTTCCCAGGCTTCGAGGATGCGGCCGGCGAGGAAGTCGGACTGGGATTTGTAGATCGGCCAGCGCGCATCGCCGCGGGGCACGGGGATGACGCCGCCGATTTCGCTGAGCGATTTGCTCTTGAGGCTCAGGAGGGCGGTGCGGATGTCCTCCGCCAGTTCGGTGCCCATGAGTTCCAGGCCGATGTTGGCGTGCACGGTCGCCAGATCGCCGGCGGCGGGGTCGTGCTTCGCGCTGCTGCTGGTTTTGGCCGCCGCGGGTTTGCCGTCCTCGCCGTTGCCATTGCCGTTGACCAGTTGCCGCGCCGCCTGGGCGAGCTGGCGCTGGTAGCCGGCGTTGCCGGTGTCCCGGCCGATGCGCCACAGTTCAGGAACAATCTGCACCAGGTCACGATAGCGCCCGCGCTTGGCGAGCGCGTCATGCACCAGCAGGCCCAGCGTTTCGTAATTGCAGCCGCCCGCCCACACCGGGGGATCAATGTCCCGCACCGCCGCCAGCAGCACGTCGGTTTCGGCGTCGGTCAGATCATTGGCGTTGAGCGAATTGAGCTGATTCATGTACGGCGGAATCAGGCGGTCCGGCTGGGCGGCGGCGCGCTCGACATACAGCTTGAGCCGATCAAAAAACGCCTTGCGTCCGTCGGCGGTGCGCACATCGGCGACCGTCTGGAAATACGCCCGGCCCATCGCGTACTCGTCAAACCGCGTCTTGCCATACGCCCCCTCCGCGGCGGCGAGCATCGCGTCGCGCACCGCCGGGTCCGCATTGAGCACCCGCCCCGGCCAATGCACCAGCAGATAGTCGCGCGGATACACCATGCTGCGTCCGCCAAAACCCAGCGGCAGCGTGGTGTAACCGGTGAACTGTTTGGCGACCGCGTTGGCGATCTTGCGGTCCTTGTCGTGGCCGTACGCCCAGTACTGCCAGTCGAACACGCCGGTCTGGGCGCACTCCTGCAGATACATGTCGTCGAAGTAGGACTGCGGCGGATACTTGTCGCGCAGGCCCGGCGCCCGGTTGTAAATGAAGTACTGATAGGTGGTCGAGCCGCTGGGCCAGATGCCGGCATAACGGAACTTCGCCCAGAGCTGCTTCTCGATCATCACGCCCGCAACGTCCGCACCGCTCTCATAGGCGGTCCAGCCGTTGCCGAAGCGCGTGCCGCGCCACCAGTCGCATAGCTGCGGAATGAACTGATCGCGCTTGGCGAGATCCAGCAGCGCCTGCCCGAACGCTTCATTGAGCGCGAGCATCGCCGCCTTGTCCTTGACGCCGGAACCGAAGAAGCGCCAGGAACTGCGGGCGTTCATCAGCGTGTTGACCACGTAATCCAACGCATAGGTCGATTGCCCCGGCTGCCAGCGGGCGACATGGTCGATGATCGCCTGCTTGAGCAGCGGCAGCGCGTCGACGCCCTGCGGCTCGGTGGTCAGCAGCGCCCACAACACCGTCTTCGCCATCGCCGGACGTTTGACATCCCACTCCTTGACCATCTGGTACAGCTCGCCGGCGACCTTTTCATAATCCTTGGCGCGGCCGTCGTTCCCCGCGACGATCGATTCCGCCAGCTTGCGGCAGTAATCGTTCGGAGCCTTCTTCACATCCGTCACCGCCGGGTTGAGCGCCTTCTTGAACGCTTCCTCCAGCGGGGTGATCTGCCCGAGCACTTCGGCGGTGACCGCGGCATCTTCCTTCTTCTGCCGATTGCGCAGGTCGTTGGTCCACTTCTTGAACTCGTCATACGCCCCGCTGATCACCGTGGTGCGCGTCTTGGCGTCATAGGGCACCCAGTCCAGCCCGCGCAGATGCTCGATGAACGCCTGCTTCTTGAGCGCATCGGCGTCGGCGGTGCGCCAGGCCTGCACCAGATACTCCCGGGTGAAGGTCGGATCGAACACCACCACCGGCGACTGGCTGGCGACTTCCTTGCCCAGCTTCGCCAGCGCGACATTCCAGTCATTGGCGGTGTAACGCGGCTTGCCGGCGGCGTCCTTGAATGTCGAGAAGTTGGGCCAGACATAGCTGGTCAACAACGTCCAGATGTCGGTGGGGCCCACATTCCAGCTCTGCTTCTCGATCAGCGCCACCATGGCGCCATACAGGTCGTCGCTGGCGGCACAGGCATTGATCGCCGCGGCGAGGTTGGAGG
Organism: uncultured Phycisphaeraceae bacterium; assembly: GCA_964605235.1. GTDB lineage: Bacteria > Planctomycetota > Phycisphaerae > Phycisphaerales > Phycisphaeraceae > CAZSBB01. The sequence goes on from CAZSBB010000016.1 coordinate 116,851, forward strand.
GCACATCCTGCAGGAACGCCGCCTGTTTCTTGAGCAGTTCCGGGCTGTCGGTGCGATTGACGAACGGCAGGGACGCCATCATCGGCAGGCCGCGCAGCAGGTCGCTGTTGGCGGCCACCACCTCCACCTGCTGTTCGGGGCTGGGCCAGTAGTACATCAGCGGGTAGCCGCGGTTGTTGAAAGCGAATGCTTCGGCGCGGTCGGCGGGTTTGAGCTGATTGAACAGCTCCATGAACTGCGCCTGCTTGAGCGCGCGATGGGCGTTGACATCCCGGCCGTTGATGGTGTCGTGACCGCCGGCGTAGACGATCCAGATGGTCTTCATCGCCTCGGCGTCAGGGTACGCCTTGAAGTACGCCGCCGCCGCCGCCAGCACCGGGGCGAACAGCTTCTCCTGCTCGGCCTGCTCTTTGCCCTTGGCGTTACTGTCGTATGCCAGCTTGGCGACATAGAGCTGATACTCGGCGGTGCGCCGGGGATCCTCCCGCAGGAGGGGCACGAGCTTCTTCGCGTCGGCGAGGGCGGGGAACATGCTGTCCTCCGCGCGTGACAGGGCGCGCAGGAGGCTGTCCAGGTGATGGCCGTAGTACAGCCGTTCCTGTTCCAGCGGCAGTTTCTGGTTGAGCGCCACCACCAGCCGCGCCGCCATGGCGGACCAGTCCTTGCGGCGCTGCGCCTGATCGAGGTACCAGTTGTCGTAGCGTCGAGCGGCAGCGCTGGCGCGGTGGGCGTCGCCAAAGCGCTTCATGGATTCATACGCGTCGTCGTCGGCTTTGAGCAGTTCCACCAGCGTGTAGTACAGGTTGCCCGCCGCCACGCTGGACTCGGCGCTGGGGCTGGCTTTGGCGAGATACGCCTTGTAGCGCGCCACCGCGGTGCGGTAGTCAGCGCTCTGGAACGCGCTGTCGGCCGCCAGCAGCAGCACCGCCGGCGCCGGGCTGAGGCTGCGCGCCAGATAGCTCTTGACCGCCAGATTCGCGGCATAAGGCCGCCCCAGTTGCAGACCCAATTCCAGCAACTGACGCACCTCGGCGTCCTGGGCGGCATCGGAATCCTTCTGGACCTTCGCCACCAGCTCCTCGAACTTCTGTTGCTGCGGATCGGGCTTGGCCTGCTCCTGGGCGTGGAGCCGCGCCGCCGGGGTCAGCAGCAATAAACACAGGGCTACGTAAAACCGCAGGATGTGCATCATGGCCTTCACTCACTGATCATGCTGTCGTCGGTTGGAGGTCAGACGGTCTGTCGCGGCCCCCCCGCGCGCGGCATGCGTCGCGCGCCGGCGGGAAAGCCTCACTTAATGCGGGCTTCGATCTTGGGCAGGATTTCCTTGGCGCGCTCGGCGAAGCGGCTGTCGGGATGCTCGTACACCAGCTCAGAGCATTTTTCGAACGCCTTCTGGTAGTTGCGCATGCGGAACGCCACCATCACCCACTTGAGCAGCATGCTGTCGAGGAACTGGGCGTCGGGATAATCCTGGAACACCTGCTCGAGCAGATCATCCGCCTGGGTGTAGTCCTTGCTTTCGATGTAGTAGTCCACCAGCTTCGCCAGCGATTCGCCGGCAAACTCGCTGTCGGGGTAGCGTTGGGCGCAGAGCTTGTACTCGGCGATGGCGGCTTCGATGTTGCCGCGCTGCGCCTGTTTGGCCATCAGCTCCATGGTCTGGGCGATGCGGTACTGCGCTTCGGGCTTGGCTTGCGATTTGGTCAGGCCCAGCACTTGCTTGTAGATGCTCAGGGCTTCGGTGTATTCCTGGTTTTCCGCCTTGATCACCGCGATGCGCATCAGCGCCTGGTCCACAAACGGCGATTCGGGATACAGCCGATTGAACAGCCGACAGGTGGCGATCGCCGCCGCGTAGTCGTCCTTGACCAGTTGCAGTTCCCACATGAGCTGGAACGCCTTCTCCACCAGCGCCGCGGGAATCGGCTGGCGGCTGCGGATGATCGGCTCGATGCGGGTCAGGCCTTCGTCACATTTTTCCTTGGCGCCCTTGAGCAGACCCATGCTCTTGAAAATCTTGCCCAGTTCCAGATACGCCTCGGATTCGACGAGGTTCTTCTTGGCGAGCACCACCGGGTCGGACACCACGTACTGCGTGGCGCGGGGGCGGGCGTCGATCTCGCTGACCACGCGGATGCCGGCGCTGACCTCGCGCGGGGACAGGCCGCTGATGTGCCGTTCATCCACGTAGGTGGCGACGATTTCATCATCCAGGGCGACGGTCAGCTCGGCGTCGGCCTTGTCCACCGCGACATCCGGCCGCAGGGCGCCGATCGGCACCTGGGCGCCGAACCGTCCGGTGTGCAACGGCTGGCTCTCGCCCAGCTCGGTCAGGCGCACGGTGACTTCATCGCGCACGTGCCAGCGGTCGGATTCGTCGCGGAAGAGGCGTTCGAGGTTGATGCCGCGCACCTGGCCGTCTTCTTCTTCCTCCTGCTCGCGGTAGCGACTGATCAGGCGGATGGTCACGCTGTCGGCGGAGGCGGAAGCGTCCTGGTCGGCATCATGCAGCAGGACGAAGACCGGCTGGCCGATGAACGCGGCACTGGAGCGGGATTCGTAGTCGCCCAGGGTGAAGTTGAGCGCGGCAGTGGAGACCACCTGCACTTTCGCCAGGCGGGCGACATTGGCGCGGCCATCGACGGTGTTGGCGTCGGTGTAGGTGACGCTCAACTCGTCGCCGCCGAGCAGTTGCAGCAGGTTGTCGTCGGGCTTGGGCACGCCCAGTTCGGTGGCGATGGAGCCGATGAAGATGTCGCTGTCGCCCGCCAGCGGAATGCAGTCGATGGTGGCTTCGTCACCGCTCCGGGCTTTGACGGTCAGCTTGACCGGCTGACCGAGCCGATGCAGCACGGGCAGGTCCTGGTCGGTGACTTTGACATAGAACCGTCGGCCGGCTTCGACATACTCGGTGGCGGGGCCGTCGGGATCGACGAAGGTGCCAACCACGGAAAGGGCTTCAATGGCTTTGTTCCAGTTTTCCTGGGCGAAATGGCAGAGCCCGATGTAGTAGTACGCCTGGTTGGCCCAGACGGTGTTGGGAAAGTCGTTGGTGATTTTGCGCAGGGCGGGGAAGGAGCTGCCGTACTGGCGCATCTGGAAGTACGCCACGCCGGTGAGGTAGAGCGATTCGAGGTAGAGGTCGAGTTTTTCGCCGCGCAGTTCGGTCTGTCCATCGTCCAGCGGGCGGAGGTTGCGCAGGTAGTTGACGGCGCGCATGTGCTGGTGCTGCTGGAGGAAGTGCTTGCCCAGCAGCAGCCAGACTTTGTAACGGATGTCGCTGGTGGGGTACTGGTCCAGGACGGTTTCAAGCATTTTGACGCCGCGTTCGGTTTCGCCGGCGTCGAGCAGGTCGGCGGCGCGATCGACGATGCGATAGGCGGCATACCCGGCGCCCCCGGCCGCCTCCTCGCCGCCTTCGCCGGCCGCGCCGCCGCGTGGGGTCTGCGCCCAGCCGGGCGCCGACAGAGCCGCCAAGAGCGCCAGCACCAGAAAACCACTGCCGATCCGCCGCGCGGCCGGGCCGCGACCTGACTGCTTATTCATCGACGCCTCCACCAATTTTCACGCCCAGTTTTTCCAGCTCGTTGTGGGCATTGCTGGCCTGCGAACTCTTGGGATACAGCTTGAGCAACGCCCGCAGGTTGGCGATGTACTGCTTCTGGTCGCCCGCTTCGTTGTAGAACACCGCCATCCGCCAGCGGGCTTCGGGGGCGCTGTCCTTGTAGAAGTTCTCGATTTCCTTGAGCTCGTTGATCGCCGCCGCCAGCTTGCCCAGCTTGCGCTGACACTCGGCGACCTGCCACTTCGCCGAGGGCGGCGAATAGTTGTCGGCATTGCGCAGGGTCTTGATCGCTTCTTCCCACTGGTTCTGCCGCATCTGCCCCAGCCCGCGGTAGTAGCTGGCTTCGGGGCCGTAGTTCGGATCGCTCACCAGTTGGGCGGACAGTTCCATGATTTTGTCAAGCGTGCCGCGGTAGTGGTGGTAGTAGCGCAGCAGTTCCATCGGCCCGCGCGCCGGTTCCTTGAAACGGGTGCAGAGTTCCTCCACCAGCGCATCGTGCCGGTACCCGCGCAGGTTGTAGACCCACGGATTCCACAGCCGGCCGTCGTCCACTTCATCCCAGCGCACCTTGCTGGCGACGTTGGTCGCCATGTCGTAATCCTTGACGGCGTCCAGGAAGGTGCGGCACAACTCGTACATCTGCGGCTCGCTGATCTTGGCGAAGTTCAGCTTCTGGAAGTATTCCTTGACCTTGGCTTCATAGCCGGCGTAAGCGCGAATCCAGCGCACCACGCGGTCGTAATCGCCTTCCTTCTGATACTGGTTGAACTGCTGGTCCAGCCGGCTGATCCAGCGGGCGACATCCTGTTCCTGCTCGCGGCGGTAGGCGATGAAATCGAGCTGAAAATCATCCCAGTCCGGGAACTTGCCCTGCATCTGGTCCGCCCAGTAGCCGTAGTACCGGCGTTTGAGGTCCACCTGCAGGTCGTTGAAGCTGCCGTTCTGCGCGATCGCCTGCCGGATGAAATTCCAGTACTCGCGGTCGCCCGCGACATCCTTGGGCGCGCTGCGCGGGTGGCCGTGGAAGGTGTCGACGTTGGCGTAGAACTCCCGGAGCTTCGGTTCGTTGGGCTCGGTGCGGACGTAGTACGCCAGCACTTTGCCGATGGCGGCGCGGGCGGCGTCGGGGTTGCTGCGGCGGAAGTCGACCGCGACCTGCATGTAGTACACCATCGCCCGGCCGGCCTGCTCCTGCTTCTCGAAGTTCTCCGCCAGCTTGTTGATCGCGTCGGCGGCGAGCGGCTGCTTGGAGTATTCCTTGTCGTCCGCCAGTTGCTTCCAGGCTTTCATGGCCGCGCCCAGGTCGCCGTTTTCCCAGTGCGCCAGGCCCAGGTAGTACAGCGCCGCCGCGGCGATCTTGGGGTTGTTGCGGAAGAACTCGAGGATTTCCTCCTCGTACAGCTTCATCGCCATGAAGCGCTTGTCGCCCAGGTGCAGGCTGCGCGCCTTGCGCAGCAGGGCGTAAGGCACGGCCGCGCTGCGTTCGTTCTCCACGATGAACGATTCGTACTCGGTGGCGGCGCGCACAAAGGTGCGGTTGGCGTCGACGCGCTTCTCCGACGCCTGCTGCACGCTGCGGACGCGTTCGAAGTAGTCCGCCTGCTCGCGGAGCTTGAGGGCTTCGCCAAAGACGGTGTCGGCACGCTTGAGAATCTGCATCTCGAAGCTGTCGAGCTTGGCGTACTCCGCGCTGGTCAGTTCGATTTCCTGCGCCGGCGCTGGACCTGTCAGCGTCAGGCAAAACATCAAACACCACAGCGGCGCAGCCCAAAGCCGCGTCGCGCGCCAGACGTTCGCCCTTCCCGGGCGGCAGGGTTGCTTGGGCATCATCATCTCACTGCGGCGACCGCTCCACCGGCGATCGCTGGTCAACCGAATCATCCACCAGATTCACGCAGAATACGTCGTTGTACCCCCCTGCCCTTCACGGCGTCAAGGCCGGGGGATGCACCTGGGCGCTGAAAAGTCGACTTGTCGGCCCGGCGGGCAGCGCAGCGCGGATATGTCTCACCCTTCTCGCAACCGCCCTGACGCCCGCGCCAGCCCGGTTTTTTTACCCCGGAGCCCCGTCGATCGGCTGTTGGGACTGGGGTAGAACTGTCCCCTTCGGACCGAAGTAGAAATGTCCCCTCA
>CAZSBB010000017.1:0-114752 GCA_964605235.1 uncultured Phycisphaeraceae bacterium
CCCCTGACACTTCTATTGTCATAATGACCGTGACACTTCTATTGAGTTCCTACAGCCTCCTGCAGTGCGTTTGCATCCGAATGGAACGGCGCTTAAAATGCTTGGCTCCACTATTTTGGACCTACTCGACGGAGTCAGCCATGCCCCGCGTCTGCAATTTCACCGGCAAACGGACCACCACCGGCAACCAGTACACCTACCGCGGCAAGGCCAAGTACCTCGGCGGCGTGGGTGTCAAAGTCACCGGCAAGACCGGCCGCAAGTTCCGCCCCAATCTCCAGGCGGTCACCGCCCTGATCGACGGCAAGCCCCAGCGCATCCTGGCGTCCACCCGTTCCATCCGCTGCGGCCTGGTGGTCAAGCCCGCCAAGCGCCGCTTCGTCTATCAGGCGCCCGCTGCGGAAGCTCAGGCCTCCGCCTGAATCAGGCTGACGCCTGACCGCGGTGCCGGAGCATCGGGCGTGGCAGCGAGCGACTGACGGCGGTTGGGTTCAAGTTTTATCGACAACGGGAGGTTCGGCTACCCTTGGCCTGCTGTCGCGCAACGCCAGTCTGTGGGGCGCTTGTGACGTTTGGTGGGGTTGGCGGTTACCATCCGGTGAGTCGCGGCATAGCATTTAGTTGGCATCGGCGTTGATCTGGGACAATCTTTGGTGACCCCCGGCCCCCGGCCGCTGCCTGTTCGGCATGCCGCGCGACGACACTTGCCATGCCCCAGTGGGACGACCAGAAAGAACAGGTCCAGCAGGCGACCGACATCGTTGCCCTCATCGGCGAACAGCTTCGGCTGACGCCCAAGGGCAAGGAATTCGTCGGCCTGTGCCCGTTCCACGACGACTCGAATCCCTCGATGTTCGTCTCCCCCACCAAGCAAATCTACAAATGCTTTTCCTGCGGCGCCGGCGGCGATGCCTATGGCTTCGTCATGAACTATCACAAGATGACCTTCCCGGAGGCGATGAAATACCTCGCTGAACGCGCGGGCATCAAGCTCACCCAACGCGGCCAGGACGCCGACAACGCCGCCAGCCAGCAACGCAAACGCATCAGCGACGCCAACGACAAAGCCCTCAAGTTTTTCCAGGGCCAGCTCCGTGATGAACAACGCGGCCAGATCGCCCGCGAATACCTCCAGCAACGCGGCTTCGCCCCCGAAACCATCGAACAGTTCCAGATCGGCTACGCCCCCGACGGCTGGGACGGCCTGGCGACCGCCATCAACCAGCGCGGCTGGAGCCTCCATGCCTTCGAACAGGCGGGACTCATCAGCCCCCGCAAGCAGGGCGACGGCTACTACGACCGTCTGCGTCATCGGCTGATCTTCCCCATCTGCGACGCCATCGGTCGGCCCATCGCCTTCGGCGGCCGGAAGCTGCGCGCGGAGGATGAGCCGAAGTATCTCAACAGCCCCGAAACGCCGCTGTTCAACAAATCCGCCACGCTGTACGGCCTGCATCTGGCGAAGCAGGCGATCCTGCACAGCCGCACGGCCGTGATCGTCGAGGGCTACACCGACGTCACCTCCTGCCATCAGGCGGGAGCGAAAAATGTCGTCGCCACGCTGGGCACCGCGCTGACCAAAGAACACATGCGCGCCCTGCGGCATTTCGCCGACCGGGTGGTGCTGATCTTTGACGCTGACGAAGCCGGCTACAAGGCGGCCGACCGCGCGCTGGAAATCTTCATCGGCGGCACCGTCGATGTCGCCATAGCGGTGCTGCCCGAAGGACTCGACCCCGCGGACCTGATGGCCAAAGCCGAAGGCAAAGCCCAGTGGGATCAGGCGATCAAGGACGCCACCGAAGCGCTGGATTACCAGTTCCAGCGCATGCGGCAGCGGTTTGATGACGCCGGCTCTCTGGCGGGGCAGCAGCGGATCGCAGAGGAATACCTCGGTCGACTGGCCGCGCTGGGCGTGCTGCAGATGACCCCGATCCGCCGGGCGCTGGTGATCCAGCGCGTCGGCCATCTGCTGCATCTGCCCGAGGAAACCGTCACCACCATGCTGCGTGAGCTGGCGCCCCGAAGGCCCCAGCGCCCGGCCCAGGGTTCGACCAGCGGGGGGGCATCACCTGCCGCAGCGCCGGGTCAGCCAGCCAGTCAGCAGCCTAATCCGTCAGCCAGTCGACCCCTGCCGGATGCCGGGGCCTATGATCCGCACCTGGAACATGAAGTTCACGAACTGGAGCCCAACTGGGACGAAGCGCCGCAAAGCGACCGCCCGCGACTGGCTTCCCCGCAGAACATGCATAGAATAAAGGCTTTGGAGGCGGTCGAACGGCTCTTGGTCGCTGGGCTGCTGCGGGAGCCGGGCTTGTTTCACCTGACATTGCCGGACGGGCGGGACCTGGATGAAGCGGTCCTGCCGGCCGACCTGTGCTCGCCGTTGGGCGCGGAGGCTTATCAGTTGTTGTACGATCGGCTGGCGGAGGGACAACCCACGACGCTGACCCACCTGCTGGGCGAGGCCGCCAGTCGGCAGCGCTCGGAGGTGTCCGCCTGGCTGACCCAGGCCGACGCCGATCTGGAACAGGTGCTGGGCGACAAGACCGACCGGCTGTCGGCGCTGGTGGCGGATCTGGCGAGCCAGTTCGTTGCCCTGCGGCGGCAACGCGAGGAAGCCGAAACCCGCCAGGCCGCCTTGACCGGCGAGGTCCATGTCGATGGCCAGGTGGTCACCGTGGATCAGGAACAGTTGCTCAAACAGATTGCCGAGCGGCAGCGCAGCCAGTCATCGCCGGTGCGCATCGCGCGGTTTCGTTCGTCGTAAAACGGGGTCTTGACGCCCCCCGTGGCAAGGTTCGAGGGAAAGGAACGCACGTGCTGGAAACTGGAACGCATCCCGCAGTGGAAGAACTGGTCAAGCGCGGCCTGGCGGCGCAGCAAGTCACTTATGACGAACTCAATGCCCTGCTGCCCGATGAAATGGTCGACCCCGACCAGATTCACAAGCTCATGGTCCGACTGCTCCGCGCCGGCGTGAAAATGGTCGGCGGCGGTGAAGTCCCCGAGAAGCGCAAGGCCGACCGCTTGCTCGCGCTCTCCGGCGGGGTGCCCGAACCCGAGCCCGTCGATGAGCCGGAGGTCGATCCCGCGCTGGAAGAAGACGCCCCCGCCGGCGAAACCGCCGAGGCCCCGCGTCCGCCCATCCAGATCGATGCCGAGGACGCTGGTGAAGATGGCGAAGCCGCCACCACCATTGAAGGCGGCGAGGAACTCGACGAAGAGCAGATCAAAGCCGAGCTCGCCCAGGCGCTGCAGGAAGCCCAGAGCCGCCGCATCGACGACCCGGTGCGCATGTACCTGACCCAGATGGGCGAGATTTCCCTGCTGACCCGCGAGGAAGAAATCCGTCTGGCGAAGAAGATCGAAACCTGCCGCATGATCTTCCGCCGCAAGGTGCTGGAGAACGACTACTGCATCGCCGCCGCGGTCGAGACGTTGGAAATGGTGAACGACGGCGATCTGCCGTTCGATCGCACCATGAAGATCAGCACCGCCGAGGACGACGCCAAGGGCAAGATTGCCGCGCGCATTCCCAACAATCTCAAGACCGTCCGCAAGCTGCTTGAGCAGAACCGCATCGACTGGGAATTGCTCGAACAGTCCCGCCGGAACAAGGGCGTGGCGGCGGAGATCATCGAACGCATTCACTCCCGCCGGCGGAAGATGGCGACCCTGATTGAAGAGTTGAGCCTGCGCACCAGCCGCATTCAGCCGCTGATGAAGAAGCTGCGCGCCATCTGTGAAAAGATGGCGGAACTGCAGCACACCCTCGCTGACAGCGAGAGCCACACCGAGCGCTACGACCCTGAAGACATCATGGTCATGCGCGAGGAACTGGCGGGCCTCCGCTCGCTGGTGCTCGAGGATCCCAACGACCTGCAGGCCCGCGCCCTGGACATCAAGGTGGTCTTCGACGAATACGAGAAAGCCAAACGCGACCTGTCCGGCGGCAACCTGCGTCTGGTCGTGTCCATCGCCAAGAAGTACCGCAACCGCGGCCTGTCCTTCCTCGACATCATCCAGGAAGGCAACACCGGCCTGATGCGCGCCGTCGACAAGTACGAGTACAAGCGCGGCTACAAATTCTCCACCTACGCCACCTGGTGGATTCGTCAGGCCATCACCCGCGCCATTGCCGATCATGCCCGCACCATCCGCATCCCGGTGCACATGATCGAAACCATGAGCAAGCTGCGCAACATCGCCAAGAACCTGCTGCAGGACCTGGGCCGCGAGCCGACCATCGAGGAAATCGCCGAGGCCGCCAAAATGCCCGTGGTGGAAGCCCGCCGCGTGCTCAAAATCAGTCGGCATCCCATCTCGCTCGACCGGCCCGTCGGCGAGAGCGAAGACTCCTACTTCGGCGACTTCATCGAGGACGAACGCGCGGAGAACCCCACCGAAACCGCTGCTCAGGACATGCTCCGTCAGCGCATCGAGCAGGTGCTCAAGACGTTGACCTACCGCGAACGCGAGATCATCAAGCTGCGCTACGGCATCGGCGACGGCTACACCTACACGCTCGAAGAGGTCGGCCGAATCTTCAAGGTCACCCGCGAACGTGTGCGCCAGGTGGAAGCCAAAGCCATCCGCAAGTTGCAGCACCCGGTGCGTTCACGCAAGCTCGCCGGCTTCCTCGACGGCAGCTACGAACCCGAAGCGTAAGCACCCCCGGAACCTTCGTCATTCCCACACCACGCCTCACCCAGCCGCACCACTCCGGTGCGGTTTTTCTTTGGACGCGCAAACACGCTTGCGCCTCCGCATCACCACGACCGCAAACCCACCGCCACCGCAGCCGTCAGCGCCGCGCCGACCGCCGCCTCCTCACGGGTGTCGGGCATCTGCACCGGCAACCTGAATTGCTCGGTGATTTCACGCTGCACCGCCGGATTGCGTCGCACAGCATTGCCCGCGCCCAGCAGATGCGTGGCGTGCAGGCCCTGCGCCTCCGCGCGGGCGTAGTACCCGCGCAGCTCCGCGACCATGCCAGCCACAAACGCACGCACGAACTGGCCAGCCGAAAAATTCTGCGGGTCCAGATTGGTGATGGCGCCGCGTGCGGTCGGATCACTGCGCGTGCCGCCCAGCAACGTGCTGGCGCGCAGCGTGGTGGGTTGGTCAGGCTGCGCCAATTGGTTCATGCGTTCGTACAGCAGCGCTGGGGGGATCTCCGTACCGGCGAACGTGCGCACCACGTCGGCAAAGAAATCCGCCAGCAGGGCGTAAGCGCGCCCGCCGCACAGGCTGGCGCCCACCAGCAGCCAGCGACCGGGCGACAGGGGGCGCGTTTCCAAACCTTCCGCGACGGCATAGCGCGACACCGCCAGCGACATCTGCCCGCCGGTGCCCAGATTCAGCAGCAGGCGGCCGTCGAGCTGATCCACGCTGCCGATGAACGACGCCTGGTTGTCGCCCAGCGCCACGGCAATCGGGAGCCCGCTGGGCAAGTCCAGTTGCGTTGCCAGCGCGGAGCGCAACGAGCCCGCCACGCTGCCGGTGGGAGCGATGGGGGGTAGCAGGTTTCCGAATTGTTGGCTGGCGCTATCGAGCCATTGGCCGGCGGCGGCGTCGAGCAGGCCCCAACTCCCGGCGATGCCGGCGTCAGTCACATACTGACCGCAAAGCGCATGCACGACCAGGTCCATGATGCTCAGCGCCCGCAAGCCGGCGAAGCTGCGTCCCTCCGCCGCCCAGCGGGTGAGCGTGACGCCGCCGTAGCCCGTGGCGGGCAGGCAGCCGGTGCTGGCGGGGGCGCGATCGCCCAACTGGTCAGTGAGCGCCTGCACGGGTGTGCGTTGGCCCAGTGCGGAAAGTGGCACAGCACCGCGCTGATCCTGCCAGTTCACCAGCGGGCTGGCGGGTTGGCCGTCGGCATCCACGAGCACGATGCCGTGCATTTGCCCGGTGACGCCCAGGCCGATGATGCTGGCGTGTTGCAGCGGCGGTTGCTGCATGAGCTGACGCAGCAGGTTGAGGATCAAGCTGACGATTTTGCTCGCGTCCTGTTCGCCCGCCGGCCTGCCCTGGCCAGCCGCGTTGGGGCAGGACACTTCCGCCACCAGCTGGCGCGTGCTGGGATTCACCGCCGCCGCGCAGAGTTTGGTGGTGCCCAGATCCAGTCCAATGGTCAGTTGCATGCCAGTCACTCCGCGCGACAACTCACGCCGCGGCGGCAGTCTACGCGACGCCCCGCAGCGCTTCGACCAACCAGCGGCGAATGGATGCCCCCCGGCCATGAGCTGATGTGGCCGACCGGAAACAGGATCGGATGGTACGGCTTGCGTTGCACGGCTGGCGCTGTCAATGCGTGCAATCAGCGTCGCGGCAAACCTGGCGCCGTGGGCGTCGGCGGCGACAGCTGTTGCCGGTCGCGCGAAAATTCCGATTTGCCTACATTCTGGTCCGAAGCTGCATTGCGACCTTGGCTCCGGCGCGGTACAAATCGGTCCTTAGCGCAGGACGCGCTGCGATGATCCTTTCCCCGGTGTGGAGGTGCACCCCATGCGTTGGCTGCTCGTCGGAATGCTCGTGGTTACTCTGGGCTTGAGTGTGGGTTGTCAGCGCGACCGCAAGAAGGAGATGGCGCAGGTGCCCACGGTGACTTCCGTCCGCACCGACGGGACATACGCCACCAGCACCCCGGATTACACCTACGCCGGCGCCACCGCCGCCGCCAGCGGTTCCCCGACGCCCAGCACCAGTACCTACGGCGGCAACCAGTACATCACCCTGCCCAGCGAACCGGTCCCCGGCACGGGCGTGACCGTCGGCCACGGCGCCGCCTCCACCTACACCGCCGGCGCCAGCTACAGCGCCAACCCGGCGACCTCGACGCCCAGCTTCTCGACGACGACCTACACTTCGTCGGATCGCATTGAAGCGCCCGGCGCCAGCAGCGAGCCGGTGTTCCTGGGCCCGACTGCCGCCGCCCCGGCTGCTCCCGCGACCACCACCGTCACCACCCTCAGCGCGACGCCTGCCGCACCCGCCGCAGCAACTCCCGCCACCGGCGGCACCAGCTACACGGTAGCCCGCGGAGACACCCTCTGGTCCATCGCCCAAAAGCACTACGGCGACGGCAAACGCTGGCAGGACATCGCCTCCGCCAACGGCATCTCCGACGCCCGCAAACTGGCGGTGGGACAGAAGATCGTCCTGCCGTGAGGACGGGGTTGATCGCGCTGTATTGAAATCGACCTAACAGATGTGGGGGCGCCCTGAGCCAACCCCCGGATTCGCTGCGCGCATCCGCGGCTTGAGGGCAATGCCTGCTGCCTTTCTTATCCCTGCTTCATCTCTTCCACGTCTTCATCCGTGTTCATCCGTGGCAAAAAAACAGCGTCAAAACTGACGCTGCGCCACTGAACTGCAAAGCCATAGAAGCAAGAACCTCACCCCGCGCGGATGGCGTCGGGGTCGAAGCCGCTGCTGCGGAGCAGGTTCATGAACTGATCGGTGAAGACGAAGTTGTGCTCGGGGAAGGCGAGGCCCGCGCGGTTCTGGTCGATGTGGCTGAACATCAGCTCGATGGTCGCCAGCGGTTTGGCGGAATCGGGGCCCTTGGAAGGGTCGAGCAGTTCGACGATGCCGGAGGTGCTGGCGCCGCTGGGGTCGAAGCGATCGAGGTTGGCGCTGAAGCGCAGCGTGTGGCCGGGGGTGGCGACAGCGGTGAAGGTGGCTTTGCCGATCTTGGCGAGGATGACTTTTTCGCGGAAGCGTCCGGTGCAGCCGACCAGGATGCCGGCACACTGCGCCATGCCTTCAATGATCAGCGGATTGGGCAGCACCGGCAGCGCGCCATGATGGGCGGTGGCGGGGAAGTGATCGTGCAGCACCTCCTCGGCTAAGGAGATGTTCTTGAGCGCCACGCAGCGGCGTCCGGTTTCCAGTTCCAGGATGCGGTCGAGCCAGATCCAGCGCATGGGACAACCCGGCAGGAGGAAAAGAAAAGCTGTGCGACCTTAAGCCGCGAGCTTGTGCTGCATGAACTTGACGATGGTGTCGACGGTGAAGATGTCGGAGAACTCTTCCACATCGCGGCTGGCGTCGAACTCGGTCAGGTCGGCATGGGGCATGCGGCGCTTGAGCTCTTCCATGCCGGCGTCGGTGACTTTGCCTTCCTGCACGTAGGTATTGTCTTCCAGCACGTTGGCGGGGAAGATTTCGCCCTGTTCGATTTTCACGCCGAAGGCTTTTTCCAGGCGGAAGACGATGTCCAGAAAGTCGATGGACTCGGCGCCCAGATCGGTCACCAGCTTGGCCTGCGGGGTGACTTCATCCTCGTCGGCCGCCAGGGCGTCGACGAGCACTTCCTTGACCTTCGCGAAAATTTCATCCTGTGACATCGCCATGGATCAGCTCCCAACTCGCGGTCTTCAGGCTCCGGCAGCTTCGGCCGCAGCCAGCGGGATCAGAGCGAACTTGCCCTGTACCGCCACGGTGTCATTAACCTTGCCCACGCCGGCCAGTTGCCAGCATCCGTCCTTTTCGCCGCTGCAGGTGACCTCCACCGTCAGCGCTTCGCCCGGCCGAACCATATTGCCGTAGCGGATGTTCCGCACCTGCGCCAGCACCAGCGGCTGATGACCCGCCGCCTCTGCCAGCAGCTTCCGGCCCGCCTGCACCAGCGTCTCGAGCATCATCACCCCCGGCAGCACGGGAAAGCTGGGGAAATGATCCGCCAGATATTCCTCGGCGCTGGTGACATTCTTGACCGCGACGATGCGGTCAGGCGTCTGCTCCAGGATTCGGTCGATCAGCTCAAAGCGCACAGCGGCATCCGGTTTCGGCAAAGAGGGGCATGTTAGCCAGATAACGGGGGGGATGGCAAACGCGCGGGTCGGCTGGCGCCAGTCGTTTCACCCGCTGGTTCGGCTGCGTCAGACCGCCAGGTCGTCATTCAGGCGGGGTTGGTCGCTGGTGGTTCGCGTGAACAACGCCATGCCCAGGGTCAGGGGGCCCAGTCGGCCGCAGAACATCATGGCGATGATGATGAGCTTGCCCAGGTTGGTCAGGCCGGCCGTGATGCCCATGCTCAGCCCTACGGTGCCCAGGGCGGAGGCAGCTTCAAAGAAATTCTGATCAAAGCCGGTGGGCTCGGTCAGTTCCAGCAGGTACACGCCGACCACCAGTGACAGCACGTAGAAGCCGGCAATGCCCCCGGCCGCCCAGATGCGTTCCAGGGGAATCGTGCGTCCCCAGAAGTGTACGGTGCGTTCGCCGCGGGCAGCGCTGCGCATGACGCCCAGCAGGGCGCTGAAGGTGGTGCATTTCAAGCCGCCGCCGGTGCCTGAGGGTGATGAGCCGATCACCATCAGCACGATCAGCAGCAGGATGGAAGCATGGGACATGGCTCCGATGTCAATGGTGTTGAAGCCGACGGTGGTCAGAGCGGTCATCGCCTGGAAGAATGCCGCCAGCCAGCGTTGATCGGCAGGCATGGTTTGCAAGGTTGGCTCAGTCAGAAACAGCAGGGCGGCGCCCCCCGCGCTGAGCCAGAATGTCGCCCACAGGATGATGCGGCTGGTGAGGGTCATGCTAGGTGATCGCCGGGTCAGCACATTCCAGGCATCCAGACAGACGATGAACCCGACCGCGCCCAGATAGCTGAGCAGGGCGATGACGGCATTGATCCAGAAATTCCCCACCTGGCTGGCGAAGCTGTCGTTGTACAGGCTGAAGCCGGCGGTGCAGAACGCGGACACGCTGTGAAACACGGCGCTCCAGCCGGTCTGCGGCAAACCCGCCTGGCGAAACAGCACGTAGAGCGTCAGCGCGCCGATGGTTTCAATCACCAGCGTGAACCCCACCACACTGCGGATGAAGCTGGCCAGGTGGAAGGACTCGGGCAGCGTGAAGACCGTGCGGACGATGCCCACCTGGGTGCGTGAGAGATTCCGCTGCCGGGCGAGGATGACGAAGGAGCCAAAGGTCATGTAGCCGATGCCGCCCAGTTGAATCAGGAGCAGCACCACCGCCTGCCCGAACCAGTTGTATTGATCCGCCACGCTGAGGGTGACCAGCCCGGTGGTGGAGACGGCGGAAGTGGCGATGAACAGATGGTCCAGACTGCTGGCCGGCTCCTGACGCTGCGCCCACGGCAGCGTCAGGCAGGCCCAGCCCAGCAGGACGTAGGACGCATAGCCCAACAGCACCAGTTTGGCGGGAGTGACCCGGCGCATGCAGCTGCGCAGGCCCAGGTGAATCTTGCGGCACTCAAGCGACAGAATTGAAAACTTGGACATGACCATCTCCCGGCGAAACCGGCGTGTCAGCGTTCCCTGAGCGAGCAGGACGGGCCTGCAGGCATCAGTGGATCGCAACACCCACCACACCCGCTCGGGAGCGGGTGGTCGATGCATTGGTTTATTGACGAGGAGCCGTTTCGCCTCTGGAACGGAACCGGTTGGGCGAGAACGTGAGAGTTGATCGCCCTGAAAATGCCGACGAGGTTAGCTGACGGGCTAGGACTTTCAGGTGTCCCTCGCACCCGCAGGTGCGATGCGCCCCATGGGGATTGGTTCCCCCGCTCCGGCCGCGACAGGCGGCTGGATTAGGCGAATTCATCCTATCCTGCGTCTGGGGACTGTCAATGCCCACCCGGGAAGCGAGGGTCTGCAGGGATTACCGAGGGTGCGTTGGGGGTACAAAAAAACCTCGCCGCGTTTGTGGCGCGGCGAGGCGGTTGATTCAGAGCGTTGGCTGCCAACCGTGATCGGTTGCGGCGGGAATTCAGTACGTGTTGGCGCTGACTTCCTCGATGGCTTCGATCACCTGGCGCACGTGGAACGGCTTCTTCAGGTAGGAATCGAAGCCGCGGGTCAGCAGACCCTGCGCCTGGCCATCGGTGAGCTTGCCGCTCATGGCGATGACCTTGCTGGCGGCGAGGTCCGGGTTGTCGCGGACGATCTTGAGCACGTCCTCGCCGTGGACATCGGGCAGGTGCATGTCCAGGAGGATGACATTGGGCTTGAACTTCTCGCACTCGATGCCCGCCGAGAAGCCGTTGTGCGAAGTATGGACTTCGTAGTTGGCTTGTTCGGACAGGACCTTCTGGAGGACATCGACGATTTCGGACTCATCATCGACGATGAGTACGCGCGTCTTGCCGCTCTGGAGTCCGTCGAGTGGGATGTTGTGCGCCTTCATGAAGCGGATCAGCGCGCTAAGCGGAATGCGCCGATCCTTGCTGCCGGGAATACGATACCCGCGCAGCTGCCCCGAATCGAACCATTTACTGACGGTTCGGGGGGCGACATTGCAAATCTTGGCGACTTCTCCCGTGGTCAAAATGTCTTTCTGGCGTGGCATAGGGGGCTTTCTCCTCTGAGCTCCTCGCCGGAGCGGACTGCTCCAGCACTGGATTCATCGGCTGCCCGCGTGGCCGGATTAACCGTCATTAAGCGAAAAAATGTGCTAAACGCCGCGCCTGACAGTGTCCGCAGAACCGCCGCAGCCGTCGGGGACGGCGTGGCTGGCGCGGCCGGCACAGCCGCTGGGGTCCGGATATCCGCGCAAGTGCCGATAATCCTGCCGCCGCCATCCCCTGGTCGGAAAGCGTTCACTTCACCCGCCGGAGACCGGGGGAATGAGCGCCAGCTCGCAACCGGGATGCAACCGGGTGTCGAGCGCAACATAACGCTGCGCCAGCGCACAGGCGACATGCGGCAAATCCCCCTGAATTACCGGGAATTCTTCGGTTAATCGCCGCAGCGCCGTCGCCACGTCCGCATCGTTCGGCACCTGTAATTTCAGATGGGCATGCCCGATTTTTGCCGCGAGTTGAGCGAAAAGCAGCACCTGAATTTCCATGATTCCGATCGTAGGTTAAATCCGTTCTTACCGCTCAAGCCGGAGGCGAAATGGTCGATATAGGGGTTGGGTCACGGAGGGGTCCGGGTCGATGCCTGTGCATCGTCCACCCGACTCCTTCTACGGGTTACGCCGGCCATTCCTCAGGGATCGCGTTAGTGCGTCGCGACTCTCCTCGCCGGTGAGAAGGATGTCAGCAATGAAACTCAGTAAGACGTCAGCGCAGGCGGCGCTCGCTTTGGTTGTCCTGGCGAATCATGAACCGGGGGTGTACCTCCAGGCGCGGGAGATCGGCGTGCGGTTGCAGACCGCCACCGTCAGCGTCCTGAAAATCCTCCAGGCGTTGGCGCGGCATGGGTTGATCGAAAGCCAGCTCGGCCGGGCGGGGGGCTACCAGTTGGCGCGCAGCGCCCGCCAGATCACGCTGCTGGACATCGTCACCGCCATTGATGGCCCGGTCGAAGGTCAGGTTCGCCTTGATCAGCCGCCGGCGGAACTGCAGACGGTGGTCAATAGTCTGCTGGGCGTGTGCCGGCAGAGCGCTGATGACATGCGCCGCCTGCTGGGGCAGATCACCCTGGCGAATCTGGCGCAGATCGCTCCAGCGCTGCCCCTGGCGACGCCGCTGGTCGCCGCCGCCGTTGAGCCGACCCTCATGCCCGCGCAGGCGGCCTGAGCCGGCATCCAACCGCCAATACCCATGGAATCCCTGGCTGACCTCCAACCGGAGGTTTCAGCCATTTTGCCTGCCTGCAATGCGCGATGGTGTTGTCGTGTGCAGTCGCGCGTCCGGACGCTGACTGCGGTGAGGTTGCTGAACGCAAATGCAGCAGTTCAGCCGCTGACCAGCCGACCCAGGTCGAAGTAGAACGTGGTCAGCGCCAGGCAGCCGACGATGGCGAGACCGACGATGGTGGCAGCGCTTTGCACCCGCCCGCTCAGCGGCGAACCCTTGAGCTTTTCGATCAGCAGGAACAGCATCAGGCCGCCGTCGAGGATGGGGATGGGCAGGAAGTTGAGCACCACCAGGTTCACGCTGATCAGTCCCAGGAAGAACATCAGGTAAGACCAGCCGCGGGTGGTGATCTGGCCACCGATCTGCACGATGCCCACCGGCCCGCGCAGGTTGCTCGGCGCCACCGTGCCGCGGAACAGGCTCGCCAACGTCTGGTAGGTCTGCATCATCGTCTGGTGCGTCTTCTCCACACCCATCCACGCGGCATGCCACGGGTCCTTCGCCGTCACCGAAGCCTGCAACGGCTTGAGCGGCAGCCGATCCAGACTCACCGGGAAGCCCCAACTGGCGTTGGCGAGCGCCTGCCACTGGGCAGCCGTGAGCGCCACGTCCGCCACCTCCGTCGGGTGTCCGGCCAGACCCAACTCGTACCCGAGCTTGAGCGGTGGGATCGGAGTCAGTTGTTCCGCCATCTGCTGCAAGTGACGCTGCAATTGCGTGAAGTTTTCGATGGGATGCTCGTTGAGCGACAGCAGCCGCGAACCGGTGGGCAGGTGCAGGCGATCGGTCGGGCCATCGGGCAGACAACCCGCCACGATGTTGGTTTGCGCCGACGAACCCAGGGCAATCCCCAGCTTGTTGCGGTGGGGCGTGATCTCGCCGAGTTTGATCAATTGACCGGCACGCAGCACATCCACCTGAATGGGCGCGCCAGCCGCATTCGTGACCACTTCGATCAGCTGGGCAACCGTGGGCCAGCGCACCGCGCCGACCTGCGCCAGCAGATCGCCGGGCTGGATTCCCGCCTGCTCCGCCGGCGAACCGTCCACGGTGCTGAGCGCTTCGGTCGCGGGGATCAAACCCAGCAGGCTGGCGCTGGCGGCGTTGGGAGATTCGAGAGCC
Organism: uncultured Phycisphaeraceae bacterium; assembly: GCA_964605235.1. GTDB lineage: Bacteria > Planctomycetota > Phycisphaerae > Phycisphaerales > Phycisphaeraceae > CAZSBB01. The sequence goes on from CAZSBB010000017.1 coordinate 13,679, forward strand.
AGCCGCGCCACCGCCGCCAGGTACACGGTGACATGCTTGCCGGTAGCGTGATCCAGGAAGGTCACATCCACCGGCTCGCCCCGGCCGGACGCCAGGCCCGCCTCAAACTGGTCCAGTCGTTCCACCGGCTCGCCGGCGACCGTGATGATGCGCATCCCCGGCAGCACCCCCGCGTTGCTGAGCACCTCAGGCAGCACCGTGTTGGGCTGATCCTGCAGATCCAGCGTCACGGCACTGCCGATGCCCATCGACAGCAAACCTTCATTTTCCTTGCTCGGTGCGGGGGTGATGAGATAAGTCAGCTTGCCCTGATAACCCGGCCGCTCGATTTCCACTTCCAGCGGATGATCGGGGTGCGACAGCGCCGCGAGGTTGCCCAGTTGCAGGAAGTCGGTGATTTCCTCGCCGTCGACGCTCAGGATGCGGTCGCCGGGCTTGAGTCCCTGGAACTGGACGCGGTCGCGTTGCTGCACCGGGAACGCCAGCGCCGCCGGGCCGCCGGGTTGAATCGCGCCCACCACTGGCGCGGGAAACTGCACCCCCGCCATGAATGCCGCCACAAAAAACACCACCGCGAAAATCAGGTTCATCACCACCCCGGCACTGATGACGCACGCCCGTGCCCACACCGGCTGGGTGTTGAAACTGCGCGGATCGTTGCTGCGGGCTTCGGGGTCCAGGTCTTCCTGGCCCAGCATCTTCACGTAGCCGCCCAGCGGCATCCAGTTGAGCCGGTATTCGGTTTCCCCCAGCCCCAACCGGTCGGCGGCTTCATACAGCTTCCGCAAGGCGTCCTGCTCGCTCAGTTGCTCCAGCGACACCTGCTCTTTTTCCAGCAGGGCGCGGGCTTGCTTCTCATACTCCGGCTCCGTCGAACCCACCCGCCAGCCGATGCCCTTGCGCCAGCACGCCAAGGCATGCCCGAACCCCACGGCAAACTGCGTGCAGCGGATGCCCACCCACTTGGCAACCAGGAAGTGCCCCAGCTCGTGGACGAAAATCAGGAAGCCGAAGCCCAGAAAAAAGGCGGGGTAGGCGAGCAGCGGGTTGATGGGCATGTCGGCGTCTTCCCAGTTACGGGGTGAGTCGGTTAAGCAATTATCGGCTGGGCCGGTCCCGGCATTTACGCCCGGCCGGCGACGGCCTGGTCCACCCACGCCCGCGCCCGCCGATCCGCCGCCAGGGCGGTGTCCAGGCTGTCCACCGGCTGCGGGGGCAGGGCCGCCAGGGCCGCGGCCACCAGCTCGACAATTTGTCCGAAGCGGATTTTTCGCGCCAGGAACGCCGCGACCGCCGCTTCGTTGGCGGCATTGAAAATCGCGCCGGCCGTGCCGCCCGCTTCGATCACATCATAGGCCAGCTTCAACGCCGGAAAGCGATCGTGGTCCGGGGCTTCAAAAACCAGCGTGCCCAGCGTCAGCCAGTCCATCGCCCGGCTGCACCCGACCACCCGCTGCGGATAGGTCAGCGCATACTGGATCGGCGTCCGCATGTCCGGCGGCCCAAGCTGGGCGAGGATCGAATGGTCCGCAAACTCCACAAAGCTGTGGGCGATCGACTGCGGATGCACGATCACTTCAATCTGCTCGCGCGGCAGATCAAACAGCCAGTGGGCCTCGATGATCTCCAGCGCCTTGTTCATCATGGTCGCCGAGTCGATGGTGATCTTGGCGCCCATGTTCCAGGTCGGATGCTTGAGCGCCTGCTCCACCGTCGCCTGGGCGATCTGCTCGCGCGTGGCGGTGCGGAACGGCCCGCCGCTGGCGGTCAGCACGATGCGCTTGATGGCGCGATGCGGCTGACCATCCATGCACTGGAAGATCGCCGAGTGCTCGCTGTCGACGGGAATGAGCGTCGCGCCGCTGCGGCGAATCGCCGGCGCCATCAGCGCCCCGGCGGCGACCAGGGTTTCCTTGTTCGCCAATCCGATGCGCCAGCCGCGCTGCGCCGCTTCCAGCGTGGCGGGCAACCCCGCGCTGCCGACCACCGCGGCAATCACCGTGTCCGCCTCCACCGCGCGGGTCAGCTCCAGCGCCGAGTCCGGGCCGGCGAACACCTGAATCTGCGGCAAAGCGGCGGCGACCTGGGCGGCGGCGGCTTCGTCGGCGACCGCCACTTTGGGCACGCGAAACTGCTGCGCCTGCTCGATGAGCACCTCGGCGTTGCGGCCGGCCGCCAAGCCGACGACTTCCATGGGGTCGTCACCGCCTAACGTGTTGAGATGGCGCACCACATCCAGCGTGTTGACGCCGATGCTGCCAGTGCTGCCGAGCACCAGCAGGCGACGGGTGCGATGGGGGGGATGCGCAGCGTTCATGAGCCTTCCATCAGGCGGTTATGGTAGCCCGAGCTGGGATTGGCAGCGGGGGAACCGGAACTGCGACCCGCGCTGCCGCCGGCATCCGAACTGCCAGTGCTCGGGGCGGAATGGTCGGAATTGGAACCAGCGGAATTACCGCCGGCGGAATTGGCGTTGCCGCCGCCACCGCCACCCCCGCGCCGACGCCGACGGCGGCGACGCTTGCTGCTGGATTCACCGTTGCCTGCCGCAGCGCCTGAACCGTTCTCGCCGGCGGCGGGTTCGTTTCCAGATGAAGTTGCAGGGGTGTGGTCCGCAGACGCATTGCCACTGTTGTTGTTCTGGCCTCCGCCGCCCCGACCCCGGCGGCGACGACGGCGACGGCGTTTGCGATTCTCCCCGTTGCCATCGGATTCTGCAGAGGATGCTTCCTCGCTGGCGTCTTCGGGGGATGCCGCTTCATCCGCATTGTTCTCATCATCCGCCTGGGCTGCGGCTCGGTCGGCATCAAACAGGCTGGCCTGCTCGTCGTCCTGCTGATCCGCGTCGTCCGTGGCGTATTCGTCGACTTCCGCCACGACGACATCATCCCCGGCGTCGGCTGCATCCATTTCCGCAGCATCATCCGCGACGGACTGAGCCTCAACTTCCGTACGCGCTTCCGCAGGTACGACGTCGGCTTCGTCTTCCTCCATCGGGGAAGACGCGGGCAACTCGGCGTCGGCAGCGGACTCTGTTGTCGCAGTGCTGCCCGCCGCTTCGCTGTCGCTGCCACCCTTGCGACGACGACGCCGACGACGGCGTTTGCGTCCCCCCTCGGGCTGGGCTTCCTCCTCACCGGCCACGCCCTTGGCTTCCGCCTCGGGCGCTGCGCTGCTGGCGGGCTGCTCATCGCCTTCGTCCAGATCATCGACTTCCACCGGCTCATCCAGCTCACCCGCCTGCTTGAGCAATTCGTCAACGCTCACCAGCGTCGGCTCGCCCAGATTCGGCGTGCCGGTGAGGTTCACGATGCCGCCCCGGCCGTCGTAGGCCTGCAGAATCACTTCATCCACCGGAGCCGAGCCGTGCACGCGCACCACCACGGTGACATCGTGCTGGCGCTCCATTTCCACCAGTTGCTGCCGCCGGCGGTTGAGCAGTTGGAACGCCACATCCGGGCTGATGGTCAGCTCGATGCGCGCCACCTGTTCCCGGCACATCGCCAGCGCCAGTTGGCGCATGACCGCCAGCACCACCGATTCCGGGTTGCGGGTCGAGCCGCGCCCATCGCAGGCGGTGCAGCGGGCGTACAGCGCGCTGTTGAGCGAAGGCCCCATGCGCTGACGGGTCATGGCGAGAATGCCAAAGCCGTTGATGGGCAGCGTGCGGGTTTTGGCGCGGTCGCGCTTGAGGTTGTCGCGCATGCGCCCCTCAACCGCGCGGCGGTGCCGGGGGTCGCGCATGTCGATCAGGTCGTTGACGATCACGCCGCCCAGGTCGCGCAGCCGCAGTTGCCGACAGATTTCATCGACCGCTTCCATGTTGGTCTTGTAGGCGGTGGTCTCGGCGTCGCCATGCTCGCGCATCTTGCCGCTGTTGACGTCGATGGCGACGAGCGCTTCGGTGGGATCGATCACCAGCGACCCGCCCGAGGGCAACGGCACCTGGCGGGCGTGGATGCTTTCGATCTGCTTTTCGATGCCGAAGCGGTCGAACAGCGGGGCGGTGTCCTGGTAGACGCTCACCGGCGAAGCGGTGCGCGGGTTGAAGATGCGCAGGAAGTCGCGCGCGCGCCGGGCCGCCGACTCATGGTCGATGATGATGCGGTCCACATCGCTGCTGTACAGGTCGCGCAGCGTGCGGGTGATCAGGTCCGCCTCGGTGTAGAGTTCGCCGACGCGCACCTTGTGCCGGCGACTGTCAATGGTGCGCCACAACCGCTGCAGGTACGCCAGGTCGCGTTTGAGATCGGATTTGGTGCGGCCCAGCCCGGCGGTGCGCACGATGAAGCCGAACCCGGCGGGGGGGTCGAGTTCATCGAGAATCTGCTTCATCTGCCGGCGCACATCGTCGTCTTCCACCTTGCGGGAAACGCCGTGGCGCTCCATGTGCGGCATCATGACCAGGTAGCGTCCGGGAATGGACAGATAGCTGGTGAGGGTCGGGCCCTTGGTGCCGATGCCTTCCTTGATGACCTGCACCAGCACTTCCTGGCCGCGGCGCAGACAGCGTTGAATGGGCGGGCGTTCGCGGTGCGGGGTTTTGTGGCCGACGCGTTCGGTTTCCTCGCGGTGGTCGCCGGGGAAGTACATCGGGTGCACGTCGGTGATGTGCAGAAAGCCGTTGCGTTCGAGCCCGAAGTCGACGAACGCCGCCTGGATGGACGGTTCAACGTTGGTGACCCGTCCCTTGTAGATGTTGCCGATGTGCGATTCGCGGCTGGCGCGTTCGTGGTAAAGCTCGTCGAGCCGGCCGTCCTCAACGAGGGCGATGCGGCACTCCTCGCCGGGGACGTAGTTGATCAGCATTTGCCGTTGGGTCATGTGCGGTTCTTTCCGGTAGCGGTCGCCGGCGCGATGGTTCGGAGTCCGGGCGCAGCGCCGCGACACTGCCGCGCGGACAGCGCGGGCAAGCATCAGAAAGGGCGGCGGCGGCAGGACGGTTCATCACGGGGACCTGAGTATGGTTAGCTCTCCGCCAGGGCGCTGGCGTCAGGGAGCCCTTCGGGCAGCACCTTGCGCAGCTCATCGCGGAGATAGTTGAGGACTTCGCGGTCGGTGTCGAGGCTGGTCACCTTGCGGGCGACGCGCCGGCAGCGTTCGATGGACACCGACCGAATGACTTTCTTGATTTCCGGGATCGCCGGAGGGGTGATGGACAGATGGCGCAGCCCCAGCCCGATGAGCACCATGGCGTACTCGGGCTCGCCGCCCATTTCGCCGCAGAGGCTCACTTCGATCTTGTAACGATTGGCGGCCCGCACCACGTCGCGGATCAGGGCGATGACCGCCGGGTGGGCCGAGGAATACAGACTGGCGATGCGCTCGTTGCCGCGATCGACCGCCACGGTGTACTGAATGAGGTCGTTGGTGCCGATGCTGAAGAAGCTGACCTCGCGGGCGAGCACGTTCGCCTGGATCGCCGCCGAGGGCACCTCGATCATGATGCCCACCGGGATGTTTTCGCGGTAGGGGATGCCCTGATCTTCCAGATCCTCCATCACATCGGTGAGGATCATCTTCGCCTGCCGCAGTTCCATGACATTGCTGATCAGCGGGAACATGATCCGCACCGGCCCTTCCACGCTGGCGCGGAGGATGGCGCGAAGCTGGGTCTTGAACAGCGGCAGATTCTGCAGGCACAGGCGAATGGACCGGCAGCCCAGGAAGGGATTGCGTTCGTTGTAGTCCATGCCGCCGCGCCGCCAGACTTTGTCCGCGCCCAGGTCGAGGGTGCGGATGGTCAGCTCGCGTCCGCCCAGGGCTTTGATCGCCAGCACGTAGGCGTTGTACTGCTCGTCCTCGGTCGGCTCTTCATCGCTGGCGAGAAAGAGAAACTCCGTGCGGTACAGGCCGATGCTGGTGGCGCCTTTTTCCAGCGCGGGGGCGATTTCGTCGGGGAACTCGATGTTGGCGCTGAGCTTGATGTCGGTGCCGTCGGTGGTCTGGGTGGGCAGTTTGCGCAGGCCCGCGAGGGAGACTTCAAAGCGCGCCAGCTCCTGGCTGTACTGGCGGAACGCCATGAGCTGCTCGGCATCGGGTTCGATGATGACCCGGCCGCGGTTGCCGTCGAGGATGAGCATGTCGCCGCTGGTGACGCTGGAGGTGATGTCCTCCAGGCCGACGATCGCGGGAATGCCCAGGGCGTGGGCGAGGATGGCGGTATGGCTGGTGCGTCCGCCGGCGTCGGTGGCGATGCCCTTGATCTTGGTTTTATCCAATGACGCCGTCTGCGACGGGGTCAGATCATGGGCGATGAGGATGGCTTCGCCTTCGAGCTGCCCCAGCTCCGCGCGGGTGCCGCCGATGAGGTGGCCGACCACGCGGCGTTCGATGTCCTGCACGTCATTGGCGCGTTCGCGCAGGTAGCGGTTTTCCTGGTCGGCGAAGATGCGGGCGATGCGGCGCATCACGGTGTAGACGGCAAACTCGGCGGTGACGCGTTCGGTTTCGATGTGCTGCTTGAACTGCTCGATGGTGCTGGTGTCATTGAGCATGCCCAGGTGGACATCGAAAATCTTGCTCAGTTCCGCGCCGACGCTGCTGGAGGCGTGATCGCGCAATTGCGTCACATCCTCCCGGCTGCGTTCGAGGGCTTGTTCCAGCCGAGTCAGTTCGATGCTGACTTGCCGCGCCGAGACGGCCCGGCGGGGAATGGCGACATCTTCCGCATCCAGCACGACGGCCGGGCAGATCGCCACACCTGGGGAAACCGGAATGCCTTTTTTGATCTGCATCGCGCCTCGCAGACCCAGCCTGGCCCTGGTGTGCTGCCGTGTTGCCGCCGCGCCTGGCCAGTTGGAGCCACCGCGTGCCGGGGTCATCAAACCCCAGCCGCTTTGGCGAGTTTGCCCGCCATATCCGTGCGTTCCCAACTGAAATGCCCGTCCTTGGTCGGCTTGCGGCCAAAGTGACCGTGGCTGGCGGTGGCGGTGTAGATCGGCTTACGCAGGTCGAGGTACTTGATGATGCCCAGCGGGGTCAGCGGAAACAGTTCGCGGACGATGGCTTCGATCTTGCGTTCGTCGATCTTGCCGGTGCCCTGGGTGTCGACCAGCACGGACATGGGCTCCGCCAGGCCGATGGCGTAGGAGAGCTGCACCTCGGCGACGGTGGCGATGCCGCTGGCGACGATGTTCTTGGCGATATGCCGCGCCATGTAGGCGGCCGAGCGATCGACCTTGGTGGGATCCTTGCCGGAGAAGGCGCCGCCGCCGTGACGACCGCGGCCGCCGTAGGTGTCAACGATGATCTTCCGGCCGGTCAGCCCGGTGTCGCCGTGCGGACCGCCGATTTCAAACTGGCCGGTGGGGTTGACGTGGATGACGGTCTTCTTGCTGTTGTACAGCTTCTTGGGCATCACCGGTTCGATGATGTGCTTGATGACCTGCTTCTTGAGTTCTTTCTGCTTCTTGGCGCCGTTCCATTCGGGGGTGTGCTGCGTGGAGAGCACGACGGTGTGGACGCGCACCGGCTTGAGGCCGTCGTATTCCACGGTGACCTGGCTCTTGGCGTCGGGACGCAAACCCTTGATCTTGCCCTGCCGGCGGACCTGGGCGTGACGCTCGACGAGGCGATGGGACAGGTAGATCGGCAGGGGCATCAGGTCCGGGGTTTCCTTGCAGGCGAAGCCGAACATCATGCCCTGGTCGCCGGCGCCGTCGCGGTCGACGCCCATGGCGATGTCCTGCGACTGGCCATGGAGGGTGCGGATGACGGCGCAGCTCTCGGCGTCGAACTTCATCGCCGGGTCGGTGTAGCCGATTTCCCGCAGGGTGGCGCGGACGGTTTCCTCGACTTTGTCGAGCGCTTTGATGCCTTCATCATTGTGCACGGTCACTTCGCCGGCGACGACCACCAGGCCGGTGGTGCAAAGCGTCTCACAAGCGCAACGGGCGCGGGGGTCGACCGCCAGCAGGCTGTCGAGCACGGCATCGGAAACCTGGTCGGAGACCTTGTCCGGATGCCCCATGGAGACGGATTCGCTGGTGAAGAGATGCGTGCTGTTCTGATGCAGTTTGGCCATGGTGATTCGATTCCAATCCAGTCAGAGAAAAAAACAGGAAAAACGAGCGTCGGCATTCTAGCGATCAGCGTCGCCGGTGGCCCCGGACGAGCGGGACTGCCGGGGGACAGATCGGCACAATCAATCAGGGAACCCTTCCGTGGGTCGGGAATAAGCACCGACAAACCAACCCGTCAAAGCCGGGCAAAACCGATTAAACTTTGTACCACAGAGCGTAAATGACAGCAAACTGCGCTCCGCCAGGCTCATCCCGGGCAGGGAATCAGGCATGCGCTCGCGTCCGGCGCTCGCGCGCCGAACAGTGCGGTTTGACATCGTCTATCCGGTTGCTAATCTTTACCGCTCGCTGCATTTGCCAGCAGCGGTTCTGGGGGCGTAGCTCAATTGGTTAGAGCACCGGACTGTCGATCCGGAGGTTGCGGGTTCGAGCCCCGTCGCCCTCGTTGGCTGGAATGACCTCTCTGCGGCGCACTTCGCGCTGGTTCCCGAAATAATCTCAGGCGGATGCTCAGTCCCAGCGCAGCCGCACCCAGTGAATGCTGGTGGCGGGTGGGTCATTGGGACCCGGTGCGGGCTGGCGGGGCGGTGCGTAATACGCCAGCAGCGCCTCACGCTCAGATCGTTGCACCAGATTGGGATGGCCAAAGGTCCAGCGGGTCATGTCGTCCCAGTATTCCGCATCGCTGCGTGATAGTCCGATGCCCGCCTGCGTCTGACCCGGACAGGCGAAAACCTCAACCTGGGGTTGCTCCCAGTGCACGCCGGCATCGCGGCTGACCGCCACGCGCAAACCCGGCGGGTCCTGCCGATGCACATACGCCAGCAGCAGCGTTTGCTCGTCGAGAAACAGCGGAGCGGTGACCTGCCCGGCAAACGGCGTCGTCTGCGGCGCTGCCCACGTGCGCCCGTCCGGGCTGCCCCACGCCAGATGCAACGGCAGATCCTGGCCAACGGTGCTGTCATGAGTCCACAGTGCAGCGAGCAGGCGGCCCGTCCCCGGCTGGCGCGTCACGCGATTATCCCAGTAATACCGCTGGCCCTGCGGGTCACGCGCCAGCGTGGCCGGGGCGCTCCAGTTCGCGCCTTCGTCACTGGAGAACTTCACGTTCGCCGACTGTGCGCCCGTGCTGGCGTCCCACGGCCGCCAGCTTTCGTAAGCCTGCATCAACTCGCCGGTGTTCAACCGAATGATCGCGCAGGTGGGGTTCGTTCCCAGATGCGGCAGCAGGCTGATCTCACGAGGTGCGCTCCACTGGCGCCCGCCATCGCCTGACTCCGACAGCAACCACTTCATCGGCAGCACCCCGCCGGTCTTGGGGTTGGACAGCGGCAGGGAGGGATCGCGGCGGTCAATCCAATGCTGGCTCATCAGCAGTCGGCCGGGCGTCGGCTCACACAGGTAACCGGCGCACAGCGAGCCGGGAACGCCGGCATAGGCAGTGGGAAAGTCCTGGGCCCAGAGCTGCCAGGTGCGCCCGCCATCGACGCTGCGTTTGAGCAGCAGCCGATCATAGGAGCTGACCTTGGCGGGACCAACCTTGAAACAGCACAGCAGGGCGCCGTCGCTGGTCTGCAGCAGGGCCGGGAAAGCGCAGCAACGATCATCCGAGCGCTCGGCTTGGCCGGCATCGTAGACCTCACCGCGCTCGATCACGCTCAGCATGGGCGACACTCCGCAAGGCCCGGCCGGGCAGGCGTCCGCAGCGCTGCGCCGCCGAAGCATCGGAGCATCAATGTACCGGGGAAAGCGGACTGGCGCAGCCCCCGCGCGCCGCGCTCGCCAGCTTATTCCGTCACGTACACGTCCCACCAGTTGTGGTGCTTGTCGGCACTGAAGTCGGTGAGCCCGGACGACCACGGGTCCGCCTGATTGGTGACCTTGATCGGCTGGGCGTGCAGGTCGGCGAACTGCGTGTTGACGGTGGTGAACTGGTTATGCCGAATCGCCGGCAGGTGTCCCCCGCTGAGCAGATAGCTGTTGACGTAGTACCACCCGCTGGTCAGCGTGGTCAGGTGACGGGTGTCCACCAGGACAATGGTCTTGCTCGGCTCGGTGATGCTGGCGAATTGCACCGCGGAGGACCAGGTCACCGGGCGGCTGGGATAGGTCGACGGCAAACGGTTGGCGGAGACGTGCTGACCATTGACGCCAAAGTGCACGCTGCGCCAGTTGCTGTTGCCGGCCGTGGGCGAACTGCCGGTGGGAATGGCTTCGTGGCTGAGCGTGTAGTCGAGCGCATTGGGGCAGGTGAACGCCTTGGCGGAACTGACATACTGGGCGGCCCACAGGATGCCCGGCCAGTAGTCGTTCTGCGGACTCTGCACCGGGATGACGTAGTCCTTGTTCTCCGCGGCATAGCTGTTGATCGCCACGCCGATCTGCTTGTGCGCCACCAGACATTGCACCGACCGCGCCGCATCGCGCGCCGACGCCAACGCCGGCAGCAGAATGGCGATCAGCAGGGCGATGATGGAGATCACCACCAGCAACTCAATGAGTGTGAATCCCCGGCCTGTCGGCTTGGCCGGACGCAAGGCGGTGGACATGGCGGGGGCTCCTGTTCCGGGGCAATGCTCAGGGCAATTTCCAGGGCGAACCTGTTTGCGCAAACATCTGGACTGACAAGCGCCGTGGATGACACTATTTATGCTGATCCCCTGCAGGAATGCCATCCGATTTTGCGCAAAACCACCCGGCAAACACGCACCACCACCCGACCAAGGTAAACGCATATACCTCTGGAATCCCTTGCTCACACCAGGGCTCGTGAACACTGGACCTGCGTTTGCCCGGATGGAACTGGGGCGGCAGGGGGGCAAGACCTGGATGGCACACGGTTGCCCGGAGTGACCCGACGACTGGCGTCGTCGGCTCGGAAATGCCTTGATCTGCCAAGCTGTCCTCCGAGCCGCCCACGCGAGTGGGCGGGTGTTCTGCGCGCCCGGCCAGACCCCGAGCTACTCCTTGGCCTGCACCCCCGGCCCCCGGCCCCCGGAAGTTGACCCCCGGAAATTGACCCCCCGGAACTTGACCCATCGGCTCTCCCGGCCATCGGTCAGCTTGGGTAGACAAGAAATCAGTCACGCCTCGCCGCGCGGCTTGGCGGGGCGGCGGCGGTAATCGCTGGGCGTCATGCCCACATACTTGTGGAACACCGTCCCCATTTGGGCGCTGCTGGTGAAGCCCGAAGAACTGGCGACCCGTGGCATCGGCAGTTGCGTCTCCGTCAGCAGCCGACACGCCTGCTCCACGTGCACCCGGTGAATCTCCGCCAGCGGTGAACGCCCAAGCTGCTGTTTGAACTTGCTTTCAAGCGTGCGGCGGGAGATCAACACTTCATTGAGAATATCCTCCACGCCGATGGGTCGGTCGGCGTGCAGCCGAATGAACCGCAACGCCCGGGCGAGGTCTTCGTCTTCGCACGCGGTCAGGTCCGTCGACTGGCGCACGGTCACCGCGCTGGGCGAAAAAAGAATCGGCTCGGCGGGCGGACTGCCTCCCTGCAGCAGTTCATCCAGCACCCGCGCTGCTTCATAGCCGACCATCTCCAGCGGGGAGCGCACGCTGGACATGGGCGGATAGGCGAACTGACACGCCAGTTCATCGTCATCCACCCCCACCAGCGCCACCGCCTCAGGGATCGGCAGTCCCATCTGCCGGCAAACCTCGCTGAGCACCAGACCCATGTAGTCCTGATACACGAGGATGCCCACCGGCCGGGGCAATTGCTCCAACCATGCGCGCAGCGCCTGCTCCACGCCGGTGGTCAGGTAGTCGCCGGTCAGGTGCGTCAGGTGCGCGTCGTCGGCGGACCAGGCGAACTCAGCGAAACTGCACGATTGGGCTTTGATCAGGTTGGCGAAGCCGTCCCGCCGCGCGCGGGCGTAGCCGCGCGACAGGTCGCCGCAGAAGGCGAAATGCTCCAGTCCCTTCTCGAGCAGATGCCGGGCCGCCAGCTCACCCACCGCGGCATCGTCAATGCTCACTCGGGGCAGCGGATTGTCAGGCAGGGCATTGGAGACATTGACCACCGGCACGTTCCACTGCTGGAGAACGTCCACCATCTCCTGCGACCCCACGTGCGCGATGATGCCCGTGGGCTTGAACTGCTGCATGCGGGTTGCGAGTTGGAGTTGGGCGACGGTTCCAATCTGCATCACCCAGTTGCGCGTGGGGCGGACATAGGTGCTGACCCCCTTGAGCACCCGCCGGCCGAAGCTCGACGCGGCGGAAGTGAGCACCATGACCCGTTGCACACGCTGCGGCACGGTATGCATCCCGGCAGGAGAGGAAGAATCCTGCCGAGCATTATGGCATACCCGCCCAGCGGCTGCGCGGGTTTGGAGCGCTGGCTTCCGCCGAACCCCAGCGTCGCTGACCACCGCCAGCGCGAACCAGACTGCGGCATCGGACCGCTGGCCGAGGCGTCAGTCGGGTCGAGTCTGCTCCCCTCACAGCGCAGGCGATGTGGGCGCATCGAGCAAACCGGGCACGCACAGATGTGGATTGGGCTCGGCGAGGTTGATCCGCACCCGTTCGCGGTAGCCGATCGCTTCGTTCACCTGCCGATACCGCGGCTCCTGGTAGACCACCGCCGCGATGCTCAGCAGCGGACCCATGCGGGTCACCCCCACCTGGTCGAGCAGCTTCTGATCCACCTTGCCGGGCTCCGGTTGAATATGCTCAACGATGTAGTCGAGCGCCCGGCGGATCGAAGCGCCATTGGGGGTCTGGTAACGCCAGAGATCGACCCCCAGTTGATCTCCCAGCAGGGCGCAGCGGAACATGAACTCGAGTGCATAGCCTTCATAGCGCCAGCCGGTGGCGCGGGCGAGTTCCAGCGGCAGCGCCCCGTCCGCTTCAATCTGGGGGTCCAGTCGCCGCGTTTTGACTTCCTCCAGCACTTGATGCGCCAGCTCGGTGCGCCCGGTAAAAACCGCCAGCCGGATCACCAACCAGTCATAAGCGGTGCCGTGGTTGTTTTTGGTATTGGCTTCCTCAATGCCGTTGGGGCTGGTCAGGAGCCAGTCCAGGTAGGCCGCCATCCAGTCCCGCATGCCCTGCGTGTCGGCTTCCGTCCAGTCGGCAGAATTGGCCAGCAGCCCCACCGCATCGCAAAACTCGGTGAAGTGGCGTGTGCCATGAATGCCCCAGCCCTTGCCGTCCCAGTGCCCCGGAAAACGGGCGGCATAATTGGCGTGGGGATTCATCCGCGTGTCGGGATTCAGAAACCAGGCCCGCAGCAGTTGGCCGGCCTTGCGGGCGTAAGGCGCATGGTTGGTCACGTACCACGCCCGCGCCAATGCGTTGACCGCGGTGCGCAGACTCTGAAGCCGCTCGGTGTCGCCGATGGAGCCGTCAAAGTAGGCGGGGTTGGTCTGCCCGTCCTTGCGAATCCACGGCATGCCATCAGCGGTGTCCGGATTGGGCCACCAGTACCGTCCAATGGTGGAGAAGTCATGCCGATCGCCGCTGGGTGGGATGAAGGTCTTGTCCACCACCGAGAACGGCCCGACCTCCAGCGCGGCATCCGCTTCCCTGCATACATCCTTGACCGTCTGCTTGACTCGCTCATCACCCGCCAGCGCCAGCTGCCGCAGCTTGAGCGCCAGGCCAGGTTCCCACAACATCACCGCCGGCGCTGCACTTTGCTCCTGAGCATGGGTGGTGAGGGCAGGCCCCACCATGCCGGTGAGTGCCGTCAACAGCGTGATCCAGTATGTGGTCTGCATGTGGGTTCGCCAGGGGGAGCGTTGGGATGGATTCAGTCCGAGCATCCTACGAACCACTGCAGCTCCGCAGCGAGCCGCTATTGCGTAAATCAACCATTCAATTGCGCAATGCCCGAGGGCGAATTCATGCGGGTCAGTCCGCCAACCCCCACGCCTCCAGGCAGCATTGCGCCACCAGGTCATTGCCCTTGCCGTTCAAATGCCCGCCGTCGCGCGTCAGCAGCAGGCCGGTGTGCTGCGGATGACTTTCCCACGCTTCCAGAAACGCAACGTCGGCTGGCACCACCCGCGCCTGCAGCGCGGCGGCGGCTTGCCGGGCGGCGTCGCGGTAGGGTCCGAACACATCGCCGGCGACCCGGCGCAGCGCGCCTTCAAACCGCCCCAACGGCGGGGTGATGCTGAACTTGCTGATGCCCGCCAGCTTGCACAGGTGCATCATCCACACCAGATTCCCCCGATACAGCTCGGGCGAAATCGTCGGCTCATCCGCCCACTTGCCCAGGCCGACCTGCGCGTCGTTGGTGCCCAGCATGATCGACACCGCGGTGGGCTTGGCGTCGATTACATCCGTCTGCAGGCGGGTGAGCGCCCAGGGCGTCTTGTCCCCGCCGCGCCCACGCTTGAGCACAGTGATGCCGCGCGGCGCGAGCCGTTCCGCCAGCCGATCCACATAGTTGTCCGCGGCATTGGTCAGGCTGTCGCCAAAGCAGATCAACGTGTCGCCGGCCGTCAGCCATGGAGATTCCATATCCAGCATGATTGATTGCTCTCCAGCGTCTTCCGACAACTCCGGGCTGCCACGCCCAAACGCCTGCGCCGCCAGCGCGAAAACGGCAGTTTATCGCGGACGGTTCGAGCCAACTTGCTCGATTATATAAAATATATAAACTGCTCTGACATGGTTTGGTTGGTTCGGCTGGACCCTTTCGTGCTGGCAAGCAAACGGGTGAATCATGCAACCGATCGTGCAGATTTCGCTGGATGTGCTGGAAATTGCCGAAGCCTTGACGACCGCCGAGCTGGCGCTGCGGGCGGGGGTGGACTGGCTCGAAGCCGGCACGCCGTTGATTCTTGCCCAGGGCATGGCGGGCGTGCGGGCGCTGCGCGAGCGCTGGCCCGACGTGCCCATCGTGGCGGACCTGAAAACCATGGATGGCGGATATCTCGAAGCCGAGGTCATGGCGAAAGCCGGCGCCACCCATGTGGTGGTCATGGCGCGGGCGCACCCTGCCACCATTCATGAAGTCGTCAAGGCGGGACGCGACTGCAATCTCAAAGTCATGGGCGACAACCTCGGCTGTCCGGACATGGTGGCGGGCGCGAAACAGCTTGAAGACCTCGGCTGCGATTACGTGATTCATCACATCGGCTACGACGAACGCCGCAGCTATCCGCCGCGTGGGCTGCGCATGCCCAGTCCGCTGGATCAACTGCGTGAAGTGGTGCAGGCGGTGAAAGTGCCGGTGCAGGCGGTGGGGGGCCTGAGCATCGCGCAGGCGATCGACACGCCGCGCTACGGCGCCCCGCTGGTGGTGCTCGGCGCGCCGCTGACCATTGACGCCGATGCGTTCAAAACCGCCGACGGCGATGTGGAAGGATCACTCCGGCTGATCTGTGAAAAGGTCCACGCCTTTGGCGATGTGCCAATCGGAAAATCATCATGAGCGCAACCATGCCCGCGGTGGTGAACTTCGCCCCGCAGAAACACAGCGTTGAATTGCGTGACGTGCCCATTCCCACCCTCGGACGGGCCGATGTGCTGCTGGAAGTGCAGGCGGTCGGCGTGTGCGGCAGCGATCTGCACCAGTGGACGGCCGACCATAGCTGGCCGGTCAACTACCCCGTGATCCTCGGCCACGAGTTCGGCGGCATCATTCGCCAACTCGGCGCGGACGTCGCCAACTGGAACGTCGGCGACCGCGTGGTCAGCGAAACCGCAGCCGTGATCGACCCCGACAGCCCGCTGACCCGCCAAGGCCAGTACCAACTCGACCCCACTCGCAAAGGCTTCGGCTATGGCGTAGACGGCGCGATGACTCATCTCGTCCGCGTGCCCGCCCGTTGTCTGCATCGCGTGCCCGATGCCTTGCCCTTCGAGAAAGCAGCGCTCACCGAACCCTGCTGCGTGGCGTACAGCGCGGTGGTCGCCAATGCCGACATCCGCCCCGGCGACCGCATCGTCGTCTTCGGCCCCGGACCCATCGGCCTGCTGTGTGCCGCCATGGCGAAGCTGCGCGGCGCTCAGGTGGCGGTGGTCGGATTGGAACAGGATGCCGCCCGTCTCGCCGTCGCTCAGCAATATGGCTGCGATCCCATCATCGCCGACGCCGCCGACTGGGCGCGCCGCGGTGATGGCCTGGGCGCCGACGGCGTGATCGACGCGGCCGGCGTCTCCGCGACGCTCCAGCAAGCGCTCGCCATCGTGCGCCCCAACGGCTTTATCAGCAAAGTCGGCTGGGGGCGTCAGCCGCTGGGCTTTTCCCTTGACCCACTGGTGCAGAAGAACATCCGTCTCCAGGGCAGTTTCAGCCACAACTGGCCCATCTGGGAACGCGTGCTGCGCCTGCTGAGCGAAAACCTGCTCGACGTGTCACCCATCCTCGGCGGAACCTGGACGCTGGGGCAATGGCATGATGCTTTTGAAACCATGCACTCGGGCCGCATCGTCAAAGCGGTGCTCACGCCATGAGCGAGGAACTCCGCATGCCGCCGTTCTCCGTCAGCGAGTTCACCACCTGGCATCAGACCTTTGAGCAGGATGTCGAGCTGTACGCCCAGCTTGGTCTGGACGGCATCGAGGTGTGCGAGCGCAAGCTCTCCACCGATTTTGCTCAGGCGCGGGCGCAACTGCAAGGGTTGCGGGCGCGGGGCTTGCGCGTCACCAGCGTGCAGCCGCGCTGTCATGCATTGTTCAACGACAGCATGTGCCCGGAGTTGCACGATCCCGAGGAGCGGATGGCGCGCTACCGGCAGACCATCGACCTGTTTTCCGCGGTTTTCCCCGGCGAATCCCTGCCCCTGGTGACCATCACCGGGAACGCCCCGCAGCACAACCATCGCCGCGCCCACGCTGCCGCGCGCACGCTGTATCCCGAGCTGGCGCGCTATGCCGCCGACCACGGCGTGCGCATCATGTTTGAGCCGCTCAGTTATGTGCTGATGAACGCCGACAGCTTCATCTGCTCGCTCGATGAAGCCCTTCGGCTGATCGACGACGTGAATCATCCGAACTTTGGCTTGATGCTCGATGTCTGGCACGTCTGGCGCGAGCCGGCGATCGCCGCGCGGCTGGCGGCGGTGGATGGGTCACGCATCTTCGGCGTGCATGTGTGCGATTGGCCCCATGGTGAGCCGCGCCACGTCGCCGACCGGGTGCTGCCGGGCGATGGCATGATCGACCTGCCCGCATTGCTCGGGGCGCTGCAGCGCGCCGGCTATGCCGGGGCGTACTGTCTGGAAATCTTCTCGCTCGATGACCTGCCTGATTCGCTCTGGCGCCAGGACCCCGCTGACGTGATCCGACGCGGGCGGGTCGGCTTCGAGCGCGCCTGGGAGCACCGCATATGACCCTCGACGGCAAAGCCATCATCGTCACCGGCTCCACCACCGGCATCGGGGCCGCCATCGCCCGCCTGTGTGCTGCTCAGGGCGCGCGGGTGCTGATTCATGGCCGGGATCAGCAGCGCGCCATGGCTTTGCAGCAGGAAATCGGCAGTCAAGCTGCCGTGTGCATCGCCGACCTGCTCGACCCGCAGGCGCCCCAGCGCATCGTCGATGCCGCGCTGGCGGCTTTTGGTCAGATTGACGGGCTGGTCAACAATGCCGCCCTCATCCTGCGCAGCAATCTGGAAACCACTGACGCCAACACCTTTGACCGCGTCATGGCGGTCAACGCCCGGCTGCCATTGCTGCTGATTCGCTGTGCCATTGACCACCTGATCGCCCGACAGGGCAGCGTGGTGGGCATTGGTTCCATCAACGCCTACACCGGCGAGCCGCGCCAACTGGCGTACAGCATGTCCAAGGCGGCGCACATGACCATGTCGCGCAATCTCTCCAATGTGTATGGGCCGCAGCGCGTGCGCTTCAACCATTTCAATGTGGGCTGGGTGCTCACCGACAACGAGTACGCGCTCAAGCAACGCGAAGGGCTTCCCCCGGACTGGCCGCAGCAGGTTGCGGGGACCTCCGACGCACCGTCGGGCCGCATGACCTTGCCGGAGGAAATCGCCCAGCACGCGGCGTTCTGGCTCAGCGATGCGTCGCGTCCCATCAGCGGTGCGGTGGTCGATCTCGAGCAGTACCCGGTCATCTGTCGCATACCGCTGAAGGAGGGCAACGCCTGATGCCCCGTTTGGCAGCCTTTCCCAAGGCCTACATGGACGCTCTGTGCGTTGATGGTTCGATGACGCTGACCCAGTGGATCGAACTGGCGGCCACGCTCGACATCGACGGGCTGGAGTTGTACTGCGGGCTATTGGACCTGCGTGATCCGCAGCAATGGGCGCGCTACTGCCGGGAGATTGCGGATCATGGTTTGCAGATGCCGATGCTCTGCTGTTCGCCGGATTTCACGCATCCCGACCCGGCGTTTCGTGCCGTCCAGGTGGAGCAGGAAAAACGCTGGATCGACATGACCGTCGCCCTGGGCGGCAGCTACTGTCGCGTGCTCTCGGGCCAGCGCCGGCCGGAGGTTTCGCGCGCTGACGGCATCCGCTTCGCCGCCGACTGCATTGCCGCCTGTCACGCGCACGCCCATGCGGCAGGCGTGACGCTGATCATCGAAAATCACTACAAGGACAACTACTGGCAGTACCCCGAGTTCGCCCAGCACATGGAGGTGTTCTGCGAACTGCTGGCGGCGCTCGACCCCCGCAAGTATCCCAGCTTCGGCGTCAACTACGACCCGAGCAACACCCTGCTGGCGGGGGAGGACCCATTGGAATTGCTCCGCCGGGTGCGCAGCCGCGTGGTCACCATGCATGCTTCGGATCGCTACCTCAAGCACGGCACGCTTGCCGACCTGCGCCGGGAAGAGGACAGCGTCGGCTACGCCCAGCGTCTGAGCCACGGCGAGATCGGCCAGGGCCTCAACGACTATGACGCCATCTTCCGCCTGCTGCGCGAAGTCAACTTCGATGGCTGGATCAGCATCGAAGACGGCGTGGACGGCTTCGACCAGTTGCAGCGCTCCGTTGCTTTCCTGCGCCGGAAAATCGCGGAGCATTGGACATGAGTTCATCCCTTTCCAAACCGACCACAACCCGTGCTGCTGCCGCGCCGGCATTCGCCCCCAGCACCCTGGCGGAACAGGTGTACGCCAAGCTGCGCGGCGACATCCTCGCCGGCCGATATGCCCCCGGCGATCGGCTGGTCACCCAGCAACTGGCGGATGAACTGGGCGTCAGCCTCACCCCGGTGCGCGAAAGCATTCAACGCTTGGCGGAAGAACGGTTGCTCGAACTGCGACCCCACCGCGGGGCGATCGTCGCCCAGCCGGATCCGCGTGCCTTGCTCGACTTGTATGAAGTCCGGGCGGCGCTGGAGCGTCTGGCGACGCAAAACGCAGCCGAACGGATCAGCTCCGCGGACCTGCGCATCCTGCGGGATACGCTGGCGGTGCGCCGCAGCGGGCGCGGTCGGCTGCCGGACTCCACTGCCTGGATCGCCGCCGACCAGCTTTTCCATCAGACCATCGTGCAGGCCTGCGGCAACCGGCTGCTGGTGGAAATGCTTGACAGTCTGCAGGACCGTATCCGCCTGCATCGACAGGTTTACTTCGCCCACGGCCGGCGCATCGAGCAATCCCTGCGGGAGCATCTGCTGGTGGTGGAGGCTCTGGAGCGCCGCCAGGGGCCGGCGGCCGCCGACGCCATGTACGCCCATCTGACCAGCTATCGCCGGGATGCCGCCGGTTCGGACGCTTGAACACCGCCGGCAAATTTTCGCATTTTCCTGCCATGGCGACGCTTGTCGGCGGGGATCGCGGCTACAATCCCGCGTCCTTACCCCGAGGTGCGCTATGTCGCTCTACAACTTCCATCGCGTGTTGATTGCCGCCGCCATCGCCTTTGACTTTGTGCTCACGCTCTGGGCGATCCGCGAATACCGCGCCGCCGAGGAAGGCCAGGGCGTCATGCTCCTGGTCGCCATCGGCAGCTCGATCATCAGCATCGGGCTGGTCGCGTACCTCGTGTACTTCAACCGCAATCTCGCCATGCTGCGCCACGGCCTGACCGACCCCTCCCGCTGGACTGGCGGCGACGGCGCTGATTGATGCACCCCTCACCTTCCCGCTGCACCACCTCCGCAAGCCACCATGAACGCGCGCCTCGACCAACTGCTCAAGCTCCACACGGCTGATCCGGCCGACCCGTTCCTGACCTATGGCATCGCCCTGGAGCATGCCAAAGCGGAGGATTTTGGCGCCGCCCTGGCGTGGTTGGATCGGACCCTCAAGCTCGATCCCGACTATTGCTACGCCTATTTCCAGAAGGCGAAAATGCTCGGCGAACAGGGCGAGGACGAAGCCGCCATCCCCGTGCTGCAGACGGGCATTGCCGTGGCGCAGCGTGTGGGGGATCAGAAAGCCCTCAGCGAGCTGCGCGAACTGCTGGCGAGTATGGAATAGTCGTGCGCCTTCACCGCGCCCGGCCGCGCTGGTGCAGACTGGCGCGAATCATGCCCGGCGTCATCTGCAGATGCCGGCGAAACAGCCGACACATCTGATACTGGTCCCCCAAACCCGCCTGCCGGGGAATCTGCTTGAGCGGCAGGTCGGTTGTGGTCAGCAGATGCTGCGCATGCGCCAGCCGCAGCGCCCGCACCTCTTCCATGGGCGTGCGTCCCGCCAGGGCGCGGTAGCGCCGAATGAAGTGGTACTTGCTCATCCCCAGCGCCCGCGCCAGCTCATCCAGTGACCAGCGCCGGGTCAGTCGGCGGCGCACCAGTTGGCGAAATTCCGCCACCAGCGGATGCTCGCGCTGCCGCGCCAGGCGTTGCCATTCCGCCAGCAGGGCACTGAAGAATCCGAGCGCCGTCGCCCGCGCGGCCGGCAGTCCAGCATGCCATTCCGTATGCAGCCATTGCACCAGCGGGCGCAGGCGTCCTTCGTGATCATGCAACTGCACCGGCAGGTCAGCGGGCAACGCGCCGCTGAACGAGACGAAGTGCATGTCCATCACCTGCACCGGGTCCGTGCGTTCCTCATGCTCGACGCCGGCTCGATAAAACAGCACATCCCCCGCGTTGGCGGTGTGGGGCTGTCCTCCGACCCGCACATGCATTCGGCCCGCCGCCAGGATGATCAGTTCATGGAAGTCATGCACCTGTCGCCCCAATGCCCAGGTCGACTCCGGCGCCAGGTGTCCGACGATGCGCAGGCTGGGTGGGGGTTGTTTGGGCATACCGCAATATTACGCAATAAATAGCAATGCGTGCCATTGCGGCCGCGTGCCTGAGCTGGATGATAAAGAAAAATGCTGGTTAATCGCCAGCATCGGTCCAGCCGCGGCGGCAACCGCAGGAAGCAATCAATGACAACCAGGCCACCCGTACGCATCGGCTTTGTCGGCGTCGGCACCATGGGGCAATGCGCCCACCTGCGGCATTACGCCACCTTGCCGGACTGCCAGGTGGTGGCGCTGGCGGAACTGCGCGCGCAGACCGGCCAGGCGGTGGCGGCACGCTATGGCATACCGGGGTGCTATCGCGACGCCCGCGCCATGCTCGCGGCCGAGCAGCTTGACGCGCTGGTGGCGTCCCAGCCCTTTACCCGTCATGGCGTCATTCTCGACGAACTGCTCGCCGCCGATTTGCCCATCTTCATCGAGAAGCCGCTGGCGTGGTCAGTGCCGGTGGGCGAGCGTCTGGCGGCTCTCGCACAGCAGCGCCGCAGCCGCATCATGATCGGCTACCACAAACGCTGTGACCCGGCTGTCATTCGCGCGAAGGAGGAAATCGCGCACTGGCAAAGCACCGGCGTCAGCGGCCAGTTGCGCTATGTGCGCGTGACCATGCCGCCGGGCGACTGGATCTCCGGCGGATTCGTCGGCCGGATTGACGCCGGCGATCCGCCGCCCAACCTGCCCGGCGACCCGCGCCCCGACGACATTGATGAAGCCGCCCACCGCCGGTACATCCTGTTCGTCAACTACTACATCCATCAGGTCAACCTGCTGCGCCACCTGCTGGGCGAGGACTACCAGGTGCAGTTCGCCGATGCTGCCGGCGTGCTGCTGGTGGGACGCAGCGTCAGCGGTGTGACCTGCACGCTGGAGATGGCGCCGTACCAGACCACGCATGACTGGCAGGAGTCGGCGCTGGTGTGCTTCGCGCGCGGCTGGCTGCGTATCGACTTGCCGGCCCCGTTGGAGCAGACCCACGCCGGCACGCTGACGATCATGCAGGATGACCCGCAGCAGGCGCGCCGCTGGCAACCCATCCTGCCGGCCGTGCCTGCCATGCGCCAGCAGGCGCAGCAGTTTCTGGCCTTTGTCCGTGGCGAAGCGCCCGCGCCATGCGGCCCCACCGAGGCGCTGCATGACCTGCGGCTCGCCCACGACTATTTTCACTTGAAAGAGCAGGCAAAATGAAACGCGCCCAACTGGCGATCAACTCCATCTCCACCCGGCACCCCGACCTGCCCACCGCCTTGCGGGCGTACGCGGCCGCGGGATTCACGCAGGTGGAACTGTGGCTTAAGCCGGTGCATGATGAAGCTCAGCAGGGGCGCTCCGTGCGTGAACTGCGCCGCTGGCTGGATGATTTGGGCCTGCGCTGCATCGGTGGCTTCGAAACCGTCGTTACCTGCTTTGCCGCCGGCCGGCCTCGGCAGGAGAACCACGAGCGACTCCGGCAGAACGCGCAATTGCTGGCGGAGTTGGGCGCCGACAGCGCGGTGCTGGTGGCGGGGACCGATGGGCCGGCCGCGGGCGAGAAGCCGAGCGATCCGTTGGGGGTGGTGGCGGAGGGCTATGCGGCAGCGGGGGAATTGCTGGCGCAGGTTGGCGTGACGTTGGCGCTGGAGTTCAACTGGTCGCCGGTGGTGAAGTCCCTGCGCGGCGCGGTGGAAGTGGCGCAGCGGGCGGGGCGGGGGAATGTGGGCGTGCTGTTCGACACCGCGCATTTTCATTGCACCCCCAGCAAGCTGGCGCACCTGGCGCATGCCGGGCCGTGGCTCAAGCATGTGCATGTGAACGACATGCGCGACCTGGCGCCGGAGCTGTGCAACTGCAACAGTGACCGGGTGCTGCCGGGGGCGGGTTGCCTGGATTTGCCGGCGATTCTGGGGGAAGTGGAGCGCTCTGGCTACGCCGGCCCGATCGCCATCGAGATGTTCAACGAGCAGTTGTGGCAGTTGCCGGTGGAGGAAGCCGCCCAGCAGATGTACGCCAGTCTGCTGCCGTTGTGCACCGACTGATGCGGCAGGCAGCTACATCTGTGTCAGGGTCTGCAGGGCTTCGCGCGACGTGGTGCGACTGAGCTGGCGATAGGCGCGGGGAGACCGGCCGATCTGCTGATGGAAGCAGCGGGAAAAGTAGGCGGGCTCGTCGTAACCCACTTCGCCGGCGATGCGGCTGATTTCCAGATCGGTGCTGCGCAGCAGACGGCAGGCTTCCTCGCAGCGCAGCCGATGCTGATACGCCACCACGCCCAGCCCCATCTGGCGGGTGAAGCTGCGCGACAGATGCCCGGGGCTCAGATGCACGAGCTCCGCGAGTTGTTCGAGCGTGGTGGACTGCGCGAAATGTGCTTCGAGATGGGCGGCCACATCCAGCACCGACTGGCGCACCCGACTGCTGTTTTCGCGCTCGGCGGTGCGCGGCTGAGTTGACGGGGTTGAGTCGTCGCTTCCGTGATGCAGGCGTGCCGTCTGCACCAGCACATCAAGCGCTGCGAGCGTGACCGAGGCCGTCCAGCCCGGCGGCTGCTGGCGCTGGTCCGCCATGATCTGCTCCATGCGCTCGTGCAGCGGGGTGTACTGCGCCGGCCGGGCGTGCAGCACCAGCGGCGGGGTCAGGGCTGCCCGGGGCGTGCGCTGGCGGAACAGGCCGAGCATCGCCGGCGTGGGCCGCAGCAGATCATCCAGGCGCTGCAGCAGTCGCGCGTCGAACAGGAAGTTGATGATGTTCAGCGAATGCGGCTGCACGTAACCATGCCAGACCTGCGGGCGAATGACAATCACGTCGCCGGGGCGCAGGCGTTGCCGGCCGGCGACGGTTTCATGCAGCGCGGAGCCGGCCTCCACCAGCACGATTTCATGGAACAGATGATCGTGCTGGGCGTTGGCGCCGTGGTCGACGATCCGGCTGACATGGACGCCCGGCCCGCCGCGCTGCCGCAGCGCCCGCATGTCGAGGGTTTTTCGTTCCATGCGCAAAATAGTACAAGAAATCCGCACGCTTGTATTTGCTTTACAGTCCCCGGCGCACGATCCTATTGAACCAACGCGACGGACAACTGGTCACCACCGCCGCGCCCCAGGAGTTTGGATCATGCTCAAGATCGCCATCGTCGGCTTAGGCGGCATCGGCAACAATCACGCCCGCTGCTATCTCGCCAACCCGCACACCGAACTGGTTGCCGTGTGCGACATCATCAAGGAACGCGCCGACAAAGCCGCGGAAACGCACAAAGCCAGGGCGTTCTACAGCGTGCAGGAAATGCTCGCCAGCGGCATGCATATTGATGCCGTGAGCGTCTGCACCGCGGGCAAGGAAAACGGCGGCGACCACTACACCCCGACCATGGAACTGCTGAGCGCCGGCTTGCCGGTGCTGGGGGAAAAGCCCATCAGCAATGAACTGGACAAAGCCAAGGAGATGGTCGCCCTTGCCAGGCAGAAGAACCTGCGCTACGGCATCAACCTCAACCACCGCTTCACGCCGGCGGCGCTGCGGGCGCGGGAGTGGATCGACGCCGGCCGACTGGGCGAACTGCACATGATCCGCATGATGATGTGGATCAGCAATCCCAACGAAACCAGCCCGCACTTCCACATGCGCGCCCTGCATCCGCATTCCATCGACGTGATGCGCTACTTCTGCGGCGAGGTGAAACAGGTGCAGGCGTTCTTCCGCAAAGGCCACGGCCGGGCGATCTGGTCGAACGTGCTGGTCAACATGCAGTTCGAGAACGGCGTCATCGGCAACCTCATGGGCAGCTACGACGGCGGCGGCCCCGGCCATCACTGGGGGCTGGAAACCTGCGAAGTCGTGGGGCATCAGGCGCGCTTCGTGCTGACAGACGCTTGTGAGGAATTGCGGTTTGAGCCGCGCAAGAGCATCGAGGCCGAGGTGTACCACCATCTGGGCGGCATGAAGAGCTTTGGCGATACCTTCCAGTCGCGGATTGACGCCTGGATTGAAGATCTGCGCCATCAGGTCGCCCCGGATCAGGTTAATGCCAAAGCCTCGGACGCACTGGCGGCTCAGGCGGTCATCGAAGCCGCCATCGAAAGCTGGGAGAAGGGCACTGTCGTCAAGCTCTAACCGCGTACTCTGCTCCGCGGTGTTTTCGCTACTTTCGCTTCCCGCCAGGTGAGTTTCCCCATGCAACGCGTCGGCGTCATCGGCTGCGGCCCCATCGGCAATCTGCACGCGCGCCTCTACCGCGAAATCGAGGGCGTGGAACTGGTCGGCGTGTGCGACCTCGACCACGCCCGCGCGGATGCCGCCAGCGCTGCCCATGGCGTGCCGGCCTACTACGACGTGCCCAGCCTGCTGCGCCACGCAGGCGTCAGCATGGTCAGCGTCGCCACCGGGGGCGCCGAGTATGGCAGCGATCACTTTGAACCCACCATGCAGGCGCTGGATGCCGGCGTGCATGTGCTGTGCGAGAAGCCCATCTGCAATGAAATCCCCCAGGCTCAGGCCATGGTGGACAAAGCGAAAGAGCGCGGGCTCTGCTTCGGCATCGACCTGAACCACCGCTTCACCCCCGCAGCGCGCCTCGCCAAGCAGTGGATGCAGGAGGACCGCATTGGCCATCTGCTGTTCATGAACATGGCGATGTGGATCAAGAACCCGCGCGAAACCTCGCCCTGGTTCCAGATCAAAGCGCTGCATCCGCACACCGTGGACATCATGCGCTACTACTGCGGCGACATCGAAGCGGTGCAGTGCTTTGCCGTCAAAGCGCCCGGCCGGGCCATCTGGTCCACCGCTCAGTTCAACATGCGCTTCAAGTGCGGCGCCCTGGGCCACCTGACCGGCAGCTACGACATCGAACGTGGCCACCCCATGGAACGCTGCGAAGTGGCGGGCCTGAAGGGTCGCTTCATCATCGACGACATGTACCGCGAAGCCACGCTTTTCCCGGCGGGCAACCCGGAAAAGATTGTCTACACCAATCCGATCTTCGGCGGCTACCGCGACTTTTCCGACACCTTCCGCGAGCGCCTGCGCACCTTTGTCGCCCAGCTCAACGAGGGCGTCGCGCCGGACGCCATCGATGGCAGCGGGGCCGACGGGCTGGCGGCACAGAAAGTGCTCGCCGCCGCGATCGAATCATTGCAAACCGAAACCGTGGTCTACGTCGACCGCATGGATTTTGCTGTCTGAGTGCTGAGCGAGGAATCGACCATGAAGCTGGGATTCAACACGGTGCTGTTCGGCGGCCACGATGTGGCGGTCGCGTTCGAGTATGCCCGTAAATGCGGCTACGACGGCGTGGAACTCTCCGCCATCGACGGCATGAGCCAGCACATCGTCCTGGAAGAATGGCGGCAACACGCCCCGCGCCTGCGCGAGCTGAGCCAGCAATTCGAAATCCCCATCCAGGCGATGGAGCAACCCTCGCGCGACCCCCGGAAGATGGAGTTTGCGTTTGAGGCTGCCGCCGAGCTGGGCATCCCCGTGGTCAACTGCGGCCCCGGCGGCAAAGCCAATGACGAATCCACCTATCAGCAGGTGGTGGATGAACTGGGCAAGCTCGCCGACCGTGCGCAGCACCATGGCGTGATGCTGTGCTTCAAGGCCCATGTCGGGCAGTATGTTTACAACACGCCCAGCACGCTCAAGGTGCTCGCGGCGCTGGATCATCCCGCGCTGGGTCTGGACATGGATCCCAGCCACATCCACCGCGCCAATGAGAATCCGGTGGACGCCATTGCCGCGGTGGTCAGTCGCATTCGCCATGTGCACATCCGTGATTGCAAGGGGCGCCAGCAGGGGCCGGGGACGCCGGAGATGCAAGCCAACGGGCGCGGCGACATCGACCTGCTGGGCTTCATCCGCGTGCTGCATCAGCATGGCTATCAGGGCGCGGTCGATCTGGAAGTGATCGGCGCCAAGGAATATGACGTACCCTCCTGTGTGGCGATTGCCGCCGAGACGCGCGGCCATCTGCAGGCGTGCCTCCAGGCGTGCGGGGCGCGCTGAACTTGCAGGAATATCGCTGCAAAGAGTGCAATCATGAGCATCACCATCGGCATCCTGGGTCTGGCGCACAGCCATGTGGGCATGTACGTCAAGCAATGGCAGGCGCGGCCCGAACTGGGCGTGCAGGTCGCGGCTGTGTGGGACCACGATGCGACGCGCGCTGCCGAGCAGGGGCAGGCGATGTCGGCTCAGGTGTGCGCCAGCAGTGCGGCGTTGCTCGCCCGGGCAGAGGTGCAGGCGGTGGTCATCGGCGCGGAGACCAGCCATCATGCGGCGCTCGTCGAACAGGCAGCCGCGGCGGGCAAGACGATCGTTTTGCAGAAGCCGCTGGCGCTGACGCTGGACGAAGCGGAGCGCATGGTCGCGGCCGTGCAGCGGCATCAGGCGCCGTTCACGCTGGCGTGGCAGATGCGCGTGGACCCGCAGAATCTGCTGATGAAACAGATGGTGCAGGACGGCGTGCTGGGGCGGGTGTACATGGTCCGCCGGCGGCATGGGTTGTCGACGCACTTGTGGAAGAACTTCCACGAAAGCTGGCACGTCAAGCCGGAGCTTAATCGCGGCATGTGGGCCGACGACGCCAGCCATGCGGTGGATTTTCTGCTGTGGCTGCTCGGTGAGCCGCAGAGTGTGATGGCGGAGATCGCCACGCTGCGCGACCCGCGCGTGCCCGATGACCATGGCGTGGCGGTGTATCGCTATGCCGATGGCCTGTTCGCCGAGGTGTGCAGTTCGTTCACCTGTGTCGCCGGCGAAAACACCACGGAAATCGTGGGCGAGCGCGGCGTGCTGATCCAGAACTTCGGCGATGGTCCCAGTTGCAATGTCCCGCGTCCCGCTGGGGCGCCAGGCGTGAAGTGGTATCTGCATGAAACCGGGCAATGGCAGCAGTCCGATCTGCCCACGCCCAGTTCGCATGGCGCCCGCATCGGCGACCTCGCAGAGCCGCTGGCGGAATTCCTGCACGGCCGGCGCGCTCCGCTGGCGACCGTGGCGGAAGGGCGTCAGGCCCTGCGCATGATCGAAGCGTCCTACCGCGCAGCCGCGACCGGCCAGCGCGTGCTGTTGTCCAGCCTGTAAACGCCAGCAATGGCTTCGCCAACTTTCGCCCTCATTTATGGAGCTTAACCCATGGCCCGTCGCGCCAAGCATCCCAACATTCTGCTCATAGCCATCGACTCTCTGCGGGCCGACCACATGAGCTGTTACGGGTATCACCGCCTGACCACGCCGCATATTGATCGCTTCGCCCAGCAGTGCACGCTGTTCGAGCGGACGTATTCGGCGCACATTCCCACCACCAGCGCCTATGCGTCGATGCTGACCGGGCGTGACTGCTTCGGCACGCAGGTGGTGGCGCTGCGGCATGAAGGCCAGTTGCGACCCGAAGTGCGCACGCTGGCGGAAATCCTGCGCGACGCCGGCTATTCCAGCACCTGCGTGGGTTTCACCGGCAACCCTTCCTCGCGCGGCTTCGACAACTACCTGAACTTCACCTCCTGGGGCGGCTGGGAGCAGCGTCCGCTGACCAAAGCCCGCAATCTCAATGATGTGACGCATCCCGAAATCGCGCGGCTGACTGCCGAGGGCAAGCCCTGGTTCATGATGCTGCGGCACATGGACCCGCACTCGCCGTACCTCCCGCCGGCGCCTTATGACCGCATGTTCTATCAGGGCAACGAACTGGACCCCGCCAACCGCAGCATGGACCCGGTGCTGAGCTTTGCTCCGTTCTGCGATTACTTTGCCAGTTGGATGCCCCCGGGCATCACCGATCGGCATTATGTGGACGCCCAGTACGATGGGGCGATTGCCTACATGGATGCGTGTATGCAGGCAATTTTCCTGCAACTGGAGAACCTGGGCATTCTCGACGACACCATCGTGGTGCTCAACGGCGACCACGGCGAAACGCTGTACGAACACGAATGCTGGTACGACCACCATGGCATGTACGACAACTGTCTGCACGTGCCGCTGATGATCCGCTACCCGCGCCGCGTGCCCATGGGCCAGCGCGTGGCGGGCTACAACCAGCACAAGAACCTGGTGCCCACGCTGCTGGAACTGGCGGGGGTCAAGAGCAAGGATCAATTCGACGGCCAATCGCTGCTCAAGCTGATTGATGGCGAAGTCGCCAGCTACGACAGCGAGTTCTACATCACCGAATGCACCTGGATGCGCAAGCACGGCTGGCGCACGCCGCAGTGGAAGCTGATGGTGGCGCTGGAGCCGGACTTCCACTTCAAGCCCGAGGTGGAGTTGTACAACCTGGTGGAGGACCCTGAGGAACTCCACAATCTGGCGGCCAAGCAGCCGGAGGTTGTCGCGCTGCTGCGCGGGCGCATGGAGGCGTGGATCGCCCAGCGCGAAAAGGCGACCGGCCTGCCCAATCCGATGTACCACCAGAAGAACTGGAGCGGCAAAAAGGAAGGCGCCTTCAGCAGCAGCCAGGAAGCCTACGACGCGCTGCACATCGGCTCGTCCAAGACCGCCCAGAAACTGCAAGCCAAGCTCGCCGAGGACGCGAAGAAGGCGAAGAAAACCGCAAAGAAGTCGACCAGGAAGAAGTGATGTGACCGCTGCCTGAGAATTGATTCAGCCAAGGATTCCACCGCCATGAGTTTGACCACCATCATCGGCCGCGGCCACTCCGGCACGCGCGCCATGTCCCACACACTGAGCGCCAGCGGCGTGTACATGGGCGCTCAGCTCAATGGTTCGGGCGACCTGTTGCCACCGCAGGATATGTACGAAGCCTGCCGCGTCATGGCTCGCCATGTGCGCTATCTGGGCAACCTGAAGTGGGATTTCACCAAGCTCCACACCATGCCCATCGACCCGGCCTTCACCCGGCTGATCGAGTCATTTCTGTCCAGCGTGCTGGGCAGCACCGCCGAGCATCGCGGGTGGAAGTTGCCTGAAACCACGCTGGTCCTGCCGTGGATCGTGCGGCTGTTTCCCGACATCAACTACATCTACTGGATCCGCGATCCGCGCGACTGCATCCTCAGCGGCCACCTGACCGACAACCTGCGCGACTGGGGCATTGAGTATGACGCCGACGTGACCGA
This sequence comes from uncultured Phycisphaeraceae bacterium, assembly GCA_964605235.1. Taxonomy (GTDB): domain Bacteria; phylum Planctomycetota; class Phycisphaerae; order Phycisphaerales; family Phycisphaeraceae; genus CAZSBB01. The sequence goes on from CAZSBB010000017.1 coordinate 43,894, forward strand.
CATTCGCCACCAGCGGGCGATCTCCTGGAAATATCAGGTGGAAATCGTCAAAGCGACGCCCAAGCCGAAGAAGTGGCTCAAGGTCCGGCTGGAGGATCTGGTGCTCAGTCAGGACGCCACGGTGGCGCGGCTGAGCGAATTCCTGGGCTTTCCCATCAGCAAGATTCCCGTCAAGCCGGAGGTCGTGGGACGCTGGCGCACCGCCGAGGGTCAGCACACTTTCGACTTTTTCAAGGATGACCTGCGCGACAACGATTACCTGGACCTGGAGCCGGCGGTTTCCTGACCGACTTCACCCGACCCCGGAGAGCAAACATGATCCGCAAAGCATTTGTCATGAGCGTCAACCGCGGCGCCGAAGCCGAGTACGAAAAGCGTCATCGGCCCATCTGGCAGGAACTCGAAGCGGTGCTCAAACAGCATGGCGTGCATAACTATTCGATCTTCCTGCATCCGCACACCAACCAGTTGTTTGGCTACGTCGAGATCGAAGACGAAGCCCGCTGGAGCGCCATCGCCAATACTGAGGTGTGCGGGCGGTGGTGGAAACACATGGCCGACGTGATGCCCGCCAACCCGGACCATAGCCCGGTCTCGGTGGGGTTGCGTGAGGTGTTTCACATCGACTGATGGACGGGGCAACCGACGCCGCACCCCGTTAGCCCCGGGCTCTGCCCGGGGATGCTGCGCCATTGGCGCAATGCTGCGAAACATGGAAGAATCCCCCGGCAGAGCCGGGGGCTAAAGGAGCGGGTGTAACGACATGCTTAGGCACTGGCATGTTCATGCCGGAGCTGTCCGCAGGCGGCGGCGATGTCGCGGCCACGGCTGGCGCGAATCTGGCACTTGACGCCCGCCGAGCGCAGGGCGTTCTGGAAACGGCGGACATCCTCATCGCTGGGGCGGTGGTAGGGCAGGTCCGCCACTTCGTTGTAGCGGATCAGGTTGACGTTGCCGCGCAGCCGCTGGGCGAGGTGCGCCAGCTCCCGGGCGTGCGTCAACTGGTCGTTGACCTGACCCAGCAGGATGTACTCGAGCGTGATCTCCCGGCCGGTGCGGGAAAAGTAGTGGCTGCCGGCGTCGAGCAGTTGTTCGATGGTCACATACTCGGCCCAGGGAATCAGCTCCCGACGCAGCGCGTCGTTGGGAGCATGCAGACTGATCGCCAGCGTCACTGGCAAGTCGAGCTCCGCCAGCCGGCGCATCTGAGCGGGCAGCCCGACCGTGCTGATGGTGATTTTCCGCGCTGAGATATGCAGGCCCCACTGGGCGTTGAGCATATGAACCGCACGGCAGACGGCCTCAAAATTCGCCAGCGGTTCGCCCATGCCCATGAAGACCACATTGCTGATCCGGCCGACTTCCGGCAACTGACCCAGCCGCCAGACCTGTTCGACGATCTGCCCAGCCGTGAGATTGCCGTCGAGCCCGCCCAGGCCCGACGCACAGAACCGGCAACCGACCGGACAGCCGATCTGACTGGAGATGCAGGCGGTGCGGCGTTCGGGCGTGGGAATCATCACGCATTCCGTCTGGGTCTTGCTGTCGCCGAGGATCGGCAGTTTGCCGGGCGTTGGCGGGCGCCAGTCCAGCAGCAGTTTCTGCACGCCGTCGCTGGCTTGCTGATGCTGCACAATCTGGCTGGTGGTGAAACGCAGCCGCGCCGTCAGCAGATCGCGTGCCGCCCGGCTCAGGTTGGTCATGGCGGCCGGATCGATCACGCCACGCTCGTAGACCCATTGCACCACCTGACCCCCGGCATAGCGCGGCAGCCCCCAGGCGACCAGCTGTTCAGCCAGTTCATCGAGCGTCAGGTCAAAAAAATGCGGGTCGTCGGCAGAGGTCATGGCGGGGATTATAGGTCGGCGTCCGGACCTCGATGCGGCTGGAGCAGGCGAATTGTCGTCGGCGTGGGGTCCGGTTACCTTGCTGCCGCTGGCTGCAATCCTTTTGGGAGAACCCGCATGAGCACGACGAACCTGACCTCACCGCGCTGGCCCACGCAGATGCACATCGGCGGCAAGTGGGTCAATGCCGTCTCCGGGCAGACGATGGACCTGATGAACCCCGCCACGGGGAAAAAGCTGGCGACGGTCGCCCTGGGCGCTGCCGCCGACGCCGACGCTGCGGTGAAGGCGGCGAGGGAGGCGTTCGACCATGGCCCTTGGCCGCGCATGGATGCCCTGGAGCGCGGGCGCCTGCTGTTTCGCCTGGCGCAGCGCATCCGCGAACGGCAGCAGGAACTGGCGCTCACCGACACGCTCAACATCGGCAAGCCGCTGCGCGACACCGCGGGCTTTGACATTCCCTGTGCCGCCGACCTGTTCGAAAGCTTCGCGGGACTCAGCGACAAGATCGGCGGCAAGTGCTTCGGGTGTTTGCCGGACAATGTGACCATGCAGTTCCGCGAGCCGATGGGCGTGATTGCCGCGATCGTGCCGTGGAACTTTCCCTTCACCAATGCTGCGCTCAAGCTCGCTCCCGCGCTGGCGTGCGGCAACACGGTGGTGCTCAAGCCGTCGGAGCTGGCGCCGCTCTCGGCGTTCATGCTGGCGGAAATCGCTCATGAAGTCGGCATTCCTGACGGGGTCATCAACGTGCTCAACGGCCTGGGACGCGATGCGGGGCAGGCGCTGATCGAGCACCCCGGCGTCAACAAAATCACCTTCACCGGCCGGCACACCACCGGCGCGATGATCCTCGAAGCCGCCAAAATCGGCATGAAGGGCGTGATGCTCGAACTGGGCGGCAAGACCCCCAGCCTGGTGTTCGACGACGCGCCGCTGGACAACGTGGTCAATGGCGTGCTCACCGGCATCTTTTTCAACCTCGGCCAGGTCTGCGTCGCCGGCTCACGGCTGCTGGTCCCCCACAAGCTCCACGATGACCTTCTCGATCGCCTGCTGACCAAAGCGAAAAACCTCCGGCAGGGCGATCCCACCGACCTGAACAACCACCTCGGTTCCATCGCCACCCCGCTGCATCTGCAAACCATCGAAAGCTATGTCGCCAAAGCGAAAAGCGAAGGCGGCAAGCTGGTCATCGGCGGCTCCCGGCGCGCAGACCTGGGCGCGGGACTGTTCTACCAGCCCACCATTTTCGACGGCATCACCCCCGACATGACGCTCGCCCGTGAGGAAGTGTTCGGCCCGGTGCTGGCGGTGCAGACTTACCGCGATGAAGCGGAAGCGGTGCGCCTGGCGAATGATTGCCAATTCGGGCTGATGGCGAACATCTGGACCCGCGACGGCGGCCGGGCGCTGCGCGTGGCGCGGCAACTGCAGGTCGGACGCATCGCCATCAACGGCGGGGGTTACCTGCGCGCCAACGTGCCGGTGTTCGGCTACAAGCTCTCGGGCATCGGCGCCGAGTTGGGCTTTGATGAAACCGTCCACGAGTACACCAATTCCAAATCAATCCTCTATGGTCTGGGAGAAACCCCCAGCCCCTGGCCAAACTAACGATGTGGGCTGAGCAAGTCCTGGCTGTGAGGCGGGCGTTGATTGATTGGATGACCCAAGGAATACCCCTGTGACCGCAAGCATCACAACCGCCGCGCTGGATGAACTGAAGCATTCGGTGATCGGCGCGCCGCTGGAAGACCTGGACACGCCCGCGTTGCTGCTGGACTGGAACAAAGCCCAGCGGAACCTGCGGAAGATGGCGGATTTTTTCAAAAATCGCGCCTGCCGGATGCGGCCGCACTTCAAGAATCACAAATGCACCACGCTGGCGAAGCACCAGCAGCAGCTGGGTTCCGTGGTCGGGTTCACCTGCGCCAAGCTGGGCGAAGCCGAAGTGCTCGCCGATGCGGGCTTTGACGATGTGCTGATCGCCAATCAGGTGGTGGGCCGGCGGAAAGTCGCCCGGCTCATCCAGCTCGCCCAGCGCATCCGCATTGGTGTGGCGGTCGATCATGTCGCACAAGCCAGCGCCATTTCACAAGCGGCGACCGCGGCCGGGGTGACTGTCGATGTGCTGATCGAAGTGGACATCGGCATGCGCCGCTGCGGCATCGCGCCCGGCCAACCGACCTTGGAGCTGGCCCAGGAGATCGCCATGCTCCCCGGGCTGAACTTCCGTGGCTTTCAGGCTTACGAGGGGCATCTCGTCAGCATTAATGATTTCGAGCAGCGTGCCGCGTTGACCCGCCAATCATTTCAGCAGGCGTTCGACACCCGTGAACTGCTGGAAGAGCATGGCATCGCCGCCCCGGTCATCAGCGGCGGGGCGACGGCGACCTACGCCATCATTGGCGCGGCGCCCGGCATGAACGAACTGCAATGCGGCACCTACGCCACCATGGACTGGCGCTATCACGAAGTGGTGCCGGAGTTCGAAATTGCCTTGAGCGTGCTGGCGCGGGTGATCAGTCGGCGCGATGGCGAAGCGGTGATCGATGTCGGCGTCAAGGGCGCCGGCGGCGAATTTGGTTTGCCGCGCATTGCCGGGGCCCCGGAGGTGGAGATTCCCTTCTTCCTGGCGGAGGAGCACACGGTCATCCGCAAAGCCCCCGCGTGGCGCGTGGGCGAGGCGGTGCACCTGATCCCCAGCCACGCCTGCACCACCTGCAACCTGCATCGCTGCTTCTACGTGCACGAGGCGGGCAAGGTGGTGGACATCTGGCCCATCGAAGCCTCCGGCAAACTGCAATGACGTTTAGCCGGCGAGTTTCTCGCCGGACCTTTATCGCTTGACACCACCTTCAATCCACCGCAGACTTTCCCGCCATGAGCCTGATCGTCTTTCAACATTGTGACAGTGAAACCCCCGGCCGCTTGGGCGCCATCCTGCGCGACCATGGTCACCGTCTGCGGGTGCTGCGGCTGGACCAGGGCGCTGCGGTGCCGGCCGACTTCGATGATGTCGACGGCATCCTCTCCATGGGGGGCCCCATGAATGTGGATGAAGCGGCCCAGCATCCCTGGATGGAACCGCAGTTCGCTTACCTCAAGGCGGCGCACGCGGCGGGCATCCCCATTGTGGGCATCTGCCTGGGCGCGCAGTTCCTCGGCCACGCGCTGGGCGGCAAGGTCGAAGCCATGCCCACGCCCGAGGTCGGCTGGCAGAGCGTGCGCATGGCGTTCCCCGGCACCATCGATCCCATCTACGCCGGCCTGACCTGGGACAGCATGCAGTTCCACATGCACGGCCAACAGGTCACCACACTGCCTCCGGGCGCGACGCCGCTGGCGGGTTCAAAAGCCTGTCGCAACCAGGCCTTCCGCGTGGGGCTGCGCACCTATGCGTTCCAGTACCACTTCGAGTGGAACGAGGAACACATTCGCCTGATGGCCCGCGATGCGCTGGTCGCCAAGGCCGGCGCTTCGGCGGCCCAGATCGAACGCGACCTTGCGACCCACTACGACAGCTTCGCGCGCCAGGGCGAACGGCTGTGCCACACCATCGCGTCGCTGCTGTTCCCGCTGGAAAAGAAGATCGCGGTTTGAGCAACTGAGCTCGCACAGCGCTGGTGGAGTCGATATGCCGACAACTCGACACACCCGCGCCCGTCCGACCATCCTCCGGCTGAGCGTGCCGCGCGATTATCACTTCGTCTCCAGCATTACGACCTACGGCTACTACGTACTGGCGCCCAATCAGTGGGACGCCGCGACGGCCAGCTTGCATCGGCCACTCCGTCGTGCAGATGGGGGAGTGGTCAACTGCACGATGAATTGGGACGCCCCGAGGCGGCAGGTGGTGGTGCGAACCGACCAGCAGCTGGCGCGGCCCGACCAGCAGTTGATCACCCGGGCGGTCCGCCGGATGCTGCGGTTGGATGAAGACCTCACCGGTTGGTTCAAGGTCATGCCCAGCGCCCGGCGGGGTGGGCTGGGTCGGCTGTTCCGTTCGCCCGACCTGTTTGAGGATGTGGTTAAAACCATCACTTCCTGCAATGTCGCCTGGTCCAGCACTGTGCGCATGAACGAACTGCTCTGCGCGCACTATGGCGAAGGTGGTTTTCCCACGCCTGGGCAACTCGCGCCGGTCAGTGCTGCGGAACTCAAGACCACATGCCGGGTGGGCTACCGCGCGGAGCGCATCGTGCGGCTGGCCCGGCAGGTGGCCGACGGCACGCTGGACCTGGTGCAACTGGACAACCCGCAGCATGATTCCGCCTGGCTGCTCGAGCGGTTCCGGGCGTTGCATGGCATCGGTCCCTATGCCGCCCACAATCTGCTGCAGCATGTGGGCCGGTACGACGCTCTGGCGATCGACTCGGAAACCTACCGCCACTTCCGTGAACGCTACGGCGTGCCCACCCCCAGGGATTCCGCTGGTCTGCGCCGACTGCATGCCCGCATTGAGCAGCACTATGCCCCGTATGCTCCGTACCAGTTCCTGGCGTACTGGCGCGAGCTGTGGAACGGCTATGTGAATGCCAAGTAGCGCCGGGCAACCAGCCGCGGTGGACTGTGTCACGCCTGACAATCTGCTTCAACCTCATAGCCGCGATCCAGCACTGCACCCCGGACCCCGGACCCCGGACCCTGCACACAGCATTCTGCACCCAGCACGCTCAATCATGATGTCGGGTAGTTTAAAATGTATTTTAATTGAAAACAAAATATCAACAGGATGGTGTGAGACTCGGATGCTGCGGCGCTGGTGACCTGTGGGCTGGCTGGGCTTGCCTGGGTGGTGGTGGGAGCGCTGATGTGGTCGTTGATGGGAGGGTCCCCGGGCGGAGCCCGGGGCTAATGGATGGCGCGGGAGATCGGGGTTGCTTGGTTGGAATGCAGTCCAGCTTTATCTGTTCAGCTTCGCCAGGGGCTGAACGCTTCCGGGGGTTCGCTGACGCCGCGCAGGTGAGGGAGTTCGAGCTTCCAGGCGTGCAGCAGGAGACGGGGAGCAGTGTCCGCGCTGCCGTAGTCAGGATCGCCCAGCACGGGATGGCCCTGGTGGGCAAGCATGACGCGGATTTGATGCAGGAAGCCGGTGTGCAGGTCGATCTCCACCAGGCTGGCGTCGTTGACGGTGCGCAGCTTGCGCCACGCCAGGCGGCAGCGGCGGCTCTGGCGAGTGGGCTCTTCCACCACGCGCACCAATGCCGGCCGATGCTGGGCGACTTCCAGATGCAATGACAAATCAAGCTGCGGCGCGGGGTTGCCCTGCACGACGGCAAGGTAGGTTTTGCGGAGGTTGCCGGCGGTCAGGGCGGATCGGCCGCGCTCCCAGGCGGCCTGCGTGGTGCCCAGCAGCAGCGCGCCGCTGGTGGGTACATCCAGCCGATGCACGACGCCGCTGCGCAGCCCAGCTTCGCCCACGTCCTGCATGTCGGGATACCGCGCGAGGGCGGCATTGAGCAAAGTGTCGCGTTCGCCGGGCAGCAAGGGATGCACCGGCTGCCCGGCGGGTTTGTCGACGATCAACAATCCCGCGTCTTCCGCCAGCACCGTCAGCGGCAGGTCCGGCCGGGGAATCACCAACTCCGCCTGCGCCTGCGCTGCGACTTCCACACGCCAGCCCACCGCCACCTTCAGCCCCTTGTGTTTGCGTTGCGCGGGCCGACCATTAAGCAGCACCTGCCCGGCGTCGAGCAGTTTCCACGCCTGATGGCGACTGACGCGCAGCCGCTCGGCGAGCACCTGATCCAGGCGGCGCTCGGCGTCCGGCGCGGCAATGCTGATGACGGTGCGCGGGTCGGCGTCTTTCATGGAGTGACGCCGAGGTGGCGCTGTTGGTTGGCGCGGACGCGCTGGATCAGGCGCTGTGCGTTGCGGCCCAGCACCTGGCGTTTCTGCTCCAGGGGCAGGCGGGAGTAGACGATCCAGCCCAGTTGCGGGCGGGGGTCGCGCATGGGCAGGTCCGAGCCATACATCACCCGGTCGACGCCGGCGCCTTGCACGAGATAGTCGATGATCCCGCCGCAGGTGGGCGTGAGCGTGGGCTCAATCATGAAGTTGGGGAAGCGCTGCGCCAGTTCGATCGCGGTGTCCGCCACCGCATAGCTTGAACCGCAGTGGTAGGCGACGACGGTGAGGTTGGGAAAGCGCTCACAGACGGAGGCGAACTCGTCGGGTTTGTACCATTTGAAAGGGTGGAAGCCGGTGTACAGTCCGCGTTCGTTGCCAAACTCCCACCAGCAGTTGTAGCGAGGATCGTCATAGGCGATGCCGTATTGCGGATAAGGCTTGAGGCCCAGCATGCGCGGGTCGGCATAGGCGGCTTCCATCTGCTGGCGCATGGCGTCGGCGTCGTCGTGCAGGACATCAAAGGTCGCCAGGCCCCAGAAGAAATCAGGATCGAAGTCGAGCGCGGCGGTGACGTGTTCGTTGCCGCGCAACGCGTGGGCGCCGACCGTACCCAGCCAGCTCATCACGCCGATGCCGTCGACGCCCATGCGGCGGGCGAGTTTGCGTACGCCGGCGGGGCCGCCATCGTGCATGGGGTACGCGCCGCCCCCGCCGTGGAGACCTTCGGGCAGAATGTGGGCGTGCATGTCCAGTGTGAGACAGGGCAGGGGCAGTCCCTGACGCGCTGCCGCCATGATTTCGTCTTCCTGCGGGTTGGTGACGTGGCGCGGCGGGGTCAGCCCATGCAGCAGCCGGGTGAGATTGCCGCCGGCGATCTTGGCTTTGGTCGTCTCCGGCAGGTCCGCCCAGTCGATGTAGCAGCGATGCGCCCCGGCCGACATCTGCGGGGCGTTGCTGGCGAAAAGCAACTGGTCTTCGCAGCCCTTGCCCACCAGCCATTCCACCGCGTTGTTCACCTGGAAATGGTCGAACGCCAGATGCAGATTGCGGAAACTGAGCACCAGCGGCAGCACTTCGCGGGCCTTGCTCCACCACGCCCCGCGCAGCAGCAGCGGCAGGTCGGGATAACGCTGGGCGAGCCACTCCACGCCGGCGGCATCCATTTCCTCGTTGTAGTTGAGAATGGTCAGCGTGCGGGTCCGCGCCAACTCGACGAACAAGCCCTGACTGGTGCTCGACTGCACCGACCAGCCGTTGGTCTTGGGATGGATGATGGCCGCGCGCACATCGGCCCGCTGCATCTGCTCGACAAACGCGGCCGGGGCGGGGAAATCATCCGTCCAGTGCGGATGGGCGTTCCACACCGGAAACAGGTGGTCATAGGGCTTAAGTGTTTCCACCAGCAGCCGATTCTCGTACATGGCGTCAAACAGCGTCTGGCTGGTGCTGGTGACCAGCGCGCCGCTGATGGAACAATGCGCCAACTCCGCCAGCAGGTGGTCCAGCGACCAGGGATGTTTGCCATGGTCCTTGGGACGCGGACCAAACCGGGTGAAGGCGTCGAAGTAGAGCAGATTCATGGATGCATCCAGCCAGAGGGTACAGATCAGCCACAGGCGGCATGATACGTCAATGCGATCGGTGGGGGTAAACCAGGAATCTCCCCGCCTGCCCATTGCACCGAGCGCCGCCGGTTCTCTACAATCCCCAGCGCTCGGTGGTCAACCCATTCCCTATCGGCAGGCGGCGAACGGATGCTCCGCGAACTGCATATCTCCAATCTGGCGGTGATCGAGGATGTCAGCCTGGAACTGGATGAAGGCTTCAATTGCTTCACCGGCCAGACCGGCGCGGGCAAGAGCCTGATCCTGGGCGCCTTCGAGACGCTGCTGGGCCTGCGCGGCGGCGGGGCGGACCTGCTGCGTCCCGGCGCTGACGAAGCCCGGGTGTCCGGCTTGTTCGAACTGCATGACCCACACATCGCCCGCGAAATCAGCACGCTGCTGGATGAACCGCTTGAACCCGGCAGCGCCGGCGCGCAACTGCTGATCACCCGCAAAATTTTCGCCTCCGGCCGCTCCAGCCACAGCGTCAACGGCCAGCCGGTCACCGCCGGCATGGTCAAGCAACTGGGGCAGGCGCTGGTGGACATCCATGGCCAGCACGATCACCAGTACCTGCTCAAGCCGGGCAACCAACTGCTGATACTCGACCGCTTTGCCGAGCTGTTCGAGCTGCGCCAGCAATACACCCACGCTCATGCCCGGCTGCGCGAGCTGTTCGGACGCCGCGCGGAGTTGCTGGGCTCCGACACGCTTCGTCGCCAGCAACTGGAGTTGTATGAGTTCCAGGCCCAGGAGATCGATGACGCCGCGCCGCTGGCGGGCGAGCATCCGGAACTGGAGGCGCGGTTTCGATTGCTCAGCAACTTGAGCAAGGTGCGCGCCGATGCCGGGCAGGCCCACGCGGCGCTGTACGAAGCGGATGGCTCGGTGCTTGAGCGCTTGCAGATAATCGTCCACGTGCTGCGCGATCTGGCGGAAATGGATGAAGACCTGCACGACACGGCCGAGCAGATCCGTTCCGCCACGCTGCTGCTGCAGGAAGGGGCGTACGACCTGGGGCGGTATCTGGATCGGCTGGAACTCGACCCCGCCGAGCTGGCGGAAGTGGAGCAGCGGCTGAATCTGCTCAATCGTCTGGCGAGCAAATACGGCCCGCGCCCCGGCGTGCCCGTGGAGGACGATCCCAACGATCCGCTGGCGGCGGTGCTGGCGTACCGCGCCCAGATCGAAAGTGAAATCCTGAAGCTCCGCAGCGAACAGAATGACCTGGCGGGCATGGATCGACAGGTGGAACTGGCGCGGCGGGAAGTCGAAAACCTGGGCGCTCAGCTCAGCGCTCAACGGCGTTCCGCATTCGACAAACTAGCCCCGCTGGTGGCGCGGGAACTCAAACAACTGGGCATGCCTGACGCCGAGCTGGCGGCCCAGTGGGATCCCGCCGGGGGCGACGGGGAGGATGCCCCGGGCAGCGCCACCGGCTTTGAAACGCTGGAACTGCTGGTGCGCACCAACCCCGGCCAACCCGCCCGCCCGCTGCGCAAGATCGCCAGCGGCGGCGAGCTGTCGCGCATCATGCTGGCGCTCAAGAGCATCCTCGCCGACGCCGACCGCGTCAGCGTGCTGGTGTTCGACGAGATCGACGCCAACATCGGCGGGCGGCTGGGTGCGGTCATCGGCCAGAAGCTGCGGGCGCTGGCGCAGCGGCAGCGCCATCAGGCGCCGCACCAGATTCTGTGCATCACCCATCTGCCGCAGATCGCCGCCTGGGCCAACCGTCATCTGCGCATCAGCAAAGCCGTGGAGGGCAAGGGCAAGAGTCGCACCACCCGCACGACCGTGGCGGCGCTGGAAGGCGATCAGCGCGTGGCGGAACTGGCGGAAATGCTCGCCGGGGCGGATGTGACCGCCACCACCCGCAAGCAGGTCGCGGAGATGCTCGCCGCGGCGCGGTGAGTTGGCGCGCAGCGCTGCTGAAGTGGCATTCAACGAGCCGGAAGCGTGCGCGACGGGAAGGGTCAACTTACGCCAGGAACATTCGGCAATTCCGCCACATGATGGCAACCCCGCGCCCTACCCGGCGCTGACGCTTGCAGCTCGTTGCGCAGCAAGCGTCAGGCGTCATCCTCGTCATCCGGTTCGCCCAGACCTTCATCCTCCGCATTGCTGGCAGGATCGGCTTCCGGCGGACGGCAGGCTTCCTCCAGCACATGCTCGGCAACGTAAATGGGCACGCCCTGGCTGGCGCCCAGCGCGATGGCGTCGCTGGGGCGGCTGTCGATGTCCAGCGTCTGGCCATCGTGCTCGAGGATCAGGCGGGCGAAGAAGGTGCTGTCGCGCAGGTCATTGATGAGAATGCGCACGACCCGCGCCCCGAGCCGGCGAATGATTTCCGCCAGCAGTTCATGCGTCTGGGGGCGCGGGGGTTGTTGTTCCATCAGTCGGCGTTCGATCGCCATGGCTTCGTTGGGGCCGATGGCGATGGGGAAGGTGCGCTCACCGTCCACCTCGCGCAGTTCCAGAATGTGCGAGTCATACTGCTCGCGGATCAGGATGCGCGACAGTTCCATTCGCACGGGCATGACTTGACCTTTCGCAAGCGTGCCGACCAGAAACCGCAGGATCGACTGCTGACTATAGGCTTACCGTCCCATCAGGTGTTCAAGGATCGCCATTTCCAGCGCTTCATAATCGCGGCTGGCGGCACACTGCTGCTGAATCTTCCAGTCGAAGGTGCGGACTTTCTCGACCAGCGTCAGGAAGATGCGGCGGCTGTTTTCCAAGTGCCTGGTGGCGACGGCGGCCTTCTGCGTGCGCATGGCTTTGACGTCGAAGGCGACCATGCCGATGTTGTAGAACTTCGCCTGTTCGAGCACGCGCACCTGGTTGAACGCGACGCGCAGGTTGGCGGCGCCGAAGCTCTTGTCCTGGTCGTATTTCAAGCCGTTCTGGTCGTTCAGGTGCACGGACCAGAGCTTGTTCATGCCCAGGGCGAACGCCATGTCGTCGGCAGGATCGAGGCCGGCCAGCAGCGAGTGCGCGGTTTCGATCAGCCCCCCGACGCGGGCGGGATCGGCGGTGCGGCTGGCGAGCGCCAGGGCGTGGCCGATGGTCGGCAGGTAGGCGAGGTCCATCGGTTCGTTGGGCTTGGGTTCGATGGCGATGCGGACCTGCGGGTCATGCGCCAGCACGGCATTGATGGCTTCCACCAGATGCTCGTGCGCCACGACGGGGTCTTTGGCCTCGCGGATGTAGGTGCCTTCGCGCGCCAGCCAGAGCACCAGCAGATCGGTGCCCATGATGCGGCAGAGGTCGGCACAGCGCTTGGCGCGGTCGATCGCCCACCTGCGGACCTTCGGGTCATTGGCGGTGAAGGCGCCGTCGATGCCGCGCGGGTCCTCCCAGAGTCGGGGGGCGACGATTTCGGCGACCAGGCCTTCGCCGTCGAGCAGTTTGCGGAACTTTTTGGCGGCCGCGTCCACCTGTTTGGGGGACTTCTGCTCCAGGCCGGGCACCACATCATCATCGTGGAGCATCATGCCGTCGTACCCCAGCTTTTTGAAGAGCTTGAGTTTCTTGCCGAACGCCACCGCCGGGCGCACGGTCGGGCCGAACGGGTCCGCGCCTTCATGGATGTTCCAGGGGCCGAAGGTGAAGCGATATGTGCCAGCCATGATGAGGAATCCTTGCTTTTTAAGACCAAGACAGACTTTGTCCGGCGGGGTGTCTATACTAGCGGGTTCACTCGGGCAAGGCATCTTGCCTGAAGCTTGTGATGCGTAGTGATGGGTGTCTTTATGAAGCAGTTGACGGTCAAGATGCGGGGCCTGGTGTTGTTTTGCTGCCTGCTGCTGACGGCGGCGGCGCATGGCGAGGACGAGCAGAAACCTGCCGAGAAACCCGCAGGTGGTGGGGGGGGACCGCCCCCGGCGCTGGTGCGGCTGGGCGCGGTGGAGCAACCCACGCTGCAGGCCCGCTGGGACGTGATCGGCCGACTGCGCGAGCTGCGCCAGGCGGTGGTGGCGGCCGAGCAATCGGGCCGAGTGGTGGCGATGCAGGCCGAGGAAGGCGATCGCATGGTCGCGAACCAGACCGTGCTCGCGCAGATTGACGATGTCTGGGCGAAGCTGCGGTTGCAGCGTGCCCAGGCGGATCTGGCGTCGGCGCAGGCGTCGGTGCAGGAAGTGAAGGCGGGGCTGGAGCAGAACCGGCGGGATGCCGAGTATCTGACGCAGTTGCGCGAGCAGGGCTCGGCGCCGCGCAAGGAATACGAAGACGCGCTGGCGAAAGTCAAGGAATACGAAGCCCGCTTAAGCAGCAGTGAAGCCCAGGTGCTGGCCGCCCAGGCGGAGTTGGCGCAGATCAAGGAAGAACTCGACCGGTTGGCGGTGCGGGCGCCCTTCGATGGCGTGGTGGTGCGCAAGCTCACCGAAGTGGGTCAGTGGCTCAACAGCGGCGCCGCGGTGGCGGAAGTGATCTCCACCGGCGCGATTGATGTGGTGGTGGACGTGCCCGAGCAATTCATCAACCTGATCAAGCTGGATCAGGAGATCGAGGTTTACATCGAAGCCATCAAACAGGATGTCGTGGGCAAGGTGGCGGCGGTGGTGCCCCGGACCTCCGGCATGGCGCGGACGTTTCCGGTCAAAATACGCCTGGCGAACGCGGATGGTCAGCTCAAGGCGGGCATGAGTGCGGTCGCTCACATTCCCACCGATGAAGCCAAACCGACCCTGACCGTGCCGCGTGACGCGGTGCTGCGCGATGTCAACGGCGCCCGCATCTGGGTCAGTCTCAACGGCGTGGGCATGCCGGTGGACGTGCGGCTGCTGTTCGGCGTCAATGGACGCTATGCCGTGGAGCAGCGCCCCGGCGGCGCCCCGCTGGCGCCGGGCATGCCGGTGGTCATCGAAGGCGCCGAGCGGCTTTTCCCCGGTCAGCCACTCCAGCCCATCGGGCCAGCCACGGCGACTGACGCACCCAACCCGTAGACATTTCACACGCCGTCCGTCATTGACTGGTGCTGAACGTGAATGACCGTTCTTTTATCCTCTTGTCCGTCGGACCCTGACCATGGATTACATTCAGTATTCCATCTCTAATCCGGTCAAGGTGACCGTTGGCGTCATGCTGACGATCCTCTTTGGCTTCCTCTCCCTGCTGGCGATTCCGGTGCAGCTGGTGCCCGATGTGGATCGGCCGATCATCACCGTGGAAACCGCCTGGACCGGACGCAGCCCCGAAGAGGTGGAACGGGAGATCATCGAAGAGCAGGAAGACAAACTGCGCGGCCTGAGCAACCTCAAGAAAATGGTCGCCACCGCCAGCCAGGGCAGCGGCAACATCGAGTTGGAGTTCTACATCGGCACCAGCATGACTCGCGCCCTGCAGGAAGTGTCCGACAAGCTGCGCGAGGTGCCCAACTATCCCGATGATGTGGATGAGCCGGTCATCGCCGCCGCCGACACCGCCAGCGAGAACGCCATCGCCTGGATCATCCTCGACGCCCAGGACCCCACGTTCGATCCGCAGACGCTGTTCGACTTTGCCGACAAACGCATCAAGCCCTATCTGGAGCGCGTGTCGGGCCTGTCGCGCATCAACATCTATGGCGGGCGCGAACGCGAAGTGCAGATTCGCATCGATCCCCACCGCCTGGCGCAGCAGGGCATCACCTTCAATCGGTTGGTCGAAGCGCTGCGCACCACCAATGTGAACGTCTCGGCGGGCGATCTGGCGGACGGCAAGTACGACGTGCGCGTGCGCAGCGTCGGCCAGTATGAAAACCTGGAGGACATCCGCGAAACCGTCATCGCCGACGCCCAGGGCGGGCCGGTGCGGGTCAAGGACCTGGGCGATGTGGTGCTGACGTTCGAGAAACGCCGGAGCTTCGTGCGCGCCAACGGCCGCAACGCCCTGGCGATCAACGCCATCCGTGAAACCGGCGCCAACGTGATGAGCGTGATGGAGGAGCTGCGCCAGCGCATCGACTACGTGAATGAGAAAATCCTGCCCAGCTATGAAGGCGATCGCCATCAGATTCGCCTGCGGCAGGTGTATGACGAAACCGGCTACATTTCCGCCGCCATCGGCTTGGTGCAGAACAACCTGATCATCGGCGGCTCGCTGGCGGGCCTGGTGCTGATCTTCTTCCTGCGCACGGTTCGGCCGACGGTGGTGATCTCGCTGTCCATTCCCATCTCCGTCATCGGCACCTTCGTCGCCATGACTGCCTTTGGCCGCAACATCAACGTCATCAGTCTGGCGGGCTTGAGTTTTGCCGTGGGCATGGTGGTGGACAACGCCATCGTGGTGCTGGAGAACATCGACCGCCACCTGAATATGGGCCAGTCACCCAAGCATGCCGCGTACTACGCCACCAAGGAAGTCTGGGGTGCGATCATCGCCTCCACCGGCACCACGCTGGCGGTGTTCGTGCCGGTGCTGTTTGTCGAGGAGGAAGCCGGGCAGCTCTTCCGCGACATCACGCTGGCGATCTGCGCTGCGGTGAGTCTTTCGCTGATCGTGGCGGTGACGGTCATTCCCACTGCCTGCGCCCACTGGCTGCGACCCCGGCGGAAACGCGAACACCACACCCGCCTGTACACCCTGCTGCACAGCCTTTTCGGGCTGGCGCCGCTGCTCAACTGGTTCATCAACAAGTTCGCCAACGGCGTGGCGTTTCTCTGCACCACGGCCTTCACCGCGCGGGTGGGGCGGTGGGCACTGATCATGTTCTTTACCCTGGGCTCCCTCCTCGGGGCGCGGGCGCTGTATCCGCCAACGACTTATCTGCCCAGCGGCAACAAGAACCTGATCTTCGGCATCATGCTGACCCCGCCGGCTTACAACCTGGCGCAGAACGAATTCATCGGCGAACGCATCGAAGCGGGCGTCAAGCCCTACTGGGAAGCCCCGGACAACGCCACCGCCACCGCCATTGCCCCGGTCGTCAACCACTACACCGGCCAGGAGTATCCCCAGGTCCCCGCCATCGACAGCTACTTCTTCGTGTCCTTCGGCGGCACCATTTTCATGGGCTGTTCCAGCAAAGATTCCGAACTGGTCGCCCCGCTGGGCACCGTGCTGAGCAACTCCATGTCCAGCATTCCCGGCTCCTTCGGCTTCGCGCAGCAGGCGTCGATCTTCGGCCGGGGCATCGGCGGCAGCAATAGCGTCGATGTCGAAATCAGCAGCAACGACCTCAACCAGTTGCGCCGCAGCGCCGGGGCGTTCTACATGCAACTGGCGCAGCAGTTCGGATTCCAGATGGTGCGGCCCACACCGCTGAACTTCAACCTCGCCGGCCCGGAAATCCGCGTATTGCCGGATTATGTCAAAGCCTCCGAACTGGGCATCAATATGTCCAACCTCGGGTCGGCGGTCGCCTCGGTGGTCGATGGCACGATCATCGGCGACTACCGCTATGAGGGCGAGTCCATCGACCTCCGACTGATTCGTCACCCCAGCGTCCCCCTGGCGCCGGACCTGCTGCCCATGGTGCCCATGGCGTACACCGACCGCAACGGACACTCCGGCATCATCCCACTGTCCAGCGTCGCCAAGCTGGTGACCACCGATTCGCCCCAGCAGATCCTGCGGATTGAACAGCTGCGCTCCATCCGCTTCCAGGTCACCGCGCCGCCGGAGGTGCCGCTGGAACAGGCCGCCCAAACCATTGACGACCTTGAGCACAACCTGCGCCAGCAAGGGCAGCTTCCCCCGGATATCGAAGTCAATCAGGCGGGCACCGCCGACAGCCTCGTGCAGGTGCGCCGCACGATGCTCGGCGAATGGCAGGGCCCGAACATGCAGAGCTTCATATCCATCGGCACCAGCCGGCTCTTCCTGGCGCTGCTGATCACCTACCTGCTCATGGCGGCGCTCTTCGAGAGCTTCCTGTATCCCTTCGTCATTCTCTTCAGCGTTCCGCTGGCGACCGTCGGCGGCTTCATGGGCCTGGCGCTGATCCGCCTGCTCGATCCGCTCCAGCAACTGGACATGCTGACCATGCTCGGCTTTGTCATCCTCATCGGTGTGGTGGTCAACAACGCCATCCTGCTGGTGCACCAGTCGCTCAACTACATGCGCGGCATCGCCGAGACGGCGCTGGAAAAAGCCGAACCCATGCCGCCCATCGAAGCCATTCGCCAGACCGTGCGCACCCGCATCCGTCCCATCTTCATGACCACCCTGACCAGCGTGTTTGGCATGCTGCCCCTGGTGCTCATGCCCGGCTCCGGCAGCGAACTCTACCGCGGCCTGGGCAGCGTGGTCGTCGGCGGGCTGATCGTGTCCACCGTCTTCACCCTGGTGCTGGTCCCCTTGGTCTTCGCGGCGGCTATCGGCGCCAAACGCTGGTTCGTCGCCCGCACCAGTTGGGAAGCCACCGAGTTCCCCGACCTGCTGCCCGAGGGCAAACCTTCCGCCTGAACGCTGGCTGAGTTTGCCTGTACCCAGGGAGAGTGGAACCCGCAAACAGCTTGGGACTGGGGTGTTTACGTTCGTAGCCGGGCGATCTGCCTGAACCAGGTTCTCCAGATTGCCCCTTCGACAGACGTGGTGTACGTTCGCGCATGAAATGCGGACAGCTATCGGTCCTGCCGTGTCCCCAATGCTTCATTTTCCAAGGGATTGGGGGCGGTTTAATTCGAATTTTTTTCCCAGTCGTGCCGATGAATGGACAGAAGGGGAATGCGGGAAACGCGGCTTGAGCCGATTCACCGGCTGCCCCGCCCCGCCCAAGCGTGAGGAGCCAGCCATGCCCAGCCGCCACGCCGCCACCGTCGCCCGCACGCACGATCATGATGATGGACGCAAGTTTTTCACCATCGACGAAGCCAACCGCGCGCTGGTGTACCTGACCCCTGTCACCCGCGATCTGATGACCTGCTACGTCCGCGTGGTCGACATTCGCCGCCGCATCGAACACCCCGGAGCCGACGACAGCCGCGAACATCTTGAAGCCGAGTACGAAACCGCGATGGATCAACTGAGCGACCTGGTCGACGAGTTGCACCACGTCGGCGTCGAGCTCAAGGATTTCGAGCGTGGTTTGATCGACTTCCCCGCCCAGCACAGCGGCCGGGATATCTTCTATTCCTGGGAATTCGGCGAGCAAATCGTCCAGACCTGGCACGAAGTCGACGCGCCCTTCGGCGTCCGGCAGGAACTCAAAACCCTGCTCCCCCGCGCCAAAGCCCGCGATCGCGCCGCCTGATCACCACCCCGGCGAATCCGGGAAACCAGCTTCAAGCGACCCACCCGCAGCACGTCATCGACGTGCTGTTTTTTTTGTAGGTCCGGGCTCGCCCGGACAGGTATTGGTGGAGGCAAACGGATTTGCCCAGCAGTGTCCCGACGAGCCCGGACCTACCGGCTCACAGTTTGGCGAATGCCTCCAGCGCCCGCTCCAGGTGTTCGTCTTCCAAAGCCGCCGACACCTGCACGCGCAGCCGGGCCTGGCCCTCGGGCACCACCGGGAAGCCAAACCCGACCACCCACACGCCCAGTTCCAATAACCGCTGGCTCTGGGCGATCGCGGCCGCGGTTTCCCCGATGATGATCGGAATGATCGCGGTGGGTGAATCCGTGCATTCAAAACCCAGCCGGCGCAGCCCCGTGCGCAGCTTGGTCACATTGCTGTGCAGCTTGCGGACGCGCTGCGGCTCACGATCGAGCACTTCGATCGCCTTGCGGGCGCTGCACGCCACCGTCACCGGCAAAGCATTGGAAAACAGCGATGGACGCGAGCGCTGAATCAGCAGGTCGATCACCTGCTGGCTGCCCGCCACGTAGCCGCCGGCCGCGCCGCCCAGGGCTTTGCCCAGCGTGCCGGTGAGAATGTCCACTTCGCCCAGCACCCCCGCCAGCTCCGGCGTGCCGCGACCCGTCGCGCCCAGCACGCCCGTGCCGTGGGAGTCGTCGACGATCAGCATCGCGTCATACTTTCGCGCCAGGGCAACCAGAGACTTGAGATCCGCCAGATCGCCTTCCATGCTGAACACACCGTCGGTGATGATCCACCGGCAGCGTTTGTCGCGGTGGGCTTTGAGCTTGTCTTCCAACTGCGCCAGATCGTTGTGCGGGTAAATCTCGCGCTCGACCTTGCGGGTCAAACGGCACCCGTCGATCAGGCTCGCATGGTTGAGGCTGTCGGAGAGGATGACATCGCCTTCCTGGGTCACGGTGGGAATCAGCGCTTCGTTGGCGCACCAGCAGCTCACATAGCTGAGCGCTGCGGGGGTATGCACGAAGCGGGCGATGGTCTGCTCCAGTTCGCGGTGGGCATCGAACGTGCCGCAGATGAAGCGCACCGAGGCAGTCCCCGCGCCGTACTTGCGCAGGCCTTCGACGCCGGCCGCCATCACTTCCGGGTGATCCGCGAGCCCCAGGTAGTTGTTGGAGCAGAGCACGATCACCTCGCCGCGCCCTTCCAGATGGACGGTCGGGCCCATGGGGGTGGTGAGGTATTGCAGGCGTTTGGTCTGGCCCTGCTTTTCGATCTGGGCGAGCAGGTCAGCGGTTTGCTGTGCGAAGGCGGTGCAGGGCATGTCAGTTTTTCTCCTGGGGCATCCGGAGAACGACCTTGATGGCGTCGCCGGTCTGCATGAGTTTGAAGCCTTGTTCCCAGTCGGGCAGGTCGAACTGGTGGGTGATGATGGGGTCGAGGTTGATGCGTTTAGACAGCAGGAAGCTTTCGACCTGGTACCAGGTTTCGTACATCCGCCGGCCGTTGATGCCCAGGACGGTGGCGCCCTTGAAGATGATGTCGTTGGGCAGGTCGAGTTCGACCGGGCGTGACGGCAGACCCAGCAGCGCCGCGGTGCCGCCGTTGCGCAAGGCTTTGAAGCCGTCGCGGATCGCCTGCGGGTGGCCGCTCATTTCCAGCAGGACCTGCGGGCCCTGGTTGGCGGTGAGCTTGCGGGCTTCTTTGGGCCAGTCGGCATCGCGGGCGGAGAACACGTAATCCGCGCCGAGTTCCTTGGCGAGTTTAAGCCGGCGTTCGTCGGCGTCGGTGACGATCAGCGTGCCCGCCCCGGCCGCGCGGGCGATGGTGACCGCCATGAGCCCGATGATGCCCACGCCGGTGATCAGCACGCTGCGCCCGCTGACGCCCGCCGCCATGACGGTGTGCATCGCATTGCCCAGCGGGTCGAAAATCGCCGCCACATGATCGGGAATCTGCGGATGCACCGGCCAGACGTTCTCCTCGGGCAAACGCAGATAGCTGGCGAAACAGCCGTCGATGTCGATGCCCAGGATGTCGACCTTCTCGCAGATGTGCCCGTTGCCGGTGCGGCACGGTTCGCACACGCCGCAGCCCAGATGGCCTTCGCCGCTGACCCGCGCGCCCAGCTTGGTGCGCCACACCGCATCGCCGGCGGCGACCACCGTGCCCACGAACTCGTGCCCGGTGGTGATGCCCACCTTGACCCGGCTGGCGGCCCAGGCGTCCCATTCGTAAATGTGCCGATCCGTCCCGCAGATGCCCGCATGGCTCACCTTCACCAGCACATCACGCGGCCCGACATGCGGCACCGGGGCCTTGTCCACCAGCGTCAGCCCGGCGGCGGCGCTGAGCTTGCGCAGGGCGGGCATGTGACGGTTGAGCGGAGCAGTCATGGCGTTTCCTTTTTAATGGAACCAGTGTCGCAAATATTAAACAACGCTTGTTCAGTGTGCAAGAGGGTTTGTTCGATATAATGGATGAAACGAAAAATTGCCGAGGAGCTGCCATGCCGCGCCGCGCTGCTGAACCCGTGCGTGATCCTGTGACGACCAACCTGTGTGAGCGCGTGCGCGAGCTGCGCCGGCAGCGCGGGTGGTCGCTGGAGCAGCTCTCGGCGGCATGCGATGTCAGCCGGTCGATGCTCAGCCAGATCGAGCGCCAGCGCGCCAACCCCACGCTGGCGGTCGCGTGCCGGATCGCCCAGGCGCTGGGTTTGTCCCTGGCGGACCTGGTGGAGAGCCAGGCCCCGGCAGGAACCATCGACATCATCCGCGCCGAGGACCGCAGCTATCACTTCCGCAGCGACAAGGTGTGCCAGATCCGCACGCTGTCGCCGCTGCATCTGGAGAAGGATGTGGAGTTCTATGAGCTGCTGCTGCACCCGGAGGGCAAGCTGGTCAGTGCCGCGCATTTTGAAGGCACGCGCGAATTTCTGACCGTGCAGAAGGGCACGCTGGAAGTGCACAGCGGGGAAGGGGTTTGCCAGCTCAACAAGGGGGATTCCGCCCACTACCGCGCGGACCTGCCGCACGTGATCAGCAATCTGGGTCGCGGCGAAGCGGTGGCGTTTCTGGTGGTGACGTATCGCGGCTGAGTGGTCAACTCATTATCCACCACAGAGACACAGAGGGCGCCGAGTAAAGCATGAGCAGCGAACAGCTGTCCTGACTGCTGAGCACTTCTCGGTGCGTCAGTCTCGGTGTGCTCTGTGGCTCTGTGGAAAATGCTCTTTCATCCAGTTGCATCAGAGACTTGGCTCAACTCCACCAGGCTTTGAGCAGGAGGAATTCCAGCAGCAGCAGGGCGATGGTTGCAAATGCGATCACCCCCCAGCGCTGGGTTTGCGCGGCTGCCGACTGCACGGAAGGGCGGCGGATCATTTCCAACTGCTGATGCGCCGCGGTGGCGCACTGCAGCGGTTCGTAACCCCGGCGGGCCTGGTCCTGCACCATGGCAATGATGAGGTTGGCGTCAAACGCCGAGAGCCCCAACTGTTGGCCCACGCGCAGCAGTTGTTCGCGCCGCTCCGGGGGCAGGATGCTTCCTTGCAGGGACGCCCCGACGCGCACCGCCAGCACCCAGCGCGGATCGTCAGAGCCGGTGATCGGCTCCCGGCGTGGTTGTGTTGCGGTGACAGGGTTGCCGGCGCGGACCATGCGGACGCGGCGCGGCTGACGCATCCGGGGCATCGGCGTTCCCCGGGCAGTCAGACGCATCTGTGGTTCAGCGGGAACGGGGGACGCTGACGGCTCGGCAATTGGGCGGGGGGCAACGCGCACGTCTTCCTGACCAACCAGACGCAGACGTGGCGCCTTGGCTGCAGTCTCTGCCGGTGGATGTGAGTAGTCGGCGCCAGCCATTGCGGATTCTCCATCACTCCGCTGTCAGCATAGCACCAATCATTCCGCCGGCCATGAACCTGGATCAACTAATCCACAAGTTTAGCTTGGAACACGGCGTAAATGTACGGTCGTGATGGTTATTGGACCCACAGCCAGAACAAGCCCAGTTCCAGCAGGCTCAGCAGCGCCAGCCAGAACAGCGTCGCCCGCCATTGCCGCGGCTTGCGGGTCGCAGCAGCAGGCGCAGCGCCTGCACTGCAGGCGAACGCGCCGGCGGCGGTGGGAGCAAGTTCATACCAGAGGATCAGCTCATCCGTGCGCTGCGGTGCAGGTGTGACGAAGTCTGCCGGACTGCTGGCAGGAGCGGACAGTCCCAGCAATGCCACGCGGTCTGAAGGATGAACGGGATCCGCAGCATGCCTGAGGTTTGCTGTCTGTTCCATGGGTTCTTCCGCCAAAACCCCAGAGCGCCTCCGCAGCGCCTCCGTAGACCACTGCACGCAATCGATTTTGCGGTCGGCAAGGGACGAGGACGGCAAGGGGGTCGCGTCCGGTGGATCGGCGTTGGGTTGGCAGGGCTGAACACGACGCAAGCCGCCGATCCAGCGATAGCGCTCGCAGATCACCCGCCAGGGAGTTGCCGTCCAGTCGACACGCATGCCGCAGCATGCCACGAGGGGAGACCAATGCCAGACGTTTGGCGCCATTTGCCCAGCAATGCGGCATGACGCGGCGGCATAACCGGCATGGTTGGATTTACTGCAACCCGGCCGGAGGCTGGGCGGGCAGGCTGACCCCTGATCCCGGATTGGGAGTTGGAGCGGGCTCCGCAGATTCCTGCTGCGGCTGAACCGATTGCGGGGCAGGCGGCGCAGGCGCCATGGGCCGAGGCATGGGGGTGGGCGCCATCGGTGTGGGCTGGCCCGCTTGCCCCGGCTGATCGACCGAACCTTCCAGGGGCGGCAAGGGAGGCAGCGGCGGCTGCGAAGCGCCGATGCCGCTGGCTTGCATCGCGGCAATCACGTCCTGCGTCAGGTCCGCCTCCGGCTCGGCGAGCAGCACCATCGGCGTCTGCAGCAGCACCACCCGCAAACCCTTGGCGCGGGCGATCCGCTGGGCGATCGGCTGCACCTCATGGCGCACCTGCTCCATCATCATGCTCTGCGCGCTCTGGCTGATCTCCTGCGCCCGCTGCATCTGCATCTGGAATCGGCTGCTGGTCTGCTGCACCAAACGCTGGAACGCCTGTCGCTGCTCAGCGCTGGCGTCGGGGCCGAGCTGCTGCTCCTGGGCTTGCAGTTCCGCCTGAAATTTCTGCTTGGTTTGCTCAAGCTGCTGGTCGAGCGCCTGCATGATTTCCTGCAACCGCTGATCCATCGCTTGATCCCGTCCCAGGCTGCTGATGATGACGCCCAGGTCGATGACGCCGACGCCGCCCCCGCTGGCTGCATCCGATCGGCCGCAACCCGTCAACCCCGCCAAAGGCATCAGTACGCCAGCCAGCAGCAGGCCGTGAAAAACCCGGGTGAGGGGTGCGGGGCGGTGACGTGTGCTCATGCTCAACTCTCCACGGTGCTGCGAAGCTGCAAAACGGTTGACAGGCGAACGTGACTGGCCCAAGATGCCTTTGTCCGCGTTGGACAGGGACGTCAACGCCGCCCATGTGGAAACAGGAACTGCTGCCCTTTGCCGCCGACGACGCGCTGGGCAACGCGGGCTTGCTGCCGCCGTTGCCCCGGGTGGGTCGCGCTGCGCCGGTTTCGCGTCCGCATGACCCCACCGCCCCGGCGCTGCGGCTGTGCGTGCTGGGTTCTGGCTCGGGGGGCAACTGCACGGTGGTGCAGCTGGGCGAAGACTGCCTGCTCATCGACGCCGGCTTCGGTCCGCAGACCATCGCCCGCCGACTGGGGCAAGCCAAATCCATGCTCGGCCGCATCCGGGGCGTCTGCCTGACCCATCTGGATCAAGACCATTTCCGTCCGCACTGGATCCGCACCCTGCTCGGTTGGCGGATTCCCCTGTACGTCTTCAACTGGCACCACGACGATCTGCGCAAGCTGCCTGACGCCCATGACCTTTTTACGCAGGAGCTGGTCCGTGGGTTCGATCGGCAACCGTTTTCCCCGCTGCCGGGGCTGACTTTCCATCCCATCCACCTCCGGCATGATCGCCAGGGCACCTGCGGGTTCCGCGCGGAAGGTCCGGCCGGCAGCTTCGGGTACGCCACCGACCTGGGCTGTGTGACCGGAGCGCTGTTGGACCATTTCACCGGCGTGGACCTGCTGGCGCTGGAAAGCAATTACGACGTGCGCATGCAGCAGCAGAGCACCCGGCCGGAGTTTCTCAAACGGCGCATCATGGGCGAAGCCGGGCATCTGTCCAATGACCAGGCGCTGCAAGCCGTGCGCGAGATCGACCGCCGCAGCGGGGCAGGGCGACCGCGGCAGATCGTGCTGCTGCACCGCTCCGCCCAGTGCAACACCCCGGAGAAGGTGCTCGAAACCTTTGCTGACCCGGACCTCGCCCCGCGCATCCACCTGACCCAGCAGCGGCGGCGCTCGCGCTGGTTCGAGGTGCGCAGCGCGCCCCGCGCGGGACAGTTGGCGATGACGTTTGAGTAAAAAAGGGGATAAGTACATTTATTTCCGGGAAATAAATGTACTTATCCCTTTTTTTAACCACTCGTGGCTACTTTCCTTCGCCCCTTCCAGCGGCGAAGAGTTGCGCGGCACACTTGGGGGGTAACGCAAACCCGCAGGGCAGGATATGCGTGCGACAGATCATGTGACCTGCACGCATGACGATGATGCAGCAGAAAAGTGGAGTCCGGTTACGTCAACCTCACGCATGCCGTTGCAGCAGCGCTGCGAACGCGCCGTCCTGATACGTCACGCCGTTGCCGCTGGGCAGGGTCTGTTGCTGCTTGAGCGGCTTCACCGGGAAATGCTGGGTCAGCCACTGCACCTGCTGCTGATTCTCGGCAGGGAGCAGCGAACAGGTGCTGTAGATCACCCACCCGCCGGGACGCACCGCGGCGAACGCATCGCGGATGATCTGCCGCTGAATCTCCACCAGCTCGGCGGTGCCGGTCGGACTGTGGCGATAGCGGGCTTCAGGTCGGCGGGCGAGCACCGCTGAGTTGGAGCAGGGCACATCCAGCAGCAAGAGGTCCGCTGCGCCCGGTGTGAATTGGCTGGTGCGCGCCACCTGCAGGTTCGGCGGCGATGGGCGGGTGGCGGCAAGCTCCCGGCGGCGCTGGCTGGAGCGATCCCACGCCAGCACCTGGGCGCGAGGATGCAGCAGCGCCAGTTGCCGGCTCTTGGTGCCGCGCCCCGCACAGTAGTCGATGATGACCTTGGCCGGCAGCGTTTGCGACAGCAGCGCCGCTTCGGCAGCGGAGACGTCCTGCACCCGCCGCCGCCCATCCGAGTGCAGCAGGTTGAGCAGTTGTTCATGCGGCCCGCGCCAGACGATGAAGCCCGGCCGCTCATGCGGCTGACACCAGCTTTCGCCCTCGGCGCCCCAGGCCTGCGGATCAAAGCCATCCTCGACCGCCACCGTCAGCGGCGGATTGACGATGCTGTGCAGGCAGATCATCTGCGTCTGGGCGGCGGTGTAATGCGTGCGCAGCTGCGCCACCAGCGCCCGCGGCTGACTGCTCGCCAGCGCCAGGGCATCATCGGGGTCGGCAGCGGGGTCGGGCAGGATCGGTTCGCTCAGCGGGATAAAGCCATCGTCCAGCGGCAGCCGGGCGCGGTGGGGGGTCCACGGCTTGCCGCGCACGGGTTGTTCGATGAGCTGCGCCAGCCGGCGCATGATGGCGTTGACCAGGCCCGCCGCGCCGGGTCGCACCTGCGTGCGCGCCAGCTCCACCGTTTCATGCACCACGGCATGGGCGGGCAGGCGGTCCAGGCACAGCAACTGCGCCGCCCCGGTGAGCAGCACGCCTTGCAGCCGGGGCTCCAGCGCTTCAAGCGGTTGCCGGGTCAGGAAGTGATTGAGCAGGTATTCCAGCGTCAACCAGCGTTGGGCGGCAGCGCGCAGGATCGCGTGCAGCAAGGCGCCGTCGCGGCCGTCCAGTTGCAGCAGCGCCTGCGGGTCAGGTTCGAGCGCGTCCAGTTGGGGGAAACGCTCAGCGGCGGCGGCGAGCGTCTGGGCCGCCAGCATGCGTGCGGGGTTCATGGGTAAGCCTGGTCGTAAAGAACAGCGAAGCCGACGGCGCGGCAGCCGGCAGGAGGGGACAGCTTAGTTGTTGTTGGCTGTCGGTGGGGTGGCGGCAGGGGCGTCCGGCTGCGGTGCGGGTTCGCCGGCGGTCTGCACCTTGAGCGCTTTGCGGACTTCCTCGAGCATCTGTTCGACTTTGAAAGGTTTGAACATGACCGCCGCGAGTCCTTCCTGCGAAGCCCGGACGATGCTGTGGTGCGGGTCGTAACCGAAGCCGGTCATGAGGATGACGGGCAGGTGGTCGCTGCGGCGGCGGGCGGCGGCAAAGATTTCATAGCCGTTGCGCTGGGGCATGCGGATGTCCGAGAGCACCAGATCAAAGCTCTGCTGTTCGAGCAGGTGGCAGGCTTCGTAGCCGTCTTTGCAGATGGTGCAGACACAGCCGTATTTGGTGAGCACTTCGCCGATGGTGGTGCGGATGTTGACTTCGTCGTCGGCGATGAGCACGCGCTTGCCCGCCAGCAGGGGATCGCGGACGGCGTTCTTGGCGGCCTCCTTGCCCAGCACGGTGCGGGTGCCCTCGGCGACGCTCTTGACGTTCTCGCGCAGTTGCTGGACGTTTTCGATGATCTTGTTGAGCCGATGCCGCATGGTGTCTTCGCCGACGTATTCCTCCGCGAGGGTGCGGGCGTCGGTGATGATGTCATTGAGCGGCTGGGCGAGTTCCTGCAGCACGCTGGCGGCGACCTGCTGGTTGGTGTTGCAGCGTTCGACCACCATCAGGTTCAGGGCGTTGAGGGCGATGGCGATGTACTGCCCGAAAATCTCGGCGAACTGGCGGTCGTCTTCATCGAACGCGCCGACCGCGCGGGATTCGATGTTGAAGATGCCGATGACCGAATCATGCAGCCGCAGCGGCACGGTGAGCGAGCTTTTGGCGTGCTCGATGCCCATGATGTAGCGCGGGTCTTTCTCGGTGTCATGGCAGATGTAGCTGCGCCCGGTGGCGGCCACATAGCCGCTGATGCCGTTGCCCTCCGGCTGGGCGTACAGGTCCACATCCATCGCGGCGGGGGGCAGGCCCTCGGCAATCACCAGTTCCAGCTTGTTGTTGCGTTTGTCCACCACGCGGATGGCGAAATGGTCGAAGCTCATCAGCTCTTTGCAGAACTTGATGATCTTGTCGCGCAGCAACTCCAGCCGCTGGCTGGGCGACAAGCGGGCGATGCGCTCGGCGTCGAGCTTGGCGAGTTCCCGGCCCGCCGAGTCGATGGCGTTGATCTTCTGCTCCAGACGCTTGCCGCGCGAAGCATCCCAAACCACCGCGACCACCTGCCGCACATGATCGCCTTCATCGAGCACCGGCGAGCAGATCAGTTCGTAGTAGCGGTCATCGCCTTCCTGAAAGGTGAACTTCTTGCTCTGGTTCCGCAGCGGGTCGCCGCCGGCACGCATCTGGGCGCCGAACATGGCGCGGGCGCGGATGCAGATGTTCTTGGCTTTCTCGATGACCTCGGCACTGAAGCTGCGCATGCGCTTGTTGGACCAGCAGCAGAGGTTGTGTTCGTCCACGACCATGACGCCTTCGCCGATGGTGTTGAGCACGTGCATGGATTGCTGGCTGACCAGCGAGCGTTCCAGGGGCAGGAAGTCGCCCACGTCGGCGAACACGGCGTCGTAGGGCTGATCGCGCAGCGCCGCCATCGCGGCGTCGAGGGTGTCGAACTGATCGACCTGATACTGCGCGCTGAGCAGATTCATCAGGTCCGCCCGGCCGGTGGTCCGGCCGGCGAGAATCAGCACGCGGGGTTTGGCGTTCACATCCATGGCAAGCTTTTCCTTAACGAACCCCTGGCGAACTGCTGACCGGCAAGCCAGAGCAATACCTATCGACCATATCACATCACTGGCCGCACCGTGCTGGGTCGGGTCAGCCGGGCAATTGCCCCATGTGGGATCAAATGCCCCGCCGTCAGGAGTTCCAAACCGTTAATTCTAGCTCAGTGCGTGGAGGGGGCAATTTATTTTTCGCTCCCTGGCAGTCAAACTCCTGTCAGCACTGGATTAACGAGATTACACCCCGGTCGGGCGCGTTACCCCGAGCACCCGTGCAGGGGAGCCGCGTTCGCCGCCAGGATGCGACGACGCCAGCGGCAACTTCAGGGATGACGAGCCGGTCGGCGTATTCGTAAACCCCTGGAAGCCGGTGAACTGAGCAATCGAAACTGACCGAAGCAGGACCTTTCGCGGCAGGCGTGCCGTCCGGTCGCGGAGGAACTAACGCATAGTTGGCGATATTAAAAAGAGTTATCAATCTGATCATTCTGTTTGGTCGGGTCCATAAATATTTAGATTGTGCTCAAGAATTGCCTTGACCTGCCCTTATCTGGTGAGGCATATTTACGAATAGGAAGAGCGACCGCTCGCAGGCAGGAGGATAATCCCGTGCGGAAAGTGCAATCCACTCGAACCGGTGGTTTTACGCTGATCGAATTGCTGGTGGTCGTTTCCATCATTGCGCTGCTGGTGGCGATCCTGCTGCCGAGCCTGAGTCGCACCCGCGATGCTGCCCGCAACACGCTGTGCCTGAGCAATCTCAAGCAGCAGGCGATGGCGGCAGCGATGTACGGCGCCGACTGGGAGGGCTACTACATGGCGCAGACCTGGTCGAACAAAAACGCAGATGACGCCGGCGGCCCGGCGCATTATGGCGCCGGCGCCACCCGGCCCTTCGGCGATTACTCCACCCCGCAGGACGGCTTGAGCCGACTCAAGTACCTGGCGCCTGCCGCCGCATGGGAATGCCCACGCCACATCGCCAATCCCATGCGCAAGGGTAGTTGGGGGCGACTCAATTACCACTATGCCGCCACCAATCTCCATGGCAGCTACACCGGTGGCCACCGGGACAACGACACCGGGCCCTACGCCGAACAGGACATTGTCGACCACAGTTTCACGTTCCTGACCATGGATGCGGCCATCCAGTATTACCACCCGCTCGAAAAAGCGATCGCCGGCAACGCGTACATGCTGCCGTACTTCGGCAGTCCGTTGCCAACAACCAGCTCCGGCAACGACCGCACGCCCGGCAATATCCAAAGCTGGAGCACGGTGGCGGGGGCGACGGACCCGCTGGGGCAGGGCAACTGGCGCCCCGGCATGTTGACTCACGACACCGGCGCTAATTATTCCTACTGGGACGGCCACGCCGCCCGGTACAGCTACAACGACCTGAATCTGTCCAACTTCAATCAGTCAACGGTGATCCTGCACAACCACATGCGCGCCAACGCCAAGCTGGGCAACAGCGTTGCCTGGCACTGAGCCCACTTTGCTCCAGTAAAACAGCACGCCGCGCAGTCTGCCTGCGCGGCGTTGTTTTTTACTCGAATTGACGTGCGGCGCCTGAAAATGGCAACTGCGGGGCCACGCGGACTTAGCTGCGCTGGTAGCTGCCCACCAGTTCGATATTCACGCGCTCAATGCGAAAGCCCATGCGCTCCTCGATCTGCTTGAGCGTGGCCGCAGGCAGGTGTTCCAGCAACAGCTTGCTCAGCGATTCAGGCACATCCGCCACCGCGCCGCTCTGCTGATCGCGCAGGTGCAGGTGGTCTTCCACGGTGGCGTCATACCGCGCCGGGCCGTTGCCGTCGGCGAGCTTCTGCGCCAGTCCTGCCTTGCACAGGGCTTCGAGGGTGTTGTACACCGTCGCCAGGCTCATCCCCTGTTCCTGCATGGTCAGCTCGTGAAAAAGCTGATCCGCGGTGGGATGGGCGGTGGTGGCCGCCAGGGCGCGATAGATGGACGAACGTTGCCGCGTCGGACGCAGGCCGTGACTGCTGAACAGTTCACAGATGTCCTGATCGCTGGGCGGGCAGGCGGTGATCATGGCGGCAACTTCCAGGCAGGAATGAAGTCGAGCATCAGTTGAGCGTTTAAGTATAGACGGGCACGCGAGCCATGTCATCCGGCCGGGGATAATGCGGTGAATTTCCCTGATTTCTGCTTCCGCCGGCCTGGGCCCGGAGGCGATTTGCGGCCGGCGACGCGATTGCTATACTGCTTTGCTCGCTTTAGATAGAGGACACGGACGATGTACGCAATCATCGAAGACAGCGGCGGCCAGATCAAAGTCAGCGAAGGCAGCATCATCAAGGTCGCTACCCGCGATCTCCCCGCCGAGGCTGCCACCCTTACCTTTGACCGCGTGCTGCTCATCGGCGGCGACGAAGCCGAGCCGCGCATCGGCGCCCCGGTGGTCGAAGGCGCCAAGGTGACCGCTGACATCCTCGCCGAGGACAGCGAAAAGTACACCATCGTCAAGTACAAGCGCCGCAAGAACTACCGCCGGAAGACCGGCCATCGCCAGCATTTCCTGCGGGTGAAGGTCACTTCCATCCAGGGCTGAGCCGCGTCAGCGCGGGCTGCTGCCGGATCGGTCCAGGGCGCTGCCGCGCTGGTGGGTTGAAATCCGCAGTCCCGACCGGCAGGCATCTGTTGACCAAACATGAAACTCGGCCGCGCTTCGGCGCGGCTTTTTTCATTGGGTCAACCTCTTCCCAATCCTGCTCATCGCCGCCAGCGATGGCTGCCCGCGCGCACCGGCAGCGCAGGGCCTCACTCACCGCGCAGCGGCGCTGTGCAGTATGCACTCGTCTGCGACCCCCGAGCCATGCAGTTATGTGGTGACTGACTTATCCCGCCACGGACGCCAGCGCAGTCGGCATGTCGGGCGTCAGCACCATCACGCTGTCGAGCCGCGCTGTGCGCAGCGCCTGTTCCACCAGCGACTGACAGCCGATCAGCACCAGGCGACGGCGATGACGCTTGAGCGTCCGGGCCGCGTCCACCAGCACCGACATGCCCAGTGAAGCGATGAACGACACCCCCGTCATGTCGATCAGCAGATGCTTGTCATCCGCAGCTTGGGCGGGCAGTTTGAACTGCATCCGCTGGGCGCCTTCGATATCCAGCCGACCCACCAGCGCCAGCTTACGGGTCTGTTCATCTTCACCGAGAATCGTCATTTCCATGGGGGCGGTCCGGTTAGGAGAATGCTGCAGGCAAGTCAGCATATCGCTTGTTTTGCGTGATGGGTTAGGAAAGCGTTCAAAGTGCCGCCGCAGTTCGTAACCCGCAGTGGGTATCATCCGGGCATGCGATATCGTCTCATTGCGTTGGATCTGGATGGCACGCTGCTCAATCCGCAGGGCTGCATTTCCGCAGCCAATCGCCGGGCGATCGAGCGCGCCCAGCAGGCCGGCGCGTTGGTGGCGCCCTGCACCGGCCGGAGCTGGCGCGAGTCCCGGCAAGCCTTGAGAGACTTTCCCAATCCCGGGCCGGGCGTGTTCGTCACCGGGGCGATGGTCGCCGACGTCGCCACCGGGCGGGCGCATGACCTGGCGATGGTGGAGCCGCACGTCGCGCTGGAAATCGTCAGCCACCTGGCGGACTTGCCCGAGGCGGTGCTGGTGTGTCAGGACCGCGCCCTGGCGGGGCAGGATTACCTCATCACCGGGCGTGGCCAGATCAACGCCAACACGCAATGGTGGTTCGCTCAGTGCGACATGAAAGTGCGGTTTGCAGCCCGGATCACCGTCGACGATCTGCATCACTGCCTGCGCGTGGGCGTGGTCGCCAGCGGGGCGCGGGTCAAAGCCATGAATGAGCTGATTCGCCAGCGTCTGGGGGAACAGGTCAGCATGCAGCATTTTCGTGTGCAGGTGGGCGCCATGCTCGATGACGACATTCACCTGCTGGAGATCTTCGGGCCGCAGGTCGACAAATGGCGCGGCCTGCGCTGGCTGGCGCAGCAGCATGACATCGCACCCGAGCAGATTGCCGCGATCGGTGATGATGTCAACGATCTGGCGGCGCTGGCGAACGCCGGCTGTGGCGTGGCGATGGGCAATGCGGTGGAAGCCGCCCGCGCCGCCGCCCGGCATCAGACGCGCTCCAATGACGCCGACGGCGTGGCGTATGCCCTGGACCAGATGCTTGCCGGCGCGTGGTGAGGTTCACCCTGCAGACGACCGTCATCCTGCCCCGCCGTTGCCCAAGTGACCGCACCCCCGTGACAGGGCAAGCGCATCTGGATGATCAACCCCGTGCGGAACGATTACCGCGCGTCAGGGCCTGCTGTTGCTCACCAGCTTGCGGTGCATGGTCTTCGCCCCTGAAGGGGGCGCAGGCAAGTAGCCACGAGTGGAGCGCAGCGGAACTCGTGGGAATGAGCGTGCTGGAAACAACTCACCCCGGCAGGGGTGAAGGAAGCTTCCGCCGTCCCTCCGGGACGGTTCGGAATCAGGCGCGCTTGTCAACCACGGGTTTCGCTGCGCTCCACCCGTGGCTACTTTCCATGACCCCTGCCGGGGTCGAAAACATCCCCCCCGGACGCCCCGGACGCCCCGGACGCCCCGGGAAGCATGGCCACAAGGTCGCCATGACGACTGGTGGGCCACCGCAAGCCGGTGGGGAGGGGTTGCTTTCCGGGCGTCATTCTCCTGCGGCGGTGCTGCAATCCGTTGCTCACGTGCGGGAGTTGTTGCCGCAGCGCCACATGCGCTGGCCCTGACTCCCGTGACGTTCAAGCTTGATTCCGGTTGACTTTCCCCGTCGCGCTGCCCATACTTGCGGCATGAGCCTCACGAACCGCAGCGATTTTGGTTATTTCTGGTTTACCACCCGCCGCGCCGCGGCCGGGTCGCTGTGGGTCTGCTGAGGTTCAAGCTAGCAGATGACAGAAACCCCAACCCCGGCGCGGCGAGCGTCGGGGTTTTTTGTTCCCCCGTCGCGCCCCTGCACAAAGGAAACGTCCAATGATCGTCGTCATGAAACCGGGCGCCAGCCCTGAGCAAGTGGAACAGGTGCGACAGGTGATTCGAGACATGGGCCTCAAAGATCATCCCATCCAGGGCACGGAACTGACCGTCGTCGCGGTGATCGGCGATGACCGCAAGAAAGACCGCTCCGCGCTGGAACAGTTCCCCGGCGTCGATCGCGTGGTGCCGATTCTCGCGCCCTACAAAATGGCGTCCAGCGAGGTCAAGAAGCAACGCACCGTGGTGCGGATCAGCGACGAATGCCAGGTCGGCGGGGTCCATGTGCCAGTGATCGCCGGGCCTTGCAGCGTGGAGGATGAAGCGAAGATCATCGCCGCCGCCAAAGCCGCGCGCGCCGCCGGCGCCCATGCGCTGCGCGGCGGGGCGTTCAAGCCGCGCACCAATCCGTACAGCTTCCAGGGCCATGGTGAAGCGGGCTTGAAAATGCTCGCCGCCGCCCGCGCCGAAACCGGCCTGGCGATCGTCACCGAAGTGCTGACCCCCAGCGATGTGCCGCTGGTCGCCAAATATGCCGACTGTCTGCAGATCGGCACCCGCAACGCTCAGAACTTCAAACTCCTGGAAGCCTGCGGCGACCAGCCCAAACCCGTGCTCTACAAACGTGGCATGGCGATGACGCTCGACGAATACCTCCAGGCCGCCGAGTACATCCTCGCCGCCGGCAACGAGCAGGTCATCCTCTGTGAGCGCGGCATCCGCACGTTCGAGGATCACACCCGCAACACGCTGAGTTTGTCCGTGGTTCCCGAACTGCACCTGCGCAGCCACTTGCCCGTGGTGGTCGATCCCTCGCATGGCACCGGCCACGCCCGTCTGGTGCCGGATATGTGCAAGGCGGCGGTCGCGGCCGGCGCCGACGCGCTGGCGATCGAGATGCATCCCGATCCGCGTCATGCGTTGACCGATGGCGCCCAGTCCATCACCCCTGCGGAACTCGCCAGCGTGATTGCCGCCTGCCGGCGGATTGCCCGGGCGCTGGATCGGGAAATGTGAAGTTCACCGCGCCCCAACCAGGGATGTTTCCCCGCTAGACTGTGTGGCTTAGCCCACCCGTCGGAGCGCTGCGCAGGAGCCTGAATCATGAAAGAACTTGTCATCACCGCCGTCGGCCCGGACCGCCCGGGTCTGGTCGATCACCTGACCGGCTTTTTCCACGAAGCCGGCGCCAATGTCGCCGACTCACGCATGGTCAACCTGCGCGGCCAGTTCGCCCTGATCGTGCTGGTCGAAGCCGAGGACACCGCCGCCAGCGCCATCGCCCAGCAACTGGTCACCTATGGCCAAACCATTGGGCTGACCATCACCATCGCCCCGCAGGCCGCCGCGGGCAGCCGCACCCTGGGCGTGCCATTTACGCTGCGCGTGCTGGCGATGGATCAGCCGGGCATTGTTCATCGCATCACCCATCTGCTGCACCAGCGGCAGGTCAATATCGAAGAGCTGGAAACCCGCCTCGAAGCCGGCTCCGTCTCCGGCACCCCGCTGTTCAACATGGAATTGCGCGTGACCGTCCCGGCGGGCGTTCCCGTCAAAGCTCTCCGCGCTGAGCTCGAAGCCCTGTGCGACGGCCTCAACTGCGATCTGCTGATGCGAAGCGGGGCCGGGCAGTAAGGACTGCGCTGCCGTAACCGCCAGCACCACCGCCTGCCATGGCGTCCGCGTCGGACCGTGAACGCATGCCCCCTCCCGACAGCGTGTGGGGTTGGTTTCATATTTCGTGCAACCGTGCGGCGCTGGTGGTGCTCGTATCCCTCAGGGCTGGAATGCCGGCAACTCCACGCCTTGCGTTGCGCCCGCACAGCGCGCCCTGCACCAGCATCTGGCAGGGCGCGCTGTGCGGGCGCAATGTCCTCTCCTCCGGCCATCAGCACATTTCGTTTTCAATTAAAATACATTTTAAGGCTCGTGGTCAATGCTGGTGTGCTGGTGTTCTGGTGTGTTGGAGGGTGGTGGTATGGACAGGGCAAACGCCTGTACCGTTATTGACGAGCCCCGCGCGTGAGCAAGGGGTTGCGGCGCAGCCGCAGGGCGTAACGCAGGGACAGCAACCGCTTGCTGACGCGCGCGGCTCGTTAAGCAAATGGGTACATGCGTTTGCCCGGGTGGTATGGAGAACGTGGCGGGAGATCTGGAAGGGGACCGGGCGGTGCTCGGGATGAAGGGCTTTGCGGATCCCACTGGGAGCGCGGCGTCAGGTGGTTGCCGACGCTACCCGCCGACTTGCGTCGGCGGCTCGGATGAGAAGCCAGGGATGGATAGGTTTGAGGTCTGGCAGCCGCGCGTCAGTTCGCCATGTCTGCAGGTCAACCGATATGACCTTGCTCATTTCTGAGCCGTCGACGCAGGTCGGCGGGTGCATGGTGCGCGGCGGCGATCGACGCTGGTTTCGGCGTTGACCCGGCTGCTTACACGTTGAACAGGAAGTGGCACACGTCGCCATCCTGCATGACATACTCCTTGCCTTCGGTGCGGAGTTTGCCTGCCGAGCGGATGGCGGTTTCGGTCTTGTGCTTTTCGAGTTCGTGAACGTTGTAGATTTCCGCGCGGATGAAGCCGCGCTCGAAGTCGGTGTGAATCACGCCCGCTGCCTGGGGTGCGGTGGCGCCCACGGGAATGGTCCAGGCGCGGATTTCCTTGGGGCCGGCCGTGTAGTAGCTCTGCAGGCCGAGCAACTGGTAAGCCGCGCGGGTGAGCACCGCCAGGGCGGGTTCCTCCAACCCCACGCTCTGGAGCAGTTCCTGACGGTCGGCTTCGTCGAGTTCCGCCAGTTCGCTTTCGAGCTTGGCGCACACCGGCACCACCATGCCGCCTTCCGTTTCGGCGCGCTGACGCACACGCTGCACCAGTTCGCCCTGACCATGCAGGTCGTCTTCCTGAATGTTGGCGACGTAGAGCACGGGCTTGGCGGTCAGGAAGCCGAAGCTCTTGAGCAGTTTGGCGTCGGCTTCGTTGAGTTCCAGGCCGCGGATGGGCTGGCTGTCGGACAGGCGGGCGTGAACCTGTTCGAGGATACCCAGGCGGGCCTTGGCTTCCTTGTCGCCGGTGCGGGCGTTGCGCCGGGCCTTGTCCAGCGAGGACTCGGCGGTCGCCAGATCGCAGAGCATCAGTTCGATGTCGATGGTTTCGATGTCGCGGATGGGATCGACCGAGCCATCGACATGGGTGATGTCGTTGTCCACGAAGCAGCGTACGACATGGAGGATGGCGTCGACGGAGCGGATGTGGGAGAGGAACTTGTTGCCCAGTCCTTCGCCCTGGCTGGCGCCGCGCACCAGGCCGGCGATGTCGACGATGCGCAGGATGGCGGGGACGATTTTTTCAGTGGCGATGAACTTGTTGATCAGCGGCAGGCGCGGGTCGGGCACGCTGACCACGCCGACGTTGGGTTCGATGGTGCAGAAGGGATAGTTTTCGCTGGGGATGCCGGCCGCGGTCAGGGCGTTGAAGAGGGTGCTTTTGCCGACGTTCGGGAGGCCGACGATGCCTGCTTCCATGGGAGAAATCCTGGGCTTGGTTGCGGTGGTGAGGGCGTGTTTACGGGAACTTACGCGGGGCTGCCGTTGTATTTGTTCATCGCGGCTTCGGGGCCGTCTTTGACCCAGCAGCCGATCACATCGCAGGCGGTCATCAGCGCGGGGGTGAGGCGGTCGAACTGCTCATCGGTGAAGCGGCCGAGCACGTAGTCGACCTGACGCTGTGGCGCCGGCGGATCGATGCCGATGCGCAGGCGGGCATAGTTGGGGCCGCCGACGGCGCGCTGGATGTCCTTGAGGCCATTGTGTCCGCCGGCGCCGCCATCGGGACGCAGACGCAGGCTGCCCACCGGCAGGGCGATATCGTCGGAGATCACCAGCAGATCGCTGGCGGGGTCCAGCTTGTAGAACGCCAGTGCTTCGCCGGCGCTCAACCCGCTGCGATTCATGAAGGTGGTGGGTTTGAGGACCAGGCACTTTTCGCCGGCAATGAAACCTTCCGCCGCCAGCGCATGGAACTGGGAGCGCCCGGTTTCCAGGGCGCAGCGTTGGATGAGCCGGTCGACGACCATGAAGCCGGCGTTGTGCCGGGTCTGGGCGTATTCCGGGCCGGGATTGCCGAGGCCGACGATGAGTTTCATGACCCAACCCCAGACGAACGCGCCGCCCGGGCCAGCCGATCATGCAGCTAGGCGCCGGGGCGGGGCGTTCGTCGCCGGGCGGAACTGAACGAAAACGCTCAGTTGCCGCGGCATGGGATTTACTTCTTGTCTTCCGCCGCGGCTTCGTCTTCCTTGGCGGGGCGCCCGATGAGTTCGGGTTCGGCGGCGGCGTCGGCGGCCACCGGCGTGGTGAGGTCTTCCTCTTCCACCAGGTTGATCTGCGCCACCACGGCGTCGGCGTCGGTCAAGGCCTTGACGCCCTCGGGCAGCTTCAGGTCCGCCACGGTGATGGCTTCGCCGGCCTGCAGGTTCGACACGTCCACCGTGATCAGTTCGGGAATCTGTGTCGCCAGGCAGGCGATCTCCAGCGACGACAGCGGATGCTCCAGCACGGCGCCCGTGGTCTTGGCGCCCACCGGCTCGCCGACGAACTTGAGCTCGACTTCCACCTCCACGGTTTCCGTCAGGTCCACGCGCGCCAGGTCCACATGGATGATCTTGGCGCTCATGAAGTCCCACTGCACATCCTTGATCAGGCACGGCTCGGTCTGGTTGCCGAGGGAGACTTCGATCAGGTGGGCGTGATGCTGCATCAGTTCGTTGAACTCGCGGGCATCGACCGACACATGCAGCGGTTGCTGCTGGTGGCCGTAGATCACCGCGGGAATCTGCGCCTGGGCGCGGAGACGACGGGTGTAGCGGGTGCCCAGCTTATCGCGGGTTTGCGCGCTCAGTTGGGGAATGGTGGCAGTGCTCATGGGTTGCTCCTTTGCGTTGGTTTTCTACTCTTGTTGGTTGCTGTTTCTGTTGGATAGTTGCCGGCGTCGCACGCTATCGGCTTTACTTGCCCGATTCACTCAGTTGTTTGAACAGGCTCGACACCGAGGCGTTGTTGTGAATACGGTTGATGGCTTCGCCCAGCAGGTCGGCGACGCTCAGTTGCACCAGCTTGTGCTCGATGGGCTTGCAGCGTGGGCCGGCGGGAATGGTGTCGGTGATGACCACCCGGCTGATGGGGGCCTCCGCCAGCCGTTCCATCGCCAGACCCACCAGCACCGGATGGGTGCAGGCGGCAATGACCTCCCGGGCGCCGCGATCCATCACCAGTTTGGCGGCTTCGCACATGGTGCCGGCCGTGGAAATCATGTCGTCGACCATCAGCACGGTGCGGTCCTTCACGTCGCCGATGAGGTTGACGGATTTGACTTCGCTGCCGCTCTTGCGGCGTTTGTCCACGATCGCCAGGTCGCCGCCCAGATAGGTGGCGTAGGCATTGGCCATCTTGGCGTTGCCCACGTCCGGGCTGACCAGCGTGATCGGGCCCAGTTCCGACTTCATCTGGCGAAAGTGCTGCACCAGCACCGGGGCGGCATGCAGATGATCCACCGGAATGTCGAAAAAGCCCTGAATCTGCTCGGCGTGCATGTCCAGCGCCAGCACGCGATTGGCGCCGGCGGTGGTGATCAGGTTCGCCACCAGTTTGGCGGTGATGGGTGTGCGGCCCTCGTCCTTGCGGTCCTGCCGGGCGTAGCCGAAGTACGGAATCACCACCGTCACCCGTGCGGCACTGGCGCGGCGCAGGCAGTCCACCCAGATCAGCAATTCCATCAGATGCGCGTTCACCGGGTGATACGTCGACTGCACGATGTAGCAGTCGCGCCCACGCACGTCCTCCTCAATCTTCACCAGCAATTCCCCGTCGGGGAACATGTCCGTGTGGCCCTGGCCCAGCGGCATCTTGAGATACTTGCAGATGCGCTCCGCCAGGTCCCGGCTGGCGCGGCCGGTGAAAATTTTCAGGTCTGTCGAGGGGGTGTAAGTCATCGCCCTGTGCCTTCCAGCGCTGATCGCAATCGCTGTCGCAACACCTGGTCCACCTGCGCCAGTTGCTGCGGGGTGTTGATGCTCAGAACGTCCTGAGCCGGCACCGCGTCCACCAACGCGATGGTTCGGCCCTGTGCTTTGAGCAGTGGCGGCACGTCCGTCAGGTAGTACTCGCCCTGCTTGTTATTGGGCTTGATTCGCTCCAGCCCCGCCATCAGCTCATCACTGCGGAAGCAGTAGTAGCTGGGGTTCACCTCGCGCACCGCCAGCTCGGCGGGGGAGGCGTCCTTCTGTTCGACGATCCGATCCAGCGATCCGTCCGCCGCCCGCACCACCCGGCCGTAGCCTGAGGGGTCGTCGAGCACGGCAGTCGCCAGCGTGGCGGCGGCACGGCGCTGCCGATGCGTCGCCAGGAGCTGCCGCAACGTGGCGCTGCGGATCAATGGCCCATCGCCCGCCAGCACGAACACATCGCGTCCAGCGGCGGGGTCGAACAGCGGCGCCGCCATCCTGGCTGCGTGGCCGGTGCCCAGTTGTTCACGTTGTTCGACGAAATGACAGCGGGCATAGAGCCGCAGCGTGTCGCGGACTAGTTCGCCGCGGTAGCCGACGACGACGATCACGCGCTCGCACCCGGCGCTCAGGCAGGCGTCGACCACCCAGTTCACCATCGGCCGGCCGGCGACCTCCAGCAGCACTTTGGGCAGGTCGCTCTGCATGCGCGTGCCCTTGCCGCCCGCCATGATGATGGCGTCCACCGGCGCGGGGCTGCAGGTCGTTGATTGGGGGGTTGAAGTAGGCATGATCGGCTGGCGCTCATATCTCGTTATTTGCATGTTTGGGAATGCTTGCCGCGCTCAGGCGCAGCCGAGTCCAAACATGAAGACGAGAATTGAAAGCTAGCCCACCTGGATTCGAACCAGGACTACCAGAACCAAAATCTGGGGTGCTACCGTTACACCATGGGCTAGTCGTGGATCCCTGCTATGGTTCGCCATCCAGCAGGTCCAGCCCGATGGGGTCGGACGCGAGGGGATGGCCGGCTCCTTCACGCCGCTCGGTGTGGACGCCAGCCGGCTGCTGGAGGCGTCCCACCTCTGTCCGCGCCACGCACGTGTCACGGTCGGCAGAGTGTTGGAAAAGGAAAAGTTTACGGGGTCAGTCGTTGCTGTCAAATGGCGGAGGGTTGCTGCGCATTGCTCCGGGAACCCGACCACTGGCGTGGTCGGCTCGGAACGCCAGCCCGCCTTGCGCCTTCCGAGCCACCCACGGCAGTGGGCGGGTGGACCAGCCGGCGTCTCATGTTGCCCCCCCCAGGGCAAGCGCGTATGGATGATCAACCCGTTCTGAACGAGCCCCGACCGTCAGGGAGGGGTTGCTTTCCTGGCGCCAAACCCCTGCGGCTCCGCCGCAACCCCTTGCTCACGCGCGGGGCTCGTTGAAACATCGCCATATGCGCTGTCCCTGGTTGTCGCCCCGCGTCGCCGGCGCATGTTCGACAATCCGCCCGTGACCTGCTACCAAATGCAGCATTCCGCCGTGCTATCGAGAAGGACTCGCTGACCCATGGCTGCACCCCGTTTCATGCTCGAACGCACCGGCCTGCTGGTGGTGGACATGCAGGAGAAATTGCTGCCGCACATGCACGACGCCCCGGGGGTGACCCGGCAGGTGGGTCGGCTCATTGATGGGGCGACAGCCCTGGGGTTGCCAACGTTTGTCACCGAGCAGTATCGCAAAGGTCTGGGCGTCACCATCCCCGAGTTGGCGAGCAAGCTCAGCGGCGCCCGGTGTAATGAGGAGAAGCTCAAGTTTTCCGCCTGCATCGAGCCGGTGCGGGCGGCGCTGGAGGAAGCCCGGGTCAGCCATGTGCTGGTCTGCGGGATTGAATCCCATGTCTGTGTGCTGCAAACCTGCCTGGAACTGCAGGAGCGTGGCTATGTGGTGGGGCTGGTGGTGGACGCCATCAGCTCCCGGCGGGTGGCGGACCAGCAGGCGGCTCAGGCGCGGCTGACGCAGGCGGGGGTGGTGCCCACCACGGTTGAATCGGTGCTGCTGGAATTGGTTCGGGAGGCGGGGACGGATCGCTTTAAGCGGATTCTTCCACTCATCAAGTGATTGAAATGGTTAAGATGGTGTTTGGTTGTGCGCCCGGCTGAAGGCGGTCGGGTGGAACTGGCAGGCTGAAACGCTGAAAGGAAGTACTCATGCTGGCAACTTACGAGCAGCTCAAGTCGATGGTGGCGGCCGTGGAAGACGACGTGAAGAAGGCCGCCGGTGGCAATCGCGCCGCCGGGACGCGGGTGCGTAAAGCCATGCAGGACATCAAGAACGTCGCCCAGGACCTGCGGGTCAAGGTGCTGGAGCAGCGTGACACGCCCGAAGCGTAATCCGGGAGCGTCTGGTTCTATTTCAGTCTCAGGACCTGTGGAGGGGCCGACGGGCATGGTGCCGGCGCTCTTGTTCGATATTTCTGATCTCAACCTGGACGAGGTGAGGTACGACGCTGCCGCGGTGGAGCAGGTCAACCCCCACCGGGGGCATATGCGCATGCTCGACGGCGTGGTCTGGCACTCCGCGCTGATGGAGTCGCCCCTGAAAGCGGTGGCGTTCAAGGATGTGCGTCATGACGAGTTCTGGGTCGAGGGTCACATCCCCGGTCGGCCGATCTTCCCCGGCGTGCTGATGGTCGAAGCCGCCGCGCAACTCGCCAGCTTCATGCATCTGAAAAGGCTGACCAAGCCCGCGTTCATGGGCTTCCTCGGCGCCGATGCCATCAAGTTCCGCAATCAGGTCGTCCCGGGCCAGCGTCTCTATCTCCTCGCCCAGGAAATCAAGTGGTCGCCACGCCGCTCCCTGTGCAGCATTCAGGGACTGGTCGAGGGCAACATGGTCTTTGAAGCTCAAATCACCGGCATGGTGATTTAGGCAGCCAGCGCAATGAACTGTCACGGCTGGCGCAGCAGCGCCGGCTCCGGGGGTTGGGACAAGTCTGCGCTGTCGGCTCGCGCGTTCATCCGCGTTTGAAATGCTTTTCCAGGTCGCGCAGCGTCAGCCGGATGGTGGTGGGGCGGCCGTGCGGGCAATTGCTGGCGCGTTCAATCTCTTCTCTTCGCGCCAGCAGCGCCGCCAGTTCC
This sequence comes from uncultured Phycisphaeraceae bacterium, assembly GCA_964605235.1. Lineage (GTDB taxonomy): Bacteria > Planctomycetota > Phycisphaerae > Phycisphaerales > Phycisphaeraceae > CAZSBB01. The sequence goes on from CAZSBB010000017.1 coordinate 86,335, forward strand.
TCGGGCGTCAGGCTGTCGCCCGCTTTCACCGCTGCCTTGCAGGACATCATGTCCAGCACTTCATGCAGCACCGCCTCTTCCTGGCTGCCGTCGTTGATGTCCAGTTGCCCGTCCTCGGCGCGGTCGAGCACTTCGGTGAGAAACTCCACCGGCTCCACCTTGCGATCAAACAGCAAGGTCGGAAACGCATGAATGCCAATGCTGCCCGGACCCAGCGGGCTGGCGTCCACACCGATTTTTGTCAGCAGGGGTTGCAACTGTTCGAGCACATCCATCCGCCGGGGATTGGCGGGCATGGTCGCGGGCATCAGCAGCCGCTGACTTTCCAATGGGCCTTCGAGAATCCGCTGCCGCAGTTCCTCGAACATCACCCGTTCATGCAGCGCGTGCTGGTCGATGATGACCAGCCCCGAGTCATCCTCCGTCACCAGATAGCTCGAATGCACCTGCAGCACGCCGGCCCGGCGCAGCACCGGCGGGGGCAGTTCGCTGCGCCCGCTCTGGGCGGCGGCCTGGGTCCAGGCGTCGGCCATGGGCCGTGGCGCGCCAGGCGGCTGAGCTTCCATCTCGCGCTTCACTTCGTCGTACACGAACCCCTTCTGGCTCGGGTCCATGTTGCGGAAGTAGGTGACGAAATCGCCCGGTGAACGCGGCGCAGCCGGGGCTTGAAAGGCCTGCCTTGCACCTTCGGTTCCATTTTCAGGGGCGGAGGTGGGGGGGAGAGACCAGTCGAAATCCGTGGTCGGCGCCGGCTCGTGGTGCAGCGCTACTCCGGGCCGGGTCAGCGCCGCCGAGGGCGTCAGGTCGGTCGCCAGCAGACGTTGCCGCAGCGCCGCCAGCACCAGCCCGTGCATGCGTGAAGGGTCGCGGAAGCGCACCTCGGCCTTGGCGGGATGGACGTTGACATCCACCGCATGCGGATCAGTTTCGATGAACACGATCGCCACGGGATGTTTGTCGGGCGGAATCAGCCCGCGATAGGCTTCCTTGACGGCATGGGACAGATTGCGGTCGCGGATCGGCCGACCGTTGACCGCCAGGTATTGAAACTTGCTGGTGGCGCGGGCAATCACCGGGAGCCCCGCCAAACCCCAGATCGACGCGCCCGGCCGACCGTCGCGCTCCGGCTCATCGAGCTCAAACTCCAGCAACGCTTCGTCAAGTTCTTTGCCCAGCAGCGCGACGCAACGCTGACGCCGGGTCTGGTGTGGCGGCAGGTCGAAAGTGGTGCGGTCGCCGTGGCGCAGACGGAAGCCGACTTCCGGGTGCATCATGGCGATGCGGGAGAGCGTCTCGTTGATGTGGCCGAACTCGGTCGGCGCCGCCCGCATGAACTTCCGCCGGGCGGGGGTGTTGAAAAACAGGTCGCGCACCGACAGGGTGGTGCCGGGTCCCGCCGGCTCCGGGCGTGGGCCACTGATTTCGCCGCCGGTCACTTCCAGCAGGGCGGCACTCTCGGCGAGTTGGCCCTGCTCATCGCGCGGGCGGGAGACGATGCGCAGCCGACTGATGCTGGCGATGGAGGCGAGCGCCTCGCCGCGGAAACCGAGCGTGGCGATCGCTTCCAACTGCGCAGCCGACTGCAGCTTGCTGGTGGCGTGGGGTTCGACCGCCAGCAGCAGTTCAGCCTCGGGGATGCCCATGCCGTCGTCGCTGATTTCGATGAGCTGCCGCCCGCCGTCCTCGATGCGGACGTCCACCTGGGCGGCGCCCGCATCGAGGCTGTTTTCGACCAGTTCCTTGACCACGCTGGCGGGGCGTTCAATCACCTCACCGGCGGCGATCTGGTTGACCAGCAGAATGGGCAAGCGGGCGATGGGCATCGGCCGGGGCGCTCCGAGAACACCGGTGGTTCCGGGGGAACTCCGGGGGTCACTTGCTTTCGTAGCTGAACTTCTGGCCGCCGACGGAGGCTTCGTACATCAGGCCGCCTTTGGTGATGGTGAAGACCGCCAGCCCGCCTTCGAAGTCGGCGTTTTCCGAAGCGCCGGCGGTGGCGGCGACCGCTGAGACCTGGGCGCTGAATTCGAAGTTGCCGTTTTTGAAGTTGCTCAGGCTGACGTCATCTTTGAAGAAGATGATTTCGCGGTACGCCTGGCCGCCCAACTGCAGGCCGATGGTCGCCTGGCTGAGCGTGGTGTAGCCGACGATCTGGCCACCTTCGTAAACCACGCCTTTGCCATACGCACCGCCGATGCCGATGGCGCCTTTGCCCACGGTGGGGAAGACGGCATAGCCGCGGGCGTGGTCAAAGAACTTGGACATGGTCGGATCGCTGGCTCTGAAGGCGGCGATGGCTTCCTGGCTGTTGGTGTGGAGCGCAGCGCGTTCCACCGCGGGATCCTCGGTGACGCTTTCGCGGTAGTCGGAGCAGGCCGGCAGCAGCAGGGCGGTCGCCAACAACGTCAGAGACAGCAGATTGAAGCGGGTCATGACAGTTCCTTTCGAAAGACCAGATGGACGACAGACACGTACCTCTGACAGTGTATGTAGTTGGCGCGACATGTATAGCGTGGGCTCCAGCTTGGCGGCGAACAAAACCGTGTTTGCCTTGTCAGCGCCGAAGCCTACGATACGCGCTTCATGGCGGAAGATAGACAGCAATCCCAGTCTGACCCCAGCCCCGAACTGCCGATGCCCGGCGATGTCGCGGCCAGTGCCGGCACGACCGACGCGCCCTTGCCGCCGCCGCCGGGCCTGGGCCGGCAGATGGCGCAATTGGTCATCATTCCCGCGATCATCGTCATCATCTGCATCGCGCTGGCGACCCTGTTCGGTCTGATGGCGGGACGGCAAACCACCATCGACAACTATCTCACCAAGCTCCGCCAATCCAGCGGCGCCGGGCGCATGGCGTTCGACCTGCAGGACCCCCGCTACAAAGACCGCGGGCTGGCGGCGTACAACATCGCCACGCTGATCCCGGAAATCCGCAAGCAGGGCGACATGGAGATGCTGCGCGTCAGCCAGGCGCTGGTGCAGATACTTCAAGACAATGTCGGCGAAAATGAAGAAGCCCTGCAAGCCTACCTGCTGCTGGCGCTGGGGGAACTCAGCCAGCCCGGGGCCTTGGAGCAGATCACCAAAGGGCTGACTTCACGTCACCCCACCGTGCGGCAGGCGGCGGTGCGCGGCCTGCTCAGCTGGAATGATCCGCAGGCCGCCGCCGCGGCGCTGCCGGAGGTGTTGAAACTGCTCAAGGATGAATCGGTGGAAACCGCCGCCACCGCCGCCGCCGCCGCCGGGCAACTGGGGCGCGCCACGCGGCAGCAGGGCGGGGATCTCGCGCCCGTGCTGGCGGCTTTGCACGAAGCGCTGGGCAATCCCATCATGGCCCGGCGGGAAGTGGCGTGGAATGCCGCCATCGCGCTGGCGCGGCTGGGCGACCCGCTGGGAGAACGCTTTGTCGCCGAGGTGTTGCTGGATCGAACCGCCCTGAGTCAACTGGCGGCGCGGGATAGTGGTCCGGGCGTCGAGCAGAAGCTGGCGCCGGCGATGCAGGATCGATTGATTTTAAGTACGTTATCCGCCGCCGGCGATATGACGAGCGGCGACATCTGGGCTAAGATCAAGGACTTGTCCCAGCGCGACGCCAGCACGGCCGTCCAGAGCGCTGCCCGGCAGTTGCTGCTGGCGCGTGATGCTCAGACCGGCAAACCGTCGCCCCCCGGTGCTGACTCTCCCTGAGCGCGGAAGGAATCGCGCCCAGCGCAATGGCAGGAACCCGCCCACATGGCTGCAACTCATCAGCAAGTCGTCAAGGTCTGGATCGCTCCCGGCTGCATTGTGTGCGATGCCTGCGAGGCCGAGTGCCCCGAGGTGTTCGACGTCCAGGAGGAAACCTGCATCATTCGCCCGCCGGCGCAGGCGGATTCCTTCACCCGGCCGCTGACGCCGTCGATCATCGCCGCCGCCGAGGGTTGCCCGGTGGACGTGATCAAGTTCGACACGGTGGAGGTGGAAGGCGAACCGCCCTGGGCCGGCAAAGAAGCTGAAGCTGCGGCCGCCGGCGCCGGAGGTGGTGGGAGCGGTGGGGGCGCGGCGAAGAAAGCCGGCCCGGTGATTCCCGATGGCCCGCCCGATCCGAAGTGGGCCGGTTTGCTCGCGCATGCGCACAGCAGCGGCGCTGCGGCCGCGATCGCCAGTAAAGCATCGTCCGAGCGTCCCAGCGCCAAAGCTCCCGCCGAGGCGGTGGCGGCCGCGCTGCCCAAGAACGCGCCGCCTGATGCGGTGCTGGCGACCATGGTCGGCAGCGGTTATGCCCGCCCGCGCCCGAGCCTGGGTGAGCGCATCCGCACCCGCGCCGCCGGGATCGCCAGCGCGGTGGATGTCACCCGCCGGGATTTCAACTTCATCGTGCTCGCCGCCTGGGGCGCCATCCTGTTTGTGGCGGGCACCGTGGGCGCCGCGTTCCAGTCGTTCCTTGTGCCCAAGGTCACCAAAGAACCGCCCAGCAGTTTCCGGGCGGGCAAGATCAGTGATTATCCCACTCCCGGCGTCTACGAGCAGTACAAAGGCAAAAACGTCTGGATCGTCTACCTGCCCGACGGCAAACTGGTGGCGCTGAGCACCATCTGCACCCATCTGGGCTGCATCCCCAACTGGCTGCCCGGCGACGCCAAGTTCAAGTGCCCCTGCCACGGCTCGGGTTTCTACATGGACGGCATCAACTTCGAAGGGCCGGCCCCGCGCCCGCTCGAACGGCTCAAGATCAGCCTCGATGGCGAATTCGTGGTCGTCGACAAGTCCATGCACTACCGTCAGGAACTGGGCCAGTGGAATGACACCGCCTCGTACCTGCTGGTGTGATTCAGGTCTGGCGTCTCCGCGAACGACGATTACTTCTGGCTCCTTAAGTCCTTTTATTTTCCTTACGATACGGCAGTTGTCTTGTTCCCTGGCCTTCACTACCATCACGCCCCATGATCCAGTCGCTATTTGATTACATCCGCTCGTCGCAGGTCTGGACCAGCATCTTCCGTCACGGCGTGCCGCGCGATCGCCGCACGCGCGTCATGGCGGTCATGAGCAACGTCTTCCTGCATCTCCACCCCGTGGCGATCCGCAAGAGCGGCATCCGTCTGTCCTTCACCTGGTGCATGGGCGGACTGACGTTCTTCCTGTTCCTGGCGGAAGCCATCAGCGGCATCCTGCTGATGTTCTACTACCGCCCGGTGCCGGAGTACGCCTTCAGCGACATCATCGGCCTGCGGGCGCACGTGACGCTGGGCCTGCTGCGCGAGATTCACCGCTGGGGCGCCCACGCGATGATCATCGCCATCTGGTTGCACATGATGCGCGTGTTCCTGACCGGCAGCTACAAGCCGCCGCGCGAGTTCAACTGGGGCGTGGGCGTCATCCTGCTGGTGCTGACCATGCTGCTGTCGTTCACCGGCTACCTGCTGCCGTGGGATCAGCTCGCCATCTGGGCGATCACCGTCGGTTCCAACATGGGCAAAGCCACGCCGCTGCTGGGTATGGCGGGCCCGTTCAGTGATGTGCTGCAACTGCCCGGCGGAGTGCCGCTGGTCACGGTGCGCAGCGACGCCGCCTTCCTGCTGCTGGCGGGCACCAGCGTCGGCGAAAACGCCCTGATGCGGTTCTACGTGCTCCACTGCATCGCTTTGCCGGTGGCGACGGCGACCCTCATCGCCATTCACTTCTGGCGCATCCGCAAGGACGGCGGCATCAGCGGCCCGATGTGATCTTCCCCGCCTGACACGACCCAGGGAATTGATGGATATGCTCACCAGTCTGACCCTACTCGCCAGCGGCGGAGCCCCCAAGGAACCGCTCTTCACCTCGCCCGCGATCGAGGCGTTCAAGCATCTGGTCAACCGGCTGTCAGTGCCGCAGATCAGCCTGCCGTTTTTCTTCCTGCCCCTGTTCGTGGGCATGCTGGTGTTCTATCGCAAGTGGACCAAGCCGGCGGCGGCGCTGCTGTTGCTGGGCGTGTTCTGCATCGCGTACTTTGGCAGCATGCTCATTGACTACAACTACCTGTTGATCATCGCCAAGCCGGACAACGTCCCCATTACGCTGATGCTGCTGGCGACGGGATTGTGCCTGTGGCTGGCGTTCAAGCAAGCCGCCGAGAATGATCTGGCGCTGGAGCAGGGCAAGCCGCTGCCCTACAGCGACCGTGAAGACAAAGTGCTGGTCTGGCCCGATCTGGTTTACATCGAAATGCTGGCGCTCATCATGGCGTCGGCGTTCCTGGTGCTGTGGGCGGTCGTCTTCCGCGCTCCGCTGGAAGCGCCCGCCAACCCCGCCGGCCCGCCCAACCCGTCCAAGGCGCCCTGGTACTTCCTGGGTCTCCAGGAAATGCTGGTGTATTTCGACCCGTGGATGGCGGGCGTGCTCCTGCCGGGCATGATCGTCACCGGCCTGATCGCCATGCCCTACATCGACACCAACCCCAAGGGCAACGGCTACTACACCTTCAAACAACGCGCCTTCGCCATCTCCACCTGGCTCTTTGGCTTCATCGTCCTGTGGGTCGTGCTGATCGTGTTCGGCACCTTCCTCCGCGGCCCGAACTGGAACTTCTTCGGCCCGTACGAGTACTGGGACTCCCACCTGCAGGTGCCGCTGACCAACGTCAACCTCAGCGAGTATTTCTGGGTTTATCTGCTCAAGCAACCCGTGCCCGCGATCCCACTGGTTCGTGAAAGCCTGGGCATCGTGCTGGTGGCGGCCTGGATGCTGATCCTGCCGGTGGCGATGACCAAGGCCCCGTTCTTCAAACGGTTGTACAAGGAAATGGGTTCCATTCGTTTCTACATCATGGCGATCCACTTCGTGGTCATGGCCATGCTGCCGCTGAAGATGGTGCTGCGCTGGCTGGTGAACCTGAAGTACTTTGTCTACCTGCCCGAGTTCAATCTGAACTTGTAAGGTGCGGGCTGCCGTTGGCGGATTTGCCGCTGGTCCATCTTTGACGCTCCCAGTGTGCGCTCGTCACATCCGAGCCGCCCACGCCAGTGGGCGGGTACGGGTAACCCGCAGCGACGATTCACCACTGATCACCAACGCCACAGGAACCCGCCGACTGGTGTCGACGGCTCCGAACCGCATGCAAGCGACTTCATGGATACCAGGGATTGCGCCGTCGAATCACGCCGACGCAGGTCGCTGAAATTGTGCTGAAACTGGCAGCGCCATTGTCCACGCTTCCGCCGTCCCATATCGTTTCAGCAGCAGGGCGGTTCAGTTCAACCGCTGGCCGCCTGAGCCCCCAAACCCGGCTGGGATACGGAGTCAACATGCCCATTCGCTGTGCTTCGCGCGCGTTCACCCTGATTGAACTGCTGGTGGTCATCTCGATCATCAGCCTGCTGGTGGCCATTCTGTTGCCTGCGCTGGGCAAAGCCCGCGAGCAGGCGCTGATCACCCAAGCCGCGAGCAATCTGCGGCAAGCGGGCCTGGCGGTGGCGATGTACCGCAATGATTACCGCGGCGATTTGCCCAAGGTCAGCGGCAACGCGTTCTCGGGGTGGATTTTTCTCCTCGACCCATACGTCAGCACCAAGGTGACGCGCATGCCCACCGCCTGCCCAGAGATGTATCTCAAGTCCAATCCCGCTGACCCGCGCGGCGCCATGAACGCCAACATCAATCTGCTGGGCGGTGGGGGGGCAACGGTTTGGCGATCCATCGACACCGTGCGCCGCACCAACACCACCTTCATCATGGCGCACAGCACCGAAATCGCCACCTGGTCGCCCACGCATTTCGACACGCCATTCAATACCCCGGCAACGTGGAATCCGCCGCTCAAGGGCCGGGGCATTAACGTCTACTACGTCGACGACCATGTGGACTGGATGGAATACAAGGGCGTCGGTCAATCCGCCTGGTGGAAAGCGCGCGTGGGCACGGGCACTGATTGGGTGTACGACGGCTATGAAATCTATGGGCCGTGAACTGGATCGGCTCGGTCATCGCAGTGTTCCGCGTTGCCCCGACAGATCAGGTTTGCGCCGCCAATCGCGCCAGACGCTCACGCAACCAGACGCTTGATCCGAGCCCATCCCGGATCGCCCTGCTCCCCGACCCAACTTGCTTATGTTCAACTCGTAATGCCGCCAAGGTCGATCGGGGGCACGTCGCAACCGCGCCGGGACGATAGACCGCCAGCCGCATCATCCCTTGGCCTCGCCTGACGCCGGGTGTGGAACAACTCGACGCTGTTGGGCGTTTCGCCACGGATACAGCAACTGGCCCCAGAGCGTCACCGGCAGTTCTTCCTGCACTCCGAATACCCGCGGCTGACGACCTTTGGGCAGATACAGCGTGCCGAACAGCCAGTCCCACACCGGCAGAAATCCTGCGAGATTCTTGCCCATGGCCTGCGGTTCACAACTGTGATGCCAGCGATGAAACGCCGGGCTGGCGATCACGTATCGCAATCGCCCAAAGTCCCACGGCACGTCGGTATGCAACAGCAATCCATACAGCCCCAGAAACGGCGTCACCGCCGCCAGGCCGGTCGCGGGATAGCCCAACGCCACCACCAGCAGCGCCGGCGCCAGGCTGCCCAGCAGTTCGTTGACCGGATGAATCCTTGCGGCACTGAGCCAGTCCAGTTGGGTCGGACTGTGATGCACCGCATGAAACGCCCACAGACGTCGGCCGTGGAACGCCCGATGCGTCCAATAGCCACAGAAATCCACCAGCACCAGCATCTGTAACCCGATCATCCACGCCGGCTGCCGCGCCAAGGGCCCAAAGCCTGCCAACGCCCGTGGACTGAACTCCCGGCCCAGCAACAACATCAACAACAGGGCGACCACCCCGACGAGAAACCGGCTCACCGGCCGGGTCACCAACGGATTGAAAAACCAGTACGCCAGGTCCAGCCAGCGGCGCCAGAGCGGCGACAAGACTGGTTTGTCGGCCTGGTGGACGGAAATCGGGAGTTGTTGTTGTTGTTGTTGTTCAAACCCAGATGTCGATACAGCCGGCATGACGACCATCGGGCGGGTGAGACCATCCGTCGACTGAGCGCGTCGAGAGCCGCCATACCGCCGCTGCAGCCAGGTCAGCACGACACCAGCGATGACCAAACCAACCAGTGCACGCCAGATGATCATGAGCATCAGGCTGTCCTCCCGGGAAGTTGTGGATGCCGCGGTCGTCGAGGTTACAAGCAGACCGGTTGCCGTGGATCAACCGAATCGGCTTGAGACCATGCCGACCTGGTTGTGGCGTCCAGCAGGCGGATTGCCCGAGCCTGCTGAATTGCGGAATCCCCACGAAAACCCGGGCAAATCGGCCCATGGAAGCCTGGGTTGGCCCCCTTCCCGTCCTGCCAGATCGAATTGAACATAAGGTATATTATCGGACTTTGAATCCGGGCAGGGGGTGGGGGGCGCTGCTAAACGCGATTGGTGGACGCCGGTTCAACGATGATGGATCGTCCTGCACACGGGTGTAGGTCGTCGCCTCGTCACCGCCAGCGCCGTGACGATCAACGGCCAGAGTCCCATCGCCAGCCGCGGCAACGCTGTGTCCAGATGCCACGCCAGGTCTTCCCGCGTGGTGATGAACACCAGCACATAAACCAGACCCTGACCGCCCAGCAACAGCAGCAACCGCCCGGCATGCCACCGGCGCACCGCTGGCGCCGGCAGGATCAAAAGCGCCATCACCAGCAGCGCCACCGTGCCTGAGAAATAACATTGCAGTCCGACCGACCAGAATTTCTCGCCCAGCAATCGCCAGCGTTCCACGTCAATCAGATCGGCCCAGATGGATTGCTGCCGCGCGGCGAAGACGCTGCTGCGGCCGGCGTAACCGAGTTTGAGGACCGCCACGCTGAAAGCTCCCAACGCCGCCATGCCCAACAAGCGCCCGGAAGCCAGCCAGTACCGCCGATCCCGGCGGCGCATGGGCCACAACGCCAGGACCAGCGCCAGCAGGGCGCAGGTCAATCCTTCATTCTTGCACCAGGCGGTACAGCCGGCGAAAAATCCCAGCAGCGGCCACCAGCGCGTGGCGTTACGCCTGGACCGTGGCGACGCCAGCACGAGCAATCCCCCAAGGGCGACCATGTACGTCGCCAGCAGTTGGTCGGCATACTGCATGGCGGCCCACCACCGCAAGGCTGGATCCGCCAGCAACAGCAATCCCGCCAGCGCGCCCGCCGCCGGCCGGCTCAGATAGCCGATCAGCACCGCCACGCTGAGCACCAGCGCCAAGGCGTTGAGCAGGCTCAACGTGGCGGGCGCCAGCCAGACCATTTCCCCGCCGCCCCAGCGCCACAGCCGCGCGACCGCGCAGTTGAGCAGCAAGGGGTAATCATGATGGCTGACGCTTTCGCCATGAAATATCCATGTCCATTGCGGCCCACCGGCGCACAGAAAACGAGCCTTGAGATTGATCCGGCACCAGGCGTCCCAGTAGCCCCAGGGCGAAGCTTCCGCCAGTCGCCAGATGCCCAACCCCGCCAGCGCCACCACCAGCAGCATGGCTGCGGGCAGCACCGCTTCAAGCATGGAAGCGACGCGACTGCCGGATCTAGCCAATCGCGGCCAGAGGACACGCTCGCCCCGGCGTCGGGCAGAGCGCCAGCACCAGAGTGCGGCGCCGAGCAGCAGGACGCCTTCAACCAGCGGGTACCACTGCGCCTCTCCGCCGGAGATCACCAGCCAGAGGAAATAGAGCTGACTGGTCAGCGCCAGGCCCGCCGGCCAGCTCAGGACGGCAATCGGCAGCACGGGTTTGCACCGGGTGGGCCACAACCGCCAGACCAGCAGCAATCCCGCCAGCCCGTTAAGCAGCACGGCAAAGCCCACAGCCAGCCCGGTCACGGCGAAGTTTTCTCCAGCAGCAGAATGCCCGGGTCCAGTTTGGTCAGCACCCGGGTTTGTTCCAGGCCGGGTGTGCGCTGCAGGCCTTGACGAGTTCCCACGTCCGCAATGATGTACCGGGCGGGCACTTCACGGCCCACCCGCCGCGGCGCCAGCACTGCCACCACGAACTCGTAGCGGTAGCCGTTGGCTTGAGGTGTCCCCTGCTCGTCATGTGGCGCTGCATAGCGGATCAGCGTCGCCGGCGGCAGTCCGGCGCTCACCGGCGCCAGCACTTTTTCCCAGTTGTTCAAGCGCAACTGAAACGGATCGACCCGGGGCCCCTGTGGATCGCGCCACGCCGTGTAGCAACTGCCCGCCAACCCCAGCGCGGCGAGCAAGCCCAGAATCGCGGCGGCGCCGGTGCGAACCGTCAGGCTTTGGCGACCGAGCCCATGCATGCGTGGTCGCTCCTTAACCGGGGAGGGGATCAATCACCGTGCGGCGTTGCTGCACGCGCACCCGCCCCGCCAGCAGCAGTTGCAGGGCTTCGACATACGCCTGGGTTTCCTGCTCGAACACCCGGGCCGCCAGGGCGTCGGCGTCGTCGGTGTCCAGCACCGGGCAGGTGCGCTGCACGATGATCGGGCCGGTGTCGTAATGCTGATCGCAGAAATGCACGGTGCAGCCCGAGACCTTGCAGCCGGCGGCGAGCACGGCTTCATGCACGTGATGCCCGAACATGCCCGGCCCGCCGAATGCTGGCAGCAGCGCGGGATGGATGTTGACCACACGGCCGACGTAGTCGTCGGGGATCGGCAGCAGGCTCAAGAAACCGGCGAGCACGACATAATCCGCGCCGGCCTGGCGAATCTGCGGCCAGACCGCGGCGGCGTAAGCATCGGCGTCGGCGTACTGCTTACGCGCGACGACCGTGCTGGGCAGTTGCAGACGTTTGGCGCGCTCCAGCCCGTACACCTCCGCACGCGAACTGAGCACCAGTGTGATGCGGGCGGGCAGGCTGCCTGCGGCGATCGCGCTGGCGAGGTTTTCCAGCGTGCGGCCGGAGCCGCTCAGCAGCACCGCCAGCCGGGCGGGTTTCGTTGAGGAGAAACGTTCGGGCATGGGTGGGAGTAACATACTCGGGCCATGGCCGGCGCTCCACTTGAACCTGATGCGGCAACACCAACGGCAACCCCGGCGGGGCGGTTGGAAGTCACCCGTCTGGCGCCTTCCCCCACCGGTGCGCTGCATCCGGGCAACGCACGGACCTTCCTGATCAACTGGGCATTGGCGCGCCAGCAGGGCTGGAAAATCATTCTGCGCATGGAGGATCTCGATGGCCCGCGCATCAAGACCGACGCCGCCGAACTGACCTTGACCGACCTGCAATGGTTGGGTTTGGACTGGGACCACCGCGTGGCGGACCAGGCCTCCGAGCTGACCCCCTGCCATGACGCGCTGGCGCAGCTGGCGCAGGCGGGACGCACCTATCACTGCCAGTGTTCGCGCAAAGACATCAAGCTGGCGCAGTCGGCCCCGCATGTGGAGGACCACGAGCTGCGCTATCCGGGCACCTGTCGGGATGCGGGTCACGAGCAGGGCGCGGTGCGCGTGCGCGTGCCGGATGAGCCGGTGACGTTTGTGGATCAGCTGCATGGGCCGCATACGGTGGATGTGCAGGCGCAGGTGGGTGATTTCGTGATCACCAATCGCGCGGGTCAGCCCGCCTACCAACTGGCGGTGGTGGTTGACGACGCCCGCCAAGGTGTGACACAGGTGGTGCGGGGCGACGATCTGCTGCGCGCCACCGCGCGGCAGATCTGGTTGTATCGCTGGCTGGGTCTGACCCCCCTGCCGCGCTGGTGGCATTTGCCGCTGGTGCTGGGCCCGGATGGACATCGGCTCGCCAAGCGACATGGCGATTCGCGGCTGGCGAGCTATCGTGAAGCAGGCGTGCCTGCGGAGCGCGTGATCGGGTTGATCGCACACTGGTCGGGCGTGACCGCGGAGTTGCAGGCGCTCAGCGCTGCGGAGTTTCAGGCGGGATTTGTGTGGGCACGGTTGCCGCGTGAGCCGGTGGTGTTTACCGAGGCCCAGCAGCGGTGGTTGACGGAAGGATGAGCGGATGGTTGATCGTAAGCATTCCGTGACGCGTAGCCGCCCTGCCGTCGCTTACGCTTCCGGCTCGTTGGGCGTGCTGGTGTTGCTGGCGCTGCTGGTCTGCGGCGGGTGCAGCCGGCCAAGTCATGAAGTCCAGCCAGGCGCCGAAACCCTGACGGTGACCCTGGGGTCGCGCCCGTTTGAGTTGGAGTTGGCGCTGACCCCGGAGCAGCGCCATCAGGGGTTGTCGGATCGCCCGAGCATTGCCGCGGACGGGGGCATGCTGTTCGTGTTTCCGGACGCCCGGGAGCTGGCGTTTGTGATGCGACGCTGTCTGACGCCCATCGACATCATCTTTATCGGACCGGGCGGGCATGTCGTGGCGATGCATGAGATGCAGGTGGAGCCGGCGGACACGCCCGAAGAAAAGCTGCGGCGTTACGGCAGCGGCTGGCCGGCGCAGTTCGCCATCGAGTTGGCGGGCGGAACGCTGCGGCAATTGTCGCTAACTGTTGGCGAACAAATCCCTTTGCCACTGGCACAACTCAAGCAAATGGCGCGTCAGGTCGATAAACCATAGGGCGGCGGCGTTGGGAATGCACCCGGCACGCCCCCGGTTCATCTCCGGATCAACTCCGGATCAACAGCTCGACGGGATGCGCACAGGCATGGCGGCCAAGACGTTGACCATTATCGAATCGACGCCTACCGCCCAGGGGGCGTTCCTGATCAATGCGGTGCTCACCCACTGGCCCAGCGATGAGCGGCCGGAGGTGGTCAACCTTCAGATGTCGCAGGTGCTCAAGGACGAATCGGCGCTGGATAAGATCGGCGTCGCCTGGGTGCTGATGGATCAATTCGGCGCCGCCCACTTCTCCAGCCTGGCGGCGCGCCTGCAGGAACGTGATGTGCCCATCATGCTCAGCCGGGCGCACGAAATCGCCAGCCTCGGTTCCCCCTACCACACCGGCATCATCATCGGCCCCCCCACCGCTCCGTCCGTGGCGCTGTGCGGCATGCTGCGCGCCCTGTGGGGTCAGAACGACATGGTCGAGCACTTCAAGTCCGAAATTAAATACCTCCGCGCGCATCAGGGCGGACTGTGCGACCAGTTCGGCAAAATCGACGAAGAACTCCGGCTCGCCGCCCAGCTCCAACGCGAGTTCCTCCCCCGCCAACTGCCGACTTGTGATGAACTCAATTTCCAGGTGCTCTTCCGCCCGGCGACTTATGTCTCGGGCGACATCTACGACATCGAACGGCTCGACGAAGAGCACATCGGCTTCTTCCTCGCCGACGCGGTGGGGCATGGCGTGCCCGCGGCCTTGATGACCATGTACATCAAACGCTCCCTGCGCACCAAGGAAATTGCCGAGGGCTCCGGCCGGGGCTATCGCATCATCCCACCCGCCGAGGCGCTGGCGTCGCTCAATGTCGATCTGTCCAATCAGCCCACCGAGCAGGTGCGCTTCGCCACCGCGGTGTATGGCGTGATCAACACCACCACGCTGGAAGTTGAAGTCGCCCGCGCGGGGCATCCCTTCCCCCTGCTGCTGCGCCAGGAAGACGAACCGCAGTGGATCGAAGCCGATGGCGCCATGCTGGGCATCTTCCCGGAGGAAGTGTTCGAAACCCAGCGTTTCCAGATGCGCCCCGGCGATCGGCTGCTGTTCTACAGCGATGGTTTTGAGCTGGCGTTCCCCGAAGGCAGCGCCGACCAGGACAACCCCGCCCTGGCGAACCAGCGCTACATGCAGGAGTTCATCGAGCTGCGCCGGACACCTCTGGAGCAGACGATTGAAATGCTCGCCCAGCGCCTGGATCAGCAGGCCGGCTCGCTCAATCAGCAGGATGACCTGACCGCCCTGGTGATTGGCGTCCGCGCCAAAGCGGTGGCGGCGCGGGTGCAGCCGGTGCAGCGGGCCGCGGGCTGAGGTCACGGTCTGAGCCTGATACTTCCTCCCGGGATCGCTTGCCTATCTTCTCCAGCCGTCCAAAGCCCATTCCCAGCAGAAGGTCGCGGGTTTCCTGCCGGGTTATCGGTTCGCTTTGCTGAAGGCCAAATGCTTTCTTCCCGATGGTTACTATGCCGGACAAGGTGCGCGCTGCGCGCCTGGGCCGGCGGTTTCGAGTACCTGGAAACGGCCTGGTCATGATGGGAATGCCGCGTTACCCCGCCCAACTCACCCGCTCCACGCCCCCGGCGCGGCAGCGCGGCGTCGCCATGATGCTGGTGGTCATCGCCCTGGCGATGGCGATGGTGCTGTGCGTCGGTTTCCTGAGCACCCAGAGCACCAGCGTCGGCGTGGCGCAGAACATCGCCGGCCACACGCAGGCGCGGGCGATCGCCGAGCAGGCGCTCCAGACCGTGCTGGCGCAGATTCAGGCGTCCAACGCCTGGCGCGACGACCACACCGAGGGCGTCTGGATGACCAACCAGCCGCTCAACGGCGGGACCTATTCCGTCACCGTGCAGGATGGCCAGGACACCGATGGCGATGGCGTCGTCGAGGGCGATGGGGACCTGAGCGATGACAACAACGACGTGGTCACCGTGACCGTCGTGGGCAGCTTCGGCGGCGTCACGCATCGCATCCAGGCGGTGGTGGCGCCGGGTGAAGTGCTCGCGGGGCCCATCACGCTGCTGATGATCGTCAACGATCCCAACAACCTCAGCGATGCGGAGGAAACCCGCCAAGACCTGATCGAAAGCTGGGGCTGGACGGTGCGCCTGCTGGCGGGCAGCTCCACGGTGGGCGAATACGCCACCGCCATGGCCGGGGCACATGTGGTGTATGTGCCTGAAGACGGTGCGTCGGCGACGGTCGCCGCCCGCCTGGCGGCCACGGAGCTGGGCGTGGTCACCGAAGACGGCGGCATGGTGGTCAACCTCGATCTGGCGACCACCCATTCCTCGGGACTCGATGACGCGATCCGCATCGTGGACAACACGCACTACATCACCGCGCCCTTCGGCATCGGTGAAGTGACCATCGGCACGGCGGCACGGCAGATCGAGTATCCCGTGCTGGGCGTGGTCGGCGGTATGCGGCAACTGGGCTGGTTCCCCGGCACCGAACGCCGCACCCTGGCGGCTTTGGACGCCGGCCAGCCGTTGACCGACGGCACCCCGTCGCCCGGTCGCCGCGCCCTGGCGCCGTTCTCCGGCTTTGACGCCGACGAACTGACCAGCGATGGCCAGATGCTGCTCAAACGTACGCTCGAGTGGTCCGCGCAATCGTCGATGACCAGCGATGCCGTCACCGCGCTGGGCAACTGGGACACCGACACCAGCGTCTCCATCCCCAATGGCGAAGATCGCGTGCTGATGGTTGCGGTCACCGCCGAGACCCATTGCTCGATCACCAGCGCGACCTATGGCTATCAGGACCTGACGCTGGTGGCGTCGGCTTATGAATCCACCGGCGTCGGAGCCCGGACCTATGTTTACTATCTGAGTGAAGCCGGCATTGATGCCGCCAGCGACAGCAATCTGCGCTTCAATTGGTCCAGCGGCAGCCGCGATGACACCCGCTACGTCAGCCGGGTGTACCAGCATGTCAATCAAGCCAATCCCATCCGCACCAGCGAATGGGCGACCAACGCCGGCCCCGCCACCATCGCCTGTGCTCCCGTGGGCGTGACCCGCGGCGACCTGGTGTTTTCGTCGGTCATTGTCGGCCATGAAAATCGTTCGTACAGCTGGGACAGCCCGCTGGTCGAAGGTGTGGACCTGGCGATGAGCACCAGCACCCGCAGCACCGCCGACTATGCCGTGGGCAACGGCGTCACCGCTGTCACCGCCGCCGCCACCACCAACGCCCCCAATCGCCAGTCCATGGTCACCGCGGTGCTCCAGCCCCGTTCCAACTCCACCGGCGAGGGCATCATCCCCCAATTGCTGGCGCTGTATGAGTTCGACGAGCATCAGCCCGAGTGCGACCTGGTGGGCCACTGGACCTTCGACGACAACGGCAGCGGCGGCGTCATCGCCATCGAAGACGACGTGGACCTCAACAACTCCGCCCGGATCGACGCCTATCGCAGCAGCGCCGGCGCTTACAGTGGCAGCAACAGCGGCCTGGACGTCACCCTCGTCACCAACACCAGCAACAGCGGCAGCATCAACCTCAGCAGTTCCGCGTATCTGCAAGGCTCCACCTACAACTACCCCGGCGCCAATCCCACCAACGTCGTCAGCATCAACAACAGTGCCGTCATCACCGGCAACCGCTATGAGCAGTCCGTCGCCTTCAATGCTCCAAGCATTCCCAGCACCATCGGCTCCGGCAGCAACACCACCGTCAACGGCAACACCACCATCAACAGCAACCGCACCTACAACGACTGGACCATCAACAGCGGGACCGTCACCATTTCCGGCAACATCACCATCAAAGTGATGGACGATTTCGTGATGAACGGCGGGCAGATTGTCATCCCCAGCGGATCGAGTCTGACTTTATACGTCGCCGACGACGCCACCCTCAACAACAGTGCCGCCATCAACAGCGACAGCACTGCCGCCAATCGCTTCGCGCTCTACATGTACGGCAGCAGCGGCGATCTGGTCATGAACGACGACAGCGTGATGACCGGCATGATCGCCGTCGGCCGGGACCTGACGTTGAATGACAACGCCGTCATCCAGGGCGGCCTGTATGTCCGCGACGATCTGCGCATGGACGATTCCTCGCGCCTGCGCATCGACCTCGATCAGCCGGGCTTCGGCATCCTGCCGGTGCTCGACGACACCGGCGTCAACCACGCCCAGGCCCACGGCGGCGTGACCTTCAACAACTCCGGCGCCCGCGCCTTCACCGGCAGTTCCCTGTATTTCGATGGCAGCGATGACTTTGTCCGCATCGCCCACCACGATGATTACCTGCTCAACAACGGCACCGTCAGCTTCTGGTTCAAGAGCGATCTGCTGCTGGGCACACGCGGCCTGTTCTCCAAAGCCTCCTCGAATTACGACTCGGGCGGGCATCTCGAAATCTACACCGACTTCAATGTGCTCAAAGTCCGGCTGCAGACCAATGGCGAATCCCCCTACGGCACCGGCAATGATTTCGTCCTCACCAGCAGTGGACTGAGCTCCAACACCTGGTATCACGTGCTGGTCACTTTCGGCGCCGGCGGCCTGCGCCTGTACCGCAACGGCGCTCTGGTGGCGAGCAACAGCTATCCCGGCGGCCTGGGACCCAACTCCGGCGGCATCGGCAACTACCAGCCCATTGCCATCGGCGCCAGCACCGCCAACGCCGGCTTCCTCACCCATCTGCCGCTGAGCGGCAATTTCGTCGGCTACATCGACGACGTGCGCATCTACAACAGTGTGCTCGACGCCGCCCAGGTGTCCCGGCTTTACCAGGGCCAGCCCATCGGCGACCGCACCGAACCCAGCTACCTCGTGCTCGACACCAGCGGCCTGGGTTCCCCCCTGGACCTGTCCATCGACAACACCAACAACGTCACCTGGCCCAACGGCGGCGGTCTGACCATCAACCAGCCCACCGTGCTCCGCGCCGGCGACCGACCCGACAAGCTTCGCAACGGCATTGCCGCCACCGGCGAGTTCACCATTGAAATGATCGTCACCCCCGCCAGCACCAGCGGCAACGGCCGGCTGTTCTGGTACGGCCCCAACTCCGGCAGCAACACCAACCTCGACATCTACCGCTCCGGCGCGCACCATTCCGCGCGCCTGCGCACCAGCGACACCACCGCCAATCCCGCGGCAGTCGATGGTGAAGACGGCTTGAGCGCCGATGGACGCGTGCATGTGCTGGTCTGCTACAACGGCGAGCACCTGCGCATCTTCCATGATGGCGCGATGGTCGCCGAGCAGGCGCTCACCGGCGGCATGCTCGCGTGGGACACGGCCTACGGCTTGACGCTGGCGAACCTCCCGCAAGGCGGCAGCGGTTGGCTGGGCACTTTCGAGCGCGTGGCGGTGTATGACCGCGACATGAACCAACGCCAGATCAACAACCTGCTCGACGGCCTGCCCCCGGGCGATGGCGCCTCCGTCACGCAGGGCGGTTCCTTCGTCCACTGGGTCGAACGGCCCTGAGCGGTCCGCGCAGCGCCACATCCCTGTGACAACTCCACGCGGCATTCGTCATCCGCGGGCACTCATGGTTTAATGCTGCCTCGTGTCTGGGACTGTTCGTCCTGCCGAGGTCCAAAACTGATGTCTGCTCCCGCTGCTGCCCCCGCCCGCTGGCGTTTGCTGGTTCGTCCCACGCTGGAAATCCCCTGCCTGACCGCTGCCGCCGACGCCATCGACTGGACCGCGTTGTCGCCGCTGCCGGCGCTCGATGGCCCGGACGCCGATGCTGACCTGCGCGCGACTGACGTGCGCGCAGCTTTCACCGCTGAGGCGCTGCACGTGCGTTTCCTCTGTCCGTTTGCGGACGCCCGCACGCTGCGTCCCCAGCGTCGGGTGGCGGGTTTTGACGCCAGTGCGCACGTCACGCTGGAATTGTCGCCGGAAAATGATCCGGGTCGCTGGCTGCGTTTTCGCGCGGACTTCCGCGGCCTGCGCGAGGCTGTGCGGGTGCAGCGCATAACGGGGGAAAGCAATCTGCAGGCAGTGCCGGATGCTTGGGAAACCACCGCGCCCCACCCGGCGCGCTGGCACCGGTACCACGGCCTGGAACGCGATCACTGGTGGGTGCACTTCATCCTGCCCTGGCGGGCGCTGGGACACGCTGCACGTCCTGCGACCCTGGGCTTGCGCTACGCCCGCGCCGAGCGTCGTGAGGTCGAGAGCGATCGGCTGCGGTTGGCGAGCTGGCCACATCAGCCGGGCGACAGCAGTTTTCCCGGATTGGACCACGCCCAACTCATTCCCGCTCAGCAGGGTGGTGCGCCGGTAGGCCTGGAACTTGAACCGCTGGCGTTTGGCGTCAATCGCGGCGTCCTGCGCTTGCATCCCGTGGCAGCACCATCGCTGCAGCGCCTGCGGGTGAGCGTGAATGTCGAAGCCCAGACGCTCAGCACGACGGAGCATCCGGTGGCGGCCTGTGCAGCGGAGGTGGATTTCACCTTCGTGTTGCCGCGCGCCATGTCTTCGCATCTGGACCGCATGGCTGCCCCGCGCCTGCGGCTGGAGTTGCTCGATGCCGCGGGACAGTTGAGCTTCACCGCCGCCCTGCCGCTGGATCGCCATCTGGGTCTGCTGGTGGACGAACGCTATGGTCAGCCCGCCCCGGCAACCACTGGCGATGAGCTGCAGGATTGGCTCAGCGGCATCATCGCCAGTCTGCCCCGGCTGCAGCGGCGCGACACCAACGCCGGCGCGCCCAGCGATTTCTGCTTGTACGACGATGCCGGCGCGATGATCGCCAACCTCACCGGCCCGGAAGCCTGGACGGCCCTGGGAAAGCTCATCGAAACTCGCTTCACGACGCGCGCCGACCGCTTGCTCGCGGCCATGGCGCTGATCGGCCAGAAGTCGGTGACCAACCTCGTCATCCTGCGCCTGTTCTTCGATCCGCAATGGCGCTGCAACTATCACACGCCGATGCACAAGCTGATGGGCCCGCTGTCGGTGCTGCGTTATGGCGGCGGTGGGCCGCAGTGTCGCGCGGCAGCGCTGGCGTGGTTGCTGCGCCATGTCACCGATCCGCAGACCGGTGCCGCATTCCACACGCGGGTGGTCAGCCTCGACCAGCGCGGCGGCCCACGCCCGGTGCGGCGGTCGTATGCCGGGCATGCCGCACTCGCCGGGCTGGATCAGGAACCGGGGCCCATTGGCGCGGTCGCGGTGCAACTGGATGACGCACGCTTTACGTTGCTCGATCCCACCGCCATGACCTTCTTTGCAACTGAGCCCGGCAAGCTGGTCGATGGACAGACCATCAGCGCCGATGCCTCGCTGCGCACCCGCTGCGCCGGCCGCCTGGCGGGATGCTACGCCGGCCTGAACCTGGCGGAAGTGCAGCGCTGGCCATTGGACGAGCTGCTGACCCGGGGGGTGTTCCCGGAACTGTTTCCCGATGAAGCAGGCCCCGATCAGCCTTTCGATCCCCGGCTGGTGCAAACCCCGCCGCTGGTGCGCTGTGGCGTCGGCGAAGCAGGTCCTCAAAGTCAGCCTTTCGTGAGTGCAACCGGCGGCGCGCCCGCACGTCCCGCCACCGTCGCCGCCGCGTGGACCGAGCGTGGTCTGCAACTGTGCGTCACGGTCACCGGCATTAATCCTGCTGCGCTGGATGACGCCGACCGCGCGTGGGAGCGCGTGCATGTGGCAGTGGACCCGGAGCATGGTCACGCCGACTTCTTCCACTTTGCCGCCGGCTGGTCCGGCTCACGTGAAGCCGCGCGGGAATGCACCGGCAACATTCAGACCTTGTGCAAACACCTGACCACCGAAAGTTGGACGGTCAGCGAAACGCTATCGGCCGGTGGTTGGACCGCCGACTGGCGCGACGTCGCCGCGGGCTATGCCGTCACCTTCACCTTGCCCTGGTCACTGCTGGAGGTGAGCGATCCGGCGACACTGGGGCCGACGCTGGGCCTGAACGTCTGGATTGACAGCCGGCATCCAACCTATCGGCAAAGCTTTCTCGCGCCGCCACCGTGGAACAACCCCGCATGTGCCTTCCAGTTTGCCGACCTGCAATTGGTCAGTGCGCCGCTGCGGACGGTCAAGCTGGACTTCGGCTATCCGGTGTGGGGACAGAACCAGGGGCAGGTCACGCTGGAGAATCTCACCGCGGCGCCGTTGACCTTGCAGTGGCAAGCCCAGCAAACCGGCGGGATGCAGCCGTGGCGCGTGCGCTGTGCGCCGGTATCGGTGACCTTGCCGGCTCGTGCCACGCAGACCATCGCCTTTCCCTTCCCGCTCGATGGTCAGGAGAAGATGACCAGTGGCAGCAGCCCGAAGCTGGAGCTGCGCGCCTGGACGGATGACCAGGTGTTGTTCCAGCAGACGGTCGAGTGCAACTACTGCGGCCCGATGTTCGCCTTCCACGCGTATGGCCCGGATGTGCCGGCGGTCAGCAAGCCGCAGCCCGGCGAAGCCGATTACCTGCCCCGGCTGGATCAGTGGATTCGTCAGCGTCTGCCCAAGCTGGTGCGGCAAACCACGCGCGATGGCGCCCCCAGCGATTTCTGTGTTGTCACCGAAGATGGCGCGCAGACTTTCAACCTGATGCAAGCCGGCGTGCTCGACCAGATCGGCCGGTTCATCGCGGAGCGCTTTGACAGCGATCTGGAACGGGTGCTCGGTTTGCTCTGGTTCAACTATCACCCGGCCGTCGCCCGGCACATGAGCAGCGGGCATCGCTTCATGGATGGCGCGGGGCCGCTGTCGATCCTGCGCGGGAACTTTGCGGGCGCCGGCGGCAACTGCGGCTACCACTCGCGCGCCTTTGCCGGCCTGCTCGCCCACTTGCCGCTGAGCTACGGCCTGCCGAAGGCGCATACGGTGTCGGTGTGGGGGCATGTCATCAGTTGTCTGGAAGATGTTCAGGGCTGCAAACTGTTGATCGACGGCGATGTGGGCCACTTCTGGCTCAGCCCCGATGGCGCGCGCCTGGCCAGCAGCGACGAACTGGCGCAGCACGGCTGCCTGCCGTCAACCGCCAATAGCGCGGAACTGGCGCGGTACTTCATGTATGAGCCGACGCTGCTCAACCGTGTGCCGGTGCGCGATGACACGTTCCCCGGCGTGTTTCCCGCCGGTGCGCCGCGAGCGTGATCAGGGCTGAATGACCTGTATCCGCAGCCGCCCCAGCATCGGGACCAGGGCCATCATGTCGTTGACCATTTTGCCGTCTTCCTGGGCGCTGACGCTCAGCAGCAGGTGCGTGGCGTCAAACGGCTGCGGCGCATCGAGCGTGGGGTCCAGGTCCACCCACCGGCCGGCGTCGCCTTCGGGGAGCCACGCCTGCGCCCACATGTGGTAACCGAAGATGCCGCGCTGTCCGAGAAATTCGTCGGCATACACCAGGCCGGAGGCGGTGCGACTGGGAATGTCCGCCGCCCGCAGCAGCGCCGCCAGCAGCATGGCGTGTTCGGTGCAATCGCCCTGCCGGGTGCGCGCTGTTTCACTGGCGGTGGCGTAACCGACAGACAGGTTTTTGCCTTCGATGTATTGGTTGACGAATTGCCGCAGCCGCTCGGCCTTGTCGGCCGGGGTTGCGGGGATGGCATCACCCCATGCCTGCGCCAGCAGTGCGCGCACGGCCGGGTCCTCATGGTTGAGCATCGCTGACGCCGCCAGACATTCAGCGCCGGGCGGCGCGTCGGCAGCCTGCGGTTGATCCATATCCACCTGCACGCGCCAGCGATTGGCACCGACTGCTTCCACCTGCTGTACCGCCGAGGCGATGGGCGCGGCCGCCTGATCTGGCGCTGGCGACGCCGTGAGCGACAGCAGGTAAGTCCCCTGCCGCAGCGCACGCGGCTGGGCGATCTGCCGATCAGGCTTGACGAATGTCTGCACCATCAGCTCCGGCGGATTCACCTGCGCCAGCGCCAACTCCTTGTCCGCCTGCAACAGCACCAGTTCCATGCCCGGCATCGGCGTGACGCTGCTGCGCACGGGCTGGGCCTGCTCGTCGGTCCAGATCTGCATCTGCATGCCCGGCAGGTTGGACATGGTGCAATCCCACAACAACGTGGGCACCACTTTGCCGACCACTTCCAGGTTCACGCGCTCGCGCAGCTTGCTGACGGTTTGCAGAGGCGTTGGGCCGGCGCTGGGTTCGAGCGTCCAGACTTCGATCTCCTGCGCCCCGGCGGCTATCTGGGCCTGGGCGTAGCGTCCCGCCGCCGCCGGGGGCAGCCACGCCTGTCGGGGATTGGGATACCGCCGCTGTGACTTCTGTCCCGCCTGCTCGGTGAGCAGCTCGATGCCCTGCTCGGTGAAGCGCATTTCCTGTTTGATGGTCATGGCGCCCAGTTGCTGCGTCACCGTGGCGCTCAGCGGTTTGCCGTCGGGCGTTTCGTCAAAGCTGGTTTCGGTCGTGATGTTCAAGGTGATCGGGCCCCGCTTGATCACCATCTTCATCTGCGATGCAGAGCGAATCACCGCGCCGTCGCGTCCCTGTCGGGCGTGCATCCAGCCGGCGGGTTGGCCCGCCAGTTCCAGCAGGTACCAGCGTTCGAACTCGACCTGCAACTGGGCGTGCGCGGGGGCAGGCCGCGACAGCAGGAGGAGAGACAGCAGGAGGCAGAAGCAAACGCCGATGGGCCGGAAGATATGCAGCATGACCGCATTGTAGCGCGATGATTGGCGATCAGGAAACCGGCTGCGTGGACTGGCTGGCCTGGGTGAGGGCGTGCGCCAGTTGGGAAAGTTGCGCCGGGGGATAAGCGAGCACCGGCCAATCGCGCTTGCGCGCCAGATACGCGTTGGCGACCCCCTGCCGGGCGCGCGCCAGCCGGGCGGCGGCAGCTTCCAGCAATTGCGGGTAGCGCTGCGCCAGCAATTCATTCAGGGCATGCAGTTCGCGGAACAGCAGCGCCCGCAGCGGACGCTCGGTGCTCTGCTGCAATCGCTGGAGCACTTCCCCGCGCCGCTGGGACAATTCATCCTCGGGATGCTGGCGATGCAGGTTGTGCGGCAGATGGTGACGCCACGCCACCGCACGGGTCAGCTCAGCGCGATCCGCAACCGGGGCGGCAAAGGACAGGAACAGGTCCGCCGACGCCACCACGCGCGGCGCCAGCGTTTGGCTGGTCCAGGTGGTGATCCATGCTTCCATCGCCTGGTCGTACACGCCGCCGCCTTTGCCGTGGATGAACAGGTCGCAGCCCCCGCTGCGCAGCACCGCCGTCTGCAGCAGCACCCGCGGCGCCAGACGCGCACTGGGCGGGAGCGGTTGGCCGGCTTCATCCGTCAGCAGCGGCGTCGTATCCGCCAGATCGGCAAACACGCGCCGGCGCGGCATCCCCCACGGCAACCACCACACGGGCAGTTCCACCCGCTCCGGCTCCACGCTCAGCAGCGCCAGTCCCGCCTCGGGATGCGCGATCACCGCTTCGTTGTACGCCCGGATGGCGGCAACGGCATCGGTGAGCAAACGCTCCACCCACGCCAGCCCCGTGGGCGTGCTCAGCAGTTCACTGGCGAAAAGCAACCCCTGCTCCCCCGCCAGCGGCATGAGCAGGCGCAGGGTCACCATGGCGACTTGCTGCGCCAGCGTGTCGCAAGCGGGCAGGTTCTGCAAGGCTGCATCCAGCCGCGCCATGACGTCGGGAAATCTCTCGCGCGCGGCGGCGACGGCAGCCTGCAAGGTGGCAAGGTCCACCGCGGGTTGCGAGCCGGTGGGCAGGTCGGTGCGCACCGGCGCCAAGCGCACCGGCGTTGCCGCCAGCATGTCGCCCTGCTCGGTCGGCAGCGTCAGCGTCCAGGGATCGTTGAGGTCCTGATCGACCACCAGATGCACGGGCATCGCGTCGGTGTGCTGCGCCCAGGCGCCCAGCGCGATGTTCTTGGCGGCAATGCCCGGATGCCAGAACCACGCCTGATGGCCGGTGACGACCATCTGCTCCTGGTGGTCAGGCCACGCGCGGGCGCCCCAGCGCTGGGCCTGCTGATTGACCAGTTGCCGAAGCTGAGCCCGCAGCGCCAGATCGCGCGGAGCGCATTGCACCAGGGCCGGCCATTGGTCCACCGGCGGCTCGAGGGTCAGCCCAGGGGGCGCAGCCGGCGGCATGGGGCTTAGTCCCCCAGTCCACACAGACACGGCGAAAACCGGTCGGGGAACTTCGCCAACTCGCGCTGCAGCACTTCGCGGTAATGCTTGAGCCGGCGGTCAGCATCATTGAGCGGCCCACCGAAGCTGCGGTTGGGGTCGTTGTAGATCAGCCGAATGGGAATTTCCTTGACCCGCAATTGATGCGCCGCCGACTGCACCCAGAATTGCAGTGGAAAGGCGTAGCCGGTTTCGGACAGTTCGAGCTGGCGCAGTGCGGAGACGCGGTAAGCCTTGTAGCCACAGAACGCATCGGTCAGGTGAAAGCCCAGACAGTCGTTGATCTGCTGGGTGATGATGCCGTTGATCTTGCGCCGGTCGGCCGGGGGCGGATCGCCGCAGCGATCGCAGCCGAGGTAGCGACTACCGGAGATGATGTCGGCATCATCCTGTTCGATGGCGGCGACGAAATCCGGCAGGCTCGCCGGCTCGTGCTGCTCATCGCAGTCCATGGTGATGACCCACTCATAACGGTAGCACTGGCACCAGCGGAAGGCGTCGATCAGCGAGGTGCCGTAGCCGCGGTTCTGGCGATGGCGGATCACATCCACCGGCTGGCGCGCCAGCAGGCTGGGGGTGTCGTCGGTGGAGCCGTCGTCGATGACCAGGATTTCCCGGGCATAGTGCCCGACTTCCTCGAGCACCTTGGTGACGTATTTTTGCTCGTTGTAAACGGGAATCGCCACCAGAATGCGTGAATCCATGGTCGGTTTCCGAGCTTGACGAGCAGGGCCCGCCCGCAGCCATAAAGATTAGCTGGATGTTAGGCCGGGGTTTGGCCACCTTCAACCTGCCCATACCAATCCGCCAGCAGAAGCAATTGTTCCAGTGCCAGTTGCTCGGGGCGCTGGGCGGGGTCGATGCCGGGCGGGAACGGCCGGTGGCGTCCCAGCAGCGTGCCCAGTTGTTTGCGCCGCTGCTGAAAGACGCGCTGCAGGAAAGCGGCAAACGCATGGGGGTCGCTCGGGAGCGGCGTTGCCCGGCGTTCGAGCAGCACCACGGCGGAACTGATCGACGGCGGCGGCCAGAAGCACCCCGGCGTGAGCGTGGCGATGCGCTGCACTTGGCACATCGCCTGGGCGAGAATCCCCAGCGGGCCATAGTCCTTGCCGCCCGGTGGAGCCGCCAGACGGTCCGCCACCTCCCGCTGCACCATCACCACCGCCCGCTGCATCGTGGGATGATCCAGCAGCAGGTTCGCCAGCAGCGGCGAAGCGACGTGGTACGGCAAGTTGGCGATCAGCTTGAACGGCTCATTCCCCAAGGCCGCCACGACTGCCGGCGCCAGCGTGTGCTTGTCCGCCAGCACATCGGTGATGAGCAACCGGGCGCGCGGGGCAAAGGGCGCTACCACACGCTGCTGGAGGATGGGTTCCAGGTCGCGGTCGATTTCGATGGCGAGCAGCCGGGCGCCGGCTTCGAGCAGCGCTTCGGACAGCACGCCGGTGCCGGGGCCGACTTCGAGGATCAGTTCATCGGGCTGCACGTCGGCGGCCGCGACGATCTGCGCCAGCTTGTGGCCGTCGTGGAGAAAGTTCTGCCCATGGCGATGCTTGGGCCGCAGCCCGTGCGCCGCCAGCAGCGTGCGAATGTCCGCAAGGGTCTGGCCCATGTTCAGCCAAGGATCTGGCGGAGGGTGGGATAAACGGCTTCCGCCAGGCGCATGAAGCCCACATCGGTGGCATGGGTGCCGTCAACGGTGGCTTCGGTGTCATGACCCAACAGGTTGTTCCCGGTCACGTGGTGCACGAGGTTGTCGCCGGCGGCGCGCAGCCGCTGATACAGGGCTGCCATCTCCACGTTTTTGCTGGTCCAGTTGGCGAGGCGTTTCTGGTCGAAGCTGCTTTGCTGGTAGACGATGTTGTCGACCAGCACGATGGGCGTCGTGGGCCGGGCTTTCCGCAGAATTTGAATGAAGGGCTCAAACCGGGAGACGACATGCTCGGCGGCGTTGTTGGGCATCGGGTCGAGCACGTAAACGCAGGGGTCGAGTTCCGCCAGCAGCGCGGCGGTTTCGGGTTCGAGCTGCGCGTTGCCGGAGAACCCGAAGTTGTAATGCGGGCGGTCGAGCCAGCGTCCGAGGATGGCGGGGTACGCCATGCCGGGGCGCGAGGCGCAGCCGCCCTGCAGGATGGAAGTGCCGTAGAACAGGACGGGTTTTTCGCGGCCGGCGGGATAGGCGGGCGCGGGCCGGAGCTGCGCGTCGGCGGGCAGGCCGATCTGCACGCTGGTGACGCCGTTGTACAACGGGAAATAGAGGCAGAATTCGCGCATCTCCGGGGTCATGTTGGAGACGAGCGTGTTGTTGTTGTCGGGGAACTTGGCGGGCCGACCGACGCCGGCGAATTCCCAGCGGTTGCCGACTTTGCCATACAGGTCCACGCCGCTGACGCCGGTGGACGGCATGTGGTCCATCGCCAGCGATTCGAAGCGAACCTGCCAGCGGGCGGCAATGCTGGTGGCGTCGGTTTGAAAGCAGACCCGCATGCCGGCGCTGTGATGGCTCAGCCCCCACACCGGCCCGCGCAGCACGCCGTTGGCCCGCGCGGGAAATCGGTCGTACGGCGCTTCCAACTGATCCAACGGCCAGGCGCGGCCTTCCACACGCAGCTTCTCGACGTCCACCCAGCACACCCCGTCGGCGGTGCGTTCGGCGATGAAGTTCGGGTCCAGCTTGTCGATCGCGGAGGTCATGGGGCGACTCCAGGCGGTGAGGGAATGGTTCGGCATCTTAGCAATTTGGCTTGCCCGGCGATTGTTGGGACTGGGGTAGAACTGTCCCCTTCGGACCGAAGTAGAAATGTCCCCT
>CAZSBB010000018.1:0-53958 GCA_964605235.1 uncultured Phycisphaeraceae bacterium
CCCTGACACTTCTATTGTCATAATGACCGTGACACTTCTATTGAGTTCCTACACAAATGACCGTCCGTTCGCACCATGCGCCACCCGCCATTACACTGGTTGGCTCGGCACACGCGGTCCAACCCCGACTTCAGGAGTTTCGCTCATCATGACCAGCCCCATGTTTGATCTGACTGGCAAGGTCGCCCTCATCACCGGCGGCGGCAGCGGCATCGGCAAAGCCATCGCCGCGGCGTTCGTGCAGCAGGGCGCCAAGGTGCTCGTCGGCTCGCGCACGCTCGAAAAAATCGAATCCACCGTGGCCGAACTCAACCAGCTGGCGCCGGGCGACAGCGCCGACCAGCCGGCGGCGGGCGTGGCGCTGGATGTGACCAACGACGCCAGCGTCCAGCGGGCGATCAAGAAAGCCATCGACACGCTCGGCGGCCTGCACATCGTGGTCAACTCCGCGGGCATCATGCTCAAGAAGCCGACCTTCGAACTGACCCCCGACGAGTTCAACAGCGTGCATGAAACCCATGTCACCGGCACCCTGCGCGTCTGCCAGGCGGCGGGCCACGTGATGCGCGAACAGCACGCCGGCTGCATCATCAACCTCGCCTCCATCAGCAGCTTCGTCGACCTGGTGCAGGTCGCCGCCTACGCCGCCGCCAAGAACGCCATCCTGGGCCTGACCCGCTCGCTGGCGAATGAATGGGCGAAGTACGGCATCCGCGTCAACGCCGTCGCCCCCGGCTTTGTGCCCACCGACTTCAACCGCAAAATGATCGAAGGCACCGACCGCGGCCGACGCATCCTTGAGCACACCCCCATGGCGCGCTTCGGCACCGCCGAGGAAATCGCCGGCGGCGCGGTGTATCTCGCCAGCCCGGCGGCAAGCTTCGTCAACGGCCACACCCTGGTCATCGACGGCGGCTACCTCGCCAGCGGCATCGGCGACAGCTTCGCCCCCTGGGCGCAGCCGGCGGAGAAGTAAACCCAACCTGGACCCGCGCCACCGAGTCGGGCCCTGAACCCGGAATCGACCGGGACGGTTCACTTAGCCTCCGGCGAATCGCCGGGGGCTAAATAGTCGAGATTTCCCGCAGGAAACTGCTTGCGGATGATGACGACGACCTGGTGGTGAAATCATTCCTGGAGTCCCTGAACTCCTGTCCTCCCGCTGAGCTTCCCCATGCGTTTTATCGACATTCAGAACAACGGCTACGCCGGCGTCAGTTTCAACCAGCCGGGCGTCACCCGCGCCCAGCTCCAGCAGGTCTATGACACGCTGGTGCGCGCCCAGGCGCGGGCGATCTTCCCCACCATCGTCACCAACAGCGTGGCGCACATGTCCACCTGTCTGCGCACGCTGCGGGAGCTGATCGACGCCGACGAGCGCTTCGGCCGGATGTTCCCCGCCTTCCATATTGAAGGGCCGTGCATTTCGCCGGTGGAAGGCTATCGCGGGGCGCACCCGCAGGAACACATCGTGCCCGCGAGCAAAGCGGTGATCGAGCCGCTGCTCGAAGCCGCCGGCGGGCCGGGCCGGGTCGCCAAGTTCACGCTGGCGCCGGAGGTGGACCACAATCTGCAGGCGACCGCCTGGCTGCACAGCCTGGGCATCGTGGTCAGCGCCGGGCACACCGACGCCGACCGCAGCCTGCTGCTGGAAGCCGAGGACGCGGGGCTGAGCTTTTACACCCATCTGGGCAACGGCAGCGCCAAACTGATGGATCGGCATGACAACATCATCACCCGGGTGCTGTCGCTCAGGAAAATGCGCTACTCGATCATTCCCGACGGCCACCACGTGCCGTACTGGCTGGCGGGATGCTTCGTGCGCTGGCTGGGGCTCAAGCGCTGTGTCTTCACCACCGACTGCGTGAGCGCCGCCGACGCCCCGGCGGGCTGGGTCATGCCCGACCCGCGCCGCGAGGTGGACACCAGCGGCGACACGCCCATCGTCCGGCTCAAGGGCACGCCCTACTTCGCCGGCAGCGCCCTGACCATGCCCATGGCGCATCGCAACGCCGTCGAACACATCGGCCTGACCGTCGCCGAAGCCGACTGGCTCTGCTGCGAAGGCCCGGCACAAATGTTCGCCCGCTGGCTCGCCTAGAAATCCTCGTAACTCACCACCGAGGCACAGAGTACACAGAGAGCAAGCCTGAGCAGCTGACCGATCCTCCGCTTCTCTCCGCATTCTCTGTGAGCCTAGCTCGGTGCTCTCTGTGCCTCGGTGGTTGCTTTTCTTTTGAGATCGTTGCGTAGTGCATTCACTGTACGCCGACCTGGTCCACTTGTCAGCCGCCCCGGCTTGGGGGTAAGTTTCGCCCATGTCCACCGTGGCCCTGACCAACATTGAGAAGAAGCGCAAACTGCGCTGGGCGCTCACGGGCGACGCCTGCAACGTCGTCTACTTCTACCTCGCCTTCGCCGGTCCGATCTTCCTGCTCTTCCTCGACAAGCTGGGGCTGGAAAAAGAGCAGATCGGGTTGATCCTCTCGGCGTTCCCCTTCTGCGGTCTGCTGGCGCTGCTGTCGGGGCCGGTGTCGGCGCGGCTGGGTTTCAAGCGGGTTTTTCTGGTTTTCTGGCTGCTGCGCAAAATCATTCTGGTGGCGATGATTGCCGCGCCCTGGGTGCTGCAGCGGTACGGCGACGAGGCGGTGTTCGCGTTTGTCGCCGGGGTGATCGTGCTCTTCGCCATCAGCCGGTCGATTGCCGAGAGCGCGTTGTCGATGTGGTCGTCGGAGTACATCCCCGGCACCATCCGCGGGCGCTTCACCGCCATCCAGTCGGTGGTGACTCAGGCCGTGGCGGCGGCCGCCAGCTTCGCCGTCAGCAAGTGGATCGGTCCGGACGCCGACCTGCCGCGGTTCCAACTGCTGTTTGCGGTGGCGTTCTTCTTTGGCGTGGCGAACGTGGCGTTGTACTCGCGCGTGCCCGGCGGCGCGCCCCTGCCGGCGCGCGCCAGCGGCGGCGGCGCCTGGCGCGAAACCTTCGCCCCGCTGCGCGACGCCGCCTTCCGGCGCTTCCTCATCGCCGGCATCGTGATGACCCTGGGCTGGACCCCCATGGCGTCATTCGTCCCGCTGTACCTCAAGGAACAGATCGGCCTGGAGCCCGGGCAGATCATCCTGCTCGACACCACCGTGATGATCGGCTCGCTGCTGAGCAGCCTGTTCTGGGGCTGGGCGACCGATCGCTACGGCGGCAAGCCCGTGATGGTCTTCAACCTCGCCGCCCTCGCGCTCCACCCGCTGGCGTTCCTCCTTCTGCCGCGCCACTCAGACCTGAGCCACACCCTGGCGATGGTGCAGTATTTCATCATCGGCCTGGTGCTGCCGGGCTGGAGCATCGGCTACTTCCGCTACCTGTTCGTCAAGCTCATCCCCGAGGAACGCAAAACCAGCTACGTCGCCATGCACACCGCGGTCATCGGCGTCGTCAGCGGCGTCTGCCCCATCGCCGCCGGCTTCTTCCTCGACCGCATGCAGAATCTGGGCGCCTCATTGGGCCCCCTGACCCTGGACCCCTACTCCCCCCTCTACCTCAACTGCATCGTGCTGGTGATCGTCTCGACCTTCATCATGGCGCGCGTGCCCCAGGACAGCACCACCGGCGTACGCAGCTTTGCCGCCATGCTGGTCCAGGGCAGCCCCGTCTCCGCCATCCAGGCGCTGCTCGCTTACCAGTTCGCCGGCTACGAAAGCAAGCGCATCGAAACCATCGAAAAGCTCGGCCAGGCGCGCAGCCCGCTAAGCGTGGAAGAACTGGTCTCCGCGCTCGCGGACCCGAGCTTCAACGTGCGTTATGAAGCGATAATCTCCATCGCCCGGACTCGCAGCGATCCGAAGCTGGTCAGCGCGGTGGTGGAAGTATTGCATCATGGTGAGCCGGACTTGCGCACCACCGCCGCCTGGGCGCTGGGCCGCATGCAGGCGACGGACGCCATCCCCGAGCTGCGACAGGAACTCGCCAGCGAGTATCCCCTGCTGCGGGCGCGGGTGGCGCGGGCGCTGGGCACGCTGGGCGATGTGGAGTCGAGCAATCGGCTGCTCACGCTGTTCCGCGGCGAGCCGGATGCGGGTTTGAAGGTGGCGTATGCCGCAGCGCTGGGCGCGCTCAACCGCAAGGACACGCTGGGCGAACTGCTGGCGTTCCTGCGCACGTGCAAGGATCGCGTCAGCCGGATGGAAACCTCGCTGGCGATCGCTTCGCTGCTGGGGCGCGACGCGGCAGCGCAGCGGTTGTGGCGACGCATGCTCGAAAAGTCAGGCGACACGCTCGGCGGCGTGCTGCTGGGCGTCAAACGCCGGTTGGGCCAGCGCGCTCTGGTGGAAGGCGATGTGCAGCAATTCCAGCATCTGGTGGAGGAAGCCGCCCTGCTGTTCTCCGGCGAAGACCATGCCGGCGCGATCGCCCAGTTGCGGCAGGCGCGGCTGATGCTCAAGCCCGCGGCGTTGACGGACGTCGCCTGGCAAACGCTCGATGACGCGCTGGCGGTCCTCGAACATACCGGGACCGAGCGGGTGGAATACCTGTGCCTGGTGGTGCACGCGCTGCACGTGGGAGTGAATCCCAGCAGCGTGAGTGAGGGGTGAGCAGGGATTGAAAGGTGGAGTTTGCGGGGAACCGCCGAGCAAGCTCGGCGGCTAAGCGGGGGGGATGGCGGTTAAGCGGGTGGGATGGCGGTTGATTGTCAG
Source organism: uncultured Phycisphaeraceae bacterium (assembly GCA_964605235.1). GTDB lineage: Bacteria > Planctomycetota > Phycisphaerae > Phycisphaerales > Phycisphaeraceae > CAZSBB01. The sequence continues at coordinate 4,689 of CAZSBB010000018.1, forward strand.
CCGGCGGTGGCGAGTTCCAGGGCGCACGGAGAGGCGAAGTGTCCCGGTTCGCCGGGGACGGGTTCCAGCGGCGGACGCTCCAGCAGCGCACTGCGCGGCACGACCAGTTCCGTGCCCGCCAACGCGGCGGCATCGGCGCGGCGCGTGCGGCGCGGCGGCTCGTGGCCCGGCAGGTAGGTGATCGGCGACGGCACATCGCCCGCCAGCATCACCCGCCGGCGGCGCGGCGTGGGTGTGGGCATCGGCACCGCGCTGAGCAACGCCTTGGTGTATGGATGCACCGGATTGGCGAAGAGCTGCTGCCGCGTGGCAAGCTCCACGATTCGCCCCAGATACATCACCGCCACCCGATCGCAGAAATGCTCGACCACCGCGAGGTTGTGGGCGATGAACAGGTACGACAGCCCCAGCTCATCCTTGAGGTCTGACAGCAGATTGAGAATCTGCGCCTGAATGGAAACGTCCAGCGCGCTGACGGGTTCGTCGAGCACGATGAAGCTGGGCTCGAGCGCCAGAGCGCGGGCGATGCCGATGCGTTGGCGTTGTCCGCCGGAGAATTCGTGGGGGTAGCGTTGGGCGTGGTCAGGGCTCAGGCCGACGCGGGTCAGGAGCTGCGCCACGCGGTCATCGAGTTCGCTGCCGCGCGCCAGCCGATGGACCAGCAGCGGTTCGCCGATGATGCGTCCGACGGTCATGCGCGGGTTGAGGGAGCCGACGGGGTCCTGGAAGACGATCTGCATCTGCCGGCGGAGGGTGCGCAGCTCGCCGCTTTGGAGCGTGAAGACTTCCCGACCCGCAAACTGCACGCTGCCGCTGGTCGCGGGGATGAGCCGGAGCAGCGTCCGGCCGACGGTGGTTTTGCCGCAACCGGATTCGCCGACGAGACCCAGCGTTTGGCCGCGGGCGACATCGAAGCTGACGCCGTCGACGGCGCGGACATGCCCGACGGTTCGCTGGAGCAGGCCGCGCTTGACGGGAAACCAGGTGTTCAGGTCGCGGACCTGCAGCAAAGGCTCAGTGGATGCAGAGGCGGAAGGCGTCACGGGGGACAGTATAGGCGGCGGGCAGCGGAGGCGCAAAGCGGTAAGAACGCGGACTGGACTAATGCGGGTGAAGTTTGCTTATCGAAGCGTGCGCCGCTCACCACGTCAATTCACCGCAGCGCCAACCACGCCTTGAGCTGTTCGCCCAAGCCCGCCGCGACGCGCTGCGCCATCGTCTGCTCGGGCCAGAACAGTTCGAGCATTGCCGGGGTGTCGGGGGGCAGGTTGGCGATGGCGGGCTGCACGTCTTCCCAGGGGATGGTGCCGTCGCCGGGGATGTGGTGGGAATCCTGCAGGGCGTTGTTGTCGTTGATGTGCAGATAGCGGATGACCTGGGCACAGTCGCGCAGCGCCGCCACCGCCCCGGTGGTCATGTGGGCGTGCCCGGTGTCGACGCACATCGCCAGATTGGGATGAGCAATCTCGCGCACCATCCGCGCCAGGCGCGCCGGCTCATCGCCGCAGCAGTAGGTCGCGGGGATGTTTTCGATCAGGTAGACGACCTCGAGTTCCTCGCCCAGCAGCGCCAGCTCGTGCATGCTCTTAAGCAGCGGCTGGTAACGGGCCTCGCGCTGCTGCGGCGTTTCCAGGACGTCGCGCGGCAAGGGCGGCGCGGGATGCACCACCACCATCGGGCCGCCCAGTTCCAGCGCCACTTCACCTTCCAGGCGGTAGGTTTCGATGGCTTGACGACGGATGGCTTCAACGGGGCTGGAGGGGTCGTGCTCGGGGCCGAACACGCCATGGATGGAGTCGAACGGCAGGCCGGCGTCCTCGGCGATGCGGCGGGCTTCGGACAGCCTGGGCGGGTTGGCGGTGTTGCGATAGAACTGACTGCGCACGCAGCCCAACTGGCGGTAGACCGGCAGGAGCGTCGGCGGGTTGAAGTCGGCAAAGCCAAAGGGTGCGATCGTTGCCAGATACGCCATGGCGGCCAAGCCTCCGGGTTTCGGGTCGGCAAGTTTAGCGGGTCAGGCGCCGCCCTGCACGGGGTTTTGTCGTCGAGGTGAAGCCGATTGCGGAGGCACAAACGCCGGGGCGAATCAGGAAGCAGGCGCCGCGGCCGGCGCAGGCTCCGGGGCGGCGGGCGGGTCTGCCGATGCGGGCGCAGCGGGTTGCCCGTCAGCTGGCTGGCTGGCGTCTGGTTCTGCCACCGGCGGTGGAGGCGGGGCGTTGAGTCGATCTTCCCATTGCAGATGCACCGCCAGGGGGCGATGGTCGGCGCCCATGGAAGGCCCCAGAAACCGCGCCACGGTGACCAGCCGGCTGTCGGCGAGGCAATGGTCGATGGGAATCTGCCCCAGCGGGATGCCCCCGGTCGCCGGCCAGCTTGCCGCGACGCCGAAGCCCGGCTGAGTGCTCACCAGGCCGGTGCGGGTCTGTAGTTGACGGAAGCGATAGGTCCAGGGGGAGACGCCCAGATCGCCCAGCAGCACCACCGGGTCGGTCTGCTTCTGCACCCATTCGCCGATCGCCCGCACGTGCTCCTGATGCACCCGCGCCAGGTCGCCGTTGATCGGCCAGGGCAGATGCACGCCCAGCAGTTTCACTTGCCGATCACCCCACTTGATCGTGGCGTCCACCATCGCCAGCCGCAGCCGTTCCCCGCTGACCAGTTGCACCATCTCGACCGGCTTGGCGCGAACCTTCGGCCGCATGGAGATGCGCGCCAGCAGCGCCATGCCATAGCCGTCGTCGCGCGCTGCCGAGGCTTCCACACGGAACGGCGCCACGCGATATTCCATCTGCTCGAGCGTCGGCGGATCGACGCCCTGCGCCAGCACCAGGTCGGCGTCGAGCTTGCGGATCAGCTCCAGCAGGTTCTCCAGGTTCTCCGGCGGCACCGCGGTGTACAGGTTCACCAGCTTCAGCGGAGCGTTGGGCGGCGCGGGTTTATACAGCTCATTCTCATCGCCGGCGATCTGGCCGGGCATGAAAAACTCCGGCCGCAGCGTGGGCAAGCCCTGCGGGTGGACGTACAACGGCAAGATCACCGCCAGATTCAGGATGAGTGCAATGGCGAACACCAGCAGCAGCTTCCACCGCCGCGCCGCCAGGCAGATCACCCCCACCGCCAGCAGCACCACCACATACTGCAGACGGAAATTCGCCAGCAGGTCCAACGGCCAGCCCATGGGCCCGAAAAATCCCAGCACGGTCGCCAGGGTGGGCAGACCTCCCGCCAATCCCAGCACCCATCGATCGGTATTCCGATGCGGGCGCGGCGTGGGCGTCGCTTCCAGGTCGATCTTTTCAGTCGTGGGCGTTTCCATGTCCGGGTCCGCGGCCAGAGCACCTCATTCACACTTCACGGCCGCTGGCTTCCCTGGGCCGGCTTTGCACCGGGCGCCGGCCTGAACCACCGAAAACCGCCCCGACGGCGGCGTGACGCTCAAGCCCGTTAGGGCTCCATCTTCCCCTAGATCGGTCAAAAGACCAAATCCCAGCCGATTTTTGCTCCGGTGAACAAGGATCGCTGCCGCTGCGTGAACCCGCTGCTCTGCACAAGGCCCATGCATTGCCCAATGGGATGAAAAAAGGGGATAAGTACATTATTTTTAAACCAAAATAATGTACTTATCCCCTTTTTTCATCCCCGTTTCTGCATCTCCTGCACCACGCACCGCGCTGCCCGTCCTGCGGTAACATGCCCGCCGTGTACAAGTGGCTGCTCATTGCCAAATACCTGCGGCGACGCATCGGCCCCCTCGCGGCCGCCGCGGCGGTCATGCTCTGCACCGCGATGGTCATCATCGTCATCAGCGTCATGGGCGGCTTCCTGGAGATGATGCGCACTTCCGCGCAAAAACTCACCGGCCAGGTCACCGTGCTCAGCGATGTCACCGGCTTCGAGCATTACGAAGCCCTCGCGGACCAGCTGGCGCTGCTGCCGCAGGTCCAGCAGGTCACGCCCATCATCCGCTGCTTCGGCCTGCTCAACATGAGCGGCGAGGTGCACACCGTCGAAGTGCTGGGCATCGAGCCGACGAGTCTCGACGGCGTCATCGGGTACGGCGACACGCTGCACTGGAAACGCGACGACCTGCGCCAATACCTCTACCCCCAGCAACTGGGCAGCCCCACCCCCGAGCAGGAAAAACTGCTCGAAACCTATGACCCGCACACGCTGGGCATGGGCCTGACGGTGCCCGCTCCGTGGCAAAGCGATCAGGTCAAAGGCGCCATCGTGCCCGGCATCGAGGTCAACCCCTGGAGCCAGCGCGACGACGAGGGCCAGTACGACATCGCCTACGCCCGGCTGGGCACCGCCGTCACCCTCACCGTCCTGCCGTTGACCGGCAAAGGCACGCTGGCGACGCTCAGCCCCGCGGTGCGCCAACTGGCGATCGTCAATGAGTTCAAGAGCGGGCTCTACGAAATCGACGCCAACCGCGTGTACATCTCCTTCGCCCTGCTGCAGGAAATGCTGGAGATGCAGGCGCAGACGGTGTATGAAAAGTTCAATCCCGACACCGGCGAACCGATCGGCGCGCCCACGCGCCAGCCCGGCCGCGCCAGTGAACTGATGATCAAAGGCGTCCCCGGCGCGGACCTGGCGGAGCTCAAAGCCGCTGTGGAGCAAACCGTCAGCGACTTCCAGCAGACGCAATCGACCATCAAGCTGCTGCGTGTCATGACCTGGCAGGAACGCCATCGCATGCTGCTCAACGCGGTGGAAAAAGAGAAGGGCATGATCACCGTGCTGTTCGCCATCATCAGCGGCGTGGCGGTGGTGATGATTGCCGTGGTGTTCTCCATGATCGTGCTGGAAAAGACCCGCGACATCGGCACCCTGCTGGCGCTGGGGGCGCGGCGGGGCGGCATCGCGGGCATCTTCCTGGGCTACGGCCTGGCGGTGGGCGTGGTCGGGGCGCTGCTGGGCTTGGCGCTGGCGGCGGCGATCGTGCTCAACCTCAACGAAATCCAGGACCTGCTTTTCTACCTGTTCGGCTTCAAGATGTGGGACCCGAAAATCTACTACTTCGACCGCATTCCCAATCGGCTCGACTGGTGGGAAGTGAGCTGGATCATGCTCGGCGCGGTGCTCAGCAGCCTGCTGGGCGCGGTGGTCCCGGCGATCCAGGCGGCGCGGCTGCGGCCGGTGGAGGCGCTGCGCTATGAGTAGCAACAAAATTGGTATGACCACCAAAACCCCGCGCGGATGGAGGAAATCAGGCAGGCAGGTCAAACGCCTGTTTCACTTAGCCCCCGGCGAGTCGCCGGGGGCTAAATGGGAGGTTTCTGCATAGCCTTTCCATCGGGGTCCGGTTATTTCGGTGTTCTCTGTGCCTCTGTGGTGAATCTGAAAAATGACGTCGAAAACCACTGCCGCCGACGCCCCCCTGCTGCTGGTGCGCAACCTGCATAAACGCTATCGCATGGGCGATGAAACCCTCCACGTCCTGCGCGGGGTGGATGCGGAGGTGCAGGCGGGCGAATGGCTGGCGATCCTGGGCGCCTCCGGCTCAGGCAAGAGCACGCTGCTGCACCTCATGGGCGCGCTCGACCATCCCGACGAAGGCGAAGTCCACTTCCGCCAGCAGAATGTCTTTCGCTTCCGCGGCAGCGTCACGGCGGAATATCGCAATGAATCCGTGGGCTTCGTGTTCCAGTTCTATCACCTGCTGCCGGAGCTGACCGCACTGGAAAATGTGCTGGTGGCGTCCATGGTGGGCAACAACGTCAGGCACTGGATGGGCCAGCGGGCACAAGCGCGGCAGCGGGCGACCGAACTGCTCGACCGCTTCGGACTTGCCGGCCGACTGCGGCATCGTCCCGCCAAGCTGTCGGGCGGGGAGCGCCAGCGGGTGGCGATCGCCCGCGCCCTGATGAATGAGCCGGACCTGCTGCTGGCGGATGAGCCGACGGGCAACCTCGACGCCCGCACCGGCCAGCAGATTCTCGAAGTCTTCGCCGAACTGCACCAACGTGGCCAAACCATTGTGATGGTGACCCACGACGCCAATGTCGCCGCCCGCGCCGACCGCCGCCTGGTGCTGCAAGCCGGCCAGCTCGCCCGCAATCACGGGGCGTAACGCATCTCTACGAGCCGCCAACGAGCCGGAAGCGTGAGCGCCCGGGCAGCGTCGGTGGACGCCATAGCGTTTAGGTTTGCGCGTTGACGCTGCGGACGCCGGGCGCGGTTCCCCTCGCTGACGCTTCGGGCTCGTATCGCCATCCGCAACGAGCCGGGATAAGAAAGGGGATAAGTACATTATTTTACCAATAAAATAATGTACTTATCCCCTTTCTTCTCCCCCCTTTCTTCTCCCCCCGGCCTTCAACAAGCCGCCAGCGGTGATATTCTCACCCTTCTGATCCGCCTGGTTCGAGCCCGACGGTTGCCGCTCTCCCCGCCGGGTGCTACCTTGCTGGTCTGGTCACCGTTCCCCCTATCTGAGAAGGACGACCCCATGAGCGGGCTGGCGATGCCGCAGATCGCGGCGATGGCGAATACCCCGGAGTTTCGCACCGAACTGACGAATCTGCTGGTCGAGATGGTGACGATCGACACCACCGTGCAGGCGGATGTCAAACGTCTGGCGGCCAACGAACATGCTGTGTTTGATCTGATTGAAAGTCAGCTTAAGCCGCTGAACCTGCCGGCCGCGACGTTCGAGCGTCGCGCCATCAATCCGGCGATCGATCAGCACCCCTTCTTCTCCCAGCTTTACTACACCAAGAGCAAGGCGCAGCCCCAGGGCCTCAGCGCCGCCGAGTGCTATGCCGGGCGCGCCAACCTGCTGGTGATGGTTGACGGCGAGCAGCGCAGCAAAGACGGCGTGAACTATGCGGTCAACACCCACATCGACGTCATCGCGCCGTACATCCCCCCGCGCGTGGAAGGCGATGTGGTCTACGGACGCGGCGCCTGTGACGACAAAGGCAATGCCGTCGCCATGATCGGCGCCCTGCGGCTGGTGGCGCACTACCTTAAACAGACCAAGCAGCGCCTCAACCGCAACCTCACCTTCATGTTCGTCATCGAAGAGGAAATGGGCGGCAACGGTTCACTCTCTGCGGCGCTCGACCGCGACCTGCGCAAACGCTACGACGCGCTGACCGTCATGGAAATCTGCGAAAGCAAGCTCTACCCCGGCAACCGCGGCTGCGTGTGGTACAAGGTCGAAGCCAAGCAGGCGGGCGTCAACCTGTTTGAAGCCGCCGCCTACGCCATTGAGGAAATGGAAAAGGAAGGCCGGTCCATTCGCAGCGAAAGCCGGCACGACCTGTTCCCCCATCGCCCGGTGCAGACCTGCCACGGCATCCTGGGCGACTGCGGCCAGCACCCCTCACGCATCAACGGCGAAGTCAGCTTTGACATCATCCTCCCCGGCGGCGACAGCGTCGCGGGCGAACAACTCATCCGCGACATCCTCCAGTTCGCCCTCGATGAATACTGCGGCGTCTACGGCGACAAAACCAAAATCAACGACAAAACCACCGGCAAACCCAAGGTCGATCACCATTACGACCTCACCCGCGGCGCCAGCGGTTTCCATATCACCGTCTTCGGCTCCACCGGCCACATGGGCTCCATCTTTGAAAACGACGGCGCCATCACCAAGATGATGACCATGGTCCGCAGCCTCATCCGCTCCCGCGCCACGCTCCAGCGCGTCACCGGCGCCAGCCAGGTCAGCTTCCGCCAGAGCAACTGGCAGGACCCCGCCCATCTGCTCATGGAAGGCGGCCAGGGCTTCCTGCCCACCCATGAAATGAATGACGTGCAGCAGCGCATGCGCAAGGCCGTGTGGCGCGGCATCAACAGCTACCTGCGCCAGCAGGACCGCCCCGCCAACGCCGAGCAATGGGTCAGCGTCACCTATGACAAGCTGCACAATGCCGCCTTCGCCGGCGCCCCCGACAGCAAAGACATGCAGCGCGCCATCGCCTGCCAGAAGCTCGCGGGCATCTGGAACGGACAGCCCGTGCGCGGCTGGGACGTGAGCTGCGACTCGCGCATCTTCGCCAAGGAATATCCCGACCTGAACGTCATCACCTCCGGCCCCGGCTCGCTGGTGTACGCCCACTCGGACCACGAACAGATCAGCATCACCGAGATGGTCAAGTTCGCCGAGTTCCTCGCGTACTACATCCTGAACCAGACCGGCACGGTGAACTGACTGCGCAGGTAAGCCAAATATGTCACCACAGAGGCACAGAGAACACAGAGACCAAGCCAGGAGCAGCAGCATGGCGGGTGATGCCGCGCAAACTGCTCTCTCCGTGTGTATTTCTCTGTGATCTCTGTGCCTCTGTGGTGAAGTGTTTTTCCCCCGCACAAGAGGAATGCGATCATGGACAAGATTCGTCTGGGCGTCATCGGCACCGGCTCCGTGGTGCGCGAAATCTATCAGCATCTCTACTTCCACAGCGAATACTCGCACCTGCTGTCCATCGAGGCGGCGGCAGACCCCAATGAAAAGGGGCTCAACGAGTTCTGCGACAAGTATCAGATTCCCAAGGACCGCCGCTTCGCCAGCTATGAGGAAATGATCCGCAAGGTGCAGCTTGATGCCGTGCAGGTCAACACTCCCGACAGCCTGCACGAGAAGCCCACGGTGTTCGCCCTGGAACAGGGACTCGACGCCCTGGTGCCCAAGCCGCTGTCGGACACCATTGATGCAGCGCACAAGATGATCGCCGCCATGCGCAAGTCGGGCCGGCTGATCGGCGTGGACTTCCACAAGCGCGACGACCCGCGCATCAAGGAATGCCAGGCCCGCTATCGCAGCGGCGCGTATGGGCAGTTCCAGCTCGCCGTGTGGTACATGGTGGACAAGCTCTGCGTGGCGGACCCGAACTTTGAGCCGCGCTTTTTCGCGTCGCCTGATTTCGCGTCCAAGAACTCGCCCATCAGCTTCCTGACCGTGCACATGGCGGACGCGTTCATTCGCATCGTCGGGCTCAAGCCGGTGCGGGTGCGGGCGCATGGCTGGAAGCAGAAGCTGGCGAGCCTCAAGCCCATCGCGGTGGACGGCTACGACCTGTGCGACACGGAAATCGTCTTTGAAAACGGCGGCGTCGCCCACATCATCACCGGCTGGCACCTGCCCAACTCCGCCCACGCCCTGACCGTGCAGAGCTCGCGCCTCATCTGCACCGACGGCTACGTGGACCTGGGCATCGACACCCCCGGCTACCGCGAAGTCATCAAAGACGGCATCTTTGAACGCAACCCCCTGTTCCGCAATTTCGAAGCCGACGGCCTGGTCACCGGCTACGGCATGAGTCGGCCCGGCCGGATCTATCAGAAGTTCCTCCGCGACCGCAACCACGCCCTGCCCGCCCGCGAACGCGAAGAGCTGAGCAACCTCTTCGAGCTGGGCTTCTGGACCACCGTGGTCTGCGAAGCCGCCGAACAAAGTCTCAAGCAGGCGACCGACCACGAAAACGGCGTCACCCACGGCGTGGAAATCAAAGTCGCCGACCTGCTCAAACAACGCCTGGGCGCCGACGCGGCGAGCTATCTGGCGTAAGCCGGCGGTTGGTCGAACGCATGAACAAGCAAACCCGCACCCCGATCTGGGCGTGCGGGTTTTTTGTTGGTCGGTTGGTGGTTCGTTTGCGCTCGCACAGCGAGCCCTACAGCAGAGCGATACTTCAACGAGCCGGAAGCGTTAGCGACGGGCAGGGCGTGAAGTTGCCGCTGGTTTGGGGATTTACCCAAAACTGGCTTGGTATTCGGACGCTGCGCCCGTCGCTGACGCTTCCGGCTCGTTCGTGCTTACTCAAACAACCCGCCGCGGTCGTACCTGCGGGCGTAGCGCGAGCCCGCCAGGCCCTGCGGGACCAGGCGGATCATCGCGGCGGTGTCGTTGTCGATCTCGTCGTGGGTGACGCTGACCACCATCAGCCAGCGCGGCAGTTTGCGGACCAGCGCCATTTCCAGCTCGCGCGAGCCGCCGTCGGCGAGGTCCAGCGTGTGGCTGAAGTACAGGTCGTATTTCACGGTCATTTCATAGCTGAAGCCGTAGCGCAGCAGGCGCGAGCCGACGGCGTCCAGGTCGATGTAATCGACGAAGCTGGTCAGCTGCGGGGCGTGCTGGAGGTTCAGGCCCACGCGCCACTGGTCGAGCTGGTCGCTGTCGAGGTCGTAGGTCAGGTCGTGCACCGCCGCGAGGTTGTTGCTGATGAGCCAGGCGAGGTCGTTGTAGAGATGGTCGCCGCCGAGGCTGTATTCGGGGCGGTAGCCGTAGTAGCGGTTGAGGTCGTGGTCGCCGCCGAGCGGGTCGGTGGGCGTGTGGCTGTCGGTCAGGACGATGCCGGAGTCCATGGTCAGCCAGTCGACGCTGCGCCAGCGTCCGGGGCCGCCGCGCTGGGTCTGGAAGGTGTTGCGGACGCCAAAGCGGGTGGTCATGCCTTCGCGGATGCCTTCGACATTGGCGTCGTAGATCGGCAGTTCGCCCTGTTCAAGGTTGGCGGCGGCGACGGAGATGTCGGCATAGGGTTCGACGATGTGGCGCAGGCGATGCACGTCGAAGATGCGGCTGTCGACGTCGTCAAAGGTGCGGTTGAACTGGGTGTGCAGACGGAGGCCGACTTCACCCCAGAGGCGGTACTGATCATCCTCGCTGGCGCCGTTGCTGATGCGGTTGAACTCGTCGAAATCCTGGTCGTAACCGGTGAAGCGGCCGACGGCATAGGGCACCACATCAATGCCCGCCACTTCCAGCGGAGCCTGCACTTCATGGCGGCTGTCGAACCGGCTGCGGTAATCCTGCGGCACGCCGGCGGCGGAGAAGACATCTTCAAAACGGGTGTCGACGCCGAAGGGCGCCGGCGGGGTCAGGCCGCGGTCGGCGAAGGTGTCGTGGCCGGGACGGATGGTCATGCGGCTGACGCGGTTCTCGGTGTAGTAGGTCAGCCGATCGTCCCACAGGCCGGTGCCGATCTGATAGAAGCCCAGTTCGGGGAGCTTGTCCACCACGTAGCCGGGCGCCTGGAAGGTGGTGTCCTGGGTGGTGAAACTGTTGAGGTCATACTTGGTGAGGAAGGTGAAAGCCCAGTCGTTTTCCTGCTTTTTGAGGTAGATGGAGGTTTCGTACTGGCGCACCTGGTCGGCCTGATCTTCCATGATCTCGGTGAGGAAGGTGGGGTCGGAGACGACGGCGGCCTGGAGGGAAAGTTCCCAGTTGTCCGGGAGATACTGGCGGTGCTGCCAGTGGGCGTAGCCGCGCTGGTCGTCATCGTGATCACGGGGCTGACGTTTGGCGATTTCATCTTCGCCGTTGTCCCACAGCAGGCCATAGGCGTCGAGTCGGCCGAACATATCGGTCAGGTCATAGTTGAACTCGATGCCGACCGCCGGGCCGTGGTCGCCCAGCACATCGAAGATGCCTTCCAGGTCCACGCCTTCGGGCGCTTCTTCGCCGGCGAGGGCGAAGAGGTCCCAGCGGGAACGGAAGGTGAAGCCGACCTGACTGGAGAAGCCTACGGGTTCGAACTGGCGAATGGGCGTCTGCATGCCCTGGCCGGCGACCCTGGGCAGCGGCAGCACGGTTTTTTCCAGCAGCTCGATGCGGTTGCCTTCCCCGACGAAGGCGAGGGTCTTGGCGCCGTCGCGGCCGGTGACTTCATGCAGCGTGACGGACTTGCTGGCGATCGCCAGATGCGGCACGGCAAACTCGCTGGTGGTGACCTGGGCCTCCTGCGCCATCCAGCGATCGCGCGCCACCTGATGGATGCGCTCGGCGCGGACGTAGAGCGGAATCTGCCGCTTGATGTCCCAGGTGTACATGACCGCTTCGAGCACGACGGCTTTGTTGGTGGTCAGGTCGTAGTACACGCGCGGAGCGCGGATGGTGTACTGCCCATCGGTGGCGACGACATTGTCTTCGAGATAGATGCCGCGCACCGCGCCGCTGTCGACGCGATTGAACGCCGGGCTGGAGACCTGATCCGCCGCGAGAAACACCACGGCATTCTGAGCGGTCAGCGACATGCTGCGCCCGGACTGGGGATCGGTGAACATGACGCCGACTTGCCCGAACAGCAGGGCGACTTTTTCCTCGCCTTCGCCTTCGACGACCATGCGCTGGAAGCTGAAGTTGACCATGCCGCGCGGCAGGATGGTTTCGCCTGTGCTACCCGTGGAACCGCCGGCCAGGAGAGCGGTCGTGGTGGTGGCGCTGTCGGCCGTGCCGGGCGCGACCGTGGGCGGGGTGGAATCAGCAGTGGATGCGGCTGACCCAGCAGGTGACGTGGTGGTGGTCGGTGCGGAGGTCGGCGCAGCGCCCAGGCGTGCCGGGGCAGTGGGCTCGGGCACGATGATCTGCGGCTCGGCGGCGCGCAGGCGGGCGGCAGCGGCAGCGCGGGCGGTTTGCTTGTCGCCCGACTCATCGCGCGCGGTGGACGGCACGCTGAGCATCGGGGTCTGCAGCCGCTGCAAGTGGTCGCCGATGCGCTGCTGCGCTTCAAGCACCAGCGGATCGCCGGCGGCGCCCTGCGGTTCAAGCAGATCGGTCGCCAACTCGACGTTGCCGGTGGTCGTCACGGTGACCAGCAGCCGGGGCGCCTGCACCTGCGTCGCGCCTTTGCCGGCGAGGGGCGCAGCGTCATCGAGGTAGACATACAGCAAGCGCGCGTCGTACTGCTGATCGATGCGCACCACCGCGCGGCGGGCGCGGAAGCCATAGGTGCCGATGGTGATTTCGACATCGCGGTCGAGCAACAGCATCTGACTGCTGCCCTGCCGCCAGACTTTCGCGCGGGCAGCGCGGAAATGGGCGGGCGTGTCGATGATGGGCGCCGCCAGCGCCTGCGGGTCGGCCGCCTGGCCCTGTGCGGAGGCAAGGAACTGGGGAATCAGGAGCGTCCCCACCGTCAGGAGCAGCAGGCCCGCCTGCCCCCAGGTCCGGGCGCCGCCTGCTGCGGTCGTCAGCCGAGAAAGCACCTTCATGCGCGGTTGTCGCCTATGGGTAAATGCTTGTTGAATCGGGATTATAGGGCTTCGCCCGGTCGTCACAACCGGACCGGCCGGGCATTTGTCGGAACCGGCCAGGCGGTTGTGGAATTTTTATCTGATGACTCTTTTGCCTGTTGACTTCGGACGGGTCGGCCGACATAATAATCAGGAGTTCGACATCCGAATATGTGCAAGGCGCACCATTCCCGCAAGGAGCCCCCGCCATGGCGCCCTTCTCCCTTCCGCTCGCCAACGAGCAGCTTATCAACCAGGCCCCGGACGCACCCCCGTTGCGCTTGCTGTTCTGGGAAACCACAGCCGCGTGCAATCTGGCGTGCGTGCATTGTCGTCGGCTGGACGTGTCCCAGCAGCTCATGAACGACGACCTGACCACCGCCCAGGCGACGCAGCTCATCCAGAGCCTGCCGCAGACCGGTCGGCCGATCCTCGTCTTCTCCGGCGGGGAACCCATGATGCGCCCCGACCTGTTCGACCTGGCGCAAACCGCCACCGCTGCCGGCCTGCCCATCGCCCTGGCGACCAACGGCACCATCATGGATGAGCGCATCAGCCAGCGCATCGTCGACGTCGGCTTCCGCCGGGTCTCCATGAGCCTCGACGGCCCGTCCGCCGACACGCACGATGTCTTCCGCGGCATCCCCGGCGCGTTTGAATCCACCATCCGGGGCTTCAAGGAACTGCAACGCCGCGGCATGTCCATGCAGATCAACAGCACCATCACCCAGCACAATCTGCATCTGCTCGATCAGCTTTACGTGCTGGCGCTGGAACTGGGCGCCGACGCGCTGCACCTGTTCATGCTGGTGCCGGTGGGCTGCGGCATGGAGCTGAGCGACGACGTCAAGCTTTCGCCGCGCGAGTATGAAGCGGCGCTCAACTGGATCTACAGCCGGTCGCAGGAAAATCGCATTCACATGAAAGCCACCTGCGCCCCGCACTACTTCCGCGTGCGCGAGCAACGCGATCGCCGGCGCTGGGAACACTACGGCAACTCGGTCAACGTGAAACCCAAGCAGCCGGCTGGTCATCCGGGGGGTCATCCGGGGGGTCATCCGGGGGGACATCCGGGGGGACATCCCGGTGGTCATGCGAAGGGGCATCCCGGAGGACATCCTGGCGGGCATCCGGGGGGACATCCGGGGGGGCATCCGGGAAGTCAACCGGGGGCGGATTTCCAGGCGGTGACGAAAGGTTGCCTGGCGGGTGAAGCGGTGTGCTTCGTGTCGCACACGGGCGAGGTGTTCCCCTGCGGGTACCTGCCGGTGTCCAGCGGCAACGTCAAGACCACGCCGTTCCCCACCATCTGGCGAAACAGCCGCATCTTCAACGAGCTGCGCAACGGCAGCAATATCCACGGCAAGTGTCACGTCTGCGAATACCGTCAGAACTGCATGGGCTGCCGCGCCCGGGCGTATGCCGAGACGGGCGACTACCTGGCGCAGGAACCGCAGTGCGACTACATCCCGCGCAAGTTGCAGAAAAAAGTGTGACCGCGCGCCCGCGCACGCAGGCGCTGATCAACAACCCCACGACAACGCATTCCGATTTAGCCCCGGGTCATTGACCCGGGGCTGATTGTTTCAACCCCGGGACAACATTCCGCTCACCCCACGTACATCCGGGGCACATGCGCCGCGATGCGCGTCAGCAGTTCATAGCAATGCGACTGCGCCAATTCCGCCAGGCGTGGCAGCGCAGCGGGCGAGGCGGGATCATCGCTGTACAGCACCACTTCGCTGCCCACTGTAACCGACGCAGGCAGGTCGGTCAGGTCCACCACAATCTGGTCCATGCTCACGCGCCCCAGCACCGGGGCGCACGCCTGCGGCCGACGCGGGACGCTGGGGATCGCCACCACGCCGCGGCCGCTGAGCGCCAGCGGATAGCCGTCGGCGTAACCGACGGGAATGACGCCCAGCCGGCTGGCGCGGGTCAGCGTATGCGTGCGGGCGTAACCCACGGCCGCGCCGGCTTCGTAGTGGTTCACCTGCACCAGACGGCTCACCCAGCGCGCCATCGGCGCCAGCGTCACCTCCTTGCCGTGCTCGCCTTGCACGTAGTGGTAGCCATACAACCCCAGCCCCACGCGCACGCAATGCCGCAGCGTGGCGTCATGCCGCAGCACAGCATCGGTGTTCGCCAGATGTATCTGCACGCCTTCGGGCAACCGCAACTGCGCCAGCAGGTCGTCAAGCACCCGCAACTGGGCGTGGGTGAAACGCTCGTCTTCCTCTCCGCTGGCGGACAGGTGGGTGTACAAACCCGCCAGCCCCAGCTCGTCACAATTGAGCAGTTTTGACCACGCCGCTGCCGCCTGATCCGGCCGCAGCCCCGCGCGGCTCATGCCGGTGTCCACATGCACATGCACCGGCAAACGCAAAGCATGCTGCTGCGCCAACTGCGCCAGGGCGTCAATGTGTTCGAGCGCCTGAACGCTCACGTGCAGCCGCCCCGCCCGCGCCAGCGGCAGCAGCGGATCGTCGGCGGACAGTTGCCACAGCGGCGCCAGCAGGAGGATGGTCGCTTCGTCCCCCAGTTCAACCTGTTCGACCAGCACCCGCGCCTGGGCGGGCGCGTAGACCGCCAGTTGCGTGACCTGCTGACTGAGGAGACGGCGGGTGATCGCGGGGGCGCCCAGCCCGTAGGCATTGGCTTTGACCACCGCGCACACGGCGGCGGGGCGCGCGGGCTGCGCCTGCAGCAGCCGGTGGCGCAGGTGCGCCAGGTTGGCGTCGAGCGCGGCGAGGTTGACGCGCAGGTGGCTGTGTTCGAGTTGCGGGTGGCTGGCGTTCACGGCTGCGGCTGTGCGGGCGGAGTGGTTTGGGCTAGAATACCGTGCTTGTCGCCCGCGCACGATGGGACCGTGTCGGGTGCTGAGTGGATGGTGCCCAGGGTTGTCCGCCCGCTCACCCGGTGAGACAAACCTCGGCACTGCACACTCAGCACCCTTCAATCGACTTCGCGCCGGGCAGGCCCGCACCTTTCATGTGAGCGTTCGGGCCGATTTTCCCCTATTTCTGGCGCAGGAGTGTGTCCGTCCATGTCCGACTCGTCCCCCAGTGAAACCGAAAACGACCTACCCTTTCCCCCTGCTTTTGTCGCCCTGGGCTTGCGCAACAGCGTGCTCAAAGGCGTCGCCCACGCCGGCTTCGCCGAGCCGACCGACATCCAGCGCGAGCTGATCCCCATCGCGCTGACCGGCGTCGACGCCATCGGCCAGGCGCGCACCGGCACCGGCAAGACCGCGGCGTTCGGCCTGCCCATCCTGCACAACGCCGACCCCGACGTGCCCATGCAGGCGCTGATCCTCGTGCCCACCCGCGAACTCGCCGCCCAGGTTTCCGCCGAGCTGGACCAACTGGGCAAGTTCACCCCCATCCGCTCGGTCTGCATCATCGGCGGGGAATCCATCGCCAGCCAGAGCCGCTCGCTCAAGAAAGGCGTCCACATCCTCGTGGGCACCCCCGGCCGGGTCATGGACATGTACGACCGCCGGCAGATCAACTTCGACCGCCTGCGCTTCGTCGTGCTCGATGAAGTCGACCGCATGCTCGACATCGGCTTCCGCGAAGACATCCGCAACATCCTGGGCAAAATCAAATGCGCCCATCAGACCATCTTCGTCTCCGCCACCGTCGATGAGCAGATCGAACGCCTGGCGCGGCAGTTCCTCCAGCCCAATGTGCAGAAAATCAGCGTCACCGGCGAAGTGCTCACCGTCTCGCTGGTGGATCAGAAGTACCTGACCGTCCAGCCGTGGGACAAGCGCCCCCTGCTGCTCCACCTGCTCAAACACGAGCAGCCCGACACCACCATCGTCTTCTGCAAGACCAAGGCGACCGTGCACAAGCTGACCAAATACCTGCGCGACAAAGGCGTGGAAGCCCGGGAAATCCACGGCGACATGCAGCAGGGCAAACGCAACACGGTGATGAAATCCCTGCGCTCGGGCAACCTGAGCGTGCTGGTGGCGTCGGACCTGGCGGCCCGGGGCCTGGACGTGGAGCACATCTCGCATGTGATCAACTACGACGTGCCCGAAGACCCGGAAATCTACATCCACCGCATCGGCCGCACCGCTCGCGCGGGTCGGCGGGGCAACGCGTGGAGCTTCGTCACCCCCGATGATGGCGCGCTGCTGACCAACATCGAAAAGCTTGCCGGGGTCATGATTGAAAAGATGGAGTACCCGGACTTCAAACCCTCCGAGCCGCCCGAGGAACACCGCGAAGCCGCCCGTCAGCACAAGGAACGCACGGAGCCGAAGGTCGCCCAGAGCGTCGAGCAGCGCATGAGCGGGCGCGTGCTGGCGCCGCATCTGCAGGGCCTCACCGAGGCACAGCTCAAGGCGATGTTCCCCGACGGCGTGATCCCCAGCGGCAAGCCGCCGACCAACATCGGCGGGCGGTTCCGCACCCGGCGCAGCGACTGACGCAGCCCACGCCGACGCGCCGGCTTCACCAGCGGGCATCGCCCCGGATCTCGCCCGGAGCGATGGCGGCGTGGCTGGGCTAGTGTGGCGCGGTGCGCCGCCGCAGATAGATCGCCTGCCGCCACGCCAGGTACAGCATGCCGGTGCTCAGGCACCCCCCAGCCGCGACCCACAGCGCCGCCATGCCCAGCAGGGTGTGGGCGATGGCGCCGACCAGTCCGCCGCCGAAGAATCCCAGCAGCAGCGTCAGCAGGAAGAACAGTTGCCAGCCGTGGACGCGCTGGCCGCGGAGCAGGTGGCCCAGTTGGATGCCCAGGTCGGTCATCACGCCGGTCATATGGGTGGTGCGAATGACCAGGCCGTGGTAGCTGGCGGCCATGGCGTTCTGCAGGCCGCACGCCAGCGCCGCGACGCTGGTGGCCCAGAGGTTGGCGCGGACCGCCAGCAGCGCGCTGGCGCACAGCAGCAGTCCTTCGCCGATGAGCACCACGCCGTAGCGTCGTCCGGGTTTGAGGTGACGATCACCGATGACCGCGCCCGAGATGATCGCCCCGACCAGAAACGCGGCGACGATGCCGGCGATCTGCATGAACTCCACCATCTTGTGGGTGGTCATGTCGATCGCCAGATGCGACAACGGCCCGGTGATATGGCTGACCGGCACGTGGTAGAGATTGAGCATCAGCACATTGACGTAGCCCGCCAATCCCGCCAGTCCGACCCCGCCCGCCAGCAACCACCAACGTGACGTGTTGTCGGGCAGACGGTGCGGCATGGGAGAATCTCAGCTTACTTGCGCTTGCGTGTGGGAGCCTTGACGGTTTTCGTTTTGGTTTTGGCGGAGGTCGGGGTGGTGGCGGCAACGGGCCTGGATTTGCCGGCGCGCGGGGCGACGGGCGCGGCGGAGGTCGGGGCGACGAGTTGAGGCTGCTTCACTTTTTTCGGATCGCGCACCCCGCCGACCTGGCCTTTGTTTTTCTGGTAGCGCGTGATGGATTCGAGAATCTCCAGCCGCGCCTGGTCCACGTTTTCCCAGCCCTGGGTCTTGACCTCCCCGCCGGTGCCTTCCAGTTGCTTGTAGGTGGCGAAGAAGTGTTCGACCTCGCGCAGGAAGTGCGGGGGCACGCGCCACAGGTCGTGGTGCTCGGCGAAAATCGGGTCGGTGTTGGGCACCGCCAGGATTTTGTAGTCGTCGGAACCCTTGTCGGTCATGCGGAAAATGCCCAGCGGGCGGGCTTCGATCAGACAGCCGCAGAAGGTCGGCTCGTTGACCATCACCAGCACGTCCAGCGGGTCGCCGTCGTCGGCGAGGGTCTGGGGAATGAAGCCATAGTCGCCCGGATAGTGCGCCGAGGAATAGAGGTAACGATCCAGCCGCAGCAGGCCGGTGGCTTTGTCGACCTCGAACTTGCTGCGCCGGCCCTTGGGAATTTCCACGATGACGTTGATGACCTCCGGCGGATTGGCGCCAGGCGGGACCATCATGAATCGGTTGGGCATCAGTTCCATGGGGCTTCGGCGGGGCCGCTCCGGGGATAGGGTGACTGCGCGAAAGGGGCAGATGATAGCGACGTGGACGCGGCTGTCTATAATCGCCCCCCACATGACCGCCCCCCACCCCACCGCCAGCGGCAAGCCCCGTCCCCAGCTCTTTCGCGCGCTGGGGCGCGGCGAACCCCCCGAACAACTGACCACGCCCGGCGGCAGCTACGTGCGCGCCAACATCTACAAGCACGATTCCTGGGCCGCCACCGCCCGCTATGAACGCATCGGCGACGGCCCCGGCTGCCCCGCCCTGGTGTGCAAATTCAACCGCCAGCAACCGATTTTCCTCCTGCCCATGAAATGGTTAGGAAGACGCCTGGCGCGCCGGGAAACCGCGGTGCTCGAGCGCATGGCGGATTGCCCGTGGATTCCCAATTCCTGCGGCCCCATCAGCGTCGACGGCGTGGTGCAAACCCATGCCGCCGGCCACGACTTCATCCCCGGAAGGCCGCTGGGCCGCCGCGACCATGTCGAGCCGGCGTTTTTTAACACCTTTCGCGCATTGCTCGATCAGCTCCACGCCGCGGACATCGCCTACGTGGACCTCAACAAACCCGAGAACATCATCCTCGGCGACGACGGCCTGCCCTATCTGGTCGACTTCCAGATCAGCTACATGCTGCCCCGCCGGTTCCCCGGCAACAATATTTTCTCACGCCTGCTGCTGCGCATCCTCCAGCGCAGCGACTGGTATCACTTCTTCAAACATCACATCCGCCTGCGCCCGGACCTGCTGCCCGAACACGAGCGCGACATCAACCGTCTGCGCCCGTGGTGGATCCGCATGTGGCGGCTGATCGCCACCCCCTTCCGCGAAACCCGGCGCCGGCTGCTGGTGCTCGCCGGCGTGCGCAAGGGCACCGGCAAACGCGAGACGGAATACGACCCGGAAGACGCGGTGCGAAGGCAGATGGAATCGTCCGCAACCGATCGGCGGTAAGTGTATTTAGCCCCCGGCGAGTCGCCGGGGGCTGACTGAAATCGGTGGTGAATAGCACCAACCTACCGCCCCACATCCGCCAGCACGCGCTCGGTCAGCTCCCAGAAGGATTGCTCACGGAACGGCGTGGCGCAGCCGGCCAAGCCCCCGTGCCGCTGCACATGCTGGTTCCAGTGCGACTGCGCTGAAAGCAACCGTCGGCGGGTCTGCTCCGCTTCGCCCGCATCCCGGCTGTGTTTCCACCGGCGATAGCTCGCCAGCCCGCCCAGAAAATCCCGCAGCGCCGCAAACAGCGACTCGGCGTACAGCAACGTGTGCACCAGCGGCTCAAGCGTGCCGCGGTTTTCATCCTTCATGCTCTGCTGCAAAGCCGCCCGGCCCTCGGACAACTCGCTGACCGCCTGCTGCTTTTCCTGCACCATTTCATCCAACTGCTGCTCAGGCAAACGCTGCACCAGCCGCCACGCCGACTCGGCGTCCAGCAGATCGTCCTGAATCCAGTCGGCGTTGGGATGCCACGGGTCCTTCTTGTTGCGGGCGAACGGCCCGATGTAAAAACCCTTGAGCACGACCTGCGGCGAGTCGCCCAGGATCTTCTTCACCGCCGCCGCCGTCTGCGGATCCTTCACCCCCAGACGCTCGGCAATCCAACTGTCCGCCAACTGCTGCGGGTCCACTTCCGGGTCCTGCGCCAAGCGCGGCACGGCATACACATTGGCGTCGATCCAATGCTCGTTGCGGATGAACGGGCCGCCCCAGCCGCCGCCCCGCACCCACGCCCACAGCCCCGCCAGGTTGATCTGGTGGCTCACCTCGCGCAGGCCGCCCGACCCGCTCTCGGGCATGCCGTCGCGCCACAGCGGCGCCTGCCAGTTGGGGATGCCGCCTTTGCCTTCAAACTCGCGCTGGCATTGCAGTTCATAAATCACCGGCCGTTTGCCCGTCTGCAGGCTGCACGGGTTCCACTGCTGATGACGCCAGAAGTCGGTGTGCGTGAACTTGAAGCTGAGGATGAAGCGATCATCCTCCTCCGGCCCGGGTAAACGCTCCATCACCCGCTGGCACAACTCGACCGAATCATGCAGGGCGTTGGGACGCACGTTCCACGCCCGGGCGATCAGCCGGAGGTTCATCTGCTCGACCACCAGATGATGGAAATGCGTGAGCACGCGCACAATGCGATCCGCCCGGCCCATCTGGCTGCAGCGGGCGCAGTGCGGCACGTAAATGTCGTTGCCCACGAGGTACGGCAACCGCGCCGCGTCGTTGTCGCCGATGCGCAGCACCACGCCATCCACCGGCGGAAGCTGGCTCAGCAGGTTCTGCAACGCCCGGCCGCAGCGTTCGAGCGTCGCATCGCTGGCGGGACACAGCATGTCCGGGCGATTCCGGCAAATGTACTGCGACGGCTTTTCCTCGACGATGTTGGTCGCCAGGCTCAGCGCGTCATAGGTCAGATACACCGCGAGCCTGGCGGCGCGCTGTTCCTCGATCCACGCCCGCAGCTTGTCCTGCTGCTGGGCGACCCAGCGGCGCATCTCGCCCGAGCCGACGCTGTCGGGAGAGTCGATCCCCGACAGCCCGGTGGTGCCGTAGAAGACGCTGCCGTTGTACCCGAGCTGCGCCAGATGGCGCGCGTCGCGGTAGCGCGTGGCGGCGGAGGGTTCGCCGGGGTTGTCCAGAATGGTCGCCAGGACCAGCATGAATCAGGTTGTACCGCAGCGGCGCACCGTGGGCAACCAATGCGGCGCGGTCAACCGGCGCCGGCGAAGGTGCGTTCCACCTGGGCGCTCACCTCGTCGAGTTCTCCCGCCGGGAGGGCGCGCGTCGAGCCGGCGTCGTCGAGCACATGGTCGGCTTCCAACGGCACCCAGCTCTTGCACCCGCTGTAGCGCCAGTGCAGCTTGATGGTGCGCGGGGCTGGCAAACGCCACGCCCGCAGCGCCACCAGATACAACGGATTCTCGGGCTTGTAGCCAAAACGCATGTCGATCTGCTCGGCAGTCCAGCAGTGCAAGCCCTCAAGCTGATCGAAGGCTGCCCGGCTCGGCACGCGCCAGATGTGCGCCGCTTCCGCCCAGCCGGTGAAGGTCACTTCCGCAGGTTCCTCACGCACGACCACGCGTTCCCGGTGCTCGGGCTTGATCATGTTCGGCTTCTGGTGCGCCCACGACGGATACAACGCGAACCTTTCATGCTCGAGCCGAAACACCCCCGGCCCGCCCCGCTCGTGGATGCCGCCCTTGCGCAGCAGCAGCGCCAGCTTCCCCTCCAGCAGCAGGTCGCAGACGATCGCCCATTCCTTCAAAGCTACGTCGAGCATGAATCAGTCCTCACAATGATTTGTGCTTCTTCCTCCGTGGCTCCGTGTCTCTGTGCGAGACATCTGCTTCATCACGAGGAAGAATTCTCTCACGGAGACACGGAGGCACGGAGAAGCGTCATATGGGCAGGTCCGGGCTCGCTCGGACATCGAACACCCTGTGCGCGATCGTGTCCGGGCCAGCCCGGACCTACAGCTTTACATGCGTTCGACGACTTCAATGCCCAGCAGCGCCAGCCCCTGCTTGAGCACCTGGGCGGTCAGCCGACACAGCTTCAGGCGCGTGCGGCGGGCGGTGTCATCACTGGCGGTCAGCACCGGGCATTGCTCGTAGAACTGGTGGTACGCGGCCGCGACCTCGTAGAGGTAGCCGCATAGCCGATGCGGTTCGAGCGTCTCGGCGACGGACGCCACCACGGTGGGCAGTTGCAGCAACCGCAGGGCGAGCGTTTTTTCCGCCGGCTCGGTGAGGGTCAGCGTCTGGCCATCGCCGGCGAGGGCGGCGCCGTCGATGCTGCCCTTGCGGAAGATCGACTGCACGCGCACGTAAGCATTCTGCAGGTACGGCGCGGTGTTGCCTTCCATCGCCAGCATGCGGTCCCAGTCGAACACATAGTCCTTGATGCGGTCGCTGGACAGGTCGGCATACTTGAGCGCTCCGATGCCCACGGCATGGGCGACCTGTTGCCGCTCTTCCGCGGTCAGCTCCGCTTCGCGGGCGTCGATGACCGCCTGAGCGCGGGCCTCGGCTTCGTTGATGAGATCAATCAGTTTGACGGTGCCGCCTTCGCGGGTCTTGAACGGCTTGCGGTCGCGGCCGAGCACGGTGCCGAAGGGCACGTGATCCAGCCGAACTGCTTCGGGCGCCCAGTTGGCGGTGCGCAGGGCCCAGAACACCATGCGGAAGTGATCGGTCTGGCGGGAGTCGGTGACGTACACCAGCCGATCCGCCGCCAGTTGCTGGATGCGATACCGCGCGGCCGCGAGGTCCGTGGTGGCGTACAGGAACCCGCCGTCGGACTTCTGCACGATCATCGGCAGTGGATTGCCGTCGGCGTCGGCGAAGCCGGCGGGGAACACGACCTGCGCGCCCTGGCTCTCGCGCAGCAGCCCCGCCTCACGCAGCGCGGCAATCACGCCGGGCAGGTCATCGTTGTAAGCACTCTCGGCGCGGATGTCCTGATCGCTCAGCAGCACGCCCAGCCGGTGGTACGCCTCGTTGAAGTGCGCGGTGGAAGCGTGGATCAGCGCCTGCCAGAGGGCGCGGGTCGGGGCGTCGCCGCGCTGCAGCAGCACCACGCGCTGGCGGGCGCGCTGGGCGAAGTCGGGGTTGGAATCGTCCTTGCGTTTGCTTTCCTGGTAGAGCGCGTTGAGGTCGCTGATGGGATGGGGATGGCTGGGATCGAAACCGATTTCCACCAGATGCTCGATGAGCATGCCGAACTGCGTGCCCCAGTCGCCCAGGTGGTTCTGGCGGATGACGCGATGACCCAGGAACTCCAGCACGCGCGCCAGGGCGTCGCCGATGATGGTCGAGCGCAGGTGGCCGACGTGCATTTCCTTGGCGACATTGGGGCCCGAGTAGTCGATCACCACGGTCTGGGGCGCGCTGGGGGGCACGCCCAGGCGCGGGTCGGTCAGGGCGAGGGTGACGGCACTGGCGACGGCGTCGGCGCGCAGGGTGATGTTGAGGAACCCCGGGCCGGCGATCTCCACCTTCTCCGCCAGGTCCTGCAGGTCGAGCTTTTCCACCAGCGCAGTCGCCACCTGACGCGGGTTCTGCCCCAGTTGCTTGGCGAGCGGCATGGCGCAATTGGCTTGAAAGTCGCCAAAGCGCGGATTGCCCGCCGGCTTGAGCAGCGGATCAGCGCCCGCCCCGGCATCGCCGAAGGCGGCGGTCAAAGCAGCGGCGAAACGTTCACTTAATTGTTGCAGCAGGTCCGGCATGGTCGGCGAATGGTCGCGTGCGAACCGTGCGGCGTCAAGACGACGCGTTCACCGCGGCATGAGCGCCGCCCAGGGATGGCGACCAGTGCAGTTTTCGCCATAATCAGTGCTCGTGAGTGCGACCGTGGACCAACCTGATGAACTGACCCCCGCCGGCCCGCCGCGGTTCACCCGCTTTGGGCGCTCGCATCATCTGCGGCTCGAGACGGTCAGCGACCTGAAACAGGCGCTGCAACTGGATGAAGCCCTGTGGGTCGCCACCAGTTGCCCGCTGAACACGCTCAACTGCGATCCGGTGTTTCTGGCGCTGCTCGACACCGACCGCAACGGGCGGTTGCAGGTGTCGGAGGTGCGCGAGGCGCTGCGCTGGACGCTGGCGGTGCTCGCCGACCCGCAGGGTTTGCTCGATAAAAACGACGCCCTGGTGCTCAACGCCATCAACCTGAGCCATCCCGATGGTCAGCGCATCAGCGCCGCGGCGCGCAAGATGCTGGATCGACTCGAAGCGGGCGACTTCACCCGCATCACCCTGGCGCAGGTGCGGCGCATCAAGCAGCAGGTCGAAAGCGCGTCGGTCAGCGAAGCGGGCGTGGTGCTGCCCGAAGCGGCGGACGACCCGGAATTGCATGACTTCCTGGCGGCAATCGTCACCGCCACCGGCGGAGCGCCGCATCCGGTCGGACAGCGCGGCGTCACCGCGGCGCTGCTCGACCAGTTCCGCACCCAGGCGGAAAAAATGCTGGCGTGGCGCGCGGCGGGACGCCTGCCCGCCGACCAGCTCACCACCGCCATTCAACCCTTGGGCGACGCCACCACCGCCGCCGCCGCTGCCGTGCGCGACGTGGCGGCGGTGCTCGACGCCTACTTCGCCCAGTGCCGGGCGGTGGCGCTCGACGGAGCCTTGCTGGGCCGCATCACCCCCCACGCCGGCGTGCTGGCGCAACTGGACTGGACCAACCCGCAGGCGATTGAAGCCATGCTGCGCAGCGCCCCGCCGGCTCCGCCGCGCCCCGCCCAGACACTGCCGCTGGACCCGTCCCAGCTCAACCCCGCCTACCGCACCGCCATCGCAGCGCTGCACCAGCAGGCGCTCATTCCCCTGCTGGGCGACATCGGCTCCGAGCTGTCCGTTGGGCAATGGCGCGAGCTGCGCGCCAAGCTGTCCGCCCATGAGCAATGGCGCGCCAGCAAGCCGGGCGCTGCGCTCGATGGCTATGCCGATGACGCCCTGCAACGCTGGCTGGACCCTTCGCTGGCGGCGCGCACCGCGGCTTTGCTCGAACGCAGCCACGATACTGCTTTTGTGCTCGACAATGTGCGCCTGACCGAAAAACTGGTGCTGTACCAGCAGTTGCTGCTGGACCTGCTCAACAACTTCGTCAGCTTTCCCGACTTGTTCCAGCCGCGGCGGCGAGCGCTGTTTGAACTGGGCACGCTGGTGATGGACGGCCGGCGCTTCAACCTCGCGGTGCCGGTGGAGAATCGCGCCGAGCATGCCGCCATCGCCCGCACCGGCTCGATGTGCGTGCTGTACATCGAACTGACCGGCCCCCAGGCCGCCGGCAAACGCGAGGCGGCGGTGCCCGTGACCGCCGGGGGCATCGGCAACCTCACCGTGGGCAAGCGCGGCGTGTTCCTCACCCTCACCGGGGAGCTCCTCGACGCCCGCGTGGTGCAGATCATCGACAACCCCATCAGCCTGCGCGAAGCCGTGTGGGCGCCGTTCAAACGCCTGGGCGCGGTCATCACCGGCAAGATCGAATCCATGACCAGCAGCGCCGAGAAGCAACTCGACACCACGGGCGCCAAAGCGTTCGACCAGATGGCGACGCTCAACGCGGCCCCGACCACGCCGACCACGGCAGCGCCGGCGACCGCTGCGGCGGGCGCACCGGCGGGGGCGTGGCGTCCCGGCGCCGGCGGGTTGCTGGCGGGCGGCGGCATCGCCATCGCGGCGCTGGGTTCGGCGACGGCGTACATCGCGCGCACGGTCGAGGCCCTCACCCAATGGCACAACCTGGTGCTGGTGATCCTGGCGGCAGTGCTGGCGGTGCTGGCGCCGACGACGCTGGTGGCGTGGCTCAAACTGCGGCGGCGGGATTTGAGCGTCATCCTCGAAGGCGCCGGCTGGGCGATCAACGCGCAGATGCGTCTCACCAGCGCGCAGTCGCGTTACTTCACCCAGCGACCGCCCTTCCCTGCCGGCGCGCAAGGGGTGTGGCGCTTGCGTTGGGCGCATCTGCTGTGGCTGCTGCTGGGGGTGGGCTTGCCAGCACTGTGGGTCATGTGGCTGCTGGGCCTTGGGTACTAAGCCGACCTGGCCAGAGGCCATCCAACAGATATCTGCGTCGGAATTAACCTGATACTTTTATATATGCCGATTACAGCGGTTTTTTACGCATCATGCGCCAGCGCGCGGATTTGCCCAGTAGAATCAGCAGCATGTCTCAGACGGGTCAGCTCCATTCCGATGCGGGCGCGCATGACATGAACAATGGCGGGGGCAAACCCACCTATGTGGTCGGCGTGGGCGCGTCGGCGGGGGGCTTGGAGCCTCTGGAACGCTTCTTTGAGAGCATGCCGCCGACCACGGGCATGGCGTTTGTGGTGGTGCAGCATCTGTCGCCCAGTTTTCGCAGCGTGATGGATGAGTTGCTGCGGCGGCGAACGCGCATGGCGGTGGAGCAGGCGGAGAACGGCGCCCCGGTAGTCGCCAATCGCGTGTACCTGATTCCGCCGCGCATGGAGATGACGCTGCGCGAAGGTCGGCTGTGGCTCAGCGAGCAACAGCGCGAAGCCACCCCGCCGCTGCCGATCGACCTGTTCTTCCGTTCGCTGGCGAAGGACGCCAAAGAGCGGGCGGTGGCGATCATCCTCTCGGGCACCGGCAGCGATGGTTCGCGCGGGCTCAAGGCGGTGCGCGAGGCGGGCGGCTTGACCATCGCTCAGGACCATGAGACCGCCAAGTTCGACGGCATGCCGCGGGCGGCGCAGGACACCGGCTGCGTGGACGCCACGCTGGCGCCGGAGGACATGCCCGATCTGCTGCTGACTTACCAGCGCGATCCGCAAGGCCTGCGGCAACGGCTCAGCTCCATGCAGGAGGAAGTGACCGAGGAACTCGAACAGATTCTGCGGCTGCTGCGGCAGGCGCATGACATCGACTTCTCGCAGTACAAGCCTTCGACCGTGCAACGCCGCATCCAGCGCCGCATCCAGATCATGCACGAGCTGAGCCTGAGCGACTACGCCAAACGGCTGGCGAACGATCAGGCGGAACTGAATCGGCTGTACAAGGATCTGCTCATCGGGGTCACGCGCTTTTTCCGCGACCGCGAAGCCTTCCAGCGCCTCGAGCAACTGGGGCTGCCCGCCGTGTTCGAAGCGGTCGCCGACGGGCAGCATGAAATCCGCGCCTGGGTGGCGGCGTGCGGCACCGGCGAAGAGGCGTACTCGGTGGCGATCCTGCTGCACGAGTACGCTCAGATGCAGAAGGAGCCGCCGCAGGTGCGGGTGTTCGCCACCGACGCCCACCGCGCCTCGCTGGATTTCGCCAGTGCCGGGCGTTACAGCCGCGAAGCGCTGGCGGAAGTGGCGCCCCAGCGGCTGGCGCGGTACTTCATCGCCCAGGATGAAGGCTATCAGGTGGCGCCGCTGCTGCGGCAGACGGTCACCTTCGCCCAGCAGAACCTGCTGCGCGACGCGCCGTTCTCGCGCATCGATCTGGTCACCTGCCGCAACATGCTGATTTACCTGCGGCAGCCGGCGCAGCAACAGGTGCTGAGCATGCTGCACTTTGCGCTGCGGCCCGGGGGCGTGCTGCTGCTGGGTCCGAGCGAAACGCCGGGGAACACCGAAGGCGAATTCACCATTCTCGATCAGCACTGGCGGCTGTACCGCAAACGGCGCGGCGCCACCATGCTGCGCGGGACGCGCCAGGTGCTGCCGCCGCCGCGGCGTCAGCAGGCGACGGCGATCGGGCCGGTGCGGGGGACGGACCTGCTGGCGCCGGTGCCCGAGTCGCGGTTGTTGCGGGCGTATGACGCGCTTTTGGCGCGCTACGCGCCGCCGGCGGTGCTGGTGGACGACCATCACCTGCTGGTGCATGTGTTCGGCAGCGCCCGCGAATGGCTGCACCCGCCCGCGGGCCGGACCAATCTGGACATCGTGGAAATGGTCAGTTCCACGCTGCGCGCCCCGCTGGCGGCCGCCTTGCTGCGCGCCCAGCGCGAGGGCGAGCCGGTGCGTTTCCGCCGGGTGCCGGTGGAAGTGGATGGCGCCGAGCACGAGTTCGAATTGACGGTCACGCCCATCGCCGGCGCCAGCGGTGAAACCAGTTATCTGCTGGTGACCATGCTGGACCAGGCGCGGGAAAACCAGGCCGTGGTGGTCCAACCCAACCCGCTGGTGGGGCAGGACGCGCCGGCGCCGCTCTCGGCGGAGGACTTCGACGCGCTGGCGGCGGCGAGCCAGAAAATCCAGAGCATGGAGATGGAGCTGCGCGAAGCGCGGGAGAACCTGCAGGTCACCGCCGAGGAAATGCAGACCTCCAACGAGGAACTCAACGCCACCAACGAGGAACTGATCGCCTCCAACGAGGAACTGCAGTCCACCAATGAGGAACTGCACTCGGTCAACGAAGAGCTCTACACCGTCAACAGCGAGTACCAGCGCAAAATCACCGAGCTGACGGAACTGAGCGCGGACATGCAGCACCTGCTGGCGAGCACCGACATCGCGGTGGTCTTCCTGGACCGCAGCCTGTGCATCCGCCGCTTCACCCCGGCGGTCACCCGCCATTTCAAGCTGCGCGCCAGCGACCTGGAGCGGCCGCTGGGCGACATCACCCACAGCCTGGAATACCCGCACCTGCTGCCAAACTGCCGGCAGGTGCTCGACGGCGGCGCGGCGGTCGAAGAGGAAATCGGCACCCAGAACGGCGCTCGCCTGCTGCTGCGCGTGCTGCCCTACCACAGCAACACCGAAACCATCGCCGGCGTGGTGCTGACGCTGGTGGACCTGACCCAGCTCAAGCGCGCCGAGGCCCGGCTCAACGCCAGCATCGAGCGCTTCAACGCCTTCATGGACCACCTGCCCATGCCCTGCTGGGTGCGCGACAGCAACGGCGCCTACAGCTTCGTCAACCTCGCCTACCAGCGCCTGATGGGCATGGACGGTTCGGTGTGCCCCGGGGGCGAGCGGCCCGAGAAACTGGTGCCCCCCGCCGCGATGGAGGCGCTGCATGGCCAGGAAATGGAAGACGGCGGGGACACCGAGCGCCAGGGCCTGATCGAAGTCACCCTGCCCGCGGGGCAGTTGTCGCTGATGATCACCCGCTTCCGCTTCACCGACGCCCAGGGCCATCAGATGTACGCCGGTCTGGCGCTGGATGTGACCGAACAACGCAGCGCCCAGAAACTGCTGGCGGCGCTCAACAGCGAACTGGCGACCAACAATGAGGAACTGGAAGAGCGCAACCAGGAACTCGACCAGTTCGCCCACGCCGCGTCGCACGATCTGCGTTCGCCCCTGCGGACCATCCTGGGGTTCTCCGGCGTGCTGCGCGAACAGGGCCTGCCCGACGCCCAGGCGCTCGACGCGCTCAACCGCATCGAAGGCGCCGCCCGCCGCATGAGCATCCTGGTCGAGTCCCTGCTCACCTACGCCAGCTATGGCCGCGCCACCGTGCGGCAGGAAAAGGTCGATCTGAACCAGTGCCTCCGGCAGGTGCTGGCGGACCTGAATCAGGACATCGAAGCCGCGGGCGCCACCTTCGACGTCACCCCGCTGCCGACCGTCCGCGGGGACCCGGCGATGGTGACGCAGACGCTCCAGAACCTGGTCAGCAACGCCATCCGTTACCATCGCCCCGACGTGCCGCCGCACGTGCGCATCAGCTCCACCCCCAACCATGGGCAAGTGGTGGTGCAGGTGTCGGACAACGGCACGGGCATCGAAGCGCGGCAGCTGCATCTGGTCTTTGAGCCGTTCCAGCGCCTGCACTCGGGCGAACGCGCCCGCGGCGCCGGCATCGGACTGGCGATCTGCCGCCGGGCCGTCGAACGGCTGGGGGGGCGCATCTGGGTCGAATCCCGAGTCAATGAGGGTTCCACTTTCTTTGTCGCTTTGCCGGCGATGGGAGCAGGCGATGGTGCAAACGACAACCAGTAAGTCAACCGCAGGACCCGTGGTGCTGCTGGTGGAGGACAACCCGGACGACCAGGAACTGATCCGCCTGGCAAACCGCCACCTGGGTGAACCCTGTTCCCTGGCAGTGGTGGAAGACGGCGTGGCGGCACTGGCGTACCTCGACGAAGTGGGCCGCGACGATCAAACCGATCACCCGCGCCCTTCGCTGGTGCTGCTGGACCTGGCGCTGCCGCGCATGAATGGCAAGGAAGTGCTCCAGGCGCTGCGCAGCAACCCGCGCTGGTCCCGGTTGCCGGTGGTCGTCTTCAGCACCTCCACCGCGCCCTGGGATGTGGACGCCTGCTACGCCCTGCACTGCAATTCGTATGTGGTCAAGCCGTTCGACGCCTCCGGGCTGCGGCAGACGCTCGACCACCTGTTCCGCTACTGGTTCGGCTGCTCGCGCCTGCCCGACGCGGTGGGTCATCAGGACCACGGCCCGAATGCCTCGGCTGCCATTCCCTCGAACTAGGCGCAGTTCAGGCGGCGAAAGGTGAACAGAAATCGCTTGCAAACTTGATATTCGGCGATTACAAACTGATGCGTGGGTGTGAACGTTGCAGGTGTGCGTCATCGGCGCACACCGTTGAGCAGATAGATGTGGGGTTGAGGAAACGTGAGTGCGTCGTTGCGTCGGGGGTTGGGTTCGGAGAAAGCCATGGTCATGCCCGCCGTCCTGCAGACTTTAGTGCTGGAAGACGACGACGATCACGCCCTGTTGCTGGAAAAGCGTCTCCAGCGGGTGTCCGATCTGCATTTTGCCGTAACGCATTGCCGATCCAGCACGGCGGCGCGGGCTGCGCTGCGCCGCTCCTCGTTCGATGTGATCTTCGTGGATTACTGGCTGGGGGCGGAAACCAGCGAAGCGTTTCTCGAAGAGCTCAATGAGTCGGAACGCGGCACGCCGGTGATCGTCACCACCTGCGCCGGCGATGAGTACGTCGCGGCGGCGGTGACCCGGGCGGGCGCGCATCGCTATCTGCGCAAACAGGACCTGGATACCCCCCTGCTGGATGAAGCGCTGCGGCAGGCATTGCGCGACAGCCAGCGCCAGGTGTCCGTGCAGCAGCATCGGCACGATGCGGTGCAGCGGCTGGCGCGGCTAACCCCCCGCGAGCGCGAAATCGCCAATCTCATCGGTCAGGGCCTGCTGTCCAAGCAGATCGCCCACCAGCTCGGTTGCTCGCTGGGCACCGTCAACCTGCACCGCAGCCATGTGATGACCAAGCTCGAAGCCCAGTCGGTCGCGGACGTGGTGCGCCTGGTGCTGCTGGCGAAAGGTTCCGTGGACGGCTCGCTGCCGGAAGCCAACCCCAACCCGTCCAATGACGCCGACGCGGAATAACCCGCATCTCCCGGGCCCCGCGACGTCCTCCGCCCCCTGCCGCAACGCCTGACCAGCCGCGCCCGCCAACCTGGCGCCGGCGCGCCGCGGGCGGGGTTGGGGGGCATGTTTTCCGGGTATTTCGCGCGTGTTTACGTGCGGTGAACGCCTATCAACAACTAGATACCCCTGCTGAGCAAAGTACATATGGCTTATCGGGCGTGATTTTCCACAATAGGAAGCGTGGCATGGATGCCCAGTTCCCGTGGAAAGGATTCCGACATGTCTCGCCTCAGCACTTCCAGCGAAATGGTCAGCGCTCCGACGTTGCAGCAGTCTGGCCGCGCCTCCCAGTTTGACGATCAGCCGGATCAGGAGGGTGTGCGCTGGGAGCGCATCCGGCGGGTGCAGCGCGATCTCTCGCTGGGCCTGTATGACGACCCCGTGATTCTCAATGCTTATGTGGAATTGTCCCTCGATCAGATTATGGCCGATGTCCTGACGACCGATACCACCCGGACCCCCCCGGCTCGTCAGGCATCTGGCCATTTACGGCCCGCCCCGTCGCTCAAGCTCGGCGCGCCGTTGCAGTAACCGCCAAACCCAGCCGTCTCTTCACCTTGCCGCCGCCGCCGCGCATGTCCGTCAGCGCCGCGCAGCCTCGAGGAAAACAGACGGCTATTTTTATGCGCGGACCACGCCGGCCCCCACGACGTAACCATACCGGCGGGCGGCTGGTCTCACCGCCCCCATGCCGCCCGGCGCAGCCGATCGTTGATGGCGAGACCCAGCCCCTCCGCGGGGATCGGCATCACCGCGATGCCGCGGAACGTCGGCCGATCCGCCGCATGCAGCAGCGCAAACAGGTTCGCCGCCGCCTCCACCACATCCCCCGTTTCCGACAGCGCCAGCCGCTGCACCCCCTCGGGCAAGGCCGACTGCCGCACCGCGCCAAAGGTCAACCAGACTTCACCCGGCGCCGGCTCGGTGGCGTTGAGCCGCAGCGGGAGCGCCGGGGCATAATGTCGTCCCATCAATCCGGGGCTGGCGGGACGGTCGGCTTCACCGAGTGTTTCGCTGAATACCCGGGGCATCTGGCCCAACACCTGGGCAAGTGCTTCCCGCGCCAGTGCCCCCGGCCGGAGGATCACCGGCTCAGCGCCCGTCAGGTCCAGCACCGTCGATTCCAGGCCCACCGCACACGCCCCGCCCTCGAGCACGCACGCCACCGCCGACCCCAGCGACGTTCGCACGTGCTCGGCCAGCGTGGGACTGATCTGGCCGGAACGGTTGGCGCTGGGCGCCGCCAACGGCAGCCCCACTTCGCGCAGCAACGCCAACGCCACCGGATGATTCGGCACCCGCACCGCCAGCGTGTCCAATCCCGCCGACGCCAACGCCGACACCGGGCAATCGGCTGCACGCGGCAACACCAGCGTAAGCCCACCGGGCCAGAACGCCTGCGCCAGACGCTGCGCCACCGGCGGGAAAACCGTCAATTTCGCCGCCGCTTGCCCATCTGGCACATGGGCGATCAACGGATTGAAATGCGGTCGCCCCTTGGCGGCAAAAATGCGCGCCACCGCCTGATCGTTGGTGGCATCGCCCGCCAACCCGTAAACCGTTTCCGTCGGCAGCGCCACCAGCGCGCCGGCGCGCAGCTGCGCCGCCGCCTGCTGAATCTCCGCCGGGGTGGCGTGCACCGGGGTGGCGGAAGCTGAGTTGGAGTGCTGGGTCATGGCAGCAAACTCGCGGGATTCTGGCGCTGGTCGGTCATGTTACCGCCAATCGCCGGCGCCGGGCCGGGTCTGATAACCGCGCGGGCCGCCGCGTCGCTGCCCAACCCAGCGCCAACCAGTCGATCTTGCCTGCATGAGCCTGGGCAAACTGCTCAAAGCGATCGGCCTGACGGCAGGCGGCCTGCTGGCGCTGCCGGCGGGTTTGCTCTACGCCCTGCTGCGCCCGGTGCTGGGCCGCGACCGCGCCCTGAGCATGGTCAGCGAGTCCGTCGCGCTCTGGCCGGGGCTGCTGGGGATTTACCTGCGGCAGGCGTTTTGCCGACTGGTCCTGCCGCGCGTCGGCCGGGACGTGACCATCGGCTTCCTCACCGTGCTGAGCAAAGCCGACGCGGAGCTGGGCGACGCGGTGTACCTCGGGCGCGGCTGCATGATCGGGCGCGCGACCATCGCCGACGGCGCCCTGCTGGCGGACGGCGTGCAGGTGCTGTCGGGGCGACACCAGCATGGCGCGCGCGCGGCTGGCGTGTCGCCCGCTGCGGGTTCGTGGCGTGAGCAGGCGCACCAATACCAACGCGTGCGCATCGGAGCCGGGGCATGGATCGGCGCCGGGGCGATCATCCTGGCGGATGTGGGCGACGGCGCGCTGGTGGCGGCCGGGGCGGTGGTGGTCAAACCGGTGCCGGCGGGCACGCAGGTCGCCGGCGTGCCGGCGCGGCCGATGGCGTCACCGAATGCCGCGCAGGCGGCGTGAATTGCAGTCAACGAGCCGGATGCGTCAGAGACGGGCAGCGTGCCGGACCGCCCAAAGCCCGTGGTGCTTGCCGTTGGATTCCTGAACACCGGACGCCCAACCCGTCGCTGACGCTTCCGGCTCGTCAGGGTGAGGCGCTGCCGGGTTTAATTCGCTTCCAGGGCTTCGAGCGCGTCGTCGAGCGTGTCGTCCATGGGGATGATCGAATCCAACTTGACCACGGCAAAGGCAACCTGAATGTCCGGGATGGCGTTGCACAGGCGCACTTCGCCCCGCTGCCGGCGGATGCGCAGGGTCAGCGCCATGATGACGCCGAGCATCAGCGAGGAGATGCGGTCCACTTCCGCCATGTCGAGCACGACCTGCGGCTTGTCGACGTTCTCGATCACCAGCGCCAGCCGCTGCTTGAGTTCCTCGGGATCGCTCTGGGCGATCATCAGATCCTTGACCCGAATCACCGCGACCTTGCCGCGGCGAACGACAGTGCTGTTGGGCACTTTGGACATCGGCGGACTCCTCATCTTCCCGGGCATATCATCGGGAGCAATGTACTGATTGCAAGCGATTTTTGCAGGGGGCTAAAAAAGGGGATAAGTACATTATTTTTCATAAAATAATGTACTTATCCCCTTTTTTAGCCCCCGCCGCGCCGCTCGTGCAGGCCTGCGGTCAAACGCAACATGCTACACTACCGGACTGCCCGCCTCCCTCCCCCGGCCCCCCGGAAGTTGCCCCCGGTAGTTGCCCCCGGAGGTTGCCCCTGGAAATGGCCCAGGGCAATTCGGAAGCCGACGGGGAGTTCACGCGCTACCTGACCTGGAGCCACACATGGCCAGCACCAAGAACATGGATGACATCGTCGCCCTCTGCCGCCGGCGCGGCTTCGTCTGGCAGTCCTCCGAACCCTACGGCGGCATCAACGGCTTCTGGGACTACGGCCCGTTGGGCGTCGAACTCAAACGCAACCTCAAAAACGCCTGGTGGCAGGACATCGTCCAATGCCCCCCCGATGGTCCCGACGGCCAGAGCGTCGACATGGTCGGCGTGGACTGCACCATCATCATGAACCGCAATGTCTGGGTCGCCTCCGGCCACGTCGCGGGGTTCAATGATCCCATGGTCGACTGCCGGGCGTGCAAGGCGCGCTTCCGCGCCGACCAGATCGAACAGTATCAGTGCCCCAACAAACCCAGCAAAAAGCCGGGAGAATATGAGAAGTGCGATCTCACCGAGCCGCGCACTTTCAACCTCATGTTCCAGACCCACACGGGCGCCATTCAGAATGAAGAATCGCTGACCTACCTCCGCCCCGAAACCGCCCAGGGCATCTTCACGCAGTTCTGGAATGTCGTGGACACCTCGCGCGTCAAGGTGCCGTTCGGCATCGCGCAGGTGGGCAAAGCATTTCGCAATGAAGTGACGCCGCGCAATTTCACGTTTCGCTCGCGCGAGTTCGAGCAGATGGAGATCGAGTTCTTCATCCATCCCAGCTCCGCCAACGAGTGGTACAAGTACTGGCGCGACAGCCGCTACGCCTGGTGGCAGTCCATCGGTCTGGCGGGCGACAACCTGCAGCTCCGCGAGCATGACCGCGATGAGCTGGCGCACTACGCCAAGGCCGGCGCGGGCACCAGCGATATCGAATACCGCTTCCCCTTCACCGCGCCCGGCTACGGCGAACTCGAAGGCGTCGCTCATCGCACCGACTTCGACCTGCGCCAGCACGCCACCCACTGCGGCAAGGGCGACAAGCTGATGTACTTCGACCAGGAGCGCAACGAGCGCTACTTCCCGCATGTCATCGAACCCAGCGCGGGCGCCGACCGCGGCACGCTGGCGGTGCTGTGCGAGGCGTACACGCCCGATGAGTCGCGCCCCAGCAAGGTGTACATGAAGTTCCATCCCCGGCTGGCGCCGATCAAGGCGGCGATCTTCCCGCTGGTGAACAAAGACGGCATGCCCGAAATCGCCGACAAGCTGTATAAGACGCTGCGCCGCAAGTGGAACGTGCAGCTCGATGTGAAGCAGAACATCGGCAAACGCTACGCCCGCATGGACGAGGCCGGCACGCCGTTCTGCTTCACCATCGACGGCGATACGCTGACCAGCCAGACCGTCACCGTGCGCCACCGCGATTCGCTGCAACAGGAACGCATCGGGCTCGACCAGGTCGAATCGTTCCTCACCGGGCAGATGGGCGGCTGACGGGCGGCAACTGCACGCCGAATCGCCGCACCAACCGATGATATGTGCTTCTGAACGAGCCCCGACCGTGAGGGAGGGGTTGTCTGCATTGTGGCCAAATCCTGCGGCTGCGCCGCAACCGCTTGCTGACGCGCGCGGCTCGTGACGGGCTTCGGCCGCTGGGCTGGTGCTGTTTTATCCCGCACTTTTGCATTTCCCCGCCGATTGCACCACCATGCAACCCCTGGCTGACGCCGGCCCGCAAGGAGTTGTTGCATGTCCGCAGCATTGCCGCTCAATGTCCTGCATGTCCTGTCCGATCAGCATCTGGCGACCTGCCTGGGCGCGGCCGGGCATCCGCAGGCGCTCATGCCCAATCTCGACCGCCTCGCCGCCAGCGGGGTGCGGTTCACCAACGCTTACTGTCAGAACCCCATCTGCACGCCCAGCCGGGTGAGTGTGCTCAGCGGTCAGTATTGCCACAACCACGGTTACTTCGGCCTGTCCGGCCCGGCGCCGGCGCGGCTGCCCAGCTTCCTCCAGCATTTTCGCGCCCACGGCTACCGCACCGCGGGCATCGGCAAACTGCATCTGCCCAATGATCCGCAGGACTGGATCGCCGACCACGTGGACCTGTATGCCGAGTGCTACGACTACAAGCAGCGCGAGCGCAGTCGGCAGCAATCGCGTTACTACGATTTCCTGCGCGCACAGGGGTTGTCCTCAGCCGACGACGACAGCATCGCGCTGGGTGATTTGCCGGGTCAGCAGCAGCATGAAGCCCGGCCCAGTCGGCTGAGCTTCGACCAATGCGTGGAAGGCTGGATCGTCAGCACGGCTAAGCAATTCATCGACGACGCCAGCGCCGCCCAACAGCCGTTCTGCATGCAGGTGTCGTTCCCCCGGCCGCATCAGTGCTACGCCCCGGACCAACGCTTCTGGGAGATGTATCCCGAGGATCTGGAGCTGCCCCCCACGCTCAACCAGGACCCCGCCGGCCGACCTCCGCATTTTCAACAGACGTTCGCCAAGTACCGACGGCAGGAAGGCTCCTACGAACCCAGGGGTTTTGAGCATCTCGCCCGGCGGGTGTGGCGTGGCTACCTCGCGTGCATCACGCAGGTGGATTACGCGCTGGGTTTGCTGCTGGATCATCTGGAAAACACGGGGCTGGCGCAGCGCACCATCGTGGTCTACCATTCCGACCATGGGGCGTACAGCGGCACGCATGGCATCCCGGAGAAGGCGCCGGGCATCTGTTCGGAAGCAGTGTGTCGGGTGCCGATGATCTGGCGCGTACCAGAGCTGGCATCCAGCGGCGCCGTGTGCGAACAACTGGTCGAGAACATCGACGTAGCATCCACGCTGCCAGCGTTGTGCGGGCTCGAGCCCATGGACTCGACGGATGGCGTGGACCTTGCCCCCCTGCTGCGCGGCGCGGATCAGCCGGTGCGCAACGCAGCCTTCACGGAAAATCCGTGGAGCAAGGCGGTGCGCTGGGAGCACTGGCGCTTCGTGCATTACCAGCCGGAGATGTTTGGCGGGCAGGATGTCGGCGAGTTGTACGACCTGGCGGCCGACCCGAACGAAGCGCGCAATCTGTATCACGACCCCGCGCATCAGCCACAGGTGCAGCACGCGCGCATGTTGCTGCTGCAATGGCTCATTCGCAGCCAGCGGGTGGTGACGCACTGGTCGCCGATGGGAATGCCGTCCGACCATGGCCCGCGCTATCCGCTGGCGGGTGATGGCAAGGAGTCGTACGGCCCGGGCCCGCTGGCGACGGCGCAGGCGGGTCGGTTGACGTACCTGTGAGCGCGGGGGCAGCGTCAGTCCATGGCTGTGGTTGCGTTCGCACAGCGAGTCCTCCCCAGCGTTTGCTGCAGGGCGCGCTGGGCGAGCGCCAAGGTTTTGCAACGGCTGGCGGTGACTGGTTGGTTCACCAGATTTTGGTGCGCAGCAGATTGAGAATGACGCTTTTGCGGTCAATGTCCAGAAAGGTGGGCAGCGGCCCGATGCCGGCGGTCTGCCAGGCCGGGGGTTGACGGGGACTGCCCTCATCAACGCCGGCGGGTTCCGGGGCTTTTGCCGACGTGGGGACAGCAGGTCTGCTCGTCATCACCACAGCGGGTTTGTCGTTGGCGGCTGGGGTCGCGGGAGAGGCAATTCTGGAAGCTTCCGCACCGGCAGCGCGACGGGTGCGACCCGCGCGCGGGGCAGCCGCCTGCAAACTGGCCGCCACGGCTGTGGACACCGTCTGTGGCGTGGGCGTGGCGGGGGCGGCAACAGGTTTGGCGGAGGCGTGGGCTGAGCTGGCTGGGGCGTCCTTGAGCTCGCGCATCAGCTTGCCCATGTGGGCAACAGGGTAGAGCACGGCAATTTCGTCATAGCGGATCGCCGCCAGAGGAATGCTTTTGCCCAGCGATTCGGGGAGCGCCGCCTCGGCGTGTTCGCCGCCCTGACAATAGCGGAGCACGACTTCTTCCAGGAAATCGTCGAAGTCCTGCACGGGCGCCTGTTCCCGGCTGCGCTGGGGGTTGATGGAAATCAACCGGGCGTTGAGCAGCATGCAGACTTCATCGAGGGCCTGGTTGAGGCCGGTGTTGAAGTAGCCGGCGCAGCCGTAGCCGGAGCGCAGCAGACACGCCACCGGCAGGTAGTCGACCGCCTGGGTGTCCGCGCCAACGACTTTGAGAAAATCCCTGCGGTTCATCCTGTTCCCTTCCAGCTGAGCTGAGGCAGGGCGCAGGATAGCGGCAGCGGGTGGTGAACCCAACTAATTTTTGATGAGGAGCGCGCTGAGAATTACTTCTCGTCGGCTGCGGCGGGCTGGGCTTCTGCTTCCGCCTCGGGTTCGGCGTCGAGTTGCTCGGTGGGCTTGTCGGAGACGACCCAGAGCTTGATCTCGGTGCGCAGATCGTTGGCGAGCACGAGGGGGATGTCGTAGCTGTCGAGGCGTTTGATCTGCTCGCCGATGCGGACCATGCGGTCTTCGATCTTGAAGCCTTCGTCGCGCAGGGCCTGGGCGATGTCGTGCTGGGAGACGCCGCCGAAGAGCACGCCTTGTTCGTTGGCGGAGCGCTGCATGGTCAGTTCGTGGCCGTGCAGTTTTTCGAGCATCTGCTCCATCTGGGCGCGGAGGGCTTTGAGCTCAGCTTCGACGCGGGCGCGTTCCTCGGCGAGATGGGCGATGGCGCCGGGGGTGGGCTTGGTCGCCATGCCCAGGGGCAGGAGATAGTTGCGGGCGTAGCCGGGACGCACTTTCACGACGTCGCCGACGATGCCCAGATTGTCCACCGTTTTGGTCAGCAGCAGTTCAACCGTTTTCATGGTGTCCTTCCCAAGTTGGGAATGAAGTTAGGCGTCGGCCCGCCAGACCACGCGGTCGGCGGCGGTACACCAGCATGACCGAACATTCCAGAACATTTACATAAGCATCACCACAGAGGCACAGAGGACACAGAGCAGGAAAACAAGTCATCCATTCGCGCGGCAAACAACCATTTGCTCTGTGTGTTTCCTCTGTGTTCTCTGTGACTCTGTGGTGAAACTGCCTTGAGGCATGGTTGCTTAAAAGGGAATCTCGTCCTCGTTGACGGGTTGATGCGGATCTTCGTCCGGGTAGGAGTTGCTCGGCGGGCCATCCTGCGGCGCCC
Organism: uncultured Phycisphaeraceae bacterium; assembly: GCA_964605235.1. Lineage (GTDB taxonomy): Bacteria > Planctomycetota > Phycisphaerae > Phycisphaerales > Phycisphaeraceae > CAZSBB01. The sequence goes on from CAZSBB010000018.1 coordinate 44,694, forward strand.
GGCCACGGTTGCCGTAGCCCGCGCCGCCGCCGCGCGGCGCACCGCCGGCCGCACCGCCGCCCCGGCTCTGACCCTGGCCGCGCGGGGCGCTGTTGCCGTAGTTGCCGCCACCACCGCCGCCGCCGCCTTCATCGCCACCTCCGGCGCCGCGGCTGTCGATGAACTGGAAGTTCTCGACCACGACCTTCAGGCGGGACCGGCTGTTGCCTTCCTTGTCCTGCCACTGGTCGAGGCGCAGGCGACCTTCGATGAAGACCGGGCGACCTTTGGTGAGGTATTGGTTGAGCAGCTCGGCGGTTTTGCCGAAGGCTTCGCAATCGACGAAGGTGGTTTCTTCCTGCTGCTCGCCCTGCTGGTTGCGCCAGCGGCGGTTGATGGCGAGCCCCAGCGAGACCACGGCGGTATTGCTGGGCAGATAGCGCAGCTCCGGGTCGCGGGTGAGGTTGCCCATCAGCAGCACGCGATTGAGATTGGGCATGGGATCGCCTCCCGTCGCCATGCCGCGTCCGGCTCTGCAGCCGCCACGGCGTGGGCATGGGGATTATTCGTCGGTCGCTTCGTCGCCGTCGCCATCGACGACTTCGGCGTCACCCTCGCGGCCGGCTTCCTGTTTACGCAGGGCGGCCTCGGTGTCGAGCTTGCCGTCGCGCTTGATGATTTCCAACTCGGCGTCGCCGATGTAATCCGCTTTGATGATCAGCACGCGGAGGACCTGCTCGGAGAGGTTGACGTCGCGTTCGATGTTGGCGATCAGCGCCGGGCGGGCGTTGAAGTAGACGAGCACGAAGGCGCCGCGGCGGGCGCCGCCGATTTCGTACGCCAGCCGGCGGTCATCCCACTTGGTGATGGCGACGATCTCGGCTTCGGCGCGGGCGAGGATTTCCTTGACGTGGTCCATGGCGCCGGCGAAATCGCTGGCGACCGCGCCCTGGCTGAGCAGGAACAGACCTTCGTACAGGTTGGTTTTGGCGACAGTGGCTGTGGTCATGGACCGCTCTCCTGTAGGCCGGCAGCCTGGCGACGCGCCAAACCGTGGTCCCACGCCATGTGGGGCCGACCTGATGGGAACGGAGCAGTATACGGAGAGGCGCTGGGGGTTGCAAAGCCGGGGAAGGCGGCAGGAGCGGGCAGGCGGTGGAGCGAGTCGATGACCACACGCACCCGCCCACTGGCGTGGGCGGCTCGGAAGGCAGCAGCGCTCGTTTCCCTCCGAGCCACCCACGCCAGTGGGTGGGTTCCCCCGGACACCCCCGGCCCCCGGACATCCCCCGGACATCCCCCGGACAACCCCGGACAACCCCCAGTTCCCCCACGCCGTCATCCCTGCCGCGCCGCGGTTGCTACAATCCTCGTCTGGGCGGGCGTAGCTCAATGGATAGAGCAGCTGACTTCGGATCAGCAGGTTAGAGGTTCGAGTCCTCTCGCCCGTATTGGTGGGGTTGATCGGTCGGGATTGCCGCCTTCGCCATGGAACCGCCAGCCGCCATCCTGAACCTGCTGGAGCAACCGCGCACGTGGTTGATGCTGGCGACGCTGGCGACAGTCGCATTGCTGGTGCAGCTGGCATGGGCGGGACGTCGGCCGACCATCCTGCGGCAAATGTCCAGTTCCACCGCGTTGTTGCTGCTGACCACCACCGCCCTGTGGGCGACCCTCCACGGCCTGCTGCGGCTCGATCCCGATGCCGACGACCCCATCGGCTTCTGGCGCGCCCTGGCGATCGGCATGACCTGCGGCAGCGTGGTCACGCTCCTGACGGCCCTGCTCGCTCAGCAGTGGGACCGCTGGGCGCAGCGGGAACAGACCCGCCATCCGACTCGTCCAAACATGCCCCCCACCCCCGCACCTGAACGTTGTGTGCCCCCCGTTTCCAGCAATCTCGCCAATTTTCGGAAATAATGCGGACGTGCGGCAGACAGCAGCCGATGGGTTGACTATGTTGAATTGGTCCAATGGCTGTCGCCCGGGAGAGTGGCAGTCGGTCTGCGACACCTTGGGACCCGGCAGTCCCCAACGGGCAATGAGGCCCGGGAGTCTTTAATGACCTGAGACGGGTCGCCCCGCGGCCCCCACAAACAGCCGATGTTCACCCCCGGCTGTGGGTCAGTTCCCCGACAATCCAACCTGTGACGCCAGCGCCCTCGCGCGCTGTCGCAGTGGTTGTTTTTATGGAGTATGGCGCTTACATCCGATCGGCTCTTCGCCCGCACCGCTGGCGCCTGGCGCTCGCGCTGGTCACGCTGCTGATCGTCACCCTGGCGACGCTGGTGCCCCCGCTGATCGTCGCGGCGATCGTCGACCGCGTCATCGGCGAAGCCCGCTGGCATCTGCTGGCGCCGCTGATGATCCTCTATCTCCTGCTGCCCTGGTTCAGCGGCGTCCTCAACACCATCGGCAGCTACGCCATCGCCGTCGTCAGCCAGCGCCTGGTCTTCGACATCCGGCTGGACCTCTATCACCGCGTCCAGAAACTCTCCGTCCGCTACATGCAGAACACCACCACCGGCAAGCTCATGGAACGCCTGCGCGGCGACGTCGCCCAGGTCCAGACCGTCATGAGCAACCAGACCCTGAGTCTGGTCATCCAGCTCATCACCGCCATTGCCGCCCTGGTCATCATGTTCGGCTTGAGCGCCCGCCTGACCGCCCTGGTCCTCGCGGGCATCGGCTTGTACGTGATGAACTACAAATGGTTCACCCGCCGCATCCAGACCGTCCAGCGCCGTTTCCGCCGCAAGATGGACTATCTCTCCGCCCGCGCTCAGGAACGCCTGACCGGACTGATCCTCGTCAAAGCCTTCAACTCCGAACGCACCGAAAGCCGCGAATTCGTCAAACGCAATTTCGTCACCGAACGCGTCTACCACCGCTTCCGCATCCTCAACGTCGCCTATGGCCTGACCTCCAGCGCCATCAGCTGGTCCTGCTATGTCAGCGTGCTGCTGCTGGGCACCTACTTCGTCATTCAGGATGAACTGACCTACGGCGGGGTCATGGCGGTCGCCGCCTACACCTGGCGTCTGCTCACCCCCGCGGTGCAACTGGCGGAACTGAGCAACCAACTGCAGCAGAGCAAGATCAGCCTCGACCGCATCTTTGAGCTCATGGACGCTGAGCCGGACTCCGTGCGCCGCGTCGGCGGCGCCAAGCTCCCGCGCTTCCGGGGCGAGGTGGCGTTCGAAAATGTCTGCTTCCATTACGAGCCGGGCAAGCCGATTCTGCAGCATGTGAACCTGTTCGTCCCGCCGGGGCGCACCGTCGCACTGGTGGGCCACACCGGCTGCGGCAAGAGCACCATCATCAATCTGCTGTATCGCTACTACGAACCGCAGGCGGGTCACCTGACCATCGACGGCCAGGACATCAGCAAGCTCGACACCCGCGCTTATCGCAAGCATCTGGCGCTGGTGCCGCAGGACCCGATCGTCTTCGACACCACCATTGCCGAGAACGTCGCCTACGGCCATCCCGACGCCAGCGCTGAAGAAATCGAACGCGCCTTGCGCATGGTCGAACTGGGCGAACTGCTCGACCAGTTGCCCCAGGGCGTCAACACCCGGCTCGGGGAGGAAGGCGCCAAGCTGTCGGTGGGCGAGCGCCAGCGGCTGTGCATCGCCCGGGCGATTCTGGCGGACCCGCGCATCCTCATCCTCGACGAAGCCACCAGCAGTCTCGATCCGCACTCCGAAGCGCTGATTCAACTGGCGCTCAAGCGCGTGATGAAGGGCCGCACGTGCTTTGTGGTCGCCCATCGCCTGAGCACGATCGTCAATGCCGACCTGATCGTGGTCATGGACCACGGCCGGATCATCGAAATGGGCAATCACGGCCAGCTCATGGCGAACCCGGCGAGCCATTACCGGCATCTGTACACCACGCAGATGGCGACCACGCTGCACCTGGAGACCGCCTGACATGTCCTCCAGCGCCTGGTCATTCTGGAAAACGCTGCACCGCGCCGTCCGCCGCGACGAGCAGCGCCGCCGGGAAATGCTCTACGGCGACGACGTGGACGAAGCCGAAGCCATGCGCCTGGCGCAGGAGCGCGGCAACCCGCTGTGGCGCCTGTTCAAACGCTATTACCTCGGCCGACATCTCCGCACCGTGCTGCTGACCACCTTCATGGCGAGCCTGCTGGGACTGGTGACCTATGGCTACGGGCTGTCCAGCAAATTCATCGCCGACGACATCGTGGAGATCGGCCTGCTGACGCACGACGTGGTCCCCGCCACCCAGCTCGATCCCACCCTGCTCACGGAGAGCCGGCTGTTCGCCCTGGATGAACCCCACCTGCGCACCGGCGTGGTCATGCAGCACGATGAAAGCCTCGGCCGCACCCGTGAGGAAAAACTCATCCTGCTCGGCTGGCTGGCGCTGGCGCTGCTGCTGCTGGAAGCGGCGCGGCATGGCGTGGCGTGGCTGGTCCTGGAACGCACCGTCTATCTCACCCAGGAAGTGCAGTTCCGCCTGCGCCAGCACCTGCACGACAAGTTCCAGCAACTCCCGATGAGCTACCACGACAGCCATTCGCCCGGACGCCTGCTGACCCACCTGTTCTCCGACATGAACGTGATTTCCAGCACCTTGAACGCCTTCCTGCGCATGCTGCCCGAAGCGTTTCTGGGCATCACCACCGGCGTGTGCCTGCTGCTGTGGCTGGACTTCTGGCGCGGGCTGCTGGTGATCCTCGCCCTGCCGCTGTACGCCATGGTGTACAGTTGGTTCAGCAAATACCTCAAGGTGCTCAGCAAGGACGTGCGCGAGCGCGAAGGTTTGCTCAACGCCCAGATCGCCAACCGCGTGTCGCACTTTCAGGTGGTCAAGGCGTATGGCCGGGAGACGGGCGAGGCGATCAGCTTCCTGCGCAAGGCGCGGCCGATCCTGCAGCAGCATCTGGGCATCGCGGTGTTCAGCACCGTGTTCAACGTGGTGTGCGCCATCATCAGCACCAGTGCGATGGGGATTGCGTTGTGGACCTGCGCCACCCGCTGCCGGGATGGCTTGATGTCGCCGGGCGAACTGCTGCTGTTCTACAGCGCGGTGGGTTATCTGTTCACCCCGGTGACCAACCTCACCAGCCAGGCGGGGGTGCTGCACAAGGTGACCGCCGTGGCCGCCAAGGCGATGCGCGTGCTCGATGAGCCGGTGACGCTGACGGACCCCGAGCAGCCGGCGGCGCCATTGACCCAGGCGCCGGAAGTGCGGTTCGACAACGTCAGCTTCCGTTACGAAGGCTCGCAGCGGGCGGCGCTGAAAAACGTGAGCTTCACCATCGGCGCCGGGCAGCGGGTGTGCGTGATGGGCCCCAGCGGTTGCGGGAAAACCACCATCGCCAAGCTGGCGTGCCGGTTTTATGATCCCACCGAGGGCGCGGTGACTTTCGACGGCATCAACATCCGCCGGTTCCGCATCGCCGACCTGCGCGATATCGTGGGCTTTGTCAGTCAGGAGCCGATCGTGTTCTCGGGCACCATTGCCGACAACATCCGTTATGGCTCGGAACAGGCGGACGAACGCAGGATCATCCGCTCCGCCCAGTACGCCCAGATTCACGATCACATCGAACAGCTCCCCGCCAAGTACCGCACCCTGACCCAGGAGCGCGGGCTGACCCTCAGCGGCGGACAGAAGCAGCGCGTCAACCTTGCCCGCACGCTGCTGCAACAAAACCATTTCCTGGTGCTCGACGACTGCACCTCGGCGCTGGACGCCGACACGGAATCCCGTTTAATTGAAGCCCTCAAAACCGTGCTGCAGCAGCGCACCGCCCTGCTGGTGAGCCATCGCGTGTCGGTGGCGCTGGCGTGCGACCATGTGCTGATGCTGCGCGAAGGGGAAGTTGTGGAGTTCGGCCCGCCGCGCGAGTTGCTGCAGCAGAATGGCGCGTTCGCGGCGGTGCATCAGAAACAAGTGGAAAAAGCCCGGGAAGCGGAGTTGCAGGCCAGCGCCGCCGCGGGTTTGATTTTGGCGGGAGTGACCCAGTGAATCGTGCCCATGCCAGTGCGTCGTCCTCATCCTCAGCCGCGCCCCCCAACGCCCCCCAGCCGGGCGCGGACGCCAACCCCCGCCCCGCCGCCGGAAGCGCCCCCGGCGCTGGAAGTGCTGCCGGGGCAACGTCAGGAACATCGGGAGGCCATAGCCGCCCACCACGCACCGCGCGCCGGCGCTGGCTGACCTTCCGCAGCTTTCTGCTGCTGGTGGTGCTGCTGATCACCGCGCTGGTTTCGGCGGGCCTGTCGCTGCGCACCACGCGCTGGGTCGAAGCGCCGGGCTATCTCATGACCGACCTGGAAGTGGAAATCCGCCCCTCGGTGGAAGGCGCCATCGACAAGGACTTCGCCCACAGCGGCCAGGAGGTCAAGGAAGGCGAGGTGCTCATTCAGCTCAACGATTCCGTCCAGCGCGCCAGCTACGAACAGGCGAGCTCCGAGCTGGCGGCCCGGCAGGCGGAATTGCAGCAGTTGCGCACCCGCATGGAAATCGACAGCGCCCGCCGACGCGAGCAGATTTACCAGGCGGAACAGGAACTGGAACTGTCGCTCCGCCGGCTCAAACGCATGGAGGAAGCCATCGCCCGCGGCGGCGGTTTCGCCCAGACGGAAATCGACGACGCCAAGCTCAAGGCGGACATGTCGCGCAGCCGCTTGACTGAGCTGCGTCTGCCGGTGGAAAACGTCTGGCAGGAACAGGCGAAGGTGATGGAGGAACTCATCCAGTCGGCGATGAAGAAAGTCGCCCTGCATGAAGCCGAGCTCAAAGTGCGGCAAATCCGCGCCCCGCTGTCCGGCATCGTCTACTTCAACCGCTATGAGCCGGGCGAAGTGGTCAAACCCGACCATGTGCTGGGGCAGATCTTCGGCAAGGGCGTCTGGGTGGTGAAGCTCAAAGTACCCGAACGGCACATCGGCTTCGTGCAGGTGGGGCAGGACGTGCTCATCACCACCAGCGCGTATCCGTCGTACCGGTTTGACTACCTCAAGGCGAAGGTCAGCCGGATACTGCCGGTGGTCACGCCGCGGGCGACGGGCGACGGCATTTTCTACATCGAAGCCCAGCTCAAGCCGCCCTTCCCCTATGACCCGCAGCCGGGCTTGTCGGCGCTGGCGTACATCGACGCCGGCGAATGCTCCTGGCTGACCCGCATCATCGGGTGGTGAGTGGCCAGACGCGGGCATACGTGCAGCAACGAGCCGGAAGCGTCAGCGACGGGCAGAGCGTGCGGCGGCCGAACAACGTGCGCGCGCTTGCCCTGGACTCATGGCGTTCATTGACGCTGCCCGTCGCTCACGCTTCCGGCTCGTTTTCCCCTTGCGCAATCCCTGCACCGGCGTCATCGTCCTCGCTACGATGAGGGCATGAACCCACGCTTCGCCCTCATCGCCCTGTTGCTGCTGCCGGTGTTGCCCCTGCGCGCCCAACTCACCGAGGACGCCCGGCGGAACCTGCGGCGAACGCCGGTGGTGGACGTGTTCGAGAACTGCCACGATTCGGTGGTCAACATCTCCACCGCGCAGATCATCGAATACCGCGCCCCCATGGGCATTCCTGATCTGTTTCAAGACCTGTTCGACCTGCCCGACCGCCAGCAGCGCGTGCAGCGCTTCAAACGCGAAAGCGTCGGCAGCGGGTTCATCCTGCATGAAGCCGGCTACGTGGTCACCAACGCCCATGTCGTGGCGCGCACTGCCGAGCAGAAGGTCATCTTCGGCAACCAGAAAGAGTATGACGCCCAGGTGATCGCGATTGACGAGGAGCGCGATCTGGCGGTGCTCAAGATTGAAGCTGACCACCCGCTCAAACCGTTGCCGCTGGGCCACAGCAGCGACTTGATGGTGGGCGAAACCGTCATCGCCATCGGCAACCCGCTGGGCTATCAGCACACCGTGACCAGCGGCGTGGTCAGCGCCCTGCACCGCGATCTGCAAGCCAGTGAAAACGTCACCTTCCACGATCTCATCCAGACCGACGCCAGCATCAACCCCGGGAACTCCGGCGGTCCGCTGCTCAACGCGCTGGGCGAACTGGTGGGCATCAACACCGCCATCCGCGCCGATGCCCAGAACATCGGCTTCGCCATCCCGGTCGACCAGTTGCGTCAGTCGTTGCCGGAACTGCTGGATGTCGAGCGGCGCTACCGCATCCACCTGGGCATGCGCGTCAGCGCCGATGAGCCGGCGCGGGTGCTGGGCGTGGTGGACCATTCCCCGGCGGCCAGGGCGGATGTGCGCGTAGGCGACATTGTGACCCGGCTGGACAATGTCCTCATCCGCGGCGGGGTGGATTTCTACATCAACCTCATCGGCAAACAGGCGGGCCAGACGCTTGACATCGTCATCCAACGCGAGGGCCAGGAAGGCCGGGGCAAAATCACCCTCGAAGCGCTCGCCAAACCCGACGGCGGCAAACTGCTCGAAAACCTGTTCGGCATCGCCGCCGCCACCATTACCGAGCAGATGGCGCAGCAGGCGAATCTGCCCCGCCTGCAGGGCCTGCTCATCACCGCCGTCGCCCGGGGCAGCGTGGGGGAAAAGGCGGGCCTGCGGCGCGGCGACGTCATCAGTCACCTGGGCCGCCACCAACTGGCGAGCCTGGATGACGCGGGCGTCCTGCTGGAAACGTTGCGTCAAGGCCAGCCGGTGGACCTGGGCATCCTGCGCTTCCGCGGCAACACCGTCTTCCGCACCCGCGTGCGCCTGATGGCCCAGTGAGGCGTCATGGCCAGGTGATGGTCTGCCTGCAGCCCCCTATTGCTGTTTAAGCGCCATCTTCATCAGTTCAGGCATCGTGGTGAATCGCCAAGCCTCATGGTCGCCGTTGCGCTCGCACAGCGAGCCCTGCCAAGGCATCCCCTGTAGGGCTCGCTATGCGAGCGCAACAACGATCCCCATACGTCAGCAGCACGTGTGAGCCAGAATCCACAACGCCCACCTGACCGTGGGTTTGCAGGTCCGGGCTCGCCCGGACAACGATCAACCAATGAGCCGCCGACAGCACTCTCCCCAACAACACACCGGCTGGCGTACACCGCCGGCACCGCCTGCCAGCAGGCAATCAAACACCAATCCAATGCCGCGCAATCATTGGGTCAACGGTTTTAAAATGTATTTTAATTGAAAATACATTCTATAGGTCGATCCATGTTGACCTGAATTTTGATGGGGTGCGGATTGTTCGACCCGTGGCGGTCGTGTTCGGGCCAGCCCGGATAATGATTAACCAAGCAGCTGCTGACAACACGCTCCCCGACCACCAATCGGCCGGCATA
>CAZSBB010000018.1:54058-114094 GCA_964605235.1 uncultured Phycisphaeraceae bacterium
AATTGAAAATACATTTTACAGGTCGATCCATGTAGACCTGAACATGGCTGGGGGGTGGATTGTTTGACCCGTGGCGGTCGTGTCCGGGCCAGCTCGGACAACGATTAACCAAGCAGCTGCTGACAACACGCTCCCCGACCACCAATCGGCCGGCATACACCACAGGCACAGCCCGCCAGCAGGCAACCATACGCCCTCTCCGATCCAATGCCGCGCCATCATCGGGTCGGCGTTTTTAAAATGTATTTTAATTGAAAATACATTTTACAGGTCGATCCATGTAGACCTGAACATGGCTGGGGGGGGGGGGCGATTGTTTGACCCGTGGCGGTCATGTCCGGGCCAGCCCTCACTCTTACCCACATCTTTTTATGGTGCTTCACCAGCCCTGTCGATTCACTTGTTGGGCCACCTTCGAGAGCCATCAGGGCGGCCTGCTGATTTCTGCAAGGTCCGGGCAGTTGTAGTTTGCCTATTCTCAAGCCCCCGTTTACGTAGTGCAATCCTTGTTTTTACCGTGAAAACGAGGGTTTGGGGACTTGTGGGTAAGAGTGAGGGCCAGCCCGGACCTACAGGAATAGCCGTATCACCCGCGGGAGCACGTTGTGCCCGCACTGGTCATCCCTGACCACCATCTGGCGCCGCAGTTGATCTCCAGTGAGAGATGCTGAATTGCGTCATTCATCTCCGGCGGTGGGCACGGCATCATTGGTCTGCTTTCACCCGTGCCAGACACGCCACACCCGACCAATGCTGTGCCCAGCGCAGTAATGCCGCGAAATCCGGCAGATGCGCCTGATCGTCCAGCCTCACCCCACAAGCTCGAAGCGCGACACTCGATGCTTGAAAATGTATTTTAATTGAAAATACATTTTGTTATGCAGCACCAGAATGGTGCGGGCTGCGGGGGTGTGCCGGGCGTGATTGGTCTGGGGCGCGCCGAATTCGGGAATGCCTGAACCGGCAGGCAGCGCGGCGGGAGCCACCGGGTTTCAGCCGTTGTGCCAGTGCCGGCCGTCCTGCGCCATCATGATGTCGCTGCTGCTGGGGCCCCAGGTGCCCGAGGCGTAATTGGGCAGGTCGTCCTGGGGGTGTGCTTTCCAGTAGTCGAGGATGGGCTGGACGATGCGCCAGCAGCTTTCGATCTCATCGCGGTGTTTGAAGAGCGTCTGGTCGCCGCGCATCGCATCGAGCAGCAAGGTGGCGTAGGCTTCGGGGGGCTGGGCTTTGAACTGCTTGACGTAGTCGAAATCCATGACCACTTCCTTGAGGGTCATGCGTGAGCCGGGGACTTTGCCCTCAAACCGCAGGCGAATGCCTTCATCCGGCTGCACGTTGATGACGATCTGATTGGGCTTCATGGCGCCGGTCTGCTCGCGGAACAGGCAGTGCGGCGTGTGCTTGAAGTAGACCACGATCTCCGTGACCTTCCTGGCCATGCGCTTGCCCGAGCGCAGGTAGAACGGCACGCCGCCCCAGCGCCAGGTGTCGATGTGCACCTTCAGCGCGGCATAGGTGTCGTTCTGACTCTCGGCCGCCACGCCCGGTTCCTCGCGGTACGCCGGAAGAGCTTTACCGCCAAGTGAGCCCTGGCCATATTGCCCGCGAATGGCGCTGCTGCGGATTGCGTCGCCGCGCCCGCTGCGGGTCGCTTTGAGCACCTTGGCTTTTTCCAACCGAATGTCGTCGGCCTGCATGCTCACCGGCGGCTCCATCGCCACCACCGCCATCAGTTGCAACAGGTGGCTCTGGATCATGTCGCGCATCGCGCCGCCGGCGGCCGAGTCGTAGTACCCGCCGCGCCCTTCCACCCCCACTGTCTCGGCGGCGGTCACCTGCACATGGTCGATGTAGTTGCTGTTCCACACCGGCTCAAAAATCGCATTGGCGAAACGGAACACCAGCAGATTCTGCACCGTTTCCTTGCCCAGATAATGGTCGATGCGGTAGATGCTTTCTTCCTCAAACACGCGCCCGAGCACGCGGTTGAGATGCCCCGCCGACTCGGGGTCGTGGCCGAAGGGCTTTTCCACGATGATGCGTTGCCAACTGGCGGCCTTGGGATCGATGCTGCACCAGCTCTTGCCCTCGGTCACCATGCCGTGCGCGCCGATGTTCTCGATCGTCGGTTCATACAACTGCGGCGACATGGAAAGGTAATACAGCACGCTGTCGCCGGTCTTGTGTTGCTGGCTCAACGCGGCGATGCGCTTTTTGAGATCCGGAAAATGCGCCGACTGCGTGGAGTCCGCCGCGTGGTAATGCACGTGCTGGCTGAACTGCCGCCAGGTGGCGTCATCGAAATGATGCGCGCCCTTGCTGGCCCATTCATGCAAATGGGCGCGGAAGTCGTCATCCGACATCTCGGTGCGACTGACGCCCAGCACGGCAAACTGGCCCGCGAGCTGCTTGCTCTGGAACAGGTCGTACAGCGAGGGAATCAGCTTGCGTTTGGTCAGATCGCCCGAAGCGCCAAAGATGACGATCAGGCACGGCGATGATTTTTCAGTCGGCGGCATGCTGGCATCAGACCCGAAAGGAAGGAAGTTGTAAAGCCCCATCGCACCGGAGAACTACCGCCCCAGCGCCACGCTCAGCACCATCAGGTCCGCGGGGGTGATGCCCGCCAGGCGCCCCGCCTGCCCGAGCGTGGTGGGACGGAAACGCTCGAGCGTCAGCCGGGCTTCGGTGCGCAGGCCGATGACCCGCTGATAATTCCAATTCGCGGGCAGCGCGATTTGTTCCTGCTGGGCGAGTTTGTCCACCTGCCGGGCCTGCCGCTGCACGTAGCCGGCGTAGGTGATGTCCGCCAGCACTTCATAAAGCAGTTGCGGGTCACGGGCAGGCGCCGGCAATTCCGTCAGCGCCAATTGCCCCGCCAGCCAGGCGACATCCACCTCCGGGCGCCGCAGCCAATCCAGCAGCCGCACGCCTTCATGCCGGGCTTGCTGACAATGATTTAACAAGGCCTGCCGCGCCGTTTCGTGCTGTTCGAACACATTCCAGCGCACGTCATCGACCAGCCCCCACTGCCGGCCCAGCGCGGTCAGCCGCCGGTCGGCATTGTCCGCGCGCAACAGCAACCGATGCTCCGCCCGGCTGGTGAACATGCGGTACGGCTCACGCGGCGTCTTGGTGACCAGGTCGTCCATCATCACCCCGAGATACGCCTGCTCCCGGCCCAGCCGAATCAACTCCTGCCCCCGGAAATAGCGCACCGCGTTGAGCCCGGCAATCAGGCCCTGCCCCGCCGCTTCCTCATACCCGCTGGTGCCGTTGATCTGCCCGGCCAGGAACAGCCCCGCCACGCGCTTGGTCATGCAGGTCGCGTCGATCTGGTGCGGCCAAACCATGTCGTACTCCACCGCATAGCCGTAGCGCAGAATCCTGGCGCGGGCGCAGCCGGGGAGTTGGGCGACGATGTAATCCTGCACGTCGGCGGGCAACGAAGTGCTGATGCCGTTGCAGTAGATTTCATTGGTTTCGAGCGATTCCGGTTCGAGGAAGACGTGATGGCTGGACTTGTCGGCAAAGCGCACGACTTTGTCTTCGATGCTCGGGCAATAGCGTGGGCCGGCGGTTTCGATCTGGCCGTTGTACATCGGCGCGCGGTCGAGATTGGCGCGGATGCGTTCATGCACCGGCTCACTGGTGGCGGTGATCCAGCACGGCTGCTGGGGCAAGACGGGGAATTGCCGGGCGATCTGCTGATAGGCTGGGTGGGCGGCATCAACGCGCCGGGTGAGGCTGGAGAACGGCACGGGGTCGGCATCACCAGGCTGGGTTTCGAGCTGAGCGAAGTCGATGGTTTCGGCGGCAAGGCGCGGCGGGGTGCCGGTCTTGAGTCGACCAAGCTCCAGGCCGAGCTGGCGCAGCGCCCCGCTGATGCCTTCCGCGGAACCTTCGCCGACGCGCCCGCCGGTGGTGCGCGTGTCGCCGGTGTGCATCAGGCCGCGCATGAAGGTGCCGGTGGTCAGGACGATGGCGGAGGCGCGCAGCGGATGCAGCGTTTGCTGGTCGGCTGCGCGATAGATGACGCCGGTGCAGCGGTCGCCTTCCGTGAGCAGTTCGTCCACGGTGCCAGCGAGAATGGTCAGCGTGGGCCGGGTGCGCAGCAGCCGCTGAACCTCGCGGGCGTAGCGGTATTTGTCGCTCTGACAGCGTGGGCCGCGCACGGCTGGGCCTTTGCTGAGATTGAGCATGCGAAACTGCAGGCCCGTGGCGTCGGCAGCCAAACCCATCAGCCCGCCCAGCGCGTCGATCTCCCGCACCATCTGACCTTTGGCCAAGCCCCCAATGGCGGGATTGCAGCTCATCGCGCCAAGGCGGGTCGGGTCCATGGTGATGAGCGCCACGCGCGCGCCGAGATTGCTGGCCGCCCAGGCCGCCTCCGCGCCGGCATGGCCGCCGCCGATCACAATCACGTCATATTCATCACCGGCGGAAATCATGGGGCGGAATTATAGCCCGCCCCCCCCGGAAGTTGGCCGGCGGGCCGGCGGATGCCGAGGGTTGCCAAGGAACGAGCCGGAAGCGTGAGCGACGGGCAGCGTCCACATCCACCAAGTATCCAACGACTAGTCGCTGGACCTGTGGATGACGTGCGCGGTCCCCGTCGCTCACGCTTCCGGCTCGTTATTGCACAACAGCCCGCAGCGCGATCAACTCAGGCCCATCGCCTTGAGGTTGTCCAAGCTGATCTTGAGGCTCTCGAAGGGATCGAGGTCGCCGTTGTCGCGTTCGACCAGATACCACTGCACGCCGGCGACCTTGCTGGCGGCGAGGATGGCGGGCCAGTTGAGGTTGCCGCTGCCGACTTCGCACATCTTCTGCACCTGCTGGTGATCGACCATCATGTCCTTGACGTGGATCGCCGTCGCCCGGCCGGCGACCTTGCTCAGCCACAGCGCCGGGTCGCCGCCACCGTGGGCGATCCAGTAGGTGTCGACTTCGAACCAGACGGAAGGATCGGTGTTGTCGATCAGGCAATCGAGAATATTTTCGTTGGCGTCTTCGAGCTTGGCGAGTTCGCGGCTGTGATTGTGGTAGCCGATGGTCAGGCCTTCCTTCGCCAGGCCTTTGGCGATGGCGCTGTAGTCCTTGCAGAACTCGACGTAGGCGGCTTTGGTCTGGGCGCCCTGAGCTTTCCAGCCGCCGATGGCCGGGAGCTTGCAGCCGAGGGTGTGGTGGTAGTCCGCACATTTGGCGACATCGCGCATCATGTCCATGGAGACATGGGTGGCGGCACAGGTCAGGCCGTTGTCGCTGAAGATTTTCGCCAGTTCCTTCGGCTCGATCGGCCCCAGCGCCGAAGCCTGGACCGCGCGGTAGCCCATCTGGCTGAGGCGCTGACAGGTCTTGGCGATGTCGGCCGGGGTCTTGCAATGCTCGCGCAGGGTGTACATCTGAGCGCCGATTTGGGTCTGAGTCATGGGGTCAAGCCCTCCTGAGGCGGGGTGAGTACGAACGTAAAAGCGCCAGTCTACAGCGGGCAAATGGGACAGCAACCGGGCGGTGAGGGGCGGCTATGGCGGCAAATGATTGAAGCAGTGGACGTGAGAGCACAGCAATACGTGGCGATGGCTGTGGGCAATTGAGATTGCTGGGCAGGGAAAGGACTGCGTCCTCTCCCTGCAACCCTCACTGCTGCTGGTGGCCGTTGGAACGGTGGTGATGCAATGGTTTGTTTGGATAGTTCACGCGCCCAACTTGGAGCGGGGGACGTCCCTTCCCCCGCTCCAAACCTCCCCCCCTCCCCCCGGAAGGTCTTGGGCCGCCAGCGGAGCTGCCATGCCGATGGTGGGCGCTGGCCGCGCGAGCAATTGGGATGCGGGATTGCTGCCTTCATGCGATGGTGTTGGGTGAAAAGGTAACTGGCCGGTCGCACATGGCCGCAGGTTGAACCTGCGGCATCGCTTGGTATTGCCGCTGTTTGTGTTTTGCACTTCGCGTGAATCCCTGCCGCTGCCGCGCCCATGTGCCGCGGCGGCAAGGCCCGCCCTTCCGGGGGGAGGGGGAGAGGTTTGGAGAGGGGCGGGGCCGCAGCCCCTCTCCAAGTGGAGCGAGCAGCAAGACCCACCCCCCACCGCAATCCCGCGCCACCACCAGCACCCAACAGCGGTGAGGGTTACAGGGAGAGGACGCAGTCCTTTCCCTGCCCAGCAAAACCAACTGCCACAAACCACCACCACCGCCACACCTTCATTTCACGCTTGACAACACATCCCAATAATTCGATACTTGTCGAAGTATCAAACTGACTGGAGCCCGCCATGCAGCAGATTGTGGACCTGGCCAAAGCGCTGGCGGACCCGGCCCGGGTGCAGGCCCTGCTGGCGCTGCGTGAGGGTGAGCTATGTCTCTGCCAGCTCATTGACCTGCTCGCGCTGGCGCCTTCAACCGTCAGTCGGCATATGGACCTGCTCCACCGCGCCCAGCTCGTCGAACGCCGCAAGCAAGGGCGCTGGCACTACTTCAAGCTCGCCCAGCGCAGCGCTGAGCCAGCGGTGCGCGGAGCGCTGCGCTGGGTGCTCACCAGTCTCGCCCAGCAGGAGCATGCCCAAACCGTGTCGCTGCGGATCAGCGAAGTGAAGGAAAAGGATTTGCAGGAGGTGTGTGCGTGCTACCGCTGAATCCCCGCCCGCGCGTGTTGTTTCTCTGCACCGGCAACAGTTGCCGCAGCCAGATGGCCGAGGGCTGGGCCCACGCCCTGCTGGCGACGCGGGTGGAGCCGTTTTCCGCGGGACTGGTCGCCCATGGGCTCAACCCCCATGCGGTGGCGGTCATGGCGGAGGTGGGTGTGGACATCACCTCCCAACGCAGCAAGACGCTCGACGAGCTGGCGGATGTGAAGCTGGATTTCGTCGTCACCGTCTGTGGCCACGCCCATGAGACCTGCCCCATTTTCCCCGCCAATGCGGTGGTGATTCATCATGGCTTTGACGATCCGCCCAAGCTCGCCGCGGGGCTGACGGATCCGCAGCAGGTGCTGGCGCCCTACCGCCGGGTGCGCGATGAGATTCGCAGCTTCATTGAAACCTTGCCGCAGACGCTGGCGCAGGCTGCCCGTCCCTGATTCGCCTGGCAGTCCAAGGCTGGCCTGGAGATATCCCATGAACAGCAACGAAGTGCATGCCGACCCGGAACAGCTTCGCCAGCAGGTGCGCGAGCGCTACGGCGCTGCCGCCCAGCAGCCGATTCGCTCCACCTGCTGCGGCGGCAACCAGGAAGCCAAGACCACCGCGTTGCCCACCGCTTCCACCTGCTGCGGCCCCACCGTCGCCAGCAATCTTTCCGCCCAGCAACTCGCCCAGCAGATCGGCTACCGCGCTGAGCAACTTGCCCTGCTGCCCGCAGGCGCGAACCTCGGCTTAAGCTGCGGCAACCCCACCGCCATTGCCGCGCTGCGGCCGGGCCAGATCGTGCTGGACCTCGGCTGCGGCGGCGGGTTTGATTGCTTCATCGCCGGCCCACAGGTTGGCGCGGCCGGGCGCGTCATCGGCGTGGATATGACGCCCGAAATGCTCGCCCGCGCCCGGGGCAATTTGCCCGCTTACCGCCGCAGCAGTCAACTCGACAACGTGGAGTTTCGCCTCGGCGAAATCGAACACCTGCCCGTCGCCGACGCCAGCGTGGATGTGGTTATTTCCAACTGCGTGATCAACCTGTCCATCGACAAGCCGCAGGTCTGGCGCGAAATCGCCCGCGTGCTCCGGCCCGGCGGCAGCGTGGCGGCGTCCGACATCGCCTGGCTGCAACCCGCCCCGGATGCGATCCGCCACCGACTCGACGCTTACGTCGGCTGCATAGCCGGCGCGGTGCGGGTGGATGAATACCGCGCCATGATGGAAAAAGCCGGGCTGCGCGACATCATCCTCACGCCCAAGCCCGGCTATGTCGAAGCGCTGCTGGCGAGCCACGATCCCGTCTACACCGACATCGCCCAGCATCTGCCGGCCGGCCAAAGCCCCGCCCAGTTCGTCACCAGCCTGGATATCAAAGCCCGCCGGTAATCCCACCTGACTGCGAGTCTCCTATGGAATCGGTCGCGCGCAAGCTGTCGTTTCTTGATCGCTATCTGACGCTGTGGATTTTCCTGGCGATGGCGCTGGGCATCGGCCTGGGTTATGGCTGGCCGGGCGCCCGCGACCTGCTGCATCGCTTTGACTACGGCACCACCAACCTGCCCATCGCCATCGGGTTGATCCTGATGATGTATCCCCCGCTGGCGAAGGTGCGCTATGAGCAACTGGGGCAGGTGTTTCGCAACTGGAAAATCCTGCTGCTGTCCTTGGTGCAGAACTGGTTGATCGGGCCGGTGCTGATGTTCGTGCTGGCGGCGGTGTTTCTGCGGAATCAGCCGGAGTTTTTCATCGGCCTGGTGCTCATCGGGCTGGCGCGCTGCATCGCCATGGTGATCGTCTGGAACGACCTGGCGCGGGGCGACAGCGAGTACGCCGCCGGGCTCGTCGCCTTCAACAGCATTTTTCAGGTGCTGTTCTACAGCGTGTACGCCTGGTTTTTCCTGAAAGTGCTGCCCCCGCTGCTGGGGTTGTCGCTGGGCAGCGTGGACCTGTCCAATCTGACCATGGGCAGCATCGCCCAGAGCGTGTTCATCTACCTGGGCGTGCCATTCCTGATGGGCTTATGCACCCGGCTGATCCTGCGGCGGTGGCGCGGCGACACGTGGTATCACCAGACCTTCATTCCCTGCATCAGCCCGCTGACCCTGGCGGCACTGCTGCTGACCATTGTGGTGCTGTTCCTGATTCAGGGCGAGCAGATCGTGCGTCAGCCGGGGCAGGTGGTGCAGGTGGCGATTCCCCTGCTGATTTACTTTGTGGTGATGTTCCTGGTCAGTTTCTGGATGGGCAAACGCAGTGGAGCTGACTACGCCCAGACCGCCACCATCAGTTTCACGGCCGCGAGCAATAATTTTGAACTGGCGATCGCGGTGGCGGTGGCGATCTTCGGCCTGCATCACGGGGCGGCGTTCGCAGCCGTCATCGGCCCGCTGGTGGAAGTGCCGGTGCTGATCGCCCTGGTGAATGTCGCCTGGTGGCTGCGCAGCCGATGGTTTGTCAGCGCCCCAACCCCCGCACCGACGACCGGCAACTGATCCCACGCCGCGCCGGCTTACGCCCAGCCCAGTTCCTGCATCCGCCGCAGCTTGCGCTGGGCGATCTTCTGCTGCATCACCGGCCCCAGCAGCGGCGTGGTGTGCGTCACGGTGCGGAACAGCGCCACTATCACATGGCCCAGCGGCTTGCTCAGGAAATGATCGCGCTGGCGATTGATGGCTTCGCGGAAATCGGCTTCGAAATCTTCCGCCCGCGCCGGACGCACGCGCACCCCGTTCTGCTGCAACCACGCCAGGCCGTCGAGGTGCGCCTGGAGCAATTGCGCCAGGTCACGGGTTTCGATGCACTGCATGAAGCAGCCGTCGTTGCTGGGCAGCGTGCCCCCGCCGCGCTCGGGCGTGGTGGTCAACCCGCCGTGGGGTTCGAAGATGGAAACGATGTCGCAGTTCACCTTCGCCGGCAGCGTGCCGGTGCGGTACACCACGCCGTAGCACCCGTGCGCCGGATGCACCAGCGGCACCAGCACCGCCGGGGGCGAAACGCCGACTTCAAACACCGGGCCCGCCAACTCAAAACCTGCGGCGGCGAAGCGATCCAGCCAGGCGTTCATCTCCCCGTCCAGTTCATCCGGATCAAGCAGCCGCATCGCCACATCACGCGGCAAACTCAGGCTGATAGTCACGGCAATGAAGGTCAGGAAGGCCCCGGCGACCACCACCGCCACCATCACCGGCCGCAGCACATGGAAGGATTCGAAATAGAACACCGAAGCCAGCAGCGCCAGCCCGATCAACGCGCCAATGACATGCGGCAGCAGCCGCGCCAGCCAACCCATGCGATGGACCTCGCCACGAAGTGGATGGCGAAGATTGTCATCGGCGGACGGCTGCGGTCAAGTGCCCCTCCCTTCCGGCTCCTACTTTCCCCACTCCGAAATTCCGGGGGCGCACACCAACACAACAACCCGTCCGCTGCGTGCATTGCCCCGCCACGGGAACCGGAGCATCCTGCATCACCCGGCTGATCCGCCCGGCTCGGGCAATGTGGAAAAGACCGCCATGCGCTGGGATCGACAGCAGTACCTGGACCTGATGACCTTCAAACCCGTGCCCCGGCCGATGTTCTCCGAATTGTTTGGCCCGCTGATCGGCCTGGAGGAGAACTGGCGCGCTCAGGGCGCCAGCGATGCCGAGATCAACATGGTCGGCTTCGACTGGGACTACGTGCCCACCGTCGGCGGCTTCGCCCACACCGGCATCTTCGGCGGTCAGCCGCGCGTGGTGCTGGAAGAATCCGACACCCATCGCCTCGAGCGCGACGCTCTGGGCCGCACGCTGCAACTGGACAAACGCACCGCCACCATTCCCCTGCCGATGGATTTCCCGGTGCGCAACATGGACGACTGGCTCCGGCTTAAACCGTTGTTCCAATTCCGACCCGAACGGCTCAACTGGGACAAGCTCGAAGCCGCCAAAATTGCCCAGACGCAGGGCGCGCTGGTGGTGGTCGGCATTCCCGGCGCGTTCGACATGGCGCGCGAACTGATGGGCGAAGAACTGGCGTGCCTGGCGTACTACGATCAGCCCGAACTCATGCAGGACATTCTCGCCACGCTGCAGGACACCGCCCTGCGCGTGCTGGAGCCGCTGAGCGCCAAGATCACCATCGATCAGCTTTCGGTGCATGAAGACTTCGCCGGCCGCAGTGGACCATTGGTCGGCCCGGACCAGATTGCCACCTGTTTCAAACCCTACTACCGCGCGGTGTGGGACCTGCTGCGCAGCCGGGGCTGTCAGCTCTTCGGCCTCGACACCGACGGCAACATCAACCCCGTGCTCGAACCCCTGCTGGACACCGGCCTCAACTGCATGCACCCCATGGAACCCGCGGCCGGCATGGACATCGTGCACGTGCGCCAGCAATGCGGCTCCCGTCTGGCGATGTCCGGCGGAATCAACAAATTCGCACTGACCCGCGGCCGCGACGCCATCCGCCAGGAACTGGAATACAAGCTGCAGCCATCCATGCGCGCGGGCACGGTCTTTGGCCTGGACCATCGCATTCCCGCGGAAACGCCGCTGGAAGCGTATCGCTACTACGTCCAGACCGGGCGGGAAATCCTCGGCCTGCCGCCGCTGGATGGCAAGCGTCAGGGCTGGGGTCGCATGGCGTTTTGAAATGACGCTGGGTGAGCCAGCTCAAGTCCGGGGGGTCAGCTCGCCACGACCTTGCTGATGCTGAAGATCGGCAGCAGCAGACTGATGGCGACGAAGCCGATGATCGAACCCATCACCGCCACCATCAGCGGCTCAATCATCGCGGTGACGTTCTTGACCGTCTGATCGAATTCCGTTTCGGTGAACGCCGCGACGCGGTTCATCACCTTGCCCAGCTGGCCGGATTTTTCCCCGCTGTAAACCATCTGGGCGATGGAGCGGGGGATGAGCTGGGAACGGAACAGCGGGTCGGACAGCTGCGAACCCTGGCGGAGCTGGTCGTCCACTTCGTCCCACAGTTCTTCATAGAAGGTGTTGACGGTCACCCGGCGGACGATGCCGATCATGTCGAGCATGGAGACGCCGGCGTTGATCATGGTGCCCATGGTGCTGGCGGCGCGGGTGAGGTAGAGCTTGCGGTAGAGCCCGCCGACCAGCGGCACATTGAGCTTGAGATAGTCGAACACGCGCCGGCCGCCGGGGGTGCGGCCCGCCACGATCGTGCCCACGATCAAGGCGACAATCGCCGCGATCCAGATGTACCAGTAGTTGACCATGAAATCGCTGAGCGCCAGCAGCACGCGCGTGGGCGCAGGCAGCGCGGTCTTGCGTGCCTGGTAGATGCCGGCGAACTTGGGCAGCACGAACGTCAGCAGGAAAATGGTCACGCCGACCGCCATGCAGCCCATGAAGGCGGGATACATCATCGCCCCGCGCGCCTGGCGGATGGTCTGCTGTTCCTTGGTCATGAAAGCGCTGATGCGGTCGAGCATCGACGCCATGGTGCCGCTCATTTCGCTGGCGCGGATGAGGCTGGTCATCACCGCGGGGAACACCTTGGGGAAGCGCGCCAGGGCGCTGGAGAAGTCGCCGCCCGCCTGCACATGCTTGGTGACTTCCTGCAGCACCGCCTTGAAGTTCGGGTCCGACGCCTGTTCGGTGCAGCATTGCAGGGCATCGGACAGCGGGACGCCGGTTTCGACCATCACCGCCATGGAATGGGTGAAGAAGATGACGTCGCGGCGCTTGACGCGCCCAGCGCGCTTGGTGACGGGAACCGCAGCGCCCTCCGCCTCAGCGGACTTGGCGGGACTGAGCTGCACGACGAACTTGCCCTCGGCGCGAAGCTGCTGTCCCGCGGCTTCGAGCGAAGCGGCATTGATGACGCCGGATGCCATCTGGCCATTGGTGTCGCGGGCCTGGTAGTTGAAGCGCGCCATAGGTCGATCTCACAAGGCAGTGCGTCGGTTCGATCAGCTCAGAGCCACGGCTTGAATGAGTTCCTCAGGGGTGGTGATGCCCGCCCGCACCTTTTCCAGGCCGTCCTGCGCCAGCGTGGTGTAGCCACTCGCCAGCGCCAGGCGTTTGAGTTCCTGCAGGCTGGCGCCGCGGCTGACGGCATCGAGCGTGTCGCCATCGGGGACGAACAGCTCGAAGATGCCCACGCGTCCGCTGTAGCCGGTGTTGCGGCACTTGGCGCAGCCGGCGCCGCGCTGGAAGGCATCGATGTCGCATTTGCCGCCGGCGAGGCTGTCGAGCGAAGCGCGAATTTTGGCGGGCGGGTCATACGGTTCTTTGCAGCGCACGCAGACGCGGCGCAGCAGGCGTTGCGCCAGCACTGCGCGGATGGCGGCGGCGACGAGGTAGGGTTCGACGCCGATGTTGAACAAGCGGGTGATGGCGCTGGGCGCGTCGTTGGTGTGCAGAGTGGACAGCACGACATGGCCGGTGAGCGCCGCCTGCACCGCGATCTTGGCGGTGTCGGGGTCGCGGATTTCGCCGACCATGATGATGTCGGGATCCTGACGCAGCAGGGCGCGCAGCGCGGTGGCGAAGGTGAAGCCCGCCTTGTCGTTGGTTTGAAACTGGTTGAGACCTTCGACGTTGTTTTCCACGGGGTCTTCAACGGTGCAGATGTTCACGTCATCCTGGTTGAGTTCATTGAGGATGCCGTAGAGCGTGGTGCTCTTGCCCGAGCCGGTGGGCCCGGTGACCAGGAGGATGCCGTTGGGGGCGTTGGCGGCCTGGCGCAGCTTGGTGAGCATTTCATAGCTGAAGCCGGCGCGGTCGAGGCCGCCCGACAGGCCGGACTTGTCGATGATGCGGATGACGACTTTTTCGCCCAGTTTGCCGGGCATGGTGGAAACGCGCAGGTCCACGCCGCGTTTGCCGATCATCACCGTGATTCCGCCGTCCTGGGGGACGCGGCGTTCGGAGATGTCCATGCCGCCCATGATTTTGATGCGGCTGGCGATGGCGGGCGCCATCTGGTACGGCGGGCGCATTTTCTCATACAGGTTGCCGTCTTTGCGGAAACGCACGCGCAGGACTTTTTCGCCCGGCTCGATGTGGATGTCGCTGACATTCTCCTCGACTGCCGAGAAAATCAGGTAGTTCACCAGCTTGATGACCGGCGAATCCCCGGCGGCGGCTTCGAGGTTGGTCAGGTCAGTGACCTGCTGCTCCACGAAGGTGATGTCGTTGGCGTCCTCGCCATCCACCAGTTCGTCGATGACGAACACATTGCTGTTGGGCAGGTGCGCCTGCAGCGTCGCCTGAATGTCCTTGACGGTGGCGGCGACGATCTGCACGGAGCAGTTGGTCAGCCGGGCGATTTCCTCAATGAGGAAAACGTTGGTCGGCTCGTGCATCGCCACGGTGAGTTTGCTGTGGACGTTGAACAGCGGCAGAACGCTGTGCTTCTCCAGAAACTCGCGGGGCAGCACTTCAATGATTTTGGGGTCGGCGAGCTTGGGACTGATGCGGGCGAACGGCACGCCATAGGCGGTCGCCAGCTCTTCCATCACCTGTTCTTCGGTGACGTACTTGAGTTCGACGAGCACTTCGCCCAGCAGTTTCTTGTGGCCGCGGTCGCGCTGGTAGGTCAGCGCGTGTTCGATCTGTTCCTGGGTGATCAGGCCGCGGTCCAGCAGCAGATCGCCGATGCGCACGGGGCGCGGCGCCGCGTTGGCGGCGTTCTCGGCGGGCGTACTGGTGGCGGTCTTGGTGAACATGGCGAACCCCTGCGTGACTTATCGGCTCATCAGCGCAGGCTCTTAATGGCGGCTTCGATCTGCTCGTGGCTTTCGAGCCGACCCGCCAGCCGGGTGATCTCCAGAATGCGATTGACGTTTTCCGTGGTCTGCGCCAGCCGCACCTGCCCCAGATGCTCGGCACAGGTCTCCTGCAACCACAGCAGGGCTTCGAGCCCCGCCGAGTCGATGAATTCCACCTGGCTGACGTCGAGCACGAAGTCGCGGACGTTCTTCTCCACCCGTTCCAGGGCGGCTTTGCGGAAAGCGTCGGCGTACTCGCTGGTCAGGTCGCCGTGCAGCGTGGCGATGGTGAGTTGGTCGTGGTCGTCGAATTCCAGCTTCATGGGCGGCTCCTCGCGGCGCGTCACGCCGGGCGGCGTTCGTGCACCTGGTGCTTCTCCACCAGTTCGAAGAACGGCTTGAAGTCCAGTTGCAGGAAGATTTCCGCCAGTTCCGGATCGAACTGTTTGCCGGCGCAGCGGCGGATTTCCGCCATGACGTTCTCGTGCTGCAGGGCGCTGCGGTACGTGCGGTTGGTGCTCATGGCGTCGAAGGAATCCGCCAGCCCGATGACTCGGCCAAACAGCGGGATTTCCTTGCCCGGCAAGCCGAAGGGATACCCGTTGCCGTCCCAGCGTTCGTGGTGGTAGAGCACGCCGGGGATCAGGTCCTCCATCTGCTTGATGTCCTGCAGAATGCGGGCGCCGATTTCGGGGTGTTGCTTGATGATTTCGAATTCTTCGGCCGTCAGTCGGCCGGGCTTGCAGAGCACGGATTCCGGCACGCCGATCTTGCCCACATCGTGGATCAGACCCGCGATGTAGATGCGCTCGACGGTGTGCTCATCGAGCCCCGCCGCCTGCGCCAGCAAGCGCGACATGAGCGCGACGCGCTCGGAATGGCCATGGGTGTAGCTGTCCTTGGCGTCGATGGAGCTGGTCAGGGCGTGCAGCGTGCCCAGGAACATCGCCTGCATGTCCTCGAAGAGGATCATGTTCTGCAGGAAGATGCTCATGCTCGACGCCAGCGAACTGCAGAGCTTGGAGTCGACGCTGGAGATATGGGCGCCGTCGAGCTTGTCGCCGCCGAACAGCACGCCGTAGGGTTTGCCTTCGCGCTGCAGCGGCACCACCAGCAGTTGCTTGGCGATCAGCGGCAGGTTGGGCAGGTCCAGGCGGGCGGTGTCATCGACCACCAGCGGTTGGCCGCCGGCGGGGAGATTCAGAATCAGCAGCCGGCCGACCTGCCGCAGCAGGCGCTGATCGCGTGGCACATCGCCGGCGCTGAACAGGTGTCCCGCCAGTTCGGTCAGGCCCGGTTCTTCATCCGACAGATGCAGCGCCATCCAGCGCAGCCCCACCACCTGCTGCAGTTCCTGGCAGGCGTCGCGCAGGAACAAGGCGGGCGGCTGATTGACCGTCATGTTGCTCGACAGCTTGTAGAGCAGGCTCAGCTCTTCATAGCTCTCGGCGAGCTGCTGGCTCATGGTGTGCAGTTCGCTGGTCCGGCGATCGACCTCCACCGCGTCCTGCATGATCCATTGCAGCACCTGCACGAGGCGCTCGGCTTCGGCGCGGCGGAGCAGTTGCCCGCGGATCTGCCGCGCCATCGCCTGATGATCAACCTGGCCCTGATCGCACAGCAGGCGGAATTCGTCGCTGCCCAGCAGGCGGTCGGACAGCAGCACCGCGATGGGCGCGGGCATGGCGAGGTTGCGGCCCAGCACGCGGCGGCGGCGCCCGCTGATCAGCGGCAGCAGCTGCACCCCGGGCCAGATTTCCAAGGCGCCCCCATCGCTGCGCACCAGTTGCTCGAAGTGCACCCGCAGCGCCACCTGGAACGCCGGGCTCGCCAGCAGCAGCGCCGTGGCGGCGTCGATCTGCCCCAACGGCACGGGCTTGCCGTCGGTGCAGGCCTGCAGCACCGGCACGCCCAGGGCGCTCAGCCGCTGCGCCACCCGTTGGGGCAGCAGCGTGCTGTCAAGTTGGAGCGGTTCGCGGTTCACGACGCGTCAGCGGCCTCCGCACCGGCGGGCGCACCCACCAGTTCCTGCACCCGACTGAGCACTTCCCGGAGGCTGAACGGCTTGCTCAGCACGCCCACGATGTTGGTCTTGTCCAGATGCTCGCTGGCGATGCTGAAGCCCCGCGCCGTGAGCATCAGCGCCGGGGTCGCGGCGGTCTGGCTGTGCTCCTTGAGCGCCATGCACAGCTCCAGCCCCGACATGAACGGCATCTGAAAATCCGTGATCACCAGGTCCGGCTGACGCTCCAGCGCCACCTCCAAACCTTCTTCCCCGTCCTCGGCGGTGATGATCTGATAGCCCGCTTTGGCGAGCTTGAGACTGACCACATGCAGGATGTGGGTCTCGTCATCAACCACCAGAATCAAAGGTTTATCGCGTTCCATGGCGTGCTCCTCTAGCTGCCCCGGCCTTCAGCCAACGGCAGGGAAAACACAAACGTGCTCCCCTTGCCCACTTCGCTGACCACCCGAATCCGTCCCCCATGAACCGTTTCGACAATATGCTTGACCAGATTCAGGCCTAATCCGGTGCCCTTGGCGATCTTCTTGTGATTGTTGACCCGGTAGAACTTGTCGAACAGGAACGGCAGGTCCTCGCGCGGAATGCCCACGCCCGTGTCGCTCACGCCGACGTTCACCCGGCGGTTCTTCTCGTCCACCGTGGTGGAGATGGTCACCCGCCCGCCGGCGGGGGTGTACTTGATCGCGTTGCTCACCAGGTTCAGCGT
Source organism: uncultured Phycisphaeraceae bacterium (assembly GCA_964605235.1). Taxonomy (GTDB): domain Bacteria; phylum Planctomycetota; class Phycisphaerae; order Phycisphaerales; family Phycisphaeraceae; genus CAZSBB01. Next base: position 71,143 of record CAZSBB010000018.1, read on the forward strand.
CGCCTGGTAAAGCATGTCCTTGTCGGCATGCACGGCATAGCACACCGGCGCGGGGGCTTCGATCAGCTCGATCTGCTTGGCGCGGGCCTGGGGCACCATCACGCCGATCGCTTCTTTGATGAGCGCCGGCAGGCTGATCAGCTCGCGCTGCACCTTGACCACGCCGGATTCGATCCGACTGATGTTCAGGATGTTGTCGATCAGCCGCTGCAGGCGATTGGTTTCGCTCTGGATGATGTTGTAGAACTCGGTGCGGGTTTTCTCGTCCTCCGCGTCGCCGTCCACCAGCATCTCCACGTACGCCTTGATGCTCGACAGCGGCGTGCGCAGCTCGTGCGACACATTGCTGACGAACTCGCTCTTCATCTCGGCGATTTCCTTCTCGCGGGTGATGTCGCGCAGGATCGTCACCACCCCCGCCGTCTCGGGCTGGCTGGTGTGCGGATTGCGCTGGGTCACGCAGGAGAGGGTCACGTCGTAGGTCGCCTTGGCGCCGCCGAAGTCCAGCACATGCTCGACATGGCGGCGGGTGCTGCGGTCGCCGCTTTCGCGGGCGTCCTTGATGAACTTCACCAGCACCGGATCGAGCACCACCCGGTCCACCGGCTTGCGCAGGGCGCGGACGGCTTCAAATTCCAGCACCTTGCCCGCGGCGCGGTTGACCAGGGCGATCTCATTGAAGGCGTCGGTCACGATCACCGCGTCATGGATGGAATTGAGAATGGCTTCGGCGTGTTGCCGCTCGGCTTCGGCGATGCGCGACTGCACTTCCAGTTCGCGGCGTTCGCTGACCAGTTGCTCGACGCGCTTGCGCAGCCGGCCGCTGGACTGCTCGATGCACTGCGCCAACTCGACGAAAACCGGGGTGGGACGGTACGGTTCCGCCTCGGTTTCGCCGCGGCCCAGGGCTTCGACATGGCTGACCAGGCGCTGCAGTTCGGCGCGCAATTGCCCCAGCCACAGGGCATGGCCGGCGCCCATCAACAGGCCCACGCACAAGGCAACCACCGCCAGGTCCAGCAGGGAAGTCATCGGCAGGCGCAGGCCGGCGCTCTGGGCATAGGTCAGCAGCAGCGCGACCAACACGGCGCTGCCAAGTCCCACTCCAAAGCTGGTCCACTTTGCCGACAACACGTCTGGTCTCCTGGACTGCGTTGCGTTTACTGACCGACCGACACCTGCGCCAGCAGGGACTGCACCCGGGTGTTGCCGGGATCGCGTTCGAGCGCCTGGGCATAGGCTTTCGCCGCCGCCTGGGGCTGGCCCGACTGCTGCAGGAGGATGCCGCGCACGATCAGGGGTTCACTGTTGCCGCCGGCGAACTGGGCGGCGCGATCCGCCAGCCGCAGGGCTTCCTCACGGTTGCCGCGCGTCTGCCACACCAGCGCCGCCAGCAGATAGCCTTCATGCCGCTGCGGCGCCAGCGCCATCGCGCGGGCGGCTGCGGTCAGCGTCGAACCCAGATCCTGTTCCGCCCACGCCAACTGGCCCAGGCGAATCCAGGCTTGCACGTCTTTGTCGTTGCGCCGCCGCAGCTGCAGCAGCACCGCCCGTGCCGCATCCAGCTGACCCAGCGCCAGGTAGCCGTCGGCGAGCTGATGCATCAAGTCGCTGCGCTGCGCCAGGCTCGGCTCGGCGCACAGCTTCTCCAACTGCTGCACCGCGTCGGCGGTCTGCCCGCTGCGCTGCAGCATGGCGGCCAGCTCTTCGCACAGCATCAAATCGTCCGGCTGCAGCAGCACCGCCTGTCGGAGGTAGTCGGCCGCCTGCGCGGAATTGCCTTCCAGCTCGTACACATGCGCCAGCGCCGCCCGCACCGCGGCGTTCTGGTCGAAGTACGCCACTTTGGGTTCAAGCAACTGCCGGGCTTCGGCGTGACGCCCCAGGCTCACGAGCATTTCCGCCTGCGCCATCAGGTACGCGGCGTTGTCCGGTTCGTTGCGATAAGCCGTGGCGTAGGCTTCCAACGCGGCATCAAACTGGCGCCAGCGCTGCAGGATCACCCCGCGAAAGTACGGCGGCTCGGCGAGGGTGGCATCCAACTCGCTGGCGAGCTCCAGTTGCCGGAAGCCGCGCTCGAGCTGACCCCGCTCCAGAGCGATGCGCCCGCCCAGCAGGAACAGGCGGGGATTCTTCGGATCGTGATTGAAGGCTTCGTTGAGCGACTTTTCCGCCTGCTCCAGATCGCCGGTGTCGAACTGCCGCTGCGCCATCTGCAACAGCAGGGCGGTGCGGGCACTCATCCAGCGGGTATTGGCGGCATCCATCGCCTGTGCGTGATGGGTCTTGGTCGCACTCTGGCAACCCGTCAGCAGCAGACCCAAGCCCAGCAGCAGCGCCAGGCGAGTCAGATTGTGCGTGTGCATGCGCAACATGAGCGCTCCTTCCCTTGAGGCTCGAACGCTGCGGTCAGCGCCGAGCATCTTTTCCCGTTGTTTCATCGGACCAATACCGGGGTGGATTCACGGCGCCGGGGGAATATCCGCAGCGTTGTCCGGTTTTTCAGCAGGCGCGGATTCCCGGACCTTGACGGTTGAAGGCAACCACTGGGCTATGGCGTCCATCACCGGCGCCGCCGCGGCGGTCTGCGCCGGCTCATCGCTCGGTGCAACGGTGTCCTCGGCGTGTGCGACCGGCTGAGCTGGCGTCGGGTCCGGCTGGGCCGCGGCACTGGGGCCGACGACAACCGGCGCGTCGTCCGCAGCCGGCGCCTGGGCGGCTTCCACCGTCGGCGTGGGCGTGGGCGTCGGCTGGTAGACCACCGGGGTCGGCTGCGGCGCGGGGGCAGCGGAAATCGGCTCGGCGGCGTCCAGTTGCAGTTGCTTGTCGATCAGCCGATCCACCGCCTCGCGCAGCATGCTGTTGTTGGGCGTGGAGCTGACGCAGCCGGTCAGCTCTTCCTTGAGCCGCTGGGCTTCGACCATGCTCGGGTCCAGCCGCAGGGCGAGGTTGCAGGACCACAGCGCTTTCTGGCGATCGCCCGCCCGCAAGGCGCACATGGCTTCCTGCAGGTGGGCGTTGGTGAGTTTGCTGCGGGAGAACGGCAGGAGCCCCTGCCGGGCGCCCAGCCGCACCTTCTGGGCGGCATCGTTGATGCGTTCGCCGGCGGCAAAGAGCGCCTGGTCCTTCACGATGGTCGGGGTGATCAGGAAGATGACTTCGCTGCGGGAGACCTGATCGTCCTGGCCGCGGAAAGCGGCGCCGACGACGGGGATGTCGCCCAGCACGGGGGTCTGCTTGCGGGCGATGGTGGTTTCTTCCTTGAACAGGCCGCCCAGGACGATGGTCTGCCCGGTGCGCACCATGACGTTGGTGGTCAGTTCCTGTGATTCTTCATCGGGGATGACGTTGCCTTCGACGGTGCGGGTGGAGCCGGTGGACACCTTGGGTTTGAGTTCCAGGCGGATGAAGCCGTCTTCGGAGACGAAGGGTCGGACGGTCAGTTGGGTGCCGACTTCCAGGAACTCGACGGTTTGGGTGGTGCTGGTTTCGGTGGCGGTGGAGCTGAGGTAGCCGAGTTTTTCACCGATGAGCAATTCCGCCCGCTGGCGATTGAGGACCAGCAGCTTGGGGTGGGAGAGGACGGTGGTGTCGGTGACCTGATCGAGAGCTTTGATGAAGACCGCGACGTCGTTGGTGACGATGCCCACGCGGGTGCCGAAGCGGGTGCTGGTGTCGCCGACGCTGGTCTGGAAGCCCTGGGCGGAGCCTTTGACCAGGCCGTTGACCAGGGCGTTGATCGCCCCGCTGGGGCCGCCGGCGAAGTCGATCATGTTGAAGTCCGCCAGCACGGTGAGGTCGACGCCAAAGGCGTTGTCCTCGCTGAGGGTGCTCTTGAGCACGGTGGCTTCGATGAGCACCTGTTTGGGGCGCACATCGAGGTCCGCCAGCACGGCGAGGATTTCTTCGACGTTTTCCGGGTAATCGCGGATGACCAGGGTATCGGTATGGGCGAAGCTCTTGGCGCCGCCATCGCCGACGGTGGGCTGGAAGCCGGGGGTGATTTCACTGCTGACGGCAATGTTGCCGGCGGTGGAGAGCAAGGGCTTGACGAACTCATTGGCGTCGGCGGCGGTCAGATAGTTGAGCCGGTAGACCCGGTGCACCTGCTTGCGTTCGGCGGCTTCCAGGGCGAGCAGTTCTTCCCTGGTGTAGACATAGATGAAGTTGTTGCGTTCGCGGTAACCAAAGCCGTTGGGGGTGAGCAGCGCGTCCAGGGCGTCGTAGAAATCGACGTTGTACAGGTCCGCCGAGATGACGCCGGCGACATTGCGGCTGGCGATGATGTTGCGCTTGCTCTGGAGCGAGAGCAGTTGCAGGAGCTGGGTGACGTCCAGGTCTTTGACGTGCAGATCAATCATGCCCAGGGCGCTGACTGAGACCTGCTGCGCCGGGTCGGCTGGTCCTGCGGACTTGCCGCCGTCAAAGAGGTTGCCCGCCGGATCGGTCTCCCCGCCCGAGGGCGGAGCCGTGGTAGTGGTGGTCGCCGACGTGCCGGTGGGCTCGGCGGCGTTCTGGGCGACCAGGGTTGCGGTCGCGCCCAGCGTCAGGCAGGCAAAGGTCAGAATCGGCAGAAGAAGGCTGCGCATCGGTCTGCTCCTGGAACGATCAAGCGTTCCTCAGGTCCCGTGCGCCGCGTCGAAGTCACATGCCGAGTTTGACGAGTCTGCCGTCCATCTCGAGCACGACTTCACGCGTACGCACCTCGCGAAGCGTTAGACCCTCGATGGACTGCCCCACACCCAGCACCTGCCCGTTGATCACCGCCCGCGGTTGGGCGCCACTCATGGTGGATTGCAGATGCAACGCCTGGAGCTTGTCCTTTATCCGGGTCTCCCAGGCGGTAACATCGTCAGAATCAGAACCCGACTTTTGCGCCGCCGGCTCAGACTGTTGCAAACGGCTGGTGGCGGTGGGTTGATAACCGGAAGGGTCAAAGGCGAAGAGATCGCGCGACACCTGTTGGGGCAGGTCCGTATAAATCGCCGGCGCGGCGCGCCAGCCGGTTGGCTCGGCGCGGGCGCTGGCGGGCGCGGCCGGGGTCGCCGGGGCCGCGCTGGCGGCGACCGGGGTGCTGGCGGTCGCCACCCGGGGAATCTGCTTGAGGATCAGCCGCCCCCACATCAGGAGCATGACCGCCACCAGGCCCGCCATCAGGCAGGCTTTTTTCTTGTCCGCCAGCAACTGACGCCGCAACTGGTTCCACAACTGGTTCATGACTTGCCTCCCGAGCCGGTGGCGAAGAAGGGATGCAGATCCACCGTCACGCTCAAGCGTTGGTCACGTTCGTTGTTGCTGGCGCCGCTGACGGTCAGTTTGCCGATGTGAACCAGTCGATCCATGTGCTCGATGTTGGCGACAATGCCGAACACGTCAAAGAAGCTGCCGCGAAACGCCAGGCGCACGGGAATGACGGAGAAATCGTCGCCGCTCTGCATCACCAGGGTCTGGATCGCCTGGTCGGCGACCCGGCGTTCCTCCATCTCGCCGCCCAGTTGCCGCAGCAGGGACGCCAGTTCGCTTTCCTGCGGCAGCCGCTTGGGCTGTTCATCCAGTTTGGCTTGCGCTTCCCTGACCTGGGCACTGAGCTGCGCCAGGCCTTCGACCTGCTGGCGCTGGCTGCTCAGGTCGCTGCGCGCGGCGAGCAGATCCAGCTCCAGGCGCGCTTCGCGGCGCTGCTGGGGCAACCACACCACCAGCACAAACGCCAGACCCAGGCCCAGCAGGACCGCTACGGTGATGATCTGATCGCGTTCAATGCGCATGGGCCAACCCTCCTGCCGCCGCCGGGGCAGCCACCTGTTCCAGAGGCACCGTCATTTCCAGCCGGAACTGTCGCGCCACCACGCCGTTGACCCGGGTTTCGCGGGTGTAGCTGAGTTTGACATCACGGAACAGTTGATGATCGCTCAGGCGTCCGACGAAGTTGGCGACCTCGACATCCGAGGGCCCCAGGCCGGTCATTTTCAGGCTCAGTTCCCGCAGCGGTTCAGTGGGCGCCGCGGCTTTCTTGTTGGGTGTGCTGACTTCGCTGCGGGCGCTGGCTTTCGTCTGGCGCGTGGGCGCCGGCGCGGGGCAGTCCATGGTCAGGTCGGTCAGGGCGATGGACGTGGGCATGATCTGCGCCAGGGCGGCGAGCACATTGGTGTAGGTCAACGGCATGGACAAGCGCTGCTGCAGCGCCTGTTGCTCGTGCAGGCGCGCCAGTTCGCCCGTGAGGCGGGCGCGTTCCTGCACCTGCTGCGCCACGGCGGCGGCTTCGGCCTGCTTTTCCTGCACGTAGCCGGCGCGTTCGCTCAGGCGACGCTGACGCACGCTCCCCGCGGCCAGCAGCACGGCGGTCGCCAGGATGACCAGCACCGTTTCGCGCACGATGCGCCGGCGGCGGGCCTGCCGTTGCCGAAAGGACTGCGGTAGAAAATTGATGTCGGTCATGCCGCGACCTCCTGCCGGCCGCGCCGCCGCGGTTGGGCGTCGCGGCGCAGAGCCAACCCCAATGCCGCCAGATACTGGCCCGCGCTCTGCGGCTGATGCGCCAGATGCGGCATGCTCGAAAGGTCAAAGTGTTCCGCCACCGGCGCCGGCCGCAGTTCCACCCCCGCGGCTTCCGCCAGCAGGGGATGATCCAGCAACGCCGTCGCTTCGCCGCCCACCAGAAACGCCTGTTCGGGACGGCGACCGCGGAACGTCACGCTGTAGTAACGCAGACAAAGCTGGATTTCCCGGCCGATCTCCGCCAGCGGGCCGCGCACCGCTTCCTGCAGCGCCCGGGCGATGTTCTCCCGCCGGCTGGCGCCCACCAGGTCCGCCGGCTCGTCCGCACCGGATTGCCCGGCCCGGTTGCGGCGCAACTCGGCGGCATCGGCCAGCGACAAGCCCATGGCCTGCGCCACGGCATCGTCCAGCTGCGCCCCGCCCAGTTCGATGGTCTTGAAGAACAGCACGCGCCCATGCCGCGCCACCAGCACTTTGGTGGAGCTGTGGCCGATGTCGATCAACGCCGTCGCTTCACCGTCGGTCGACTCTTCCCGCCCGGCTGGTCCGCAATACCGCGCCGCCCGCGCCAACGCGCTGGGCGCCGTCTCGATCGCCACCGGGTCCAGCCCCGCCGCCAGCAGCACCTCCAGATGGTGCTGCACGTCTTCGTTGCTGACCGCCATCAGGATGATTTCCTGGCGGACTTCATCGCCCTGGCGCACTTCGCCGGCGTCAAAATGTTGAATCTGCACCTTGTCGGTCGCCAGGTGCAGCCGATCGGCAGCTTCCCATTGCACCGCGGCCGCCAGTTCGTCGGCGGGCATTTTGGGCAGGCGCAGGTTCTTGAAATGAATCTGCGAAGAGGGCAAGGCGCTGACCACCTGGGTCGCGGTCACGCCGGTCTCGCCGATCAGCCGCTGCAAAGCCGACGCCAGCGCCGTCACGCGCGCCGGGCCCGCCGACGGCAAGTCGCAGGGCAACGGGCGACGACCGGCGGCAACCACCTGCGGGCGTTCGCCGTTGAACTCCACCTGCGCCACATGCATGGTCTGGGTCCCCAGGTCCACGCCCACGACGCCCGTATTGCGTTTGAACCAACCAGGCACGATCAGACCCTCCTCATCACAGCGCGCTCACTGCGGGCGCGGCAGATTGTCCACGGTCACCCGCGCCTTGCCGCTGCGCCACAACGCGGCGGCTTCATCGTTCTGACGCACGATCTGCTTGAGCAGGTCGGCGATCTGCCGCCGCTGCTCCGAGGCATTGGGAAACCCGGCGCCGTCGTCACGCCCCGCGCCGGCGGGCGCCGCTTGTGCCGGCGTCGCCAGTTCCATGCCGGTTGACACCGTGCTCACCGGGCCAGCGGTCCACAAGGTCCACAACTGCAAGGTCAACAGCACCGCCAGGACCGTGAGCACGCCATTGAGGTAGCGCAGACTGTTCATGCGATCATCTCCCGTCTACCGCGAACAAATGGCGCGGCATCTACTGCAAAGATCGGCCATATCACCCCGCCACTGAACGTGGGCTGGTCCGGAAAACCAGTCCGAGAACCAAATGAACGCGCTGTGGGACGGGCGGGGTCCCCACTCAGTAGTCCATGTACTTGACGCCGTCGAGGTCCACGCCGGGGGTGTTGGCGCCCAGGCGTCCGGTGCTGGCTTGATAAATCCAGCCGTACTCGCCGGAGGGTTCGGTGGGAAAATCCGCCGTGCCGCCGAGCATGTGGAAAGTGGCGCTGTCGTTGAACGGGTTGACCGGGACCTTGTTCAGGTATGGGCCATAGGGGTACTGCTTGCTGGGCGTCAACGACACCTGGCCATGGGCGTTGGTATAGGCGGTCAGTTGTTCGATCAACGCCGTTTCGGTGGCGCCGCCGGCGCTGTTGCCACCGGGAAAGCCCGGCGCGGTTCCGCCATGCTGGAAGCGGTAGAACTCGATCTGGCTGCGCATCTGCCGCAGCTGGTCGCGCAGACTGGTGCTTTTGGCGCTGGTGGTGGCGTTGGAAAAGCTGGGGATCGCCAGGGCGGCGAGGATGCCCAGGATGATCAGGACCACCAGCAGTTCAATCAAAGTGAAGCCGGCGAAGCCGACCCGTCTCCGGGCGGGAGAATGACGGGGCATGGCATACCCTTTCCGCGATGACGCTGGTTCTGTAGTACTTCTCGGTCGTTGCGGGGGACAACTTCAACCCCCGGCGCAGCAAAAAGCCCCGGGATTTCCGGGGCTGATTGCGTTGTCGAGTGACTGCCTGGGGCAGTTGGCGGACGCGGGGCCGATTACTCGGGGGCGGCCTCAGTGTAGGACACCACATCGGCGCTGGAGGTTTCCGCGGCGCCCAGCAGGCCGACCTGGCGGGCGGTGCCGACTTCGACCACCGCCTTGATGGTGCCGGTGCTGGCGGTGTACACCCAGCCGGTGCCCTTGGCGGCGGTGGTGCCGACCGTCGAGCTGGCTTCGAACGGGTTGAGCGGCGCCTTCTGCAGATACGGACCGTAGTTGTCGGTGCCATCGGTCGCGCCGGCGGCATCGGTCTTCTCGGTCAGGTTGGTCCACATCTGAGCAGCCGTGGGATAGCTGTCATTGTGCTGGACGCGGTACAGCTCAAGCTGGCTGCGCACGGTCTGCAGCTGGGTGAGTACGCTGTTGGCTTTGGCGGTGTCGCTGGCGGAGGTGAACTGCGGGATCACGATCGCGGCGAGAATGCCGAGGATCACGACCACGATCAGAATTTCCACCAACGTGAAGCCACTGGGACGATGCTTGCGGGAACGATTCATGCCTGACTCTCCTCAACGAGTAAACGATCCAACTCCCTGAACCACGCTTGTGTCCATTCGGACCCGGAATGGACGGTAGATCACATATGGGTCCACGCTGCCGTCACGGAGCGCCCACGGCTTGCCGGCTGGGGGCCGCAGCGCACGATGGCGAACTGCTCTGCAGGATTCTTCGACCCGCGGCCCACGACACTTAATCATTCCACGCACACAAGTCGGACCTTCAGTCCGTCTGTGACGGCTGGGCGAACTCGTCCGTCTGGCGGCGGTGCGAGCCGGGGATAATCAACGATTTGCCGCCGGGCAAAGCAAATTCAACGAAAGGATTTATCCAGCAATTGCGCTGCAGCGCGCCGGCAAGACGCCCCGCCCTGTGGCGCGAGACAAGCATTCATCCGGGGAAAGATGCGTCAGCGCAGCCGCGCCTGTCGGCGATGCCGACCCGGCGCCAGACCATGATGGCGTTTGAACAGCCGATTGAAGTAGTAAATGTCCTCCACCCCGGCGCGGGCGGCGATCTCCTTGATCGGCAGCGTCGTTTCCCGCAGCAGCCGGGCCGCCAGTTCCATCTGCGCCTGCGTCTGGTAGCGTGCCGGCGGCACCCCGACGATCTGCTTGAACAGCTTGCGGAAATGGGAATAGGAAAGTCCCAGTTTCGCGGCAGCGCCGGGCAGGTCAGGCGCCGCCAATGGATTACGCCGCATCTGCTGCGCCAGCGCGAGCAGGCCCTGTTCATGCGGCCCCTGCCGTTGCTGGGCGGCGCGATCGTCGGCGATCTGCAACCACAAAGACTCCAGCAGATGCTCAGCACGCGGACCGTTGCGCACCGGCGCCGCGAGCTGGGCGAACAGCTCATCCATGGTCTGGGCAAACAGGTCGGCGCGGCGAATGCGCACGTACGGCTGAGCGGTCGGCACCGGCAGCAGGCCGTTCTTCACCCAGCGCTGGGCGCGTGGGCCTCGAAAGGTGACAAAGCGATGATCCCACCCGCGCGGCGCCGCATCCGCGCTGGCGCCGGCCGGGGCTTCCGCCTTGTCGCGCACGCCGAAGTTCCACCACACCTGCGGCCAGGTCCACCACGCCACCGGCGCCTCCAGCCGCACCATCGGCCCGCGGTTGATCGCCCAGTGAATCACCCCGCGGTCGGCGTACTGCAAGCCGAAGTAACCGTCGATCCGCCGATCCACCCACACCTGGCAATCCGGCCAGTGATTGAACGACACCCATTGAATGCCATCGCTCTCCGACATGATCAAAACGTACAAAAATATCGTCAGGCTGTCCATTTTCAATGGATACTGCCCGAATTACCTTCATCACCGTTCACAAATCCCGGATTCCCCATTCCTTGACGCCGAGTTCCGCCCATGTCCAGCAAAGTCGCGCTCAGCGATTACAGCCTCGTCGGTCCCATGGCTCAGCAGGCGATCGAACGCGGGCTGGCGGAAGCCGACTGGTATCAGACGCCCGTGCCCCGCGCGGAGATGCGGCAACTGCTCGAACGCCGCGACGGACCGGCGATCCGCGATACGCTGCTGTGGTTCGTCCTGCTGGGCGTCAGCGGGTACGCCGGCTACGCGCTGTGGGGCACGTGGTGGGCGATCATCCCCTTCTTTTTCTACGGCTTCCTGTACGCCTCCGTCTCCGACTCGCGCTGGCATGAGTCGAGCCACGGCACGGCTTTCAAAACCGACTGGATGAACAACGCGCTGTATGAGCTGGCGTCGTTCATGGTCTTCCGCGAGTCCACGCCTTGGCGCTGGAGCCACACCCGGCATCACAGCGACACCATCATCGTCGGGCGCGATCCGGAAATCGCCGTGCCGCGCCCGCCGAGCCTCAAGGCGATCTGCCTGAGCTTCATTGGCATCCGCAGCTATTACCGCGAGCTGCGCAAGATGCTCATTCACGCCACCGGCCGCATGACGCCCGAGGAAGCGGCATACGTGCCCACGGAATACTTTCCGATCATCTACGTCAAAGCACGCATCTACCTGGGCATCTACCTGCTGGTGGCGGCGCTCGCGGTGTACACCCGCAGCATCCTGCCGCTGATGTATGTGGGCCTGCCGATTTTCTACGGCAGTTGGCTGCTGCGGATCTACGGCTACACCCAGCACGCGGGGCTGGCGGAAAACGTGCTGGACCATCGGCTCAACTGCCGCACCGTCCACATGAACTTCATCCATCGCTATCTGTACTGGAACATGAACTATCACCTGGAGCACCACATGTATCCGCTGGTGCCCTACCACCAGTTGCCCCGGCTGCATGAGCTGGTCAAGCATGACGCCCCCCCGCCCTACCGCGGGTTGCTCGACGCTTACCGGGAGATCATTCCCACGGTGCTCAAGCAGGTGCAAGACCCCGGCTACTACATTCGCCGGAAGCTGCCGACGACAAGCACGCCGCGCGACGCTGGGGCGACGGTGGTCAGCAGCGCGGGCAGCACCACGCAGGGCTGGATCGAAGTGTGCCGCGCTGAAGTGCTGCCCGCGGAGGATGTGCTGCGTTTCGATCACGCCGGGCGCACGTTTGCGGTGTACCGGCTGGCGGATGGCAGTTGCCACGCGACCGATGGTTTCTGCACGCATGGGCGCACGCATCTGGCAGAAGGGTTCGTCACTGGTGAACTGATTGAATGCCCCAAGCACAACGGGCGTTTTTCGGTGCGCGATGGTTCGCCGCAGCGGGCGCCGGTGTGCGTGGGTTTGCAGACGTATGCGGTGAAGGAGGAAAACGGCACGCTGCTGCTGGATTTGGATTCCGCCGGCGGCGTGGGGGCAGCGGAGCAGCAGCGCACGCAGCGTTTTCGCGTGGTGGGCAGCCGCAACGTGGCGACTTTCATCCGCGAGGTGGAATTGCAGCCGATGGATGCGGATTTCACCTGGACGCCGGGCGATTATCTGCAGTTCGACATACCGGTTTACGCCGACCTGCGGTTCAGTGCGTTTGACGTTGCCGAGCCGTATCGCACGGTGTGGGCGGGGCATCATGTGTTCGATCACGTGGCGGGCAACGCCAACCCGACCCGACGGAATTACTCGATCGCGAGCAATCCGGCACTGGAGCGCACGCTGCGTTTGAACATCCGCATCGCCATGCCGCCGATTGGTCAGGACTGCCCCGCCGGCGCCGGCTCGTCATGGATGTGGCAACTCAAACCCGGCGACGAGGTGACCGCCATCGGCCCGTTTGGCGACTTCCACATTAAGCCGACGCAGCGGGAGATGGTCTACCTCGGCGCGGGGGCAGGCATGGCGCCGTTGCGGGCACATCTGTCGCAACTGTTCGACACCGAGCAGACCAGCCGGCGCGTGAGTTTCTGGTACGGCGCCCGCACGCGGCAGGAACTGTTTTACGAGGATTACTTCCGCAACCTGGCGCAGCGGTTCGACAACTTCACATTCCAGACTGCCCTGTCGCAGCCGTTGCCCGAGGACCATTGGCAGGGTCCGGTGGGCAGGATTCATGACGTGGTGCGCGAACAATACCTGCAGCAGCACCCCGCGCTTCAGGAAGTGGAGTTCTACCTCTGCGGCCCGCCGGCGATGATCCGCGCCACCTGTGACATGCTCGAAAGCCTGGGCGTCAACCCGGCGCAGATTGCTTACGACGAGTTCACCTGAGCAGCAGCCAAGAATTCACCACCGAGGCACAGAGAGCACAGAGAATGTGTCTGCGCGAGGGGTGCGCGAACCAGATCAGCATCGGGCAGCAACCGATGGCTTATCTCTGTGTTCTCTGTGTCTCGGTGGTGAAATAGGTGTATTGACCGCAGTTGCAGCGCGTCAGACCGCCACCATCGAGAACCAGCGCAGGAGCAGCTCGGCGACGAGCGCGTGCCCCTTGGCGTTGGGATGGTTGCTCCACGACAGCAGGTCGCTCAATTCTCCCTCGCTGGCGGTGTAGCGTTCAAAGCGCGCCAGCGAATCGACCAGACCCACGCCGTATTCCTCCGCCAGCCGCCGAATCTGGTTGGCGTGATCCTGCAGCGGTTGGCGGTCGCTCGCGGCTCGGCCGGGCGCCTGGGTGCTGTCGGGCGTGGGGGTGAGCAGGATGACTTTGACGCTCTGCATCAGGGCCTGCTCAATCATCTGTCGCCACGCCGCCTGGGCTTTTTCGAGGCCGACGCCCCGGTCGTTCAGGCCGTAGTCGATGGTCAGCACACTGGGGCGATGGCAGAGCACTTCGTCGGCGAACCGCGCGGCGCCGCTGACGGAGTTTTCCCCGCCGATCGCGGTGACGATGACATTGATGACCGCAAAGGGAAAGCGCGCCTTGAGCTGACGATGCAGCAGATGCGGGTACGCATTGAAGGTGTCAACCATCGGCGTGGCGAAGTAGCCGGCGGGTACGCTGTGGCCATGGCACACGACATTGAGCAGGCGATTCTGCGGCCAATGCACTTTCAAGGCGTTGACCTGTTCCTGCAAATACGTCGTGCTTGTGGCTGCGGGCATGGGGGTTTACCTTGACGGGACCAGTGAATGTCGCGCCGAAGCGCGGCGGCATTTTACTGAGTTAGTCCCCCAGGGAGCAGTCGCATGTTCGGGGAATCGTTTTACCTGCCTGATGACTGGTTGATTGATCCGTTTGATTCACTGATCTACGGCAGCCCGCAGGTGGCCTTGTTGTGCACGGTCCTGAGCGCCATGGGACTGACCTGGCTGCTGGCGCGGCAGTGGAGCGGGCCGCGCGGCTTTGTGACCACCTGCGGCCACTGCGGCTATGACGCCAGCGGTCTGCACAGCCTGACCTGCCCGGAATGCGGCAGCGACTTTCGGCTGGTGGGCCTGGTCAGTCCGTTTCAACGCGCCGCGCTGCGACCGCTGCCCTTCGCCCTGTGGTGGACCATCCTGCTGCCGTTCCCGACGGTATTGTTGCTCGGGGTCCTGGCGCAGTTGGGTCCGCAGGATCAGACGCCCATGCTGACTTGTGAAGCGGTGCTGCCGGAGGAACTGAAGCTCGCACCGCTGAACCTGATGCTCCAAGGCGTGCAACCCTTGGGACGCGACGGTAAGCCGCGCTATGACAATCTCACGCTGTACGTGGAAGTCGCCGGCGGCGGGTACGCCCAACTCGACCATCTGCTGCACCAGAGTGCGCCGGAACTGACCGTCAACGGGCAGCCCTTCAAGACGGAGGCGACCGGCGTGACGGGGCAGTTGCAGGCCTGGCTGGTCGCCAGCGCCGGCGCGAAATCCGCAGACGCCGCCCGTTATGAGGCGTCCGCGGCGGCATTGGCGGGTCTGCTGGAACAGGTGCAAAATCGGCGGGAACTGCCCAACTCCTGGCCGGGCCTGACATTTCAAAACCTGAATCCCTGGACCAACGACCAGCCGGCGCGCTGGTTCATGAAACTGATGCTGGGTCTGGCCGCCGGCGGCTGGCTGGCGGGGCTCATTTGGCAACGCTGGCACTGGCGTCGGCGGCAAGCGCAGATGCGTCGGCTGCAACGGTTGCTGCAGGAAATGACGCAGCGGGCGGCGCAGACGTCCGGAGGAAAAGTACAGGAACAGTGATGCAGGCTCAGCCGGCGCAGCGCAGCTCGGCGGGCGGGGTCACCACGCCGGTCGCGGCGGATTCGCTCAGCGCGGCCGTGACGCGCAGCACGCCGGCGTGCAGCAGATCGATCTCGGTATCGCACTCCCGGCCGTCGCGGTTAAGCGGCACGACCACCGGGCGCGTGTGGGCGGAACCATTGGTGCGCAGCACCCGGGCGACCACGCCATCGCTCAGGCGCACATAGCTGCCCAGGGGGAAGAGGCCCATGGAATCGAGCAAAGCGCGGACCACGTTGCGGTCGAGCCGGCCATGCCTGGCTTCCTCGAGCACCGCGACCATGGCGTCGTAGGGGGAATAGCCGGGCCGATGCGGACGCGGAGCCGCCGCCGCCGCGAAGACATCCGCCGCCGCCACCACCTGCGCCAGGGGATGCAGGCGTCCGCCGTCGGGCGCATGGGGATAGCCGCTGCCGTCGGCACGTTCGTGCATTTGGTAAGTGAGCAGGCAGACCAGCGGATCCATCCCGCTGCGGTAAAGCCGACTGGCGCTGTAGAGTGGATGGCGCAGCACCTCGGCGCGTTCCTGTTGGCAGAGCTGGCGCGGCGCCAGGCGGATTTCGTCGGCGATGTCCAGCATGCCCACGTCGCCGAGCAAACCCGCCACCGCCGCCGCGCGGGCCTGGGGCATCTGCCAACCCAGCCGGCGCGCCACGCGCAGCGCCAGCAGCGCGACATTGACGCCGTGATGGAACAGGTATTCGCCGTCGCGCAGCCCGCGCAGGTCCAGCAGCAAGCCCGCCAGGCTCGGGTCCTGGGCGGTGTGGCGCAGCAGATCGTCAACCATTTCCTCCGCCCCGACGGCCGCCAGCGCGCGTCCGCCCAAGGCGTCTTCCGCCAAGTCGGCATAACGTTGCAAAGCCTGGTGGTATACCTCGACCCCCGCCTGACGCTCGGCGCGGAGTTGCGTCAGCGCCAGCCGCGGCGCATGGTCGCCCGGCTGCGGCGCAGGGCCCTCGGCACTGGCGGGAGCCGTCTGCGTCAGCGTGGTGTGCATCACCGCCGGGAGCGCGATCAGCGACTGCTCGTCCAGGCCGTCGTCAATGGGGACCGCCGCCTGCTCATCGGCGGCAGTCGGCAAAGTCAGTTCCTGCAAGGTCGCCAGCGCGCCCAGTTTGACCGTGCGGTAGCGGATGACCTGACGCAGACTTTCATTCATGGGCGTGCCGACCGCGGCGAGCAGTCGGCCGTGGTGGTCGAGCACTTCGCAGGGCAGCGGTTCGCCGGCGGGCAGGGCGCGCACGGCTTCGAGGGCAGCGCGGCGTTGCTGGGGGTCGAACTGGTCGCCCGTTTCCTGCCGATCGACGAAGTACCCCCCGCGCATCCGCCGGCGATTGCGCTGCACATCGCTGCGCCGCAGCAGCCGGCCGGCGGGTCGGAACAGCGTCCCGCGCTCGTCATACAGCGCAAACGGCAGCACCCGGTCGAGGGGCAACTCTTCCGGGGTGATGCGCTGCAATTGTTCGACCGTGACCCGTGACATACCCACCCACCTCGCCGATCAAGACCCCGAAGACCACCGGGACTCTACAATTCATGACCGGCTGGTGTGGTCATCGGCCAACACTGATCTTCACCCAAGCGCCGCGCGCGTAGGAGCCGTGGGCTTTGGCGCGGTCGTAACGACGATAAGCGTCGGTGGACCTGCACCACCTTCCGGTCAGGTGTGAGAGAATCCGGAATCGTCACTTCCAGTTAAGGCAGAAGCAGCATGTCCGAGAATCCCACCGACGCCGGCGGGCGCGTGCCCAAGACTTTCAAACGGTTCATCACTCAGTACCCGCAGTTGGGTGAAGCGCATGAAACGATCGCCCGCGCAGCGGAGGCCGCCGGCCCGCTGGACCGCAAGCAGTGCCTGCTGGTGAAGGTGGGCGTGTGCGTGGGCGCGGGATTGGAGTCAGCGCTCAAGGCGAACGTCCGCAAAGCGCTGCAGGCGGGGGCGTCGCCAACGGAGATCGAGCAGGCGATCCTGCAAGGCATGAACACCGTGGGCTTCCCGCGCACGGTGGCGGCGTGGAGCTGGGCGCAGGAACAATATGAGCGTGCAAGCGACTGATCCGTGTTCACGTCGCCTGCACTCCGCAGCGATGTCGCCAAGGCGCGACAGCACGTTATAACCGTTACAGACCGCCCCCCGGCAGGCCCGGTTGACCGCATACACAGTGTCTTTATAAATAACGACTTACAGCGATTTTTTCGAGTTTCTTGACAAGTTATGCGCCATATCGTGGGCATGTGCTATGCTCTTTCCCAGACGCCCCTGAAGTGGTTCAGGGAAATGCAGATGTCCCGGAAGGCATCTGAAACGAACGCCGGTCACCCGGCCCAGGAGAGGGAAAGGGAAGCAGAGCCATGGACGAAACGCAGTTCCAGGAAAAGCTGTCTGAACTGATGGGTGAAATCTCCACGCTGCCGGTCGCCGAGCGCGAAAAGCTCACCGAGCTGGCCAACCGCACCCAGGAGCGCCATCAGAAGCTGCGCAAGACCGTCAGCGAATTGCAGGAAAGCCTCGACTACCTGCGGCTGTCGATCAAGTATCTGGTGTTCGACCTCGAAGCCACCCGCCGGGAAAACAAGTACCTGCGCAAAATGCTCGAAGAACGCAGCACCGGCAACAGCGGCGGCTCCGACAGTCAGCCCAACCTGTAACCGCCGCTTCGCTCCAACTGAATACGACCGCACGCGAACCGCTGTGACCCAGCGGTTCGTTTCATTTCAGGATGCAACGCAGCTCGCTCAGTCCCCTGCCGTCTGGCCTGAGCGCGGCGCTCAAGCCGTTGGTCGCACCCAGGCAAGGTCCAAAACTCTGGTTATGGGACACGATTACCCGATGATCATGCGTACCTGCGCGTGTGCCGATGGTAGGTTTGCTACCGATGGCGTCGCGCCTGCCGATCGTTCTGGAGGTACCTCATGTCGAGCACTTCGCGTCGTTTGCTGCTGATCGAGCCGCCGTTTTATCGCCTGTACAAACCGACTTACTCGCTGACCAAGCATCCCCTGGCGCTGGGCTACCTCAGCGGCGTGGTGCTGCAGCAGACGGACTGGCAGGTGCAGACCTACAACGCCGACTTCAGCGCCAATGCCGAGGCGATGAAAGTTACCTATCTCGCGGGGGCGGGGTTTGAGCAGTACCAACAACGTCTGCGCAACTTGTCGGACCCGATCTGGGACGAGCTGCGCCGCGTGCTGGCGGAGTATCAGCCGACGGTGCTGGGGCTGACCGCCAAGACGCAGAACTTCGCGGCCGCGTGCAATGTGGCGGTGCTCGCCAGGCAGATGAACCCCGAGCTGCGCATCATCCTCGGCGGGCCTCATGCTTCGATGGCGGCCCGCGAAGCGCTCCTGTCCTGCCCCGCCATCGACGTGGCGGTGCGCGGCGAAGGTGAGCAGACGCTGATCGACCTGCTGCGGGCGCTGGACGCCGGGCAGCCGCTGACGGGCATTCCCGGCACGGTGGCGCGCGGGGCGGATGGGGAACTGGTGGAAGCCGGGCCGCGCACCGCCATCGCCGACCTGGACGCCCTGCCGTTTCCCCATGCGTCGGCGCCGCAATGTCTGCGCGACTATGAACAGTATCCCGCCGAAGCGTTCCAATATGTCTTCGCCACCCGCGCGTGTCCGTTCGCCTGCTACTTCTGCGGCTCGCGCAATGTCTGGGGACGGCAAACCCGTTGGCGCAGCGCGGAGAATGTCGCCCGGGAAATGGCGGCACTGCGCCGCCTGGGCTTGAACCACGCCCATTTCGACGACGACACCTTCGGCGTCCGCCCGGACTACATCGAACAACTGTGCACCGCCATCACGCGCCACGCGCCGGGGATGAGCTGGAGCTGTGAGCTGCATGTGAAGCTGTGCAAAGAGCCGATCCTCGCCGCCATGGCGCGGGCGGGGTGCACCGGCGTGCAGGTGGGCGTGGAGTCTGGCTCCAACGACATGCTCAAACAGCTCCGCAAGAACATCACCATCGAACAGGCGCTCGACGCCTGCCGGCTGGTCAAGCAATACGGCATGTTCCTGTCCACGTTCTTCATCCTCGGCTTCCCGCGCGAAACGGAACAGACCCTTGCCGACACCGTGCAGGCGATCCGTCAGGTCAAGGCGGACCGCGTGATCTACAGCATTTTCACGCCCTACCCCGGCACGGAGTCGTTCCAGGATTGCCGGACGCTGAATCTGGTGGACGACTCCTTCGACGTCAGCCGCTTCAATCACCAAAGCCCCGCCAACTGCTTCACGGCATATATCCCGCCGGAGCGCTTCCGGGCGCTGGCGAGCCGGGTCGAACGCATGGTGGACCGTCGCAACACCATGGCCCGGCTGCGCCACATGGCGACCACCGGCGCCGCGCGGCAGGCGCGCAAGCTGGCGCGCTGGGTGCTCGGCCACGACGGTCGGCCGCTGGCGACCACCAGCGATGGCGTCCAGCCAGCCGCGCAGGATCAGGCGGCCTGAGCGCGCTGCGGCGTCTGCCGAAACCCATTTTTCAATAAAACTTTGCGGATTCTGCGGGGGCAATGTCACTGACATGACGTGGATGGGCACAGTACATTACCAGTTCCGCGAGTCAGGCACATCCATCCAGGCGCTGTGGGCGAGGATGG
Organism: uncultured Phycisphaeraceae bacterium; assembly: GCA_964605235.1. Lineage (GTDB taxonomy): Bacteria > Planctomycetota > Phycisphaerae > Phycisphaerales > Phycisphaeraceae > CAZSBB01. The sequence goes on from CAZSBB010000018.1 coordinate 90,568, forward strand.
ATTGCTGGCTGACCAGAGCCGGCAGGGTCATGTCCATCGCCTGGTCGATGCCCAGGGGCGTCGGCGCCTGGCCGGCGATGGCGGCGGTGAAATCGAGCATCTGCATGTAGTCGCCGCCGTGATGTCCGGATTGACTGGCGGCCGCTTCATGCAGGCGCCAGGCTTCGGGCAGGAACTGGGCTTCGAGTTCTTTGAGCTCGCGCCAGGTGCGGTGGTCCGGACAGTGGGCTTTGAGCCAGATTTGATGGCGTTTGCGATCGGAGTCGAACACGCCGTCGGTGCCCTGGAGGTAGTAATAAGTTCGGCCCGGGCCGTTGGAGACCAGGTCGTTGCGAATTTTGATGAGCGCTCCGCTGTGCATTTTGCCCATCATGACGCAGACATCTTCCATGGCGTAGGTTTGGCCGGCGTCATCGGTGTAGTGATGCCCGGAGCCGACGCAGGAGACCGAGGCCACGCGATCGCCGGGTATCCAGGAAAGCACCGGGCCCAGGCCGTGCGTCCCGTAGGTGATGCCGTTGATGCCGACCTGCCATTTGCGCCGCCATTTGGTTTTTTCATGCAGCCAGCGCAGGCCGTGAACATATTCCCCCTCGGCGTAGTAGGGGATGCCGAACGCGCCCTGACGGACCATCTCACGAACCATCAGGTTTTCGCGGAAGTAGAGGTAGTTTTCCCCGATCATGTAGACCGCTGGCGAGCGGCGGCAAGCGGCGACCAGCGCGCGGCTTTGCTCGAGATCGACCGCGGCGGGCACCTCGCTGAGCACATGGATGCCGCGCTCCAGCGCCAGGATCGCCTGGGGCGCGTGCAGATTCATCGGGGTGGCGAGGAAGACGGCATCAAGCTCGATTTGTTCCAGCATCTGTTCATAGTCGGGAAAGAGATGCGGCGCCTGCAGTTCCTGGTTGGCGATCCTCAGGCCATCGAAATCGAGGTCGCACAGCCCTTGCACCACACAGCCAGGCACGCTGTTGATGGTTTTGACCATCTGTTTGCCGCGACCCCAGCCGCCGCACACGCCGACGATGCCGAATCGAACCAGTTGCTGACGCATGGATATCCGCTTCCGTGGCAATCATGCCGGAGTGAGAATCGTAAAGCTGTAGAGCGTGCTGACCTTCATCCCGAAGCGCAGGCGAACCCGTTTGCCCCGCAGCGCCGCGAGCGATCGCCCCTTCCAGGTCACCGGCAGATCGACGGCGTTGCCCTGGATCACCGCGCAATCCGCGGCGCCGAAGCCGGGCACGGTTTTGCCGCCCGGTTCGTATTTATCCGGCTCGACCACCTCGACGGTGAGTTGGCCATGTCCCGGCACCTGGGCATCGAGCCGCAACTCGTCGCCGTCGATCACCAGGGGGTGCGTGAGGAGGAAGCCCTGCTGGCCGTCGGCGCGGCGACCGATGAGTCGGCCCATGGGCGCGACCGCCAGGCCCACCGCGCTGTCCTCGATCCGCTGGCCGGAGTTGTCGTCATGGAGGGTGGGTCGTCCGTTGTAGTAGAACCGCAGGTCGCCATCGACCTCGACGGTGCCGAAGGCCGGGATGATCATGGCGTTGTCGAATTCGCCTTCGCCGCCGCGGGGGAGGAAACAGGGGCGTTGGGGCAGGCGGTCCCACTTGAGGCCGTCGCGGCTGAACGCCAGTTGCACATCCATGGTCTGACGGTGGTGGCTGTACTCGCTGAGCAGGCCGAAGAACACGTCGTGGCGGTGGAACACGGTCATGCCGTAGAACTCGCCGCGGTCGATTTCGTCAGGATGGAGAATATTGATGGGCTCATCCCAGTCGAACAGGGTGCGGCCGCGGGCGACAGCGATGCGGCGTCGGGTGTTGCGGTTGTAGTCCAGCCGTTTCCAGGCGGCGCAGTCCCACGGCCGCATGTAGAGGAGGTAGCCGCCGTCGCATGGATTGCGGATCAGCGTGTTGTTGCTGTCGCTCTCGCCGTAGATGAATGGGTTGTTGGCGTAGGGCGTCCAGTGGATGCCGTCGGGGCTGAAGGCCAGGCAATGGCCACCGTTGCCGGGGCTCAACCAGTCGCAGTAGATCATCTTGAAGCGGCGTTGGGGGTCGGTTTCTTCAAGATCGAGCCAGACCTGACCCTGGCCGTGCGTGTGGCCGCCAAAGACAATGTTGGTGCCCTGGAACGGTCCCTGGCCAACCTTCGGCTGCTCCCACACGATGCCGTCGCGGCTGCGCGCGTAGCCGGTGACCGTGGTCTTCTCGGCGGCGGCGCCGATGTAGGCGAAGTAATCGTCGATCCGACCCGCCTGGTAATACTCGGATTTTTTCTGCGCGGCGGCGTGATTGCCCAGGGAATACCAGAGATGGAAGGTGCCGTCGCGGGGATCTCGAACCACTCCGGGATAGGAGATGCCGCCCCAGGGCGCGTCGTGGCGATGTTCCAGGACCGGGCCGGGGTGCTTGCGCGGGGTGGCGACGTGACGCCGGATTTCCCAGACGTCAGCCACAAATTCATTGTCGACCAGCAGGCGGGTGGCGCCGGGTGGGCAGGAAACTGAGGACACTGAAATCACTCCGAAGGCGGCGTGAGGACGCCCAGGCCAGAGAGAGGCTCAATCCTGACCGAACAGGATTGGTGAACTGGCGGTCTTGTAATTGTAAAGGACAAACTCGGCGGCATAGCTCTTCACATGGCCGTCGAAGAAAGCGTAGTTGCCCGCCGCGCCATGCTTGTCGGGCACGAGGCTCGACGGAACATTGGGTTGGTTCACCGCGCTGGTCTGAAACATGGTGCTGCCTTCGCCCCGATCCCGGCGGGTCGCATTGTTGTAGACCGTTTCACCGAGCAACACCGAGCGCTGATGGTAACGCAGTTCGCGCATATTGCGGGTGGTGGTTCCGCTGTGAACTTCCGTGCCATACCGTTGATAGTAGTCCCTGACCCAGCCGTAATGGGTGTTGCTGGTCGAGCGATCATTGGTGGACATGTAGACGTTGGGATGATTCAGCGGCCAGGGGTGGGAAGGACAGTGGAACAGCGAATCGAGGGCGCTGGGCTGCCCCAGCGCGGGCGATGTGCCCGAGAAGTAGCCTTCGTAATAGATTGAGCTCATGAAGACGCGCTGCGACTGGGCCGGTTCGGACGTGGAGCCGCTGTTGACGAACATCTGACCACGCCGGACGTCCAGATAGGTGAGCACGCCCATGCCGAGTTGCCGCATCTGGGTGGCGCAGACAATCGACCGGGCACTCTCGCGTGCCTTGGCGAGGGCGGGCAGCAGGATCGCCACCAGCAAGCTGACAATGGAGATGACGACCAGCAGTTCGATCAGGGTGAAGCCGCGGCCCGGCTTCGCCGGGTTGGCACAGGCGGTTGGAATGGGCATGCAGCAACTCCTGCCGGTGTGGGCGATCTGCGACGGGACATCCAGCCGCACACCTGCGTCATGATGATCGTCCATGCGGGCGGGAACGACCATGGAGAATGTTGCCGCATCCATGTAGTGTATTGATGAGCGGCAAAATCATGGCGAAATTTCGCTGGATAATCGGCGTTCATTACTGGAAAATGTTTATCATGCCGCGCACGCTCAGCATGTCCGAGGCCGATCCATTCTTCCGGCTCCCCCCGCCGCCGACCCGGCAGCCCTACCGTGTGCGCACCATCGGCCTGATTCACAGCAACCCGCACCACGTCACCCTGGGCACCTATTTCAACGACGCAATGCTGCTCTATTGCTTCGGGGGGCGTGGCTATTACCAGGTGGGCGGGCAAACCACCACCGTTGGCTCCGGACAGGTCGGCTTGATCCTGCCCGGCGGCGAGGTCGGCAGGCTGTGGGCGGACCCGATCGATCCCTACAACCACCTGCAATGCCGTTTCGGCGGCCGGGCGGCGCTGGCGACCGCCCGGCGCATCGCGGCGAACCATGGCGGCAACCGCTTCTTCATGTTTGCCCATGGCCCGGAACTGGCCGAGGTGCTTCGCCATGCGCTGAACCTGTTTCCCGGACAGGAAAGCGAGCCGCGCCGCGAACCGGAGCGCTTGCGCCGGGTCGATGCCGTGCTCGCCGAAGCGCTGGCGCTGCTCGAAGACCCACGGGCACCGGTCAACAACACGATCACCTTCGAGCGTTTGCGCGCCTACATGCATGAGCACCTGCACCAGCCCATCGCGCTCGACCCGATGGCGGCATACTTCGGCGTGAGCAAGGCCCATCTCTGCCGCACCGCCCGCCGGGTGCTGGGCGTCACCATTCAGCCCTACTGGGAGCGGCTGAAGATGGTCAGCGCCCAGGCGCTGTTGCGTGAGCCGCGCTTGTCCACCGCCGAAGTCGCACGCCGCGTCGGCTACCACGACCCGTTCTATTTCTCGAAAATCTTCAAGCGCAACACCGGCCAGCCGCCGCGCGACTGGCGCAAATCCGCCCTGGAAAATACCCGCGCTTGAGCCCCCGCCCCGACTGATGCCAGGGGGTCCAGCCCCATGCGTCTGGATGAATGAAAAATCATCCCGATACCTTCAACGCACCGAACTACGATTCACCCCGAGCCCATGGCGTCCGCGACAGGCGGGACGGTCGGGCGTCATGGGGCAACTCAGTTCCAACGATCCCTGGTCTGATCCACGGCAGGTGGCCACCCGGGGGCTGGGCGTTCGCGTGGGGGATGCTGAACCACCAAGTCACCAAGACACCAAGAGATCGCTGGGTTCTCCTGGTGTCTTGGTGTCTTGGTGTCTTGGTGGTGACCAATCAAGCAGCGCGACGAGAGCAAAAAGCCGGATACCACCCGGCAGATCGTCCGCCAGGCTCTGAATAACGGGACAGCCCTGAATAAGGGGTCAGGTCCAATGATTTGCGTCGTTCATCGGGTGCTTACGTGGCCGGCCGGGCGCTCGCGTGGGGGATGGTGAACCACCAAGTCACCAAGACACCAAGAGATTGCTGGGTTCTCTTGGTGTCTTGGTGTCTTGGTGTCTTGGTGGTGACTAATCAAGCTGCGCGACGAGAGTAAAAAGCCGGATACCACCCGGCAGACCGTCCGCTGGCCCCTGAATAAGGGGTCAGGTCCAATGATTTGCGTCGTTCATCGGGTGCTTGCGTGGCCAGCCGGGCGCTTGCGTGGGGGATGGTGAACCACCAAGTCACCAAGACACCAAGAGATCGCAGGGTTCTCTTGGTGTCTTGGTGTCTTGGTGGTGACCAATCAAGCTGCGCGACGAGAGTAAAAAATACCGGATACCACCCGGCAGCTCGTCCGCTGGAATGTGCCGCCAGGACCGCCAACGGTGTCCGGTTGAGGAAAGCCAAGGAGTCAGTCTCCCGGTGCTGACAGCGCTTGTTGCCGGGGTGACAGCGCGGATGCACAGGAGCTGGCGGCGCGGCTGAGCCGGTGGAAGAATGTGCTTGGACCGGGGGGATATTTGTGATATTTATAGGCTTGAAACGTTATATTACAGGAACCTCAAAGCCAGGTTTGTGGAGCAGTGCCGTGGATGCGAATCAATTCCGCTTGCGGTTCAGGGCGCCAGTCCGAGGTTTCACGCTCATCGAGCTGCTGGTTGTCATCTCCATCATCACGCTGCTGGTGGCGATCATGCTGCCGGCGCTGGCGTCGGCGCGGGCGCGGGCCCGGGCGATCCAATGTGCCGCCCAGCAGCGCCAGATTCATCTGGGTTTCACCGCGTATGCCGGGGACTTCGAGGAATGGCTGCCGCCGATCTATTCGGATCAGCCCAACGCCTTGTGGAATCTCACTTCCGCCGGGTTCGGCATGGCGGGGCAGGGCGGCTGGGCGCGCGAGTACCTCCGGACCAAAGCCGTGATCGTCTGCCCCAATACCGACCTTGCCCTGCTGGAGAACACCGTCTACGCCCACTACACGCTCAAGCAGCCCAACTCCTACCTGAGCACCTACAAGTACGCCTCGGGCATCGGCCGACGCATCACCCATGCGACCCCCTACTTCTTCGGCTGGGTGCTGACCGGCGGCGTGGCGACTTCGCGGGCTTCGGCCGCCACCAGCGCCATCCGCACCCCCATGCCACGCCTGACCATGGGCGGAACCGAGGTGACCACGACCTACGGCAGCAACACACGCACGTTCTGGGTCGACCCCCCCAGCAAACAGCCCGTCGCCCTGGACCCCTGGGATCCCAACAACTTCTTCGTCAACGGCCTGTACCCGTCCTACCTGCCCAACGACACCTATCGCAGCAACCATGCGGAACTCAAAGGTGAGAACGTGGTCTACGTCGACGGGCACGGCCAGTGGCGCGGCGCCGACGACGTCCAGTTGCGCATGGGCAGCAACATGTACTGGTGATGCCGGCGCTGACCGCGCCACGGGAAATCCCCACGCCCCTGCCCGCACCTTTCGTGGCTCCCGGCGCTGCTCCCCAGCTCACACCGACGAACACGGGGAGGCGGCGGGGCATTTCCCCTGCAGCAGCGGTTGGCTTGACTGATCACTGCGGGTCCTGCTGGAGCAAGGCAATCCGATGGTCCGAACGACGATCTATGGGCTGGTGCTGGCGGTGTTGGGAACGGCATATGGATCGGCCGCGGGTTCGCCGCCGCTGGTGCTGGTCGAGCAGGGTCAGCCACGGGCGGTGCTGGTGGTGGAGGCGGACCAGCCCAAGGCGCAAGCCGCCGCCGAGGCGCTCCAGCGCTACCTGGAGCGGATGAGCGGAGCAGTGCTGCCGATCGTGCCCGAGCCGGCGGAGGGCGCTGCTCCGGTTGAAGCGGGCTGGGCGCGGGTGTTGGTCGGCCATACCCGTGCGGCGCAGCAGATGGAAGTGCAGATCCCGCACGGGTACGACACGACTGTGCGCGACGACTACGGCAATGAGGAAGGCTATCGCCTGCTGACGCGCGCGGGCGCGTTAATTGTCGCCGGCAACAACGACGGGCCGTACCAGGGAACGCTTTACGCCGCCTACGCGCTGCTGGAGCGTCTGGGCTGCCGTTTCTACTTTCCCGGCCGCTGGGGCGAGGTCGTGCCGCAGCAGGCGACCATTGCGGTCGCGCCGCTGGATGTCACGTCTCGTCCCGACTTTTCCGTGCGGCAGGTGTGGCTGTCGGGCTGGGTGCCGGTCTCCAAGTCGGAGGCCGCCGAGTATGCCCAATGGTGTGCGCAGGTGGGCTTGGGGGGCGACACGCTCTACCCCGTGGCGGGCGACGGTTTCCTGGCGATGCTCCTGCCGCCCGACGAGTTCGCCGCGGACCATCCCGAGTTCTACGCCCAGCGCACCGACGGCACCCGCCGGCTCCCCACCCAGCGCACCACCGGCGCCGTGCAGATCCGCAGCACGATGCTCTGCCTGTCCAATCCTCAGGTCCTCGAACAGAGCATTCGCAACATCCGTGCCGCGCTCGCCGGCCAACGCACGCTGCGCAATGTCAGCGACTTGGGCGTGGGCATCAGTCCCCCCGATGGCGCGCCCTTCTGCTACTGCCCCGACTGCGTGAAATTGAACCAGAACTTCTACTACCCGGCTTACGTACAGGAGCGCATGACCAGCGAGGAGTTCTTCGGGTTCGCCGCGCAACTGGCGCGGGCGTTCCCGGACAAGTTCATCGCCACCATGGCGTACTCCAACCGCGAGGTTCCGCCCCAGGGCATCGCCGATTTCCCCCGCAACATCGCGGTCAAGCACGCCACCATCAGTTGCGACGTGCTGCACCCGCTGGACAGCCCGCTGTGGCGCCGGCAGCAGATGCGCTCGCTGCTGCAGCAGTGGCTGCGGTTGACGCCGCATGTGGTCGTGCGCGACTACATGCCGGGCATGTTGATGGGTCTGTACATTCCCGAACGCGACGTCGCCAACATGGCGGTGAACGTGCCGATCTACAAAGCGCTGGGCGTGCGCGGCATGGTGCGCGAAGGGCGGAAGGTCTTCATGCAGACCTGGATCAGCTACTACGTGACCGCCCGGCTGCTGTGGGACGCCCACGCCGACGTGGAAGCCATCAAACGCGACTTCTATCACACCTTTTTCGGCGCCGACGCCGGGCCGCATGTGCAAGCCTGGTGGGATGAGTACGAGCAGGTTCTGGGCGCGGAGCACACGCAGATTCATGAAGACTGGCTGCTGAGCCACCTCATTCGTCCCGCCCTGCTGCGGCGACTGGACGTGCATGTGCAGCGTGCCCGCGCCGCCGCCATGGACGACACGCAGCGGCAACGGCTGGGCGCCTTCCTGCTGATCGTCGAGCATCTGGACGCCTGCGCCCGGATGCTCGAAGCCGAACGCGAGCTGCGCTACGCCGACGCCGCCGAAGCCGCCCAAGCCATGTTCGAAGCCCGGCGGAAGCTGATCGACATCGACTCGTTCTTCATCAGCATCCATCCCCGCCGCGACAACCATCCGGAAATGATCGGCGGCCGCCTGGCCAAATTTCAGGAACTGACCGCCATGACCGACGGCAGGCAGGGCGCCATGCTCGCGCCGTTGCCGCTGGAGATGCGCTTCGCCCGCGATCCGCACAACCAGGGCGTCCTCATGGAGTGGTACGCTCCCGACCACCCCGATGGCGACTGGCAGACCCGCAACACTTACGAGTTGTGGGATCAGCAGGAGCCGCTGGAAGATCCGCAGGGGCACGACTACAACGGCCACGCCTGGTACCGCGGCGAGGTGAACCTGCCCGCCGCGGCGGCGACGCGGCCGGTGCGGTTGTGGTGCGGCGGCGCGATCAACGAAGCCTGGGTCTGGATCAACGGCCAGTATGCCGGGCACAAGCCCTTCAAGCTCTGGTGGGGACGCAATCAGGAAATCGATCTGGAAGTCACCCACCTGATTCGCCCCGGCCAGGTCAACACGATCGCCATCCGGGTCTGGAACGAAGCCGACGTCGGCGGGTTGTTCCGGCGCGGATTCTTCTGGTCGCCCAACGAAACGCCGGGATCGCCCGCCGCGCCGGCGCAGCCCGCGCCGGCCGCAGAACCCTGAGCTGAAGCGCCCACGCGCCGCACCGCTCGGTTGGTCCTCGGACCCGCGCGCCCAGGCGCTCAGTCGGGGTAGGCGATGCTCACGGTGTCGAGTTCCACCCGCCCCTGGGGCAGATGCTCGGCGAGCACCGGGTAATCTTCGCCAGCGCGCTGTTGATGGGGGTCGCCCGTCAGCGGAGCCGCCGGGCGCACGTCCAGGGGAAAGAGCACGAAGATGATGTCGCCGTTGACCCGGCGCAGCAGTTGGTCGATCGAGCCGGCGCCATAGAACCCTCGGCGATCATGCCGGGAACCCAGATTGGTCCACTGGCGTTGATCGGGAACGAGCGTGATGCTCTGCTGCGACCACTGCTCGGCGACATGCAACGGCTGGGCAGTGAGCACCTGATTGACCCAGTTGGGATGGGCGGGGTCGTCGGACACATTGCCCTGCGCCAGCAGCAGGAGTTGGGCGCCGCGTGGTTGCAGATCGCCGCGCAGGCGGACGGTCACGCAGGCGTTGGTCAGGTCGATGGGAAAGCCACCGTCGACGTAAGGGTTGGCGCCGCCGACCTGCTGGACCTGGGGCGTGAGGCCCGGTCCGGGACACAAGTGCAGGGCGAAGAGGATGTGCAGATAGCCGGCGCCGGGCGGGGCGTGGTTGTAGTCGATCCACCAGGGGCTGTAGGAGATGGCGCAGCCGTCGCGCACTTCGATGGCGGCAGCGCCGGTGGCGGTTTTCCAGTTCCAGCCGATCCACCCGCCCGGGCCGTGGTCAAAGGTTTCGACATAGGGATGATGGCGCATGAGCGATTGCTTCCCGAGGGGATGGAGATTTTCCGCCGCGGCGGCACACCCCGCCGCGGGGCTGACGTATTCTGAGGGAAAGTGGCGTGCGCGGCGCGCTGAAAATTGCCGCGCCGCCGGTTTTCGCCGCTGAGCACTCTCCCCCACCCTGGCTGGAGCGCGCGTATGCAACGCAAGTCTGGACTGCTGGCCACCGGGTTGCTGTTGGTGCTGGTGCTGGGAACGCTGCCGCTGGAGGCGGCCGGCGAGTTCGACGAACGCGCGGCGTCGCTGCCCAACGGCGATTTCCAGGCGGGCGTGGCGCACTGGGTCGCCACCGGCGCCATCACCCCTGTGCCCGCCGATGGAATCGTGCGCCTGACGCCGGGGGCGAGTCTGCAGCGTCAGGTGAAGGTGGAGCGCGGCGGCGTCGAGCATCAGGGCCGGCAATGCCTTGTCCGGGTCAAGGCGCGGCTGTCAGACGAAAGCGCCTGGCTGCGGCTGCGGATTCGCTGCGGGGCGGATTACCGCGATGCCGTGCTGCGCGTGGGCGAGGGTTGGGACACGCTCATCGCCATGCTGACCACGCCGCCGTTCCTGCCCGGCAGCGCGGATGTCCAGCTCAGCATCGAACTGAATGCCGGGGGCGACGGCTTTGTCGAAATCGACGAGGTGACCCTCAGCACCGCCGCACCCTATGGCGTCATGCTGCGCGCCACGGCGCTGACGCCCAAGCCCGTCCCGCTGGCGCTGCAGATCATCCGCACCCATCGCGACACCAACCACCGCGATCCGGTTCGGCATCAGTATTTCAGCCAGATTCCCCAGGTGAAGGCTGGCACGTGGCTGGATCTGCGGCGTTACCTGTTCGGCCATGGACAGGCGACCGTCAGCCTGCGCGTCGATGATGACGCAGCCAAAGGCTCGCCCGTGCGCCTGCGCCTGGAGATCGGCTTGCCCGCGCCGACCCCGCCGCCCCGCGCCGGCCGAAACCCGACAAGCGCGCTGCTCGATGGGCCCGCCGAGGACTTTAGCCTCGAAGAACCCGCGCCCACACTGCCCCGGGTGATCTGGACCGGCGAAATGACCTGTGACCGCGGCGTGGCGACCCTGCTGCTGCCGGAAAATGGTGTGCCCCCCGAACGCTTCACCCAACGCATTCAAACGGTCAGCGACAACATCGCCCAGCGGTTGGCGTGGGTCAATGCCGCTTACCCCAGCGACGGCCCGCTGCCCATCCGCATCCCCGTGGCGGCGAACATTTCCGCGCTCGATGATTTGCTCAATCGCGCTGAACTGGAACAGGAAATGCAGTTGTTGCGCCGCATCGGCATCAGTGCCGCGCCCCGGGCGCTGGACTCGGCGCTGCAGGCGGCTTTCGATGCCGTGCGCCAACCCGACTTCGCCGGCCGAAACTTCGCCGACCGCTTCTATGCCCGGCTCAGTGACGAAGACCTGATCTCGCCCTACGAAGGCGATGCGCTGCGCCAACGGCTGGACGCCAAATACGCCCGGCTTGCCCAGTCCTTGCACGCCGCCGACGCCGCCCGCCATCTCGCCCTGGTGGAGCTGATGGACGAGCCGCCCAACTTCGCCGTCACCGCCCGGGACGCGCCCGCCTTTCGGCAGTACCTGCAGGAACTGGGCGTCACGCCGGAGCAGGTGGGCGCTGCGGACTGGGAGCAGGTGCAACCCTGGCGCGGTGGTTCTGCCGCTTTGCCGCCGCTGCCGGAGGACGCTCCGGATGTGCCCGAAGCCGCGGATTTGACCGCCCCCGAGCGCACGCCCGCCCCGGACATTCAGCTTGAAGCCGCCCCGGCGCCCAGCGCCGCCGACGCCGCGCCGACGCTGGACCCCCAGGCGTTGACCAGCCGACGGCTGCAGTATTACACCCGCTGTTTTGCCGCCCGCCGCACTGCGGACATCTTCCGCACCGCCACGGAGGTGGTGCAGACGCATCTGCCCCAGGTGCGCACCAGCGTCAATTTCCGCGCCGGCATCCGCCGCGTGCTGTTGCCCGAAACCGCCGACTGGTTTGAACTGGGCCGCCGCCGCAGCGTCACCATGCTGTGGAACGAAGACTGGTTGAACACCTACGGCTGGCGGCACCATGGCATCGAATCGGTCGGCTACTACACCCAGCTCATGCGCGCCGCCGCCCGGCCCCATGACCTGCCGCACGGCTGTTTCGTCATCGTCATGGGCCATACGCTGGAGAAGGCGTACTCCGCCCTGGCGCACGGCGCCCGGCGGATCAGCTTCTGGCGTTACGGGCCGGCGTACGCCAACTACCTGCCGTATTCCTGGTCGCACAGCCCCGCCGCAGTGCGCGACATCGCCACCTTCACCCGCGATGTCGCTGCCCTGGAGCACCTGCTGGTTGAAGCCCAGCCGCACCCGCCCGCCATCGCCCTGCTGTACGCCAAAGCCGACGCGCTCTGGGGACGCTCACAAGCGGAGAATCTGCTGGTGGGGTTCGCCCTGCTGCATGAACAGAAGCCCTGGGAAATCATCACCGAAACGCAGGTCGAGGAGGATGCCGCGCTGCAGCGCTACCGGATGGTTTACATCACGGACACCTCTGTGCGCCGCGCTGCGCAGACCGCCCTGGCGCAGTGGGTCCGCGCGGGGGGAGCAGTATGGTTGTCCGGCGAAGCCGCCACGCGCGATGAGTTCAACGAGCCTTGCCTGATCCTGCGCGACGCGCTGGCAGCGTCGGGCGCCCGGCATCACCTGGCGCAAGGCCGACCGGGCGAACGCTATGCCGCGCCGGTGCGCGAACAATTCAACCGTGAACGCGGCAAGGGACGCATCCAGTCCGGCTGGCCGGCGGCGGTGCGCCGGGAGATCACCGCCTTCGCTCCCGATGACCCCGCCACGCGTCCGGTGGCGGTCGATACGCCCGGCGTGGAAGCCCATCTCTATCGGCATGCCCACACCGACCTGGTGTTCCTGATCGACTACACCGGCGCCGGCGTCCCCCAGGATGTCAAGGTGACCCTGCGCTGGCGCCCGGACTTCGGGCAAGTCACTTCCTTACGACGCGGCCCGCTGACGCTGGACCACACCCCGGGCGCGCCACAACTCTCCCTGCTGCTGGACCGCACGGATGTGCTCATGATCCAACATGCGCCCACGGGTTCACCATGACGGCTCACACATCCGAAATGAGCTGGTCGTAGAACCCCACAAAGTTGTCCTTGTCAGCGCCGGCACGCCACTTCATCGCCCCCGACGGATGGCGATTCATCTGGCCCGTCAGGTTGTAGGGAATCAACGGGCCCCATTCCATCTGCTGCCGCAGGGGGAGAATGTGTTCCTGAATCACCTTCAGGATCGGACGCAGCTTGAACTTGGGATTGCGCAGGAAACCCAGCAACAGTTCCATTCGGCAATTCCCCGCGCCCCGGCCTAAGCCGAAGATGGTCGCGTCCACCCGGTTGCAGCCGAGAATGATCGCTTCAATGGTGTTGGCGAACGCCAGCTCCAGGTTGTTGTGGGCGTGGATGCCGATGTCCTTGCCGGTGCCTTTCATCGCGCCGGCATACTTGTTGTAGAGCAGGTCCACCTGCTCGCGGTAGAGATTGCCGAAGCTGTCGACGATCACCATGGTGCCGGCGGGGGTGCCGGCGATGGCTTGCAGCGCGGTGTCGATCTCGGCTTCCTGAGCGCTGGAAACCGCCATCAGGTTGGCGCACACCTCATAGCCCATGGCGTGGGCGTGATGGATCATGTCCACCGCTTCGGGAACCTGATGGACGTAGAACGCCACGCGGATCATGTCCAGGACGCTTTCGCTCCTGGGCTGAATCTGGGTTTTCCAGTCGCTCTTGCCGGCATCCGCCATGCAGACGAGCTTCAGGCCGGTGGTCTTGGCGTCGTGGTCGCCGACGATGCGGCGGATGTCTTCCTCGTGGCAATGCCGCCACGGGCCGAACTTGTCGGTGGGGAACAGGCGCGGCGAGTTCTTGTAGCCGATCTCCATGTAGTCGACGCCGGCTTCGACGCAGGCCTGATAGACCGCCCGCACGACGTCATCGGTGAAGTTGCTGTCGTTCATCAGGCCGCCGTCGCGGATGGTGCAGTCGAGCACCTTCAGTTCGGGGCGATAGGTGATCCAGGGAGCGGTCGTGGTCATGCTGCCTCCGCGGGCGAAAGGTTGCCGGTGTTCGGACCCAAACAGGCGATTATCGCCGATCCAGGGAGAGGCGACAACTGCGGGGGCTGGTGTGCCGGGGCATGCGCATGTACCGGTGTGCTGGACGAGCCGCGCGCGTCAGCAAGCGGTTGCTGCCTCAGCGTCAGGCCCTGCGGCTGCGCCGCAACCCCTCGCTCACGCGCGGGGCTCGTTGAATGCTGTACCTGCGCTTGCCGGGCTGGTGTGCGGTGATGCACGCAAGCGCGCGACCGCCCATCGGCGGCTGCGCCAAGCTAAAGTAATTCCAACACACGAGATCCCCCGGCGACTATCCGCATGTCAAACAACTGCATCCAGACACCGCTGTGGGTCAGCGGCGACGAACTCTGCCACACGTATCGCATCCCCGCGCTGGCGGTCACCTCGGCCGGCACGGTGCTGGCGTTCTGCGAAGGACGCCGGCATAGCATGCATGATGCCGGGCAGATCGACCTGCTGTGGCGTCGCAGCGTGGATCAGGGGCGAACCTGGGAGCCGACGCGCGTGCTGGTGACGGACCCGGACATGACCTGCGGCAACCCGTGCCCCATCGTCGACCACCACACCGGCGCCATCTGGCTGCTGTTCTGCAAGAACCACGCGACCGCCAAACAGGATTTGATCATGGCGGGACACGCGCAGCGCACCGCGTGGGCGACCGTCAGCCGCGATGATGGCGTCACCTGGTCGGAGCCGCAGGAAATCACCGCTCAGGTCAAGGACCCGCGCTGGACCTGGTACGCCACCGGCCCCGGCCACGGGATTCAACTGCGCACCGGCCGACTCCTCGCCCCCGCCAACCATTGCAACCCTCACCACTACCGCATGGGCGTGGACTCCTATACCGCGCACGTGCTCTACAGCGATGACGCCGGCCTGTCGTGGCGGGTGGGCGGCCGGGTGGACGACGATACCAACGAAGGCATGCTCGTCGAGCTGCGCGACGGGTCGCTGTTCTATCACTGCCGATGTAAAGGCCGCGATGACTACCGCCGGGTGGTTGCTTTCAGCACTGACGCCGGGCTTAGCTTTGGCGCTCCCCGCCGGGATTCGAATCTGTTCGATCCCACCTGCCAGGCGAGTTCATTGGGAATCACCATGCCGGAGATGCCCGCGGCGGACGCGGTCCTGTTCGCCCATCCCGACAGCGGCGTGCCGCATGGCCGGGCGCGCATGACGGTGCGGCTGAGCACGGATGGCTGCCGCACGTGGTGTGCGGCGCGCGTGCTGCATTATGGTCATTCAGCCTACAGCGACCTCGCCCAGACGGCCGACGGCTCGATCCTCTGTCTGTATGAGTATGGGATTGAAGTGGGCTACCAACGGATGATGCTGGCGCGATTTGATCTGGGGTGGCTGCGGGGGTGAGGGCTATACTCCCATCTGTCCGCTTTAGCCGCAACAAGGACTCCGTCTTCATCCACAAGCCAGACAAGGAATAAAAGCCAAAATATACCGCCATTTCTGCCCCGCCATGATAAAATAACTATTTATAACTATTGATCTATTATAGATACTTATAAATTAATCCCATTTGCTTTATTGAAATGCAAATAACATGATTGAACCAAACGCTATAGCTGGCGCCGGGCTTGTGATCCTGGGGTCGAAAGAACTCCTGAACAAACTACTTGGCCCAACAGCCGACTATATCGGCGGCGAGTTAAAAAACATTGCTGAGCGCTGCAATATCAATCTCGATAACGTATTCAGAAGAGCGCTCCAGAAACTGGGCCCAAGAGCAAATATGCCAAGAGCCGTTAATCCACGCGTGTTGAAACATGTGATATCCGAAGGCCAATTCTGTGAAGATGTAATAATGGCAGAATACCTCGGTGGGGTACTGGCATCGACAAAAAGCGGAACACCTCGTGACGACCGAGGTATATATTACTTAAATTTGATATCTGAATTGTCCTCTTATCAGATTCGAACCCACTATATGATTTATTCTTCTATTGTTCAGTATGGATCAAAATTCAACCAAGATACCAGTTTTTGGTACTTAAATGACGGGATCACTGTTCTTATCCCAGAACACGAGTACGTCATGTCGATGGACTATTCTGGTGAAGAATCGCACGAGGACATTTCCCACCATTCTTTTCTGGGCCTCGAGTCAAGCAATCTTTCCAAGGGTGGAAATCAAATCATAAACAGGGACAGTCGCCCGTTCCCAGGCGTTCCATTTCGCTATTTCTGGCCAACACGCTTTGGTTTTGAATTATTCCTTTGGGGACTTGGGCTAGGTCACATGCGAGTATCATCATACTTTGATATAGATCCTAATATCCACCTGCCGGTAACACCGGTACCAAAAGCTGTAAGTATTCAACTTGGACGGGTCAGTTATTGATGAACATCATCAAAAGGATGATCAAAGGTGTCAGGTTGATCATTGATTCATCCCACCCGCGTCCAATCTCCCGACATATTTTCCCTCTCACCTATGCCCCCACCTGCGGTTCAGCCCGCTCCGCTATTCTGGCTGGGCGTTTGCGCGGGGGATGGTGAACCACCAGGCCAGAATAAGGTGTCAGGTTGTATATCAAATCATCCTGACACCTTATGCTTTTATTATGCTTTTCTAGCGGATGCCATTTGCATCGATGTAGTTTGCAAATAACGCTTCAACGCGCGCAAGCTCTGCAAGGGCGACCGCCCCGGAAAATGTGCCCTGGGCTGCGAATATCGCAGGAGGTTGAATTTGGCAATGGTTGTAATCTTGGGAGGTGTTCCCACCACGGGTTGCGAACGCGACGTCGCCTTGCGGCGTGTTGCCAATGATGATGCGATGCTGGTTGTTCGGCGTGACGTAAAGATCACCCTTATTCATGAGATGTGCCTCTTTGAAGGATGGAAACGAATAGATAGAGAGCAACCGCAAGAGCGCATGGCTGGTGGGGCCCAACTTCATTTTCTACAGAATACTGCTTTTCCAGGCCATACACGGCATCATACCGCCGTTTCCATGGGTCGGCCATGCTTATTTGGGTCCTTCCGTAATCCTCATGGGTAGAGTTCCAACCCGGATAAGGGGTCAGGTTTCGTTACTATGATACCTGGCCCCTTTTCATCGCTGATTCATCCCACCCTCATCCAATCTCCCGAAATCTTCGCCCTCACACCTATCCCCCCACCTGCGGTTCTGCCCGCCCTGCTATTCTGGCTGGGCGTTCGCGCGGGGGATGGTGAACCACCAAGTCACCAAGACACCAAGAAATTACTGGGTTTCCTTGGTGTCTTGGTGCCTTGGTGGTGAAAAATCAAGCAGCGCGACAAGCTCAAAAAATGGGATACCCCCCGGCAGACCGCCCGCCGGAGAGTGCTGCCATCTCACCGTGGCCCGCTGGGCGTGTCAACATTTTTCCTTCCCACCCCGGCGTCTGCGCGAGGGAACCGCCACCTCGCTTGGCAGCGCGGCACAGGTCGCCGTCGGCAGCGCGCAGCATGTCACCCTGCGGCAGCGAAATGGCGTCGATCTGCCTCCTAACCCCATGCCAAAGCAGGCTCTATCGCACTTCCTCAGCACAGGGCGAATGGACGTGTCGTTAACCTGAAAATACCCTGTTTGGCGCAAAGCAGAGAATATCGATGTAAGTCGTTTTAATAAAATATCTTGCGATATATTTTCGAGTTTTTCCCATGTCACATGACATCGATGGTGACATCCGCAACCCACTGTCATCCAAGAGCTTGTGGATTGTGCGGGGGCAATGTCAGTGACATCCGGCGACATGGCGGCACTGAGGACCAGCCAACGGCGGCAGGTTGATGATTCATTCATCCTGATACCTGTATCCCCGCAGTCCCATGGGACAGCCTGCGCCATTGCTCTGGCCGGGCGTTTGCGTGGGGCATGGTGAACCACCAAGTCACCAAGACACCAAGCGATTGCGGGGGTTTCCTGGTGGCTTGGTAACTTGGTGTCTTGGTGGTGAAAAATCAAGCAGCGCGACGAGATCTCGATGGGGATACCGCCCTGGGAGACCGTCCGCCGGTGTGTGCTGCCGTCTCTGCGTTGTCTGCCGGGCGGGTCAACTGACTAGTTCGCAGGGTGGTTGGTGGATCGGCAGGTGTGGGTGGGCGGCAGCCCGGCGCCGTTAGTGACGCTTCCGGCTCGTTGGGGGAGATGCGGCTCGTCGGGCATCGGGGCATCTGCGTTCGCTCCGCCCAAACCCCGCCCCGGCTTGGCATTCGGACGCGCACCGGCTAACATCCTGCCTCCTGATTGGCACGAAAGGTCGCGTGTGGAACAACTGCTCTCCATCTCGCTGTTTCTGGGCTTCGGCATCGCTTTTGTCATGGTCAATCTGACCATCGGCGCCCTGCTGCGTCCCAAGCTCCCCCAGCGCGAGAAGGCTGCCATCTATGAATGCGGTGAGCCGACGATCGGGTCCAGCTGGGTGCAGTTTGACCTGCGGTTCTACATCGTGGCGTTGTTTTATCTGATCTTTGATGTGGAAGTCGCGCTGATCTACCCCTGGGCGGTCGTGTACCGCGAGATGCCCGGGCCGGCGCTGCTGGCGGGGATTCCCTTCCTGGCGGTGGTGATCATCGGCTTCGCTTATGAATGGTACTCGGGCAGTCTGGACTGGGTCCGCTCCAGCGTCAATACCTCCCTGGCGGCCAGCCCCACGGCGGGCGGCGGGCTGGGGGCGGTGGCGCGGCGGGACCCGGAAGCGCTCGAGGACGAACGGCAAGCGGCGCGCTCCGCCTGAGCGTCGTGGTGACTTGGTGATCAACCCCACCCGCGCGGCTGTCGCGGGGGGTCGGCTATGGTGCTGACCCGTCATTCACTACGAGGTGTTTGCGCATATGTCCCAGGCCCGTTACAAAACCGTTCTGCTCTTTGGCGCCCCCGGCTCCGGCAAAGGCACGCAAGGCAAAATCCTGGGCCGCGTCCCGGGCTTCTTCCATTGTGCCTGCGGCGATGTCTTCCGCACCATCGACATCCACAGCGAAGTCGGCCAGGTCTTCTACCAGTACAGCTCCAAAGGCCAGTTGGTGCCCGATGACGTGACCGTGCGCATCTGGCGCGACGCCATCACCGCCCGCGCCGGCACCAACGAGTTCAAGCCCCGCTCCGACCTGCTGATTCTCGACGGCATTCCCCGCACCGTCGAGCAAGCCAACCTGATGGACAGCCATGTTGAAGTGCTGCGGGTGGTGCATCTGGTCTGTCACGACGAGGAAAAGATGTTCAACCGGCTGCGGCGGCGGGCACTGAAGGAAAACCGTCATGACGACGCGGATGAGAAGGTGATCCGCAAGCGTTGGGCGGTGTATGAAGCCGAGACTCGTCCGGTGCTGGACCATTATCCCAGTTCGTTGATTTCCGACGTGGAAGCGGTGGCTTCGCCGGCGCACGTGCTGACGGACATCCTCAAGATCATCATGCCGATCCAGGAAAAGCACTTCGCCGCGTTCAGCGGTTGAGTGCCCCGCCCGTGCCGCCGGCGCCCCCGCGGGCGGCGCTGCCGAATGGCGGACGGGCTGAGCGCCGGCGGCGAACCCGCGCGGGCGGCGCCGCGTGCGGGGTGGGTGCAAGCGGACGCTGCGGTTGCGGTTGCACCGGCGGCGGGGGCGATGGCGTGTCGGCAGGGTTTGCGACTTGGCGCGGAGCGGACTAAACTTTTCAGGTTCCGACGGAGACCCGACTGTGCGCAAGAACGCTTCATTACTGCTGTGCATGACGACGTTTGCTCTCCTGGCGGGGTGCAGCGGGTCGGTGCCGTTCTCCGAAGACTGGCAATATCTGTCGAGCAACGGCGGCGCGCCGGGCGTGGTTTCGCGGCCGGACTCGCCGATTGCCGACGTGCCGGTGCCGATTGGTTTCTCGCCGCTGGTGGAACAAAGCCGCGCCGAGGTGCAGGGCAACGTGCGCGTGGTCAAGCATGTCTATCAGGGCCGCGCCAAGGTGCAGGACGTGGTGGACTTGTACCGCCGCAGCCTGCCGCTCTCCGGCTGGACCTTCACCAACGAAGGCAATGAGAGCGACGAGTACGTGCTGTACTACACCAAAGGCCCCGAGGCGCTGCGCGTCGCCACCCGCAAGAAAGGCCTGGTGGTGACCATCACCGTCAACATCGGCGCCCGCGAACAACGCGCCTTCCCGCCGGCGCAGCCGACGATCGATCGCAATCCCAATGTCTACCTCGGCGGCGTGGGCTGATCCCCAGTTCGCACATCCGCCTTCCCTTCCCCTTTGCTTACCCTTGCCTGAGGTCCCATGGATCCGCAGCAGTATCAAGAGTTCGACCACCGCGACGACTGGCAGGCCTTCAAGGAAAGCTTCGGCGCCTGGTGGCAGCGCTACGGCAACAAAACGCTGCTGGTGATCCTCGTCACCGCGCTGGCGGTCACCGTCGTGCGCGTGCAGCGCATCCGCGCCCAGGATCGGCATGAGTCGGCGTGGATGGACCTGGCGAACACCACCAGCCCCGAGGTCGCCCGCACCACCGCCCCCAAATACGACGAGCCGGTGCGCAGCCTGCTGTATCTCCGCGCCGGGGACATGCTGCTGGCGCAGGCCGCCAAGCCGCGCGAGGAAACACCCGCGACGCCGGCCCCCGCCGCCGCGAAAACCGACACCCCCACGGACGCCGCCGCCGGCGCGACGGATGCGGCGACGCCCTCGCCCACCGGCAGCAGCGTCAGCGTGGCGCCCGCCGAGGTGGTGCCCACCGCTCAACTGCTGACCCAGGCGGGCGAGATGTACAGCCAGGTCGCCAACAACCCGGCGGTGCATGAAGTGGTGCGGCTCAACGCGCAGCTCGGCCTGGGCGCGGTCGCCGAAGCCCAGCAGAACTGGGATGCCGCGCGGGACGCGTTCACCGCGGTGCGCGATGCCGCCCGGGGCAAGTATGCCGTGCTGGCGGCACAGGCGGAAGGTCGGCTGGAAATGCTGCCCCGGCTGCGCCATCCGGTGCGCTACGCCAGCGAAGCGCCGGCCCCGCAGCCCGCCCTGCCCGCCATCAATGTGCCCCAACTCGATTTGTCCGCGCCGGTCCCCGCCCCTGCCAGCCCCGGCACGGGAGCAGACAGCTCCAGCACGCCCGAACCCAAGCTGCCCGAGCGCACCGTCCCGGCTGCGGAGTAATGCCGCGCTGCGATTCTGACGCTGGTATTCTTCTCGGGAACGAGCCCCGACCGTGAGGGAGGGGTGGTGTGCCCGGTGCGAGGCATCCATCAACTGCTGCGCCGCAACCCCTTGCTGACGCGCGGGGCTCGTTGAACCGTGTCTTGCCGGCCCATCGAGAGCAGTCCACCTTGGTACGTCACCCTTCCGACGACAACAGCACGCGCCAGGCGAACGTGACCCCGCCGGGCATTGAGATCGATGATCCCGATGCCGAGTTGGTTGCTGCGCCCGCCGCCGCTGCGGACCCGATTGCAGCCCTCGACGCCGACGGCAGCGTTGCTTCCGCCGACGATGATGGCGATGTTGAGCCGGCGGTGCAGACGCTGCGCTTCGAGCTCAAGCGTGACCTGAAAAAGCGTCTGGACGTGTATCTGCAAGCCCGGCTCAAGGGCATCAGCCGCGCCAAGGTGCAGAAGCTCATCGAGCTGGGTCATGTCACGCTCAATGGCAGAACGCCCAAAAGCTCCACGTTGCTGCGATTGGCGGATCAACTGGAAATTCGCCTGCCGCCGATCGCCACCAAGTGCATCGCGCCCGAGCCGATCCCGCTCGATGTGCTGTACGAGGATGACGACCTGATCGTCATCAACAAGCAGGCGGGCATCATCGTGCATCCCGCGCGCAGCCACACCAGCGGCACACTCGTCAACGCCCTGGCGTACCGCTTTGAACAGCAGCAGCGCGCCAAGGGGCTCGAAGCCCGCCCGCGCCAGACACGCGGGTTCCGGCCCCACGACCGCGGCGATGTCATCGGCTTAAGCAGCGTCGGCGCTGCCGAGTTCCGCCCGGGCATCATTCATCGGCTCGACAAAAACACCACCGGCGTGCTCGTGATCGCCAAGCGCGATGAAACCCACTGGGCGATCGCGCGCCAGTTCGAGTACCGCACCACGCTCAAGGCGTACCTTGCCGTGGTGCATGGCAACTTCGAGGAACCCGGCGGCGCGATCGAGCAACCCATCGGCCGACACCCCACCATTCACGAAGCGTGCTGCGTGCGGCAGGACCACCTGAGCAAACACGCCCTGACCCTCTACCGCGTGCGCGAGCAATACCGCGGGTACAGCCTGGTCGAGCTGGAACTCAAGACCGGGCGCACGCATCAGATTCGCGTGCACCTGAGCTGGCTGGGTTATCCCATCGCCGGCGATCTGCTCTATGGCGGGGAAGCCATCGGCGATGCGGAGCTGAGCAATCCGCCCATCGCGGCGGGCAGTCGGCGGTTTCTCAACTACGCCCGCAACAAGGACGAAGGCCTGCGCGCCGAGGCGGCTGCCCATGCGCGCCCGGACCTGCTGATCGCCCATCCCGCGCTGCACGCCACGCTGCTGAGTTTCGAGCACCCGGCCACGAAAGAGCGCCCTGTCTTCACCGCGCCCCTGCATGAGCCGATGCGCACGCTGGTGCGCCGCCTGCGGGAGCAGCGGCTGCCCGGCGCGCCGGTGGCGACCGAAGGCACGTGGGTTGATCTGGAGCAGGCGGTCGGCAACATATAGTCACGCCGTCTCGTCAGGAGATTCAGCATGTCCCGTACGCCACCGCCGCACATCCTGTTCGTGTTTGCCGACCAGATGCATGGTTTCGCTCTGGGCTGCATGGGCAATACCGACATCCGCACGCCGCACCTGGACGCGCTGGCGCGCCGGGGCACGTTGTTTCGCCAGGCGTACAGTTGCGCTCCGATCTGCACGCCCTACCGCGCCATGCTCATGTCCGGGCGCTACAGCACGCAGACCGGCTGCATCGACAACCACCGCCCCCTGCCGCCGGGCGAGTGCCATCTGGCGCAGGGTTTGAACCAGGCGGGCTATCACACCAGCTATGTGGGCAAGTGGCACATCGGCGGCAACGGCAATCGGTCGGTCCCGCCGGAGCTGCGCTACGGCTTCACCGATTTCATCGGCTACCAGTGCTACAACTCCTACATCGACGGCCTGCACTTCTTTGACGAAGCGGAGCAGTTGCACGAGTTCACCGGGCATCGCACCACCGTCACCACCGACCTGGCGCTGGCCCGTCTGCAGCAGGCGCGACGACAACACGCGGATAAACCGCTGGCGCTGATGGTGTCGTACCAGAACCCGCATTACCCCGTGCAGCCGGCGCCGGAGTTTGAAGCGCTATACGCCAATGCCCGGATCAAGACCCGCGCCAATCATCAGCCCGACACCGAGCCGTGGATCGGCACGTTCAGCCCGCGCAGCCTGGACCCGCAAACCGACATCAACCACCGCAAATACGGCGGCAACATGGCGGAATACCTGCGGCTGTACTACGCCATGATCACGCAGCTCGATCACGAAGTCGGCCGACTGCTGGCGGAACTCGAACGTCAAGGCATGGCGGACCACACCATGGTCGTCTTCACCAGCGACCACGGCGACCTGCAGGGCAGCCATGGCTTCACCAACAAGAGCCGGTTCCACGAGGAATCCACCCGCGTCCCCCTGATCATCCCCCCCCCCCCCCCCCCCCCCCACGTCCACGCCCGCACCCCCCGCCACCCCCTCCCCACCCCCCCCC